>DASQZT010000061.1:0-79967 GCA_035638575.1 Bryobacteraceae bacterium
AGATGGTGATGCCGGGCGACAACGTGAACCTGACCGTGGAGCTGATCACGCCGGTGGCCATGGACAAAGGGCTGCGGTTCGCCATCCGGGAAGGCGGCCGCACGGTGGGCGCCGGCACGGTAACCGAGATCAGCAAGTAGGAGAAAACCAATGCCTCGAGAAATAATTACGTTCCAGTGCACCGAGTGCAAGAACCGGAACTATTCTTCGACCAAGAACAAAAAGACTACGACCGAGCGCCTGGAGCTGAAGAAGTTTTGCCCGCACTGCCGTAAGCACCAGCCCCACAAGGAAATCAAGTAAAATAGGTGGATGCCCCCCCGTATCGGGTGGGTGTGACCCAGGGGCGTAGGTTTAACGGCAGACCAGCGGTCTCCAAAACCGCGAGTGGGGGTTCGAATCCCTCCGCCCCTGCCAACCCCGAATACAAAAGGGAGCCAGTCAGCAAGGGAACTGTTATGACCGATGTCAAAGTCTGGGTGCAAAGCACGCGCGATTACGTCAACGACCTCAAGCAGGAGATGAATCGCGTGACGTGGCCGAACCGCAAGCAGGTGGAAGGCACCACCGCTGTGGTCATCTTCTCCGTGTTTGCCTTCGCGGCCTATTTCTGGGTGGTGGACGGCCTGCTTGGCGCGGGAGTCAAGCGGGTGCTCGACTTTTTTACTAATAAGTAGGCGGATATGGAAGCGGAAGAGAACCTTCACGACGAGGGCGACGCGGAATCCGCGGAGCCCGAAGAACATTCCGTAGAACCGGACGCGTCTGGCGAGCCGGAAGAAATCGCGGCGGCCGCGCCCCAGCCCGAGGAAACCGCCGAGGCCGAAGCCGCCCAACCCGCGCCCGCCGGCTACGACGCATCGTCGCCCAAGAAGTGGTTCATCATCCACACCTATTCGGGATTCGAAAACAAGGTGGCGGAGTCCCTGCGCACGCGCTCCGAAGCCTTCGGGTTCGCCGACAAGATCGGGCAGATCCTCATTCCCACCGAAGAGGTGATGGAGCTGCGCAACGGAAAGAAGGTCACCAGCAAGCGCCTGATTTATCCCGGGTACGTGCTGGTGGAGATGGAAATGAACGACGCGTTGTGGCACGAGGTGAAGAACACGCCGCGCGTCACCGGTTTTGTGGGCGGTGGAAATTCGCCCGTGCCTCTGAGCGCGGACGAAGTCAACCAGATCTTGTACCGCCAGGCTTCCTCGGCGGAGCGGCCGCGTCCCAAGATGACGTTCGAGAAGAACGATTCCGTGCGGATTGTCGATGGTCCGTTCGCCAACTTCTCGGGCAAAGTGGACGAGGTCAACACCGAGCGCGGCACCCTGCGTGTCATGGTGACGATTTTCGGCCGCGCCACGCCGGTGGAATTGGAATTTCTCCAGGTGGAAAAAGTTTAGGCGCCGGGGCCGGAGGGCACCCCGCCAGGAAAAAGGATTGCACGCATGGCAAAGAAAGTTACAGCGCAGGTGAAGTTGCAGATTCCCGCCGGGAAGGCTACCCCGGCGCCCCCGGTCGGCACGGCGTTGGGCCCTCAGGGCGTCAACATCATGGATTTCTGCAAGGCGTTCAACGCCAAGACATCGGGCAAGGACCAGGAAGGGCTGATCATCCCGGTCGTGATCACCATCTTCTCCGACCGTTCGTTTACGTTCATCACCAAGACGCCGCCGGTGCCGGTGCTGATCAAGCGCGCCGTGAACCTGGCGAAGGGGTCGGCCGAGCCGCACAAGAACAAGGTTGGAAAGATCACCGAGAAGCAGGTGGAAGAGATCGCCAAGATAAAGATGCCCGACCTGAACTGCTTCGACCTGGAAGCGGCTAAGCGCTCGGTTGCGGGTACGGCTCGCAGCATGGGCGTCGACGTGGTGTAGGCCCGGAGCGACAAAACCGGGAAGATTGACTCCGGCTTCGCGGTTTGAAAAAATGGAGTTTCCATCCGGTTGTGCGGATGTGGCGGAATTGGCAGACGCGCATGGTTCAGGTCCATGTACCCGCAAGGGTGTGGGGGTTCAAGTCCCTTCATCCGCACCAAAGAATCAAGGTCCTTCAGCATAGAGAGGGGCTCGTAGCTCAGTTGGTTAGAGCGCCTGCTTGACACGCAGGAGGTCACAGATTCGAGTTCTGTCGAGCCCACCACCCCTCCAAAGAATTATCATTGTGGATATGGGAACGCTGCACATTAGCGAAGCTGAACTCCCTCGCAATCCTTGCCAGCGGCCCATCTCCGCATGCATAGCCTCTGCCAAGGCCAGCGGCTCGAAGTTGATCTTGGACGGCGGTTTCGGCAAAGATGTCGAGGAAGGGATTAGAGAGCGAAGCCAGCCATGGAATCCCCCCTCCTGGGACTGATCCTCGATTCAAGCGTAATGAATCCTGGTCCTTTCCCCGCCGCCGCGGAGTAAAATAGGATCGGTTTTCTTCATCCCGGAGGTGAATTGTGCCTGATCGACGCGAGTTCTTGGGCGGATTGATAAGTGCGGCCGGCGTGGTTGCCTCCGCGCAGACCCCGGCCAGCCGCATCCTCGGCGCCAACGACCGGGTCCGTTTCGGCCTGATCGGCGCGGGCGCGCGCGGCATGGAGGATTTCGGCTTCGCCCTTCGTTGCCCCAACGTCGAAGCCGTGGCGGTGGCCGACGTGTACACCGGACGCTTCGAGGCCGCCAGGAAGCTGGTTCCCAACATCAAGACCTACCGCGATTTCCGTCAGTTGCTCGACGACAAAAGCATCGACGCGGTGTTGATTGTCACGCCTCAGCACCAACACTGCCTGAACTTCGTGCCGGCCATACAGGCGGGCAAGGATGTGTATCAGGAAAAGACCATGGCGTTTACTCCCGCTCACGCCCGGCGCATGAAGCACGCGTTTCAGGGCTCGGGCCGGGTGGTTCAGATCGGCATGCAGATGAACAGCGGGCCGGGTTTTCAGAAGGCGCGCGAGCTGGCCACCAAAGAGAATATGGGCGCCATCACCGCGCTCCAGGCCTTTCATTTCCGAAACTCGTTGTACGGCGGCTGGATGCGTGCAGTGCCTCCGGATTGCGATGCTGAGCACGTCGACTGGACGGCCTTCCAGGGCGAGGCGAAGTCCTATCCGTTCGATCCGCAGCGCTACATGAACTGGCGCTTTTACTGGGACTACTCCGGCGGCAACGTGTTCGAAAACATGGTCCACCAGGTGGGTTTCTGGTACGGGGCGCTGGGCTGGAACATCCCCGAAGCCGTGACCATGACCGGGGCCGATTACCTCGCGCCCCAGATGCACGTGCCGGATACCATGTCGGTGACCATGCAGCAGCCGGAAAAGGTTCTCTTCACCTGGAATTCCATGTTCGGCAACGGCTACTTCGGCGAAGGTTACGATTTGCTGTTCGGCAATCGAGCGACGCTGATTCACGAACAGGGCGACAACGTGGCCCTGTTGCCCCAGCGCCGCGGGCGGGCGCAAGCTGCCGCCAGCCCTCCGCCGGCCGCCCCGGCCATCGGAGGAACTTCTTATCAGGACTTCACGACCCGGCATTTGCAGAACTTCTTCGATTGCGTGCGCAGCCGCAAGGAACCGGTCTGTCCGTTCGACCTCGGGTACCGCGTAGCTGTGGCCTGCCAGATGGCCATCGCCTCCTACCGCCAGCAGCGCACGGTGCGCTGGGACCCGGAGACGGAGGACATTGTCTGAACCATATGACTCGCCGGGAACTTTTGAAAACCGCGCCGGCGCTGGCTGCCGCCCCGCAACTCGGCGGCCAACCCGCTGCGAAGGGCCGGCTGCGTGCCGGACTGGTCGCCTACTCGTTCCGCGCGCAGCTCGAGAAGCGCGCCATGACGTACGAGGCCCTCATCCGTTACGTCGCCGACCTGGGCCTCGACGGGCTCGATACCACGGTCTACTGGTTTCCCGACACGTCGGACCAGTTCCTGGCGTCGCTGCGCCGCGCCGCATACAAGAACGCGGTGAGCCTTTACAGCATCGCGGCGCGCGTGAGCCTCTGCCAGCCAACCGAAGAATTGCAGCGCGCCCAGGTGGAGAACGCCAGGAAGTGGGTGGATGTCGCCTGGAAGATTGGAGCGGCGCATGTGCGTGTGTTCGGCGGCGCCATCCCCAAAGGCGCCACCGAGGCGCAGGCCATTCCGTGGGCGGTGGAGGTCTTGAAGCGGGCGGCGGAATATGCCGGCTCCAAGGGCGTCCTGCTCGGAGTGGAAGACGACGGTGGTCTTTCTGCCACGGCCGAGCCGACTGTGGCGATCGTCAAGCAGGTGGATTCGCCGTGGGCGGGCATCAATCTCGACACGGGGAACTTTCCGAAAAACGGCTACGCCCAGGTGGCGATGTGTATTCCGTATGCCGTCAACGTCCACTTCAAGGGCCGGATCGCGAGCGAGAGCGGCGCAAAGGAAGACGTCGACGTGGACCGCCTGCTCGGCATGTTCGCCGGTGCGGGATACCGGGGCTATATCTCGCTCGAATACGAGGAACCGGATCCGGAAACCGGGGTGCCGCGGCTGGCGGCGGAACTCCTGCGCGGCGTCAGGAAATACTCGGCTTGAGTCCAGTGGGATCCCGGCTCAGGTACTTCGCGCGCTCCTCGGCCGAGAATCCCCGGATCGCGTAACGGCCGGCGATCTCTTTCAACTCGTCCGCGTCCAGAACGTGCAAGTGCACGTAATGATCCACCCCGGCCGTGGCCAGGCGCTTCCCGTCTGAGCTGAACGCAACACCGTTGACGATGCCCCCATGGCCGCGCAGGGCAAAGAGGCACTTCCCCGTCGCCACCTGCCACACTCTCGCCGTGCGGTCCGAGCTGCCGCTGGCCAGCCGCAGGCCGTCCGCGCTGAAAGCCACCGAATTGACCGAGCTGATGTGTTCACTCAGCGTCCGCAGAAGCTCGCCCGACTCGGCCGACCACAGTTTCACCGTGCTGTCGGAGCCTGCGGTCGCCAGCAGCTTCCCATCCGGACTCCATCGCACGCTGCAGACCATTCCCGCCGCCGCGCGCAACGTCCGCACTTCCCGGCCCGACTGCGTGTCCCAGATTCTCGCGCTCCCGTCCGCGCTTGCCGTGATGGCCCTCGCGCCGTCCGGACTGAACATCACCTCGTAGACCAGGTCGCCGTGGCCGGCCAGGGTGAGAAGTTGCTCCCCTGTCTCCACCCGCCACAGGTTGACCGTCGTGTCGCCGCTCGCGGTCGCCAGCCGGCTGCCGTCCGGGCTGAACGCTACACCGAACACCGGACCGCGGTGGCCGCGCAGAATGCGCGTCACGCGCCCGGAATGCGCATCCCAGATCCGAGCCGTCCTGTCCAGCGACCCGGTGGCCACCCGGTTGCCGTCGGGACTGAATTCGACATCGTAGATCAGTCCTTTGTGCCCGGCCAGCGATCGTAGTTCCCTCCCGCTCGAGAACTCCCAGATTCGCGCCGTCCCGTCCACGCTGGCCGTAGCCAGGCGCTTGCCGTGCGGGCTGAATGCGATGTCCTTGATTTCTTTGCTGTGCCCGATCAGGTCCAGTTCCGTGGAAACACTCCAGATCCGCGCGGTGCCGTCCCAACTCGCGGTTGCCACGCTTTCCCCGTCCGGGCTGAATGCCACTCCGAATACCAGTCCCTTGTGGCCGACCAGCGTTACCAGCTCATACCCGGAGTCGGCCTCCCATACCTTGGCCGTCCCATCCGCGCTCGCCGTGGCCAGCCGTTTCCCGTCCGGGCTGAAAGTCACCATCCCCAGCATCGCCGCGTGGCCTCCCAGCGTCAGAAGCAGCTTGCCGCGCTGGCAATCCCAGACGCGCGCGGTCTGGTCCAGGCTCGACGTCGCCAGCCGGTCGCCCTTGGGGCTGAAGGCCACCCCGTAAACCGCCGCCCCGTGCCGCTTCAGAGTACGCAGCTCGCGGCCCGATCGGGCATCCCAGAGCCGCGCCGTGCCATCCAGGCTGGCCGTCGCCACGCTTCCGCCATCCGGGCTGATGGCCACACCGATCACCGGGCCGGTGTGCCCTTTGAATTCCAGCAACTGCTCGCCGGATGTGGCGTCCCACAGCCGCGCCGTCCGGTCGAAACTGGCGCTGGCCAGCCGCTTCCCATCCGGGCTGAATGCAATTCCGATCGCCGGCTCCTCGTGGCCCGAAAGCGACAGCAGCGCCTCACCCGACTCCACCTCCCAAACCCGGATCGTTCCGTCCAGGCTCGCGGTCGCGATCTGCCGGGCGTCGGGACTGAACGCCACGCCGTAAACCGGATTGCTGTGGCCCTTCAGGCAGCGCATCTCTCGCCCGGAAGCCACCTCCCACAGCCGCACCGTCGCGTCCCGGCCCGCCGTGGCCAACACCACTCCGTCCGGGCTGAATGCCACTCCGAACACCGGGCCTCGGTGCCCGGAAAGAATCCGCCTCGTCCGGCAGCTCACCACGGCCTGATCCAACGATTCCAGCGACTCCGGCGTCCGCATCTTCGAATCGGCCTCGAGCGCCAGCAACAGTCCCAGTTCGGGATCCACCACCGAGTCGGCGATCGCCGCCGCCGCCAGTTCCCTGGAGTACGCCTCGATCGCCCGCCTCAGTTGCTCTGCCGCGGCGCGGTCCCGCTCGAACCGGCTGATCGTCACCAGTTGCACCAGGTCGGAAGAGCAGGCAACCCCGATCACCTCCGAGGCCGCCTCCAACTGCTCCGCCTGCCTCAGCTCCGCTGCATCCAGCAGCTCGGTGCTGGGCCGGCCGGATTGCGCCCAGGCAATGGCTTTCTCCTCCAGGGATTTCTTGAGCTGTACGGAGGGCCCCTGGTTCAGCAGCCACGCCTGGTTGGAACTCTGAATCGGCTCGATGAACCGGTCGTGATTCAGCTCGTACCAGGATCCGCCGGCTCGCTGTTCCACCCGAATCAGGTGCAGGCCGACCAGTAGATCCAGCGCTTCGTTGGGGATTCCCGTGCTCTGCCCGTGTTCCCGGAAAACCGCTCCTCTCGTGCCCGATGACGTGATCAGCGCCTTGCCGATCCAGCTCCGCAGTTTGCCTTCTTTCAACCCTGTCTGCGCGATTGTCTTCGCGATGCAGTCGCCGTAAAACACCGCCAACGAACGCGTGACGTCGCCGAAGCTCTTTAAATGCTCCTCGGTCAGTACGGTCACTTCCGGCGGCAGGTTGTGCCAGAGGCTTTCGCAGACCACCTGAAGCTGCACCGGCTCCACGTACTGGCCCACGATCTCCACAATCTGTTCTTCCGCGTTGACCACCCGCTCTTTGAGCAGTTCCTGCACCAGTTCCTCCGCCACTCCTGGCGCGAAGGACCGCCCCGATCCCTGCGCCGCAAGCGGACCCGTGATCGCCGCCAGCGCCGCCTCCTTTTTCAACTGTTCCAGCCGGTAGCGAACCCTCAGCTGCTCCGGCAGAAAACGGCAGAATGGCGCCAGTTGCGCGATGTAGTCCTCCCGCATCGCGAACAGGACCCGAAGCTGAACGTCGCGCTCCAGGGCATCGCCGATCTGATCGAAGAAGTCCTTCCTGGTTTCCCATTGTTCCGGGTAATACTGGAAGATCTCCTCCAGTTGGTCCACAATGACCACCACCGCTTTTTTGCGCCCGTGGCTGTCGCGGGTACTCTCCCGGCTTTCGATGAAGTGCCGGAAGGTCCAGCCGGCCAATTCATTGCAGTCCCGGTCGGGTCCCGCCCATTTCCTGAGGGCGTTGAACATGTACAGGTTCTTGATGTCGCCGGCCTGAATCCCGGGCGGCAACAGCCCGCCCACGCGCGCCGGCCTGAGTATGTCGAACGATCTGGCCTCCAGCAGCGGGATCAACCCCGCGTTCAGCAGCGAGCTTTTCCCGGCGCCCGATGGTGCGTACATCAGCACCTCGCCGTGCGCCGTCACCAGCGACAGCAGGTCGCCGGCCTCTTTGTCGCGTCCGAAAAACAGGGATGCCTGTTCGGGTTGGAAAGGCTGCGGGCCCACGTACGGGCTGGCGAACTCCGCTGCCGGTCGTGAGCTGGTCGCCACCTGTCGCCTCCTTTCTTCGAAATCTGTCAAACCCCGGCCCCGGCGCTCCGCGCGTCCCAGCGGTTCCGCAGCTCGGATGTGAATTTCTGGCACGAGCCCCAGTACACGTGGATGCGCAGCTTCTCGTAGTAGTTGTTGAGGTAATCCAGAGCCTGTTGCCGCTTCCCCTTGGGGATGTCTTCGGGCAGGAGTTGCACCGATACGTGACCGTAACTGGTGGCCATCTCCATGTAATGCACCACCGTCCGGAACAGCAGCCGGAAATTCACATCCGCCAGCCGGTAACCCAGGAACAGCACCGAGGCGTCGGAGAACGCCCCCTCCACGCGCGGCGGAATGGCCCCCTTCAGGTTCATCAGGAAATCGATGTAATCGTCTTCGGAGAGGACGATCGACCTCGGCAGTTGCGTGTGGCCGTGGAGGTGGAAGACCAGCGGCTGCTCCACGCTGGGCTGATACGACGGCTCGTTGAGCACCGAAGGCAGGCGCTGGATCTCACGGTTCCAGCGGCACACTTCCCGTTGCGGGTCCTTGCCCCTGTTTTTCAGGGCTCTCATCATGAAATCGTCGTAGTTGGTGGTGATGTAGACCGGCAGCGGAAGATCGGCTAACAACCCGTGCGGTTCCACCGGATTCTGAAAGTCCGGCGGCCCGAGGCCCTGAAAACGCGAAACGATCAGCGTTTTCGGAAACATCGGAGATTTCTGCACCGAAAGGTACTGAGCTACCCGGGCAAGGTCCCTCCCGTCCGCCAGAGGGTATTCGTACGCCTCCGCCCATTCCTGCGCCAGTTGAGAACCGAGAGGCAGCGGCGGTATGGATGCGCCCGCGCCGATGAAAGGCGTACAGGCCCCCGCCCGGATGTTCGCCAGAAGGTCGTCCCAGTCGGCTTTTGTGATTTCCGGCAGCAGTTCATCCGCCGCGCCGCTGGATCGGGCCTCGTCGGGTTCGTCGGCCATAGCGCCTCCCTTGCAGTGTGCCTTCGCTTTTATTGGTCCGGCAGCGCGCCTCCTCCCGCTGCCGATGCTCTTACAAAAGAAGGCGGAGCGAGTCTGACGAAACGGAACGCCTCGCCGCGGGTAATCGCCGAAATGTCCCCGTATTGGTTCTGATACAGGTTCCGGATCACCTGCCTCGGCTCGTACGGGAAAATCGCCACCGGGTACGGCGGCGACATGGCGTGCGAAACGTAGAGGATGATGGCGATCTCCTCGTACATGTAATTCAGCAGCACCTCCAGCGCCGACTCCCGCTGCGCATCTTCGATTCCCGCCTCCGCCAGTTTTCCCGAGATCAGCTCCAGGATGCCCGTCCGGCAGTCCCGAACGAAATCCGGTTTCTGCGAGCCGAGTCTCCGTACGGACTCCAGGATCTCGATGCATTGCTGTTCGATGAGCAGTTCGGAAGCCAGCACCACGCGCACGCGCGATTCCAGCGATTTGGGTATCGCCCGCACATATCCCTTCAGCAGTTGGTATCCCACCCCGAACGCTTTCGGAAAGGCCGTCTCCGGTTCGGACCGCTTGAATACCTCGATGTTATAACCCTCGAAGTGGTCGGCGACGATGATCAGGAGATCCTGAAGGTTGGCGCCCGCCCATTCTATGTACTGCCGCATACGCTCCCGCGAGAAGAACTTCGTCATGCTGAAGCTCACCCCCAGGTAACCATTCATCGGGCGCAGGCTGGCCGGCTCCAGGCCTGCATCTTCGTAGAGTACAAGCTCATCCATCATGGCGCATGCCGCCCCCTCTCTGTGAAGAACAATATCACCGGCGGCACGCATGGTCAAGCAATAATCGCCCCGGCTTTCCCGGCGTGTGTAATAGAATAATACCCGTAGGTGTTCTGCGAGGTGGCAACTTATGGCAACGTTGTTCTGGAACAAAGTTAAAGAGCCGTGGACCCATTTCAATCGCCGGGACCTGTTCCGGCGAGGCGGACTGCTCGCCGCGGCGCAGGCGCTCGGCGGAAGCTTCAAAGCCGTGGCGGCGCCGCTCGAGATCGGACCCAACATGTACCGCTCCATCGGCGTGCGGCCGCTCATCAACGCGCGCGGCACGTTCACCATCATCACCGGGTCGCAAACGCTTCCGGAAGTGAAGCGCGCCATGGACGAGGCGTCCCGCGGCTTCGTGCAGATGGACGAGCTGATGGACGCGGTGGGCCGGCGCCTGGCGGAGTTGAGCGGCGCCGAATGGGGCATCGTGACGGCGGGCTGCGCGGCTGGTCTGACGCACTGCGCCACCGCGGCCATTGCCGGCGGCAACCCGGAGCGCATGCAGCGGCTGCCCAACGTGGCCGGGCTGAAGAGCGAGGTGGTGGTCCCCGCATACTCGCACAACGTCTACGACCACGCCATCCGCATGCCGGGCGCGAAGCTGGTCCTGGTGCGCGACCGGGCGGAACTGGAGCCCGCGTTCAACGACCGCACCGCCCTGGTCTACATTCTGGCCGGCCCGCAGGACGACGGGCCGCTGGGCACGCGCGTGGTCGCCGAGGTCGCGCGGCGGAAGGGCGTGCCCGTGGTTGTGGATGCGGCCGCCGAGATCCTCACGCTGAAGCCTAATGTTCATCTGGCGCGCGGCGCCAACGTGGTGGCCTACAGCGGCGGCAAGTGCATCCGCGGACCGCAGGCCGCCGGACTCCTGTTGGGCGACAAGAGCTTCCTCCAGGCCGCGTGGATCAACAGCGCGCCGCATCACGCCTTCGGCCGCTCGGTCAAGGTCGGCAAAGAGGAGATCATGGGGATGCTGGCGGCGGTGGAGATGTGGGTCAAACGCGATCACAAGGCCGAGTGGGCCGAGTGGGAAGCGCGGCTCAACAGCATCGCCGCCGCGGTCAAGAAAATCGACGGCGTCAGCACCAGGGTGAACCAGCCGTCGGCGGACCTGTCGAACCGCACGCCGGAGCTGATGGTGCAGTGGGACGGCGCGAAACTCGGGATCACCGGGCAGGAGGTGAACCAGATCCTGATGGATACTGATCCGCGGATCAACCTGGCGCGCGCCAGCGGCAGCCGCTCGGGCAACATGGCCAGCATGGTGGCCGTGGTCCCCTACCAGATGATGCCCGGCGACGAGAAGGTGGTGGCCGAACGGTTGTACGCGCTGCTTTCCAAGCCGCCGAAGATCGAGCCGCCACCGCCCACGCCGCAGGGACAGCCGGCGACCCTGGCGGGCCAGTGGGAGCTGCGCATGGATTTCGTGTACGGGTCGGCCAATCACAAGCTGGTCTTCGAGCAGGACGGCACGCGGCTGACGGGCACCCACGAGGGCGAATTCGCTTCAGGCGATTTGACCGGATCGGTGGCCGCCGACACCGTGCGCTTCCAGAGTTCCCTGCCGACCGATGGGACGCGGGTTTCGTTCCAGTTCACTGGGAAAGTGGAGAACGGCAAGATGTCCGGGACCGTGGGACTGGGCGAGTATGGTGACGCGCGGTGGAGCGCGGTGAAGCACCAATATCGAACGGGGCGAGGTTAGCCGAGGAGAGTCTATGACGAGCAACAGACGGAAATTTCTCAAAGGTGGGGCGGTCGTAGCCGCCGCAACCGCCGCCGCTGCGCCCGCCGCGGCGCAGGAGTCGAAGCCCACCAAGAAGGTGCTGTATGCCAACGGGCGGAAGCCGGCCACCACGCCGATGTTCAGCGGTACCGTGGCCTACGGCAACCTGCTGTTCATCGCTGGAGTCGGCTACCACGAGGCAGGCGACATCAAGGTGCACACCAAGGGCGTCCTCGACTCGATCAAGAAGCAACTGGAAGCCGTCGGGTCGTCCATGGAGAAGGTGCTGAAGTGCAACGTGTACCTGGCCGACCTGAAGGATTACGCCGCGATGAACGAGGTCTACCAGGGGAGCTTCGGGGCCGAGCCGCCGGTGCGCACCACCATCGCGGCCGCGGGCGTCCCCGGGAACTCGCTGGTCGAGATCGACGTGATCGCCTACATCTGATCGGATGACTACTTCTTGGCCGGGGCGCCGCGGCCGCCGCGCGCGGGCGTGATGGCGTCCCATGCGGCGTTGCCGGTGTTGGTGTAGCCGGGCGGGAGCGTGGTCCATTCCGGGCGCGTGATGCCGTTCAGGTCGTAGACCACTTTGCCGTCGCGAAGGGTCAGCTCGCAGATCAGCTTCTGTTTGCCCGCGAGGCGCGCGCCGTACATGTCGGTGAATCCGAAATTGCCCGTCGCGAGGCTCATGACCGTGACGTCGGCGGGCGCGCCCACCGAGAGGTTGCCCAGCTCTTCGTGGTGGATTTCCTTGGCCGGGTTCCAGGTGGAGCGCAGAATCACGTCGTCCACCGAAAGGCCCAGCGCCAGGAACTTGCTCATCAGGTTGAGCATGTCCTTCATGCCCGAATTCATGCTTCCCACGTGGAGGTCGGTGGAGATCGAGTCGGGAAGAAAGCCCTGGCGGATGGCCGGCACGGCGACGCGCCACGCGAAACTGCCGCCGCCGTGGCCCACGTCGAAGATCACGCCGCGCTTGCGGCCTTCGGGCATGCCGGGATTCACGCGGCCGGCATCGTCCAGTTCGTGGCGCAGGCCCGAATAGCAATGCGTGTAGATGTCGCCGGGCCGCAGCTTCTTGGTGACGAGGTCGTACAGCGGGCGCTCCGGGTGGTCGTTTCCGAAATCCACCATCACCGGAATTGCGGCCAGCGTGCCGGCTTCGACGGCGTGCTCCACGGGGGTCCACTCGGGGCCGGTGTAGTGCGCGGTCTTGATGCCCACGATCAAGCCTTTATACTTCTTGGCCATGTCGGCGGCGGGTGCGGCCTCCATGTCGGCGAGATCGTTTTCGAACTTTGCGCCGCGCATGCCGTTGCCCACGATGTTCAGGAAGGCCAGCACGCGGGTCTTCGAGCGGTCGATGATGCGCTGCTTGAAATCCTCGAAGTTGCGCCAGCCCGCGCAGCCCGCATCGGCCACCGTGGTGACGCCCACGCGGAACATGTAGCCGTCGGGGTACAGGCTGTTGTCCCCGGCGTAGGACGCGCGCTCGCCCGTGCCGGCGAAGACGTGGACGTGGATATCCACCAGGCCGGGCGTGACGTACAAGCCGGCGGCATTCACCGTCTTCAGCGCGTCTTTGGGATCGAGATTCTGGGCGACGGCGGCGATCTTGCCGTCCTTGATGGCGACGTCGCGGACCGCGCTGATGCCGTTCTTGGGATCGATGACGTGCCCGCCCTGGAGGAGCAGATCGTAACGGGACTGGCCGTACGCCGAGCCGCATAGCCAGAGAGGGGCGGCCATGCAGGCGGAGATTCGCATGTGTCTCATAGCTCCATTACCGGGAAAGATCGATTACCGCGTAAGTCTTCAGCTCGGGCAGAGTGAACTCGGTGGCGTCGGTGTCGGCGACAAAATCGAGCAACTCTTCTCCCGGGCTGCCGGCCGCGGCCAGCCGGTGTTTTTCATAGTGCCCCAGAACGCGCACTCGGACGCCATCGACTTTCCGCTGAGCGCCGGCATAGTTGAGCAGGTGAACCCGCAGGCCATCCGGCGCAACCGTGACGCGCGCCACCACCACGAGGCTTCCGTAGATGCGCACGGAGCGCTTCTCGTCGGTCAATTTGGCGCGGACCGCGTGGGCCATCACTCCCGGGTTCTTGGCATCTTCGAGCGGGAAGTCCTTGGTGCCGAGCCGCACGTTGAGCTTCAGTTTCGGGTCGGGCTGGCGGACGATCTGGAACAGAAGGTTCTCGCGCATCATGAGGTTCATGACTTCGCCGGCGGCGGGCGAGCCATCGTCGAGGAAGCCGATGTCGGCCAGCGCGGGCATATCGGGCTTGTCGACGCCGCGGAGAAACTCGAGCATCTGGGCAAACGGTTTCAGTCCGGCGTCATCCGGATGGACCATGGCGCTGCCGCCATAGCAGAACGCCTCGGCGGCGGCCAGCGCGGCTTGCGCGCCTTTCGCTTCGTAGGTGAAGCGGCCCTGAGGTCGGCGCTGGTATTGCCAGCCGTTCAGGTCGAGCCAGGGAGAGCGCGAGGCGGAGCCGAGGTCGATGCGGTAATTGACGCCGGGAGGGCGCAACTTCACGGCGGGCTGGGGGTCGGCCGGCTCCGCCGAGATTCCCGCGACATTCTGCCACGCGCTCAAGCGGGCGCGCGGGACCAGGACCCTCGTGATGCCCGCTTCGCGCAGCGCCGGGGCGGTGTCCGGCGGGGCGTCCCACAAGAGGCCGGGCAGGGCGGCGGCCAGCAACAGGAGCATCACACCTCCACCACCTGCAGCTTGATCTGATCGCTGGGGAAAACGCCCAGGCCCAGCTTCGACGCGTATTCGACATGGCCGGGCTCGCGAATGTAGCGGTTGAAATTCGGGTCCTTGGGGTCGCCGAGGCGCTCGCGGGAACGATCGAAAATCGTGATCGCGTTCTCGGCTTTGCGCTTCTCTTCGATCAAGTCGATGAGCTTGTGGTCCATGGCCACAGGGTCGGTTCCGATCATGAGCTGCTTGGGGTAGAAGCGGAAGCGCTCGCTTTCGCTGAAGGGGCCGGCATGCCAGACGCCCATCAGGCCGTCCATCACGTTGAGCACCACGCGGGAGCGGACCGGCTCGGTGGCGGCCAGCGTGCCGATGAACGAGTAGGTGAACGTCTTTTCGAAGCGGTGCGAACGGGCGACGTTGGAGAAATCGCCGTAGGCGACGTTCTTCAGGCAACCCGTGACGCCGGACGCCTGGTGCTCCTTGGCGTTGGGCACGTTGATGATTTTCGTGAGGGTGTTGGACACCAGGCGGACGACGTTGGACCGCGTGTCGTCCTCCCCGAAGAAGCTGGTCTCGACGTAGACGCGCGGGTCGTAACCGAGGATGGAGCCTCGCGAGTCTTCCGCGGCCACGATGTTGGCGCCCGCCGGAAGGAACTTGGCATAGGGCACGGTGCGCAACTGGTTGTCGAATCGCTCGTAGACGTAGATCTGTCTGGCGGGCACTCCAACCGCCACGAGGTTCTCGGCAATGGCGCCGACCACTTCGGGGCTCGAGCGGACGTTGGGCGCTCCGGAGCAGTTGACCTTGATCCCCACGACATCGGCGGGCGAAACGAATCGCGCCCACGCGTCCTCGTTGCGATTGTCGCCGGTGAGCGCTTTCATGCCGGCGGCCAGCATCTGTTTGACGGTGTCCTGGTTCACGCTGCGGGATGCCGCGTCGATCGATTTGTCGGCATGCACCCGAACGACGCGGCCCGGATAAGGGCCGGGCATCCCGGGTTTCGCGGCCGCCTTGAAGGGCGTGACCACACGGTACGCGGGCTGATCGCCCTGGCCGCGCACAAGGGTCGACGCCGCGGCGCCGTAAAGGAACAATCGCCTGTGCATATATGCGATTCCAGTCTATTACACCGGGGCTCAGGCGTGCCCCAGAATGGGGTGCGGCTGGTAGCAGTCGTGAAGCGTCTTCAGCTCCGCGGCGTCGAGCTTCAGCGCGGCCGCGGCGACGGCCTCTTCCAGATGGGGCATCTTGCTGGCGCCGATGATGGGCGCGGTCACTCCGGGCTGGTGCAGGATCCAGGCGAGCGCCACCTGCGCATTGGAGACGCCGCGGTTGCGGGCCACCTCGGTGATCCGATCGACGACGGCAAAGTCGCCGGGCCGGTAGTACAGGCCGTGACCGAAAGCGTCGGTCCTGGCACGGACGGTTTCCCCCTGGCCCTCGGGCCGGCGATTGCCCGCGACGAAGCCGCGCGCCAGCGGGCTCCACGGGATCACCCCAATGCCTTCGGCGCGGCAAAGCGGCAGCATCTCCCGCTCCTCCTCGCGGTAGATCACGTTGTAGTGGTTTTGCATGCTGACGAAGCGCTTCAGGCGCAACTGATCGGCGCGGTAGAGCATCCTGGCGAACTGCCAGGCATACATGGACGAAGCTCCGAGATAGAGGGCCTTGCCCATGCGGACCACGTCGTTCAAAGCTTCGAGCGTCTCGTCGACCGGCGTGGCGGGATCGAAGCGATGAATCTGGTAGAGGTCGACGTAATCGGTGCCGAGGCGCCGCAGGCTGTCGTCGATGGAGCGCAGGATGTGCTTGCGGGACAAGCCGCGCTGATTGGGATCGTCGCCCATGGGGCTGCAGACCTTGGTGGCGATGACGACCTTGTCGCGCGAGGGGCCGAAATCGCGGATGGCGCGTCCGAGGATTTCTTCGCTGACGCCGAGCGAATAGACGTCCGCGGTGTCGAAGAAATTGAAGCCCAGCTCCAGGGCGCGGCGGATGAAGGGGCGGCTCTCCTCTTCTTCGAGCACCCAGTCGCGCCACTGCTTGGAGCCGTAGGTCATCATGCCGAGACAGAGCCGCGAGACCTTGAGGCCGGTAGATCCGAGGTTAACGAAGTCCATTCTTTGGGTGTAGCACAAGCAGGGCCGGGGGCGGTGCGAGGGCGTTCCGCGGGGTCCCGGGCGCCGGCGGAGCTACACGGATTCGAGCGACAACACCTCTTCGGCGTCGCCGCCTTCGGCGAGCCGGTCCATCAGCATGGAGCCGTATTCGAATCCCTTGTCGAAGGCCTCGAGGTTGAGCTTCTGGAGCGCGGGAGGAACGGAATCGGCGACGGCCTGGCGCAGCGCGTCCTGTTCCACCAGCCTGGTGACCGCGCCGAAGAAGCCGACCATCACGATATTCAGCACCACCTTGCGGCCCAGCTCTTCGGCCAGGCGCGTGGCGGGAACACCGTAGGCCCGGACGCCGTGGGGGATCCTGTCCACCTTCACCAGCTCGCGCTCGGTGATCAGGATGCCGCCGGATTTCAGTTGCGGGGCAAACTTGGTGTAGGCCTCCTGGCTCATCACCACGAGCACGTCGGGATGGGTTACATAAGGATACAGGATCGGCTCGGTGGAGAGGATGACCTGGGCGCTCGAAGAGCCGCCGCGCGCCTCGGGGCCGAAGCTCTGGGTCATGGTGGCGTAGCCGTCCTGAAAGATCGCCACGGCTTTGCCGATGACCGCCGCGGCCAGGATGACGCCCTGCCCGCCGAATCCCGCAATTCTGATTTCGGTTAGCATTCGCTGCAACATGAGACCTCCGGTTCCGCGTAACGGTCGCCCAGCGTTTCGGTCATCTGGGAGCGAAGCAGCTCGAGGTAATCGGGCCGGTCGCGGTCCACGAACTTGCCCACCACGATCTCGCCCGATTTGGTCAAGGCGCACTCGCCGGTGGGCGCGCCGTTGCGCACCTTGCTCACTTCCTTGTAAAACTTCATGGCGTCGAGGCCATCGCCCATCTTGTTGCGGCGCTGGTACAGGGTGGGACAGGGCGAGATGACTTCGATGAAGCAGAAGCCCTTCTTCTTGAACATCTCCTCCATGGACCGGCTGAGCTGCTTGACGTGATAGGTGGTCCAGCGGGCCACGTAGGACGCCCCGGCCGCCTCGGCAAGCTGCACCAGGTTGAAAGACGGCTCGAATACTCCGTAGGGCGATGTGGCGCTGATCACCTTGCCCGGCGTGGTGGGGGCCGTCTGGCCGCCGGTCATGGCGTAGGTGAGGTTGTTGACGCAGACCACCTTGAGATCCATGTTGCGGCGGGCGGCGTGGATGAAGTGGTTGCCGCCGATAGCGAACAGGTCGCCATCGCCCGAATAAACCACCACCTGCAACTCGGGATTGGCCAGCTTCAGGCCGGTGGCGAAGGGGATGGCGCGCCCGTGGGTGGTGTGGAACGAGTCGAGCCGCGCGTAGCCCGCCACGCGGCCGGTGCAGCCGATGCCGGAGACAATGGCGACTTTATCGAGGTTGGCCTTGGAGCCGATCAGCGCGCGGGTGAAGCAGTTTACGGTGGTGCCGATGCCGCATCCGGCGCACCAGATGTGCGGCATGCGGTCCATGCGCAGGAACGGCTCCACGGGGTTGGAGGCCTCGGGCGGAATCTCGTAAGGAATCTCGAGCGTGGTTTCGTTCATCGCGCTGCCTCCTCGATGGCCTTCAGAATGGTTTCGGGATCGTGCACACCGCCGCCAGCGTGACTCACGGGGATGACCCTGGCTTTTCCGGCGGCCGCGCGCTCCACCTCGTAAACCATCTGGCCGAGGTTCAGCTCCGGCACGACGAAAGCCTTGACGCGGCCGGCCAGCTCAGCGATGTGCCGGGCAGGGAACGGCCACGCCGAGATGAGGCGGAACTTCCCGGCCTTCACGCCCCGGGCGCGGGCCAGTTGGAGCGCCCGTTGCGCTACGCGAGAGGTAATCCCGTAGGAGACCACCACGACGTCGGCGTCTTCCAGGTCCCCGGTTTCGCAAAGGGCGCGGCCGTTGGCCAGGGGCTTCACTTTATCCACCAGGCGCCGGACCAGCCGATCCTGAGTCTCCACGCTCATGTTGGGGTAGCCGCGCTCGTCGTGGGTCAGGCCCGTGACGTGGAAGCGGTAGCCATCGCCCGCCTTCACCATGTCGGGCACCAGGTCTTCGCGCGGCTCGAACAGTTTGAACTCTTCGGGCGGCAGGCTGGTCAGGCGGCGGGGCGTGACTTCGATCTTGTCGGCTGCGGGAATGACCACCTTTTCGGTCATGTGGCCGACGCATTCGTCGAGCATCAGCATGACCGGCACGCGGAACTCTTCGGCCAGGTTGAACGCGGTGATGGTGAGGTCGAAGGCCTCCTGCGGGGAGTTGGGGCAGAGCGCGATGATGCCGTAATCGCCGTGGGAGCCCCAGCGGGCCTGCATCATGTCGGCCTGGGCGGGCAGGGTGGGCAGGCCGGTGGAAGGGCCGCCGCGCTGCACGTTGACAAACACGCACGGCGTTTCGGTCATGGCGGCGTAGCCGATGTGCTCCATCATGAGGGAAAAACCGGGGCCGGAGGTGACCGTAAAGGCCTTGGCGCCAGCCCAAACGGCGCCCTGGATGGCGATGGAAGCGGCCAGCTCATCTTCCATCTGGATGAAGATGCCGCCGACGGTGGGGATCCTGACGGCGAACCGTTCGACGACTTCGGTGGAAGGCGTGATGGGATATCCTGCGGCAAATCGCGCACCGGCTGCGAGGGATCCCTCACAACAAGCATGATCACCGTCGAGAAAATGGACACCGGTGAGGACACCGGCTGGATCAGCGTGCATAGCGGGCTCCGAAGATGGCGAAGTCGGGGCAGTACATGCCGCACAGATCGCAGCCGCTGCACTTCTCGGCGGCGGTGACGTGCGGGGGATGATACCCCTTGGAATTGAAAGCAGATGAAAGAGATAGAACGTGGGTGGGGCAGAACTCCACACAGAACCCGCAGCCCTTGCAGCGCTCCACAGTGACGGCGACGAAACCCTTTGCCATAGGAAACCCTCCTGATGTGTGTCGGGGATATGCTTGCACGCCAGAGACCATAATGGAGAATAGGGTCTGCAAGTGTGAGAATTGGCGGAGGGGTGACAGGAGATTTTGCGTGTGGAACGCCTTTTTACCCGCGTTTGCGGGGAGAGACGGCGCGGCGGGCGGCGGCGTTTGTCGGAATTCAACTGCGGCTCCATCTACCTATATTGTAGGAGGCGAGGCCCGCCGGGCGGCCTGGCGGAAAGCCGGTTTTCCCGTAAGTCGCTGAACGGTGGAGACTTAGGATTATCTCGCCGAGCTGTCACCGGGTTTCGAGCAGACCCGATTTTCTCTGCCATTCAGCGCAAGCGATTGAAAACAAAACCGGTTGGCGATCATAAATCGGGCCGGGCCCCCGGCAGCCGGCAGTTTGGCCGCCGTGTGGGGGATGGCGCGGTTCCGGGACTACACTGAGAGACGTGGAAGGTGCGTAGGAGATGCGCAGGCTATTGCTCCTGGTGGCCGGGCTGGCGGTACGCGCCGCGGCGCAACCGGATCCGAGCGAGTTGCTGCCGCGGGTCCGCGACAGGGTGCTGCATACGGTGGACCGGCTTCCGCGGTACATGTGCACCCAAACGGTCGACCGGTCGCAGTACGAACCCGACCGGAGCGTTTACGTGAAGGATTGCGAGGACCTGGAGCTTTCGCGCGACACGCGGTGGAAGCTGGTGCGCACCGCGGCAGACCGCGTCCGGCTGGACGTGGGCGTCGCCTCGGGGCGCGAGATCTACTCCTGGGTGGGCGAGAACTGGTTCCTGAATCGAAGCCTGTTCGATATCGTGACCGAAGGGAGCATGTCCACGGGATATTTCCAGGGCTTTCTCGAAGTGGTCTTCCGTTCGGACAACGCGGATTTCTCTTACGCCGGGGAGACCACGGACGGGGGCCGGAAACTTATGGAATACCACTACCGAGTGCCGCGGGACGCGAGCCACTATATTTTCCGGGGGAGCGGACAGGTGGTGACCACAGCGTACGAAGGGACCGTTCTGGCCGACCCGGAGACGGCGGACCTGGTTCGCCTGACGGTGCTAACCAGCCACCTGCCCACCGTGACCGGCACGTGCGAAGCGACGACCACCATGTACTACAGCCGCCTCCGGCTGAACGACTCGGATTTCCTTCTGCCCTCGGAGACGCGCCTGCAAATCAAGGACCTGAACGGGGTGGAAAAGGACAACCGGACGGTGTATTCGGGATGTCACGAATTTCTGGGGGAATCCACGCTGAAGTTCGAGGAGCCGCCGGATCGGCCGGCCCAGAAGGCCGCGGCGCCTCGCGCGGAAACGGCCGGCGGCATTCCAGCGAGGCTCCCATTCAGCCTGGCGCTCGCGGAGGACATCCACGTGGCGACCGCTGCCGCCGGCGAGACGGTCAAGGCAGTGTTGACCACCGATGTGCGGGACCAGTCGAAGAAAGTGCTGGTGGCGAACCGCACGCCGGTGGTGTGCCGGATTCTGCGGATTCTCCGGTATTATCAGGGCCGGGACAGCCGTGCAGTCGGAAGGCTGGCGCCGTTACAGAGCGTGGACCTGCTGCTCCGCCTGGAGGACTTTCGGCTGCCCGCTGGGAATCGGCCCGTTTTCGCGAGGCTGGGCACGGCCGTTCCGGATGCGTCCCGGCGCCGGCCGGGAACGTTACAGAGCCGGCCGGTGGACCTGGGGCCGTTGAAGGCGATGGGGCAGAACCAGTGGTTCGCGCGCTTCGAGCGCGCGGGGGACGACTACGTGATCAAGAGCGGATTGGCATCGCATTGGGTGACTGTGGCGCCGCCGCCGGGCGCGAACCGGGGAGCCTCGGAATCGAGGTAGAGCCTCGCGAATCAGGCCCGCGGAGCGGCGCCCTTCCGCTCGATGGCCTCAGGTCCGGACAGGGGGACGAAGAAATCCTGCCAGACGAGCTTGTTGTCCGACATTCCGTCTCGTCCAAGTGGCCCTGCCAGTTTCCGGTTACGCCGTTTTTCAGCCATAATCGGAAAGAACCGGCGAATTCATCAGCACAGTGGGGATCGCGATGAAGATAATTCGACTGACTCTTTTCGCAGTTGTATGTCTCGCACTGGGCGCAATCGCAGGCCATAAATTTGCCCTTATACAGGAGGAAGATCGGCTGGAGCGAAACAAAGCGTTGGTCCGGCGAACCCATACAGCCGTATGGAGCGAACCCAACGTTCCGAAAGCAACTCAGGCAGCGCGCGAACTTTACGCTTCCGCCTTCGTTCTCCATGACTGGACTGGCGATGATGCTTCTGGCCTTCCTGGTGTTATGAAGAGCGTCTCCGGAATTCGTGCCGATTTCCCGGACTGGTCGGAACGCCTCGAGTCGATCGTCGCTGAAGGGGATTTTGTCGTCGACCGCTATGTCTCCACGGGTACCCAGGCCCACGACTTGCAGCCCATTCCCCATCACTCCCCTGGGGTTCCGAGTCGAGGCAAATCCCTGCGGATGCCTGAGATGGCGATGTATCGAGTTGTGGATGGCAAAATCGCCGAACAGTGGGACTTTGCTGATATTTGGGGTGCAGAGATTCAACTAGGGCTATACGATCCCGATCATTGGACTGAATCCGTCTGCGGCGCTCGTCACGAGCACACAAGCCGTTAAGCCGAGTAGCCGATGAGCCGCTGCTACCGATGCACTCAGTGAATCCGCGGCATTCCTACTCCATCCTGCCTGGGGTCTTTTTTTGGAAAGCATCGGTCCCAAAGCGGCATTAAAAATCAATTCTAGGTCCTTGACTGCCTGAAAAGATTCTAAAAACCATTTTTATGTAGAATTGTTTTGGCGCATACTCAGGGTATGGGTCGTCCTCCTTTGAATATCGATGTCGCCAAAAAGGATCAGCACGAATTACGCAGGCTGCTGAAGGGCGGGGTGCAACAGGTCCGAGTCGTGCTGCGGGCCTTGGCGCTCTTGCAGTTAGCAGAGGATGCCAGTGCTAACGCGGATCGCCCAGGTGCTCCCTCTCACCCCACAGGCAATTCGCCGACTCGGCCATCGCTATCAGCAGGCCGGCCTGGATGGTGCACTTTACGAGAAACAGCGGCCCGGCGCCGAGGTGCTGGACGCTAACCAGAAACAGCGCATCATCGCGATGGTCTGCAGCGATCCGCCAGAAGGTCGTGCCCGCTGGACGGTTCGCCTGGTGGCCGAAGAAGCGGTGAAACGTAAACTGGTGCCGCAGGTAGGGAGGGAGACGATTCGGATTCTGCTGCTCCACCACGACCTCAAGCCGTGGCGGGAAAAAAATGTGGTGCGTGGCGGATCTCGATGACGAGTACATCGCCAAGATGGAGGACGTGCTGGAGACGTATGAGCGACCCTACGATCCGCAGCAACCGGTGGTCTGCGTGGACGAGAAGCCGATTACATTGCACGCTGACGTCGGTCCGGCTTCTCCGGCGGTGCCTGGGCGGGAAGCCAGACGGGACAATGAATACGAGCGCTGCGGCACAGCCAATGTTTTCTGTGCCGTAGAGCCAAAAGCAGGGCGGCATTTCACCTTCCCCACGCCGGATCGTTCGGGCTTTGAGTTCGCCCAGGTTGTCGTCACTTTGGCGTTGGCATACCCGCAGGCCCAGACCATTCATCTGGTCATGGACAATCTGAACATCCATCGCCGCAAATCGCTGAGCGACGTCTTTGGCGCCGAAATGGCTCCTGAGGTCTGGGACCGGTTTACCGTCCACTACACGCCCACCCACGGAAGTTGGCTGAATCAAGCGGAAATCGAAATCGGGATTTTCTGCCGGCAATGCCTGGGCAGCCGAAGAATCCCCAATCTAAAGACTCTGCGCAGAGAAGCGCGCGCCTGGAATCGGCGAATGAACCGTGATCGCGTGAAAATCAACTGGAAGTTCGACCGGAAGACTGCTCGCCGCAAGTTTGGTTACAAAACGAACTCTTTCAAGCGGTCATGGACCCTAGCCCTTCACCTCCATCAGGTTGGGCGGGGGACTTTCACCCCCAAGCTGCTGAGCATGCCCAGCACACAACGTAGCCGCTATCGAGGCGGACGCTACGCGTGGGCAAAAGGTGGGCCTCCATTGTTACCTCAACCTTCTTGTTTCGCGGAAGGCGTCGGTGTAGTATCGTTCCGTGGACCGCAGATCAGTCCAGCCCGCTGCTCCCCGAAAACCCCACTTTGTATGGTACGAAGGCACCAAAACACCATTCCATTCCCATACGTGCCGCGTCCGCCGCAAGCGATAGCGGCTCCCTTCAAACGGCTCTATCGAAAACGCTTAATTGATCGACAAGGTCCGGAGTTTCCCGTCCGGGCGTTTCCGATAGAGATCTGACGTTTTACTGCGACAACCCGTTCCGCTCACTTCTTGGCGGGAGTTCCATCCGCGCTGTTCCGCTCCCGGGTCAGCACTCCCAGCATGTCGAATCGTCGGCCACGAAGGCACTCCCATGGGCAATCGAGGAGGATTCTGCAAGTCCTCTAGCTAGGGAAGGCTTCTGCTCAAGGGGAACTCTCCAAGAGATCGTCGGAGATCCCATGCGATTCGAGACCGGGCACAGCGGTTGATGCGTTGAGCCCAATCGTTCCTCATGTGTCTTGCTCGTACGCCATATTCAGCCAGCGCAGAATTTCCGCAGCCACATCGCACTCGGTCGAGAACCGGTCATGGATTGCGGTTTCCGCCAGTGGGGCCAATGTACCTGTAGATCCGCACATAGTCGATCTGAAAGGCAGCCGGCAAATAGGAATCCACCGGGTTGCCGGCATGTCCTTCGAGACTGAAGATGATGTGCCGCGGCATCGTTACGTACTCAGGCGTCGATGACACGTTGTACTCCCAGTACTTGAATCCGTCGAGGTAGAAGCGCAGCTTCCCGTCTCTGCGTTCGAGGCCATAAGTGTGAAAATCGTAATAGAGGGGCACCGAGGCATCGTAACTTTGGTTTGCATCCTCAGTATGGACACCCGGCCTGGTAGGCCACCGGTGCAATGTGCTTCGGACTCTGTTTGGAATTCCGACCCTCCCGAGGAGATACTCCTGAATATCGATTTCCGGATTGGGATTATTCGACTGCTGCAGGGGAAAATTCTGCTCCCAGATGGCGCAGCAGATATTCGCCCTGAAATCGATTGGCTTAGCCCGGACTTCCAAATGACTGCCGTTTCCGGGGTCGCTGATCTTTGATTCGAGAAATGCGGAACTGTAGGACTTGCCGTTGAAGTCTTCTTTCCTGGCAGACAGGTTGAGATATCCCCCTGAGACCACGATGTTGTTGGAATTGAACGCAAACACTCCGCTCGTCGGGTACCCTGGCTGCGTGCTCCATTTCGTGGTGTCCAGCGATGTTCCGGAGAATTCGTCGCTTATCTCCGGGATCAGCGTCCAACTCGGCGATGGCGGCTGACCCGCGCTGACCGGCGCCTGCGGCCCTGGCTCAAGCGCCCGCAGATTCCTCACCGCGTCGAGCGATTGGGAAGCAAGCAGCAAGCCCTTTGCAAAGTCCCTGCGATTCATCGGGAATCTCCTTTCGGAACTGATTCGGTGGAATTATACTACTACCGACCTGCCCGGTCTCGGCGGCGGAGGCTCGGACTCGAACGTGCCTGCGCCGGCCTTGGGCGCCCCGTGCGCGAGTATAATCCGCATCATCCTGGTGGAGCCTTGATCTGAGGGAACTTGGATCGATTTCAATATGGCCCTCTCGCATAAACGCAAATACGCGATGGCGCAATTCAAGGCATTTTGGGAAGCCGGAAGGCGCTACGCGGAAATGACGAAACGCGCTCCGCTAATTCATCGCGTGGTGGTCTAAGCGGTGAACGGCTTGACAGATTTCCCTAGTATAAGCGCGTGAATGGGCCTGAACGGCCGGATCGAACGCGACACCGCCCACGAATCCGAGGCGAATACCAACGCCCTCGACCGCGGGCTTGAGGTAACCGGCGCCAGGCGAGGACCCGGACCGCAAAAGCGGCCAAAAACCGGTGTTGCAAACACAGCTACTTAGAGCTAGAACGAGGCTTCGGGCACCTATTTTGCGTCGGTGAAAGGAGGTTGAACCTCGGCTACCTCCCGACCCCCTGGCGAACGATTCTAGTCCCGGACGGCGATACGGGCACGACGCTCGGACTCCAGCAACCTTGGCAGCCACGCACCTCCTCGCGACCTTCCTCTATGGAGTGCGGGGCAACGACCCGGTGACGCTATCGGTGGCGATTGCCATCCTCGCGCTGACGGCAACGGCCGCGGGTTACTTCCCCGCCCGCCGCGACTCGCGCATCGATCCGATGAAGGCGCTTCAGTTCTCGGTGGGGACCTTCTCCAGGTGATCGATCACCAAGGCTTCGATCGACGCCTTCTTCGACTGTAGCTTCAGGCCCAGTTGATCTTGAAGCGCGGTGAAGATGGTCGGCCCATCAAGCTCGGAAGCGACGGGCTCGGCGCCGGCCGGCGCAGCGCGCAGTACACCGTCCGAGAATCCACTGGCCTCCCAGAACATGTTGACGTCGTACTTGCCGGTGAGCCCCGTGGCGTCCGTTACCGGCGCGTTCAACTGGTTGACCATCATGTTGGCGATCCGATCCATGGTGCACTGCGGCGACACCCATCGGGCCTTGCCACCCATGATCGCCATAGTGTCCTCCCCGGGCGCGAGGATCGGAAATCCCTCTTTGTCGCGCTGGAGCGGGCCGTCCCGCCCCGGGGTTTTGCCGTCATCCGGGTTGTCCTTGGGCGGCTGCGCTTCCTTCATCTTGACCCCACCTTTGGCCACCACCAGTTCGTAGCCCGGCACTTCCTTCTGCTCGAAATGCACTGCCAGCTTGAAGCGCTCCTTGAGGAGATTATCCAGCATCTCGCGGAACTGCTCGCGGGTTGTGCCGGCGGCCATGGTCGCGTTGATCTCGTAGCGGTCGGCCTCGAAATTGTCCGACGGCATCTGATAGCGCTTGAGATTGTAGGCGTTGCTGATCAGATTCAAGACGGTCATGTTCTCACAGGTCCAGCGGCCGGGATCTTTGGTGCCAGGACCGCCCGTGCATCCCACGCGAATGAGGCCGTTGGGCGGTCTCGGCGGCGACGTTTTCACGGAAGCGACTTCGAAGGTGAGAGTGGGGTCGGACGGCTGGCTGTAGGCCACGCCGCACACCAGCGCAAACAGGACGAGGGACAGGGTGAGGCGCACCATTCTATACTATCGGAACCTCACGGGTGAGCTTTCGGTAGCCGTGCGTAAGTCAGAAACAGTAACCCTGCCCCACCCAGTAATGCCAGTCGGCAATTGCTTCGGCGGTCGAGTCGTCGGGATCAACATCCGCCAGTTGTGACAAGGGAACCGCCATGGTTCGGCCTTGCCAGCGGATCAGCACGAGCATATCGGCGGAGCAGGCATCTGTTCCCGGGCCAGCGTCATGGTGATAAACGCCGCGCAGTGTCTCCAGCACATAACGACATTCTTCAGGGAAGTTATCTACCACCTCCACCACCTGCCGTCTTCCATGGGCGAGGCAGTTCGCCATCAGCGGTTCGACGCCTTCCAGCTTCGGCGTGTTGCGCGACAGCGCGTCGCACATCTGGATCGGCGCCGGCAGTTCGCGTGCGCGCTGTTTCAGTACGTCGGCGATGTTCTCGCCCGCATGCTTCCATAAGGTAAAGAACAGCGCGATCGTCCATGCGCCTACCACCGATACGATGCCGCTGGTGAAGGTCCCCGTCCGCTTGTCGCCCGGCTCGCGCGTCAGGCGCAGAATCCGCATGCCCGTATCGTCGTTGTGCATCACGCTGCCTTGCGCCGCCTGCCGGATCAATTCCTCCAGCACCAGGCGGATCAGTTTCGCGGCGGCAGCCATTAAATCCCACTGCGAGGTTGCTGGCAGCGGCATTCCCAGGTGTTCCTGTAGCCTTCCAGCCGCTTGAATGGCACTCCTGTGCCGTACTTCAACAGGGCGATCATCGCCACGGCCGTCTCATCGTACTTGGCCGGACCGGCCGTCTCCGGTTCGTCGGCTGTGAAGACCTGCCCGCAGGCGTTGCAGCGCAGTCGCTCCATCTCGAACAAGGTCGCTTCCAGCGGCGCGTGCCCCACGAACCTTACCAGCGTTGCCGGCTCCTTCTGGCGGTACACTTTTCCCTCCAGGCACTCCGGGCACCTGTCGCCGGCGTGGAGCGTGGCGTGCGCGATGGAAACTCGGTTTGCGCCGGTAAACGCAGCGGCGCCACGGCGCCCATGACCGGCTGGAGCCGGTTCGCCGGCCTCCGACTTGTCTGCGGGCGCCGCATCCTGCGGCAGAACAGCACTGGTTTTCTCCGTGCTCCGTTTCCGCAGCAGTCTCTCTGCCATGACGTGAAGCGCAGTTTTGAGTTTCTGACATAATATTTCCGTATTTGTTGCTTTTGAAGCACCGCTCGCCCTATACTGTTGGGAATCTCTTTCGCTGGGAATCGGAAAGGGGCGTGTTAATGAGGCGCTTCGACGTAACATTTGTAAGACTCGCGGTGATTCTGGCCGCGTTGATCTTGGGAATACTGATGCCCGCGCGCGTGGCATTCGCTCAGGGTTGAGTGATCTCACGCTCCGGTCTGGAGTCAAATGGTGCGGAAGGTGGCGGCTACCTGCAGCCGGGCGACTGGACTTCGACAATAGGTGTGCGGCACGTCTTTTCCCACGTGCATTTCAGCGGTCCAACGGAGAACTTCTCCCGCGCGCAACTGGGTACCGAGGTTCAGTCGAAAACCAACCTCGACAATCTCATAGTGACTTACCAGCTCACCTCCCGGATCAGCCTGACGGGGACCCTTCCGTTTGTGTACGCCAGTAGGCGCCTCCAGTCTCAATACGCGACCCTGCACACGTCCGGGATTGGCGATACCAGTCTCGGAGCGCAGTACTGGCTGCGCCGCCCGAAAAGTGAAAAGGCAGGCACGAACAACGCTCAGTTCGGACTGAGCCTGCTGATTCCGTCGGGTAACGACCGCCAGAGTAATGTTGTGGCAACGACGTACGGCGGACCCACATCGACGCAATACCCCGATTATTCAGTCCAGCCAGGGGCAGGCACCTGGGGCGCGATCATGTCGTGGCAGGCCTTCCAGAACCTGGGGGACAATACCTTCGCGTTTATCGATGGCAACTATGTCATGACCCAGGGCGGCTACCATAGCTTTTGGACTTCCCATGGAGGAACAGCCAATGGCCCTCCCGCTCCTACCCCAGGCATGACTCAGTTCGATGCCATTCAGGATCAATACATGATCGAGATCGGGGCCTCTCATCCTGCCCCTCGGATCAAGGGGCTGGGCCTGACCCTATCGATCCGCGACGAGGGCGTGCCCGCGCACAACCTGATCGGGAACGATTTGGGATTTCGCCGGCCCGGCTTCGGCGTTGCCTTGACACCAGGTTTCATCTACACACGGGGACACCACATGCTGCAGTTCAGCGTGGGCAAAGTCATGGTCCGCGATCGGACAAAGAGCGTTGCCGAAGACATAAACGGTGTGCACGAAGGGGACGCCGCCTTTGCGAACTACGTGTGGATGGCAGGTTACACCCTGAGGATGCCGGGTAAGAAAAATGCCGTCGAAGAAGCCGCGCAGAATAACTCCAGCAGAGCACCCAGGCCAAACGCCTCGCACGCATCGATTGCCGGCGCGCTCCCGGAAGGGTGGTCCGAGATGGCTGCTGGTACTTTCAAACCATTCAGTCTGAGGACCCTGGACAGGAAAAGGAAGACTCTCAAAGACTTCTCGAACAAGGTCACGCTGGTGAGTTTTTTCTTCCCCCGTTGCCCCTACTGCAATGTCGAGCTTCCCGAGATCCAGAAGATTTACGACAACTACAAGGACAAAGGGCTGTCCGCCGTGTGGATTAACATTCTGCCCGAAGAGGCGGGTCTGATCGCAGGCTGGCAAATGGCCAAGAATCTCACGGTTCCGGTATTGATTGGGGCGGCCCAGGCACTCTTGCAGAGGGACTACCACATCGATTCGACCCCGTCAACTTATCTGCTGGATGAAAACGGCCGGGTCCTGTTCCACAAGGATGGCTACAAGCCCGGCGATGAGAAAACCCTCGAGGCCAAAATCGAGGCAGCGCTGAACGTCATTCCCTCCGGGCCAGCTTCAGCGTCGATTCCGCCGTGCCCGGTACGGCCGGAGGATCTCCCGCTTTCAGGGTCGGCGCCGCAGACGTTCGACGCGAGGCCGAGGGAATAATCGCCGTTGTCACAGATACGTGCACACTCGGCCGATTGCGCACGGGGAGTCGGCGTGCTGGCAGTGGTTACCGCTTTGTGGGCTTACGGACAAGGAACGCGCGAATGCGGGAGTTCGTGCGCTCGATGGTTCGAGCGGAGTGCGCCGCCGAATCGGTTCGAGTCGCTGAAGACTCTGCAGAAAAAGGATACCCACCCCTCCTCCAGGAGAAACGGGAAGGCGCGGGAGGCGAAAAAAACGACGTCGTAAAATGTCTGCGCATCTGGCTCGCCATAGCTTCGTTCCGCAGCCCCAGCTGCACAGTATTCGCACAGTGGAACAGTTTCCGTGATCAAGAAGCGCGGAAGATATTCCCCAGCAGATTGTGCCTGGACCACCGGGACGTTTTTTTTCTCCGCCGCTGCGGAGTAAAATAGGACCGCTTTCCTTCATTCGGGGGGAGAACTGTGTCCAATCGACGCGAGTTCTTGGGCGGATTGATGAGCGCGGCCGGCATGGCGCCGTTCATGCACCTGCTCGCCGGTCCGCGCACGGCGCCCGTGCTGCGGCCCGAGTCGTTCCAGCACTACATTGAGCATTTCAATCGCAACGACGATGAGCGGGTCGTAACCTACATCGATAACAAATTCTCCTGGGAGTGGCTGCGGGGAAGTATCCCGCTGTTCGACTGCGCCGACAAGAGTCTGGAGGAAATCTACTATTTCCGCTGGTGGACCTTCCGGAAGCATATCGAGAAGACACCCGGCGGCTTTGCCGTCACCGAGTTCCTCCCACCGGTGCCCTGGGCCGGCAAATTCAACACAATCAGTTGCGCGGCAGGCCACCACTTCTACGAGGGCCGCTGGCTTCGCAATCGCGAGTACCTCGCCGATTACGCGCGCTTCTGGTTTCGCCAAGGCGGAGAACCGCGCCGATACAGCTTCTGGGCCGCGGATTCGCTGCAAGCGCGCGCTATGGTAACGCACGACCAGCAACTCCCGATCGATCTGCTGCCCGACCTCGTTGAGAACTATCGGCAATGGGAGAAAACGCACCAGGACCCCAACGGCCTCTTCTGGCAGACCGACGACCGGGACGGCATGGAAGTTTCAATTGGCGGCAGTGGATATCGCGCAACCATCAACAGCTACATGTTCGGCGATGCGATGGCCATTGCCACGATCGCCGAGTCCGCCGGGAAAAAGGACCTGGCAAAAGAATTTCACGCAAAAGCCGCGACGCTGTGAGATCTGGTTGAGAAGAATCTGTGGGACGCGCAGGCTGGCTTCTACAAAGTGCTTCCGCGTGGGGAGGGCCGGAAACTCGCGACCGTCCGCGAACTGCACGGCTACGTTCCGTGGTATTTCAATCTCCCGAGCCCCGGCCACGCGATTGCCTGGAAGCAACTGATGGATCCCGAGGGTTTCTTTGCTCCGTACGGGCCTACAACCGCCGAACGGCGCGACCCGCAATTCATGTTCGCGAGCCCGCACGAATGTCTTTGGAATGGTCCTTCATGGCCCTTTGCCACGACGCAGACGCTCGTCGCCATGGCGAACCTGCTCAACAACTATAAGCAGGACTTTGTTGGCAAGAAGGATTATTTGGAACTGCTCCGGACGTACGCGCGCACGCAGTATCGCAAGCTTGACGACGGCCATGTCATCCCGTGGATTGACGAAGACTGCGACCCGATGACGGGCGTGCCGGTCGCCAGAACCGTCCTTTATCGGAATAACGATAAGAACAAAGACCGCGGCCGGGATTACAATCATTCCGGCTTCAACGACTTGATCGTCACTGGCCTGGCCGGTCTCCGCCCACGCCTGGATAACATGCTGGAGGTGAATCCGCTGGTTCCCGACGGGGCGCTGCCTTACTTCGCGCTGACCGGCGTGCCGTACCACGGAGCTGCCATCGATATCCTCTACGATCAGACTGGGAACCGCTACCGCCGGGGCGCCGGCTTGCACATCTATGCCGATGGCCGGGAGATCGCTTCCTCGCCGCGCCTGGAACGCCTGATGGCGAACCTGCCCGAAACCGGCGGCGGCTGGCGCAAGTATGAAAAGAACCCGATCATTGGCGGCCAGTACGGGACGGTCTTCGATATCGCCGTACTGAAGGAAGGGCCAAAGTACCGCATGTGGGGTTCCTGGCGGCCTAAGAGGGGAATCGCGCTGTTCGAAAGCGAGGACGGGATTCATTGGAGCGAACCTCAGATGGTCTTCGGTCCGAACAGGGAAACGGCTTGGGAACAAGACATCAACCGTCCCGCCGTCGTCAAGCGCGCCGACGGTTACCACCTCTGGTATACGGGCCAGGCGAACGGCCATTCATGGATTGGGTACGCGACCAGCCCGGATGGCAAAGTATGGAAACGGATGAGTACGCAACCCGTCCTGTCGGCCGATCAACCGTGGGAGAAGGTCGCCGTCATGTGCCCCCATGTGATCTGGGATGAGAGGACGAAACTGTTCCGAATATGGTATTCAGGCGGCGAACAGTATGAGCCCAATGCAATCGGGTATGGGACGAGTTCGGACGGACTGCGTTGGACCAAGCACCCGTCGAATCCGGTCTTTGGTCCCGGCACAGAGAAGGTCTTCGACCAGGCCAGGGTGACGGGATGTCAGGTTCTGCGCCGCGGCGGGTGGTATTACATGTTCTACATCGGATTTCGCGACATCGATCACGCACAAATCGGGCTTGCCCGTTCCCGCGACGGCACAACCGGCTGGCAGCGTCATCCCGCGAATCCAATCGTCCGGCCTGGCCAGGACTCATGGGACCATGACGCGTGCTATAAACCCTTCGCTATCTTCGATGGTAAGAAATGGCTGCTCTGGTACAACGGACGCCACGGCGCCCCCGAGCAGATCGGTTTGCTGATACACGATGGTGAGGATCTCGGTTTCGGCAATTAGCTGACGCACTTGGGAGTGCGCTTGATACCGCGCGGAGTTCTCTGAACAACTGGGACACCTGCGCTCTCGATGACGGCACGCTGCCGAATAGCTTCGGGTCGCTGAAGACGATGCAGACCATCGGTAAAAAGATCCCCCCCTTCTCCCGGAGAAGTGAGCAGGCGTGGGTTGGGCAAATTACCCGATTGGCCCGCCGTCGGGGCACACAGCGGAGGCACTTCGCTCGATGCCCGCGACGTCCAGAGGTTTCGGCGGGGATCGTGTTCCTGTAGAGTTTTTCCGGCGGCCACGGCGCTGTGTTGTTCTGCTGGTTCGGGATCGATTGGCATAGGTTTGTCATGATCGCCCCGCCGAAGATCGAGGGATCGCACAAGCGGGAGACAAGTTTGGGGCCACCGGAACCTGCCCCACGGAACCGGGTTAGACCTGGTATGTTACGGCATCTCTGTGTCTGCCTGGTGGTCTCCGGGGTCTGCGCCAGCCATGGGACGGCGCAGTGTTCGTCGGTGCCCGCCGTGTTCAACGCCACCTGCACGGAACTCCAAAGCTATCTCGACACCCTCGGAACCACCATCGCCTCGCAATGGAACGGCGCCAAGAGCCCCGTGGCGTTCGGCGGCGAGCTCACTACCGCCGACTCGAATCGCGGCCTCCAGACCCTCCTGGCGTCCACCACGCTGGCCGGCGTCGCCTCACAGTTGAACGGCTTGGCCAACGCCGGCGTCGAATCCGTCACCATCGGGGTCAGCTTTCCCATCCTCTACCTGCCGTTTTACCAGTACAACAACGATCCGCAGGACTACGCCACCGTCCTGAGCTTCTACCAAAGCGTGATGGCGGCGGCGCGCAGCCGCGGCATGAAAGTAGTGATTGAAACTTCCGTCATGTTCCCCGACTACGCCACCGACCTGCCGCTGACTGCCTATTACGCCACCCTCTCGGCAGCCCAAGTGACTGTCGGCCGCGCGCAGGTGGCCCAGATCATCGCGCAGCAATTGCAGCCTGACTGGTTGAACCTCGGTTCGGAACCGGATACCCAGTCGGCCCTGCTGGGCCTCTCCACCGAGTACACGCCGCAGCAGTGGAGCACGGAGATTTCCACGATCGTGAGCCAGTTGCGCACCGCCGGAGTTTCCGGCCAGCCGCTGATCGGCGCCGGCATCGGCGCCTGGCAGACCAACGGAACCTCGTACATCCAGGCCCTGACCGCTACCGGCCTGGACTATATCGACCTGCACATCTACAGCATCAACCTCGGTTTCCTGTCCGCCCTGGCGCCCTACATCGACATGGCGCACGCGGCCGGCAAGGGCGGGGCGATCTCGGAAGCCTGGATGCGCAAGTTGACCGATAAGCAACTGCAGGGGAAGACCGATTTCGGCATCATCGGCCTGCTGAGCAGCAGCGCGACTACTTCCCTGGATAATTTCAGCTTCTGGTCGCCGCTCGATTCCATGTTTCTCGGGGAGATGATCGATCTGGCCTTCTGGAAGAACCTCTATTACATTTCTCCGTTCCCGACTCAATTCTTCTTCGCCTACCTGGACTATGACCAGACCAGCAATCTGACTCCCGACCAGCTCAACGCGGCGGAGACTACTGCGGCCACCGCGGCGCTGCGCCGCGGGAACTTGAGCGCCACCGGACAGGCATACGCCTCCGCGATCATGCAGCCGTCAGCTGCCACTCACTTCGCGGTCTCGGCGCCGGCATCGACTTTGGCCGGGGCGGCATTCAACTTCAGCGTGACCGCCGAGGACAGCAACAACACTACCGTAACCGGTTACCAGGGGACGGTACATTTCAGCAGCACCGATCCGGCCGCGGTCCTACCCGCGAACGCCACCCTGACCAATGGCGAGGGAACGTTTTCGGCGGCCTTGGACACATCCGGCCCCCAGAGCATCACCGCTGCCGACACCGTGACTGGGTCCATCACCGGAACCTCCAATACCATCGTGGTGAGCTCCACCGCAGCGACGGTTCCCATGGGAGTCAGTCCCGCATTCGGAAGCGGCAGCAGCTCGACGTTCGTGTTCACCTTCAGCGACCCACGCGGCTGGCAGGATCTGGACGTAGTGAATGTTCTCGTCAACAGCGTGCTCGATGGCCGCCAGGCGTGCTACCTGGCCTATAGCCGCACCGACGGCGTGCTGTACCTGGTCAACGATGCGGGGTCGGGGCTATCGCAAGGGCTGGTGCTCGGCGGGCCGGGCAGCGTGGCTAACAGTCAGTGCACCGTGGCAGGGCCGGCCTCCTCGACATCCGGCAGCGGCGATACGTTGACCTTGACGTTGAGCCTGAGTTTCAGCCCGAGCTTTGCGGGCAACCTGGTGGACTATCTGGCGGCGCGCGATCTCGAAGGAGGCAATTCTGGCTGGCAGGCGTTAGCGACCTGGACTGTTCCCGGAGCGGTAACTACTGGTCCGGCCGTCAGCGGAATGAGCCCGGCCCGCAGCATCGGGTTGCGCCAAACCTACAACTTCACCTTCACGGACACCAACGGATGGCAGGACATCTCCGTGGCGAATGTGCTGATCAATGCCGCCATGGATGGCATTCGAGCGTGCTATGTGGCCTTGGTCCCGTCCGGTCCGGGATCGGGCTCGCTCTTCCTGGTGGATGACGCCGGCGATGCCGGAGGACCATACAAAGGCATGGTGCTGCCGGGTGCGGGTACGGTGTCGAACAGCCAGTGCACGATCGCCGGCACGGGGAGCGGGTTTACCGCTGTCGGGAACACCCTGACGTTGACTCTGGCGATCGCATTCAGCCCGAGCTTTGCCGGAAACCAGGTCGTCTATGCCGCGGCACGCAGCAACTCGCAAGACTCCGGGTGGCAGGCGGTTGGGACGGTCACGGTCCGCGACACCAGCGCGCCGGCCATCGCGGCGCTGGACCCATCGTCCGCCCCTGCGGGCTCCTCCAGCCTGACGCTCACCGTGACCGGCGGCCCCTTCTCCGTAGCAGCACCCTGTGCTTTTATTTGTGGTTTTGCGTGTCCGTCCACCAGCGTCGTGACCTTCGATAATTCCGAGATCCCGACTCAATATGTGAACGCGACCCAGTTGAGGGGAGTCGTGCCGGCAAGCCTGCTGAGCACGCCGCGAACCGTGTATGTGACGGTCAACAATCCGGTCCTGATCGAGTGCCAGGGCACCGAGAACCACATCTCGCCACCGGCGCCCTTTACCATTGCGGTAACGGCGGCCCACGCTCGGTCTCAGTTCACGTCCAAGCCCAAGAACTCCTTGGCATTGCCGTAACCGATGTTCCGGATCATCGGCCCCACCCCGCGAGTCGTCGGCGGACAGCCGGCCCTCGTCCCGCCGCTGGGCTTCTCATGCGACCCGGTAACGCGGGATCTCGCCTCCTGCGTCTTCCACCGCGCGACAGGTCGCCGCGCCTCGCTACCAGCGTTTTAATCTGCCTGCGGCTCGACCGAATCGATGCCTCGGTTCTATTCGCATCGCAAAGCTTCCATCGGGTCCACACGAGTTGCCCGGCGCGCCGGAATATAGGCCGCGATGAGTGCGATCACGAGCATCATCACGGCGCTGAGTGCGATCACGGGCGCGCCTTTCACCGGCAGGCCCGGGACCAGACTGACGGCGGTGCGCCTGGCCAGGTATGCGAGAGGCGCCCCGATGGCGAGGCCGGCGCAGGTCGTCCCGAGCGACTCTCCCAACACCATCCGGGCGATGCGGCTTTGCGTGGCGCCCAGCGCCATACAGATGCCGATCTCGTTGGTGCGGCGCGCCACCGAATACGCCAACAACCCGTAAGCGCCGATCGCCGCCAGTAGCGCCCCGAGCGCGCCAAACAATCCCGAGAGTGTGACAATCAGCCGCTCCGGAACGATGCCGGCGTCCACCTGGTCGGCCAGCGTCGTAATTCGCTCCACCGTCGCATTCTTCAGCGCGCCGTTCACGATGCGGCGGAAATCGCCTACCACGGACGCCGGCGCACCGCGGGTCCGCAGCGAGAAACGCGAGAATACGTGGCCCTCCTGGAATGCGTTGAAGTAGATTGTGTGGGGTGTGATTTCGCGCGCGTCGATGTACTTCGCGTCGCCCGCCACTCCCACGATTTCGTACGGCTTGGGGTCGTCATCGAACGTGACATGCTTTCCGAGTGGATTGCCGTCTCCGAAATAGTAACGCGCCATGGCTTGGTTGACAATGGCGACGCGCGGTCCGCCCTGGTCCTGGAAAGTAAAGTCGCGGCCCCGCAGCAACGGCGTGCCGAACGTCTCGAAGTACTTCGGCCCTACCCAGTTTTCCATGAGGTATCGAAGTTCTCCCGGCCTGTCCTGGTAACCTTCCACGGTGGCATCGCGGTTGGCGCCGGCGCCCAGGGTGGGAGTGACGCCGCTGAGCGTGGCCGAGCGCACCTGCGGAATCTTTTGCAGGCGCTCCAGTATCTCCTGGTACGGGCGGGCGAGTTGCGGGCGGCTGTATCCGGTGCGCGACGGGTCAAGGGTTGCCAGCAGTACATGGTCGCGCTGGAAGCCCAGGCCGGCATAGATATTCGACAGGTGCAGAATGAACAGGCCGGCGACGCTCAGCAGACCCACGGAAAGGGCCACCTGCGCCGCCACCAGACTCCTTCCGAAGAGCCGGCGGAACCGGGTGTCGCCGCCCTTTCCCGGTTCGCGCAGCGAAAGGGCCGGTGCGGTCCGCCACGCGCGCAGAGCAGGCCACATTCCGAAGAGCAGCCCGGTCAGCAAGGCCAATCCCGCGGTGAACAGCAACACGTGCGCATCGGGGACCGGGTGAATCTCCAGGCGTTCGCGCCCGCTGGCCACGATCTTCAGCAGCGCGGCGGCGCCGGCGTAGGCCAGGCCGACCCCCAACAGCGTTCCCGACCCCGAGAGCAGCAACGATTCGGTGAGCGCCTGCCGCGCCATACGCCAACCGCCCGCGCCGAGCGAGACCCGCAACGCCATTTCGCGATGCCTCGCCGCACCGCGCGCCGCAAGCATTCCGGCCACGTTGGCGCACGCCAACAGGAGCAGCAAAGCCACCACGCCCATCAGCAGGAGCAGCGGCCTGGCGAACTGGTCGCGCGCGCGGGAGAGGCCGGCGGCCGCGCTCTCCATTTCGAACTGCATGGCGCTCAAAAACACTTTGGCCCTGCTATTCGGCTCTTCGGCGACGGCTTGCCTGAACAGAACCGCCATCTCCGCGCGTGCCTGTTCCATGCGGACGCCGGGTTTCAATCTCCCGACGAGCATTATGCCGTCGTTCTTCTCGACGCTGCGCCCAGGAGCCAGCACCGGCAGCATGGCCAGGGGCAGCCAGATGTCCTGCGGGTAATCGATGATCACTCCTCGGAAGCTGCGCGCCGTGACTCCGGCGATCGTTACCGGAGAGCCATCCACGACGATTCGCCTGCCCAGGATAGCGGAGTCGAGGTTGAAACGGTCCTTCCAATACGGCCAGCTCACCACGGCCACCGCCTCGGGCGCGTTCAGCCGGTCGTCTTCGGGCCCAAAGAGGCGGCCCAGCGCTGGCTTCACACCGAGCATCGGAAAGTAGTTGCCGGTTACGCAAACGCCGCTGACTCGTTCCGTTTCGGGGCCCTGATCGCGCACGTTAAAGAAGGCCCCGAAATCGTAATGGATGCCGGACATCGCCGTCAGCGCCGAGAATACGTGATTGTGGTCGAGAAAGTACCGGTAATTCCGCCAGGAGAAGGAGTTGAAATGCGGCTCGTCCTGAAGCCGGTGCAGAGGTTCCACAAGCTGCTCCGGATGCTGTACCGGCAGCGGGCGCAGCATCAGGGTATTGACGAGGCTGAAGATCGCCGTATTGGCGCCGATGCCCAGGGCCAGCGAAAGAATGGCTACCGCCGTGAAGCCGGGATTGCGTCGCAGCGCGCGAACCGCATAGCGCGCATCCTGCCAGGCCGTTTCGAGCGAATTCCATCCCCACGTCTCGCGGACGGCTTCCTCGATAAGCGTGCGATTGCCGAACTCCCGGCGAGCGGCCCTCTCGGCGGTCCGCGGTTCTTCCCCCCGTTCGATCCGATCGCGCGTGGCCATGGCCAGGTGAGCTCGAATCTCCTCGTCCAACTCCTGGCCGCGGGGTCTGCGGCTGGAGAACGGCCACATGCTCATGCCTCGCCCTCGCTTTCACCGGGATTCATGAGGCCCGCGATTGCGACACTCAACTGGTTCCACCGGCTCTGCGCGCGGGCAAGCTGCCTCTTGCCCGCCGCCGTGAGTTGATAGTACTTGGCCCGCTGGTTGTGCTCCGAAGCCCTCCATTCGGACCTGATCCAACCTTGCTTTTCCAGCCGATGCAGCGCCGGGTACAGAGACCCGGTTTCCACCTGCAAAACCTCCCCGGAACCGGAACGGATCGCCCGGCCGACGCCGTAACCGTGCTCTGGTCCCCAGCTCAGGGTCTGAAGGACTAGCATGTCGAGAGTGCCTTGCAGCAACTCGATCCGATTCATGTAGCCTTCCCGCGTGGCCATAGCTGTAGCCATTCTACAGCAATGATGGATGTCGGGCAGGTTGACGTTTTCCCTTCCGCCTCAGGTCTGTTTTGCAAATTTGTCATGTGTGGCCGTTCCCCGATTAGCCTTGTCGCGTCCGGGGCCCTCTTTGCCCAAATCGACAAAGCTCCGCCTCCTGCTAAGCTTGCCTTTTGGGCATTTCCTGTCGAAATGGAGAATAAAACCGTGAAAGTAGTTGCCGGAGTCGACCTGGGCGGGACCGCCATTAACTATACGATCGTCAATGCGCAGGAGCAGTTCCTCATCGAAGGACTATGCGAGCACCCCGCGCTCTCCACGCAAGGGCCGGGCGTCTGCCTTCGGCAGATCGAAGACGGCCTAAGAATCACCGTCGAAAAAGCCGGAGTGCGTTTGGACGACGTGGTCGCCGTCGGCCTGGACACGCCCGGTCCAGCGAGTTCCTCCGGCGTCCTCAGCGCGCGCGGTTCCACCAACTTCGTCCATGCCGATTGGGCCGGATTCGATATCCGCAAGATGCTCGAAGCCCGCCTCGGCCGGCCCGTCACCTACCTTAACGATGGCAACGCCGGAGCCCTTTGGGGACACTTCACTATCTTCGGCGCCCATAGCCGGGAGACTTCGATCTCGGCCGTGATAGGCACCGGTCTCGGCGGGGGCGTCATCGTAGATGGCAACGTAGTGAAGGGCAAAATGGGATTTGGCGGAGAACTCGGCCACGTCCTCATTCCCTACCAAAGCATCGCCGGCACCGAAGGCCTGAAGCCGAAATGCAACTGCGGCCGCACCGGCGACCTGGAGTCGCTCTGCTCGCTCACCGCCATCACCAAAACGCTCCTGCCCTACTTCCTCGTTCGCTTTCCTGGCCACGATCTCGCCAGGCTCGACGTGAACGAGGCGGCAAAACTCGTGCGCGGGATGGCCGAGAAGGGCGATCCCCTCTGCCGCGACATCTTCCGCGTACAGGCCCACGCGCTCGGACTGTTCTTCGACGAGATGGTGAACACCTTCGATCCGGATGTGTTGATCATCGGCGGCGGCGCACTTGAAACCAGTGCGGACTTCCAGCGCTGGTTTATCGCCGAAACCCGCGCCGGCATGCCTGACCAGCGAGAGGAGCAGGCGGCGATTCCGATTCACGTGATGCCCAACGGCGATACCGCCGGCGCCCGCGGCGCGGCCCTCGAAGCCCTCAAGTTCGCGCGCCAGGGAGGTCTGCGATAGTCACGGGAGCTCGCCGATGTTTTGCGGTTAAAGGACGCTCTGAACGGCTTTTTGGCCCGGTGGTCGCAGGCCAAATGTTGGGCCGGTCGCTCTTTTGTGGCCCGACAAGACGCGAACGAGGCTGCCATCCTTCGGCGCTGGATCTCTGTGGTGAGGCCCGTCACAAAAACCTTCCACCCAAAGCCTGCGGGGGGGCCGTCGTCTAATTCCAGAGGTTATGCCATGTCCCCATTCCGGGATCAGATCCTGCAGGACGTGCGCTACGCCGGCCGCATCATGGCCGCTCAGCAGCCGTTCGCCGTGGCGATGATCAGATTGCTCCCGTGTTGAACCGGCTCGGGTACTCCACGGGAAACGGTGGGAATCAGAACCGTGTGGCCACAGGAGGACGCAACTATTCGATTTCCGGTCAAAAACGAGCGCTACCCGATCCTGAGAAAGTAAGCTTGAGCGAAGCTGCTCGGGTCTGTGGCGTCAGCCTGCGGCCGGTGGTCGCCGCACTCCGGGTGGTACGAGCAGTAATCCCGCCGCATCGCAGCAACGCTCATCAGGCCTGGCGGCGTCGTGCTGCGATCCTGTCCGCTCGCGCGCCCGCGGGACGGAAGGCGACGGGATCGACGGCTGCGCAGGAGAGGTTCGGCGCCCCCCGGACGTGGGCGCTTGCCGACGGGGCCACTTTTCGGGCGAAGCGCGCGCGCTTCTCGCCAGCGCTGTGCTGGGCGCATCGCGCGATCGCGCGGCGGAAGGTGCTTGACTCGATGGCCGCCCCTCAGCGCTTCCGTCTCGGTGCCCTGAGGTTCCCTCCACCTTGATGCCAGTGGCCGCGATGCATCCCAAGTCTTTACCGAACCCAACTCCTGCACCTCTGGCACGTCCCTGACGCACATCGACGGCAGAATAGGAGTGATGGGTGGAACAGAAGTGTAGGGGTGGTAATTGGCCATGGCCTCTCCTGCATGACCTGTTCATCCCGTCGGTGAGGCCGACAAGCAAGTGAAGTCTGGGGGCCGGCGGCGACTTTATGCGCCATGTTTTCAAAGACCTGTATCCGGTTTCCGGGGCCAACCGGCGGGTCCGCCGCGGCTGGTCGCCAACAGGCCGCACCAGCCTTCGACAGGAGATGCCGTCACCGCCGCCCAGAGCCGGCCTTCCGCCGTGAAGTCCAGTCCGGCCATAGCTGGGCAGCCATGCGGGGCAGACTTCGCGATGCGCTTACCGAATTTTAATGTTAAGCCGAGTTCACTGACGGCGCCAACAAGGCCTCTTTCCTGGCGTCTGTTTCGCCCAAACTGCCGGCGAATCATCGAGAAACGCTGCATGAAGGACTAACAACTTCGTAATGAACCATGGTATCAGGAGGGTGAAACCCGGCAACAGACTTTTCGTCTATAGTTGCGTTCCGCGTCCATAAGGGGAAGTGTGCAAGCATGGCGCAGAGCGAAACCAAGCGGCCTCAGACCAGAATCAGCGGGCAGACCATCATTAATGAGCTGATCCGCAACATGGAGTTGGGACGGCTGGAGATGGGGTACAGCATTCTCCTGCCGTGTATCTTCAGCGTGTATGTTCATCCGGACGACTTCGCGCGTCTGGCCGGCGTGCAGGATCTCGTGCGGGAGGATGCCATCCGCGCATTGACAGCGCGAATGGCCGAATGGAACGGAAAAAACTCGCTGTTCCGGCGCGGGGGTCCGCCCAAAGTGTGCCGAATCGCACGGAGCGATTGGTGGATCGAGCTGTTCGCCGATACGGAGATGTCCGTGCCTCCGGGCGATGTGGAGATCCATTCGGAATTGAATGAGGTGGCTCAGCCGGGGTACCGCGGCGTCAAGACCACGCTGATCGAGCGCGAGCCTTCGGTAACGTCGGCGCGCGTGGCCCGCGACCGGGGAAGCACGCGGCGCCAGCCGGACAGAGTCTTCGCCGAGATTCGCTATCAGGACGATTCGGGGCCGCAGACTTACTTCGTGAAGCAGAACGAAGTGAGTATTGGCCGGGGCGGGGACGATGTCTGGGTGGACCTGCCGCTCCAGACCAACGATGAAGTCTCGCGAGAACACCTGAAGCTGCGGCGCGATCCGGCGACCGGCGCATTCACGATCGTGGACAACAGCCGCAACGGGACGTGGCTGAACGGGCGTAAGCTGGCGCGCGGCGTGGAAGAGGCGATGCCGAGCCGCGCGGAGATCGCGATCAGCCAGGTGTTGAAGCTGTCCTTCGAGGCCCACAAATGAGGCGAAGTGTGGAGCGGCACGCGCTCGGCGCCGGGTCCGCGCTTGCGCACGGCAGTTTCCGCTCGAGAGACGAAAGGCAGACCACAAGAAACGATGGTCCGGCCCACGGAGAACGAACTTGAGAGAGATCTACACTCTGCACACGCCGTTCGTGGTTGGGTTCCTGGCCTTTGTGGTGGTCTTCATAATGGCCCACGCGGGGAGCCGGCGATGACCTCACCAACACGAATCGGGCATTACGAAATTGTCCGCCGGTTGGGCAAGGGCATGACGGACGTGTATCTGGCCATCGACACGGTTAACAACCGCAAGGCCGCCATCAAGCTGATCAAAACCGGCGCGGACATGGCGACCCAACTGATCGTGGAGGCCGAGCGGCGCGGCGCCGCGCTCCAGAAGGATCTGCATCTGCTCGATCGTCGCGTCGTGGAGATTTACGATTTCGGCGATCGGGACGGGTACTTCTTCGTGGCCATGGAATACGTGGCTGGCCGGAACCTGGCGGAGGTGCTGCGATCGGACAGGGCCATCGACCCCGTCCGCGCGGCCACCATTGCGCTCGAGATCTGCGAACAGCTTGCGAAGTTTCACGCCTGCCAATTGGCAGTGGTGCACGGAGACATCAAGCCGTCGAACATTCATCTGGGGCCGGCCGATACGGTACGGCTGCTGGACTTCGGGATCGCCAAAGCTTTGCGCGCGGATGGCGATGCCACGTCCCATCATTTCGGGAGCCCCGGTTACTGCTCGCCCGAAAGGCTGAACCGATCCGAGGTGGATCAGCAATCGGACCTGTGGGCAGTGGGAGCAACCCTCTACGAAATGCTGTCAGGCGTACCCCCGTACCAGGCGGAGAGCACGCGCAAGCTGGAGAGCCTGATCCGTTCGAGGCGCACGCCTCGCGCGCTGGGCCCGAACTGCCCACGTGCTCTTCGGGCCGTGGTGACGAAGGCCCTGGCGCCGAACCCGGAGCAGCGGTACGGATCGGCGAGTGAGCTTCAGGCCGATCTGCAGGCTTTCCTGGAGCGCAAGCCGACGATAGCGGAAATGGAGCGGCGGCGGGCTTGGAATGCCAACTCTACCATCGAGGCAGCGCGAGCCTGCCTCCGGATGGCGACGCGAACGGTGCGAAAGGCGAGCGCGCAGTTACGCCTGACGGGTGCCGTGGGGTGGTTCGCGGTCGGCATGGCGCTGTGGATCGCCGGCGCGGCCGGATGGCAGCTCTGGCAGGCGCGCCGGGTGGCGGCGGCATCCACCACGGCATCCACCGCGGCATCCACCGCGCCATCCACCGCGCCGGTGATCAGCGCGCCGGAGCAAGGGCTGCCGGTGTTGTACACCGCGGTTGCGGAACGGATCCTGGAGTCGTATCGGAAGAGCACGGATTCCTCGCTTCACGATTTCGACTGGCAGAAGGCCGAGGTCTGCCTGGAACGCACCGTGGACCTGGGCGGCGCCGACGACCGCGTGCTGGGAGAACTGGCGCTCAGCCGCGGTTATGCCACACTCGAGCGGCTGAGCGGCGGGCAGTATTCGGATCGGGCGGCGGCGCATCAGCGATTGTACGCGATCGATCAGTTTCGAACGGCGGCGCAGAAGATGCCGCAGAGCCCCGATCCGCACCTGGCATTGGCGCGGATGTATGTGTACTGGCTACCGAACGCGAATCAGGCGCTGGCGGAGTTTGCCGCCGCGGAGAAGTTGGGAGCGGTGCTGGGGCGGCGCGAACTTGACCAGCAGGCGCATGCGTATCGTGCGGTGCAGCCCCGGCCTGCCAAGCGAGCGCGCCTGGGGCGGAGACGTCCATGGCGGTAACCAGGAGTTGGACCGCTGCGGGCGCCACGCCGGTCGCGGTGGCGGTGGCGAAAGCTCCGGCGACCCGTGGCGAGATGGTGTGGCTGGTAACCGCTTCCTTATTTGTGGCCGCGGGCCTGGCGATGGTTTATGTGGCGAAGATGCAAAGCCTCACCGGAGCGGCGCAACTGGTGAACATCAACAGGGTCGCCGCGCCGGAGGAACTGCTGCCCGTCCTGGAATCGTTTCCCAGCCGCGCGGAGCGGGCGTTGGTGGCGCAGAGGACCCTGGACTTTCTGGAGAAGGCGCGGCCGCTGCGGAATGTCGGGGCCCTCTCCAAGCTGCGAATTTCGGCGGACGAAATCGAAACCGACATGCGGTGGGCCACGTTGCGCAAGCGCCTCCGGCAGAACCCCGCGCACCGGTTACAGCTTCTTCCCCTGGCGAAGTTGAAGCCGCTGCTGGTGGTGCGGACACCCAGAGAATTCCAAATGGAGTTTCTGCGCTTTGTGGGGCTGTATTTCGCGGGGTTCTACCTGGTGGCGGCGGCGTGGCGCCGGGCCCGCTTCCGGGGCGATCGCGCTTTCCTCCCGCCGCTGCACCTGCTCTCGGGGATCGGCCTGATCCTGATGGTGAGCATGCGCGACCCCTTGCGTGACACGCTCGAGTTTCACAAATTCGCTGTGGGCGTCTTCCTGGGATGCCTGCTGTTGGTTCTGCCCGCGCTGAAGGCGTTCGACTACCAGCGGCTTTCGGATTGGTGCTACACCCCGCTGTTCCTGGCACTGGGCCTCTTCGGGCTGTTGCTGACCTTCGGAATGGGGCCCGCCGGCAACGATGCCAAGGTGAACCTGGGGCCGTTCCAGCCGGTGGAGCTGATCAAGATCCTGATCGTGCTATTTCTGGCCGGCTATTTCACGCGGAATTGGGAACGGCTGCGCGACCTGCGGGAAAAACGACTGCTGCCGCGCCTGTTCCGGCGTTTCGGTGTGCCGCGCCTGGAGCATGTGATTCCGGTGTTGTGCGCGGTGGGGATTGCGGTGGTCTTCTTTTTCGTGTTGAAGGATCTGGGACCGGCACTGGTGATCCTCTTTGTCTTTCTGGCGATGTTCGGGGTGGCGAGAGGCCGGCCGGGCCTCGCGGTGGCGGGCCTGGTGCTGATGGTGGCATCGGTCGCAGTGGGCTACCGGATGGGACAGCCGCGCACGGTGGTGAACCGCATCGACATGTGGGTGTCGCCGTGGGACAACGACGTCCACGGCGGCGATCAACTGGCGCATGGCCTCTGGGCCTTCTCGACCGGCGGGCCATGGGGCTCGGGCCCGGGATGGGGCGATCCCGAAATGATACCGGCAGGCAGTACGGATCTGGTGCTGCCTGCGATCGGCGAGGAGTGGGGCTTCGCGGGCGTGGCCGCGGTGTTCCTGCTGTTTGGCTTTCTGGTGTCTCGGGCACTGCGGACGGCGGTCCGCGCGGGAACGCATTTTGGGTTTTTCCTGGGGCTGGGGCTCGCGAGCCTGATTGCGTTCGAAATGCTGTTGATCACGTCTGGAGTGCTGGGAGCGCTGCCGCTCTCGGGTGTGGTTTCACCTTTCCTGAGCTCGGGAAATACAGCCATGCTGGCCAATTTTTCGGTGTTCGCGCTGTTGCTTTCGATTTCCGCGGATCGGCGCGAGCAGGTCTGGGACCTGCTTCACGTCTGGCCGTTGAAGGCGGTGCTGGCTGCGGCAGGCGTGGTGCTCCTTGCGGTCGCGGCGCGTTACCAGATCCTGAAGGACACAAATTACCTTGCCCGCGATGCCCACGCCTTCGAGGAGGACGGCGTCAAAAGGCCGCAGCACAATCCACGCATGAACTCGATCGCGAGGGAGATCCCGCGTGGCGGCGTGTACGACCGCAACGGGATTCCGCTAGCGACCAGCAATTGGGATGAGTTGGAGAGGCACCGGACCGAATTCGCCGCCCTGGGGATCTCGCTCGACGAGGTGTGCTCGCGCTTCGACAGCCGGCACTATCCTTTCGGGGCGGCGACGGCGCACGTGGTGGGGGACCTGCGGACGGATGAGAATTTTCATGCGACTAACGCGTCGCTGGTGGAACACGATTCCAACCTCAAGCTGCAGGGTTATCAGTATGCGGAGCTGGCCGCTTTCGTGCGGTACCGGCATCAACCGGGCAATCCGGAGATCGCGCGCGTGCTGGCGCGGGACCGTAATGTGCGGCTCACGTTGGATATCCGCCTGCAACTACGCTCCAAGGAGATTCTGGAGCGCCGCCTGCAGGAGGGAGGAGCCCAAAAGGGCGCGCTGGTGGTGATGGACGCGGCTACCGGCAGCGTCGTGGCGATGGTGAGCGCGCCAGCGCCAGACCCGCCGGGCAGCCGCACCGCCGCGGCATCGCCCGATGAACTGCTGGACCGCGCGCGGTATGGGCAGTATCCGCCGGGCTCGACGTTCAAGCTGGTGACGGCCATCGCGGCGTTGCGGATCGATCCTGCTCTTACGCATCGCACATTCCTGTGCCACGGCCTGCCGGACGGCCGCGCGGGCACGGTGATCCCAGGCTGGAACCGGCCGATCAAAGACGATGTGGGGGACCACGCTCACGGATCGCTCGACATGGAACGGGCTATCGCCGTCTCCTGCAATGCGTACTTCGCGCAGTTGGGCGTGCACGACGTGGGGTCGAAGGCGCTGGCGGAGACGGCTGCGCAGATGGGGATTTCGACGGGTGAGCCAGCCGAGTTGCGGAGGGCGTTGCCGTTTGCCGCGTACGGGCAGGGGCCGGTGCTGATCTCACCGTTCAAAATGGCGCGCGTGTCCGCGGCGATTGCGGCGGGCGGCCGGATGCCACAGGGACGATGGATCGAAGATGACAGCAACCCCCGTACGGACGGTCCGCTGGAGGTGCTGCCCGCGGCACAGGCCACGTTCCTGGCCAGGGCCATGCGGCGCGTGGTAACGGAAGGCACCGCGCGGCACGCCATGGACGGCGCGGAAATCAGCTTTGCCGGCAAGACCGGGACCGCGCAACTGGACGAGGGCATGCCGCATTCGTGGTTCACGGGCTTTGCGCCATACGAGGGAGACCCTTCGGGCCGGCTGGCTTTCGCGGTGCTGGTGGAGCACGGCGGCTATGGGGCGCGGCTGGCGGCGCCGATCGCGAGGGAAGCCGTGGAAGCAGCGCGGCAACTAGGTCTGTTGAAGGATAGGCCTCCCGGCCTGTCCCTGCGAGGAAACGAGCGATGAACATCAACGAATACCTGGAAAAATGGGGAAGAACGCTGTTTGAGTCGTCGCTGGCGGCGAAGCCGGGCCGGGAGCGCGCCTCGGAGGAGCCGGAGGAGTTGGCGGAGATCCGGCTGGCGGTGCTCGATAAGGTCCGCGAAAAGAGCTACCGGTCAGGCGGCAGGAAGGTGTTTCCGTATGACCTGCTACGCATCGAATTACGCGGCGTGGAGGAGGGCAGGCAGGCGATTTTTGCCGGCCGCTTCTTCCAGAAGTATCTGGAGCAGGAGCTGCGCAACGCGCTGCGGGACGCGGGCTGCCGGTTTCCGGACGACCTTCGCCTGGATGTGAAAGCATCCGCCGGGTTGCCGAAGCGCGGCGAGCCATGGCTGGTGGTGGAACTGGCTTCGCAGGAGCGCGCGGGCGGCTCGGCCCACGCCGTCGGGAAGTTGGTGGTGCGCGAGGGCTCGGCTAACGCGCCTGAAGTGCGGCTGGATAAGGCCAGAACCAACATCGGGCGAGTAGTGGATGTGTACCGCGCAGAAGGGCTGTTTCGCCGCAATGACCTGGCATTCGCCGAGGACACGGAGATCAACCGCTCGGTATCGCGCGAGCACGCGCACATTCAGTTCGACCCGAGGACCGGCGAGTACCGGCTGTACAACGACCGTTGGTATCCGCGGCCGAGCGCCGGCGAATGCGGCACGTGGATCGTGCGCGATGGAATGAGCCAGGAAGTGCATCGCACCGCGCGCGGGACGAAACTGGAGCCGGGAGATGAGATTCACTTCGGGCAGGCGGTGGTGGGGTTCGCCCTAGAGTAGGGGAACGGGCCGGGCGGAGACCGGCAAGTCAGCCCACGCGGCCGTGGTGCCCGCATCGGTGGCAGCACGAACCGCCGTCATTTTCCGAGAACCAGGATGCCACTCGGAAACAGGTGGCGGTAGGCTGGCATCGCTTAAGCCCGCCCCAGCGCCCTCGCCTACGATTTGGAAACGGAACTGCGCGGAGGGGCGTCACTCTGGAGTGAGGGTGGACACCCATGAAGCCGCTGCAAATTGGACTCCTGGTAGTCGCAGGCGCCATGGCAGGTGCACTGGTGATGAAGGTGTGGCACAGGCCTCGATCGGTGGTCACTCTCGCGTCCACTGCGTCGCTGGTCGAAACGCCAACTCCCGCCGTAGAGCAGGCGCCGGCCCCAGCTTCCGTCGCGGCGCATCCGGTTGAGCCGGCTCCAGTGGCTTCGTCGACCACGGAGCAGCCCCAGTCGCGACATGGGTCGGCCGGGGGACATGCCGCACACCATGGGGTTCGGCCAGCGGCTCGCCCCACAAGGGAACACCCCGCCAACAGAATGGAAGCGTATCGTCCACCGCCCCTCTACCACGTCCCGCCGGCGGCAATACCTGAACCGGTGGTCGTCGCCAGGAATGAACCGGCGCAGACGAGGGCGCAGGCTCCCGTGCCAGCCACACCGCCGCTCGTGGCGCAAGCTCCTCTGAAAGGCCCGACTCCGTCCCCAACTCTACCGGCGCCAACGGAACCGGAGAAAGCGATTCCCGTTCCTCCGCCTTCGCCAGAGCCGCCAAGAGTTACGCTAAACGCCGGTATGCTCATTACAGTGCGCCTTGTGGATGGCCTGTCCACAGAGCGGAACCGGCCCGGCGACATGTTCACCGCTACTCTCGACAAAGAGCTGGTTGTGGAAGATTTTGTGATCGCCGAGCGCGGCGCGCGGGTGGAAGGCCGGGTGGTGGCGTCCGACCCCGCCAGCAAGACGAAGGGCGTTGCCGCATTGGCCGTGGAGTTGACCACGCTGCATACTTCGGACGGCCAAATAGTCGCGATCCGAACCGAGAGTTTCGCGCGCAATGCGGAGCCGTCGCATCGCGACGATGCCGGAAAGGTAGTGGCTGGTGTCTTGCTGACTCGCGGCAGCCCAGTGACTTTACCCTCGGAGACCAGAATCAGTTTTCGCCTGCCGGAGTCTGTGACGCTGACGGAGCGCGTGCAATAGTGGGCCGAAACAGTTCTGGCATCGGGTTTCTCGGGTAACTCGTGAGCTTGGCGTCAGAAAGGGGAAACACGGATCCCGAACTCCATCTGGAAGAAGGTGGGTGTATCCGGTTCCGGCAAACCACCCATTCAAACTTCACCCAGCTTACGGTCTGGTATAGACAGAATGCAAATCCCGCACTTCCATGTGCAGTTTCTGCACTCTTCCCGGTACATTTGCCACCATGTCCTGCCGGTAGACCGCCAGAGCGCACATGGTCCGTCTCGTGCTCAAACTGAGGCCGGTCTTCGCATCATGGCCAATTTTCTTGCCGAACAAATCGATACTCTGGCAGCGTCCGCGCCCACTGCGCTGCCTGTCTTCAGCCTTTGAGCTTGAATCGGCCACCGCCGCACTCCGGGAGAGGAACCTTATGCTTGATAGCCCAGGGACGCCGACAGGACAGTTTCTCGAGATTCATGAGCCGATAGCAGCTCCATCCGCACCGGCGCCCGTCATCCCGGCCCCGGCGGAGAGTGCTCGACCCGAAAAGCCCAAGCCTTCCCGCCGGCGCTGGGTGTGGCTGGTGCTATGCGTTCTTCTCCTGTCGGGTATAGGCGCGTATTTTCTGTGGTCGAAAATTACTGGTATGAAATCCGCTGCCGCGGCCGCGAAGGCCGCCGCGGCAGGTCCGCCTCCCATACCTGTGGTAGCGGCGACATCTCACAAGGGGAACATTGGCGTATATTATTCGGGGCTCGGCGCGGTTACACCCCTCGCTACGGTTACGGTCAGAAGCCGCGTCGACGGGCAACTAATGACCGTTCGCTATCGTGAAGGCGACACGGTTCAGAAGGGCGATCTATTAGTGGAAATCGACGACGGGCCGTACCAGGCCGCATTGACCCAGGCCGAGGGGCAACTGATCAAGGACCAAGCCGCCCTGGAGAACGCGCGGATCGACCTGCTCCGCTACCAACAGTTGGCTCCGCAGAAAGCCATCCCGGAGCAACAACTTGCCACCCAACAGGCAACCGTGCATCAGGACGAGGGATTGGTGAAAGTCGATGAGGGTCAAATCGAAAGCGCCAAGGTCAATCTGGCCTACTGCAAGATCGCGGCTCCGGTCACTGGACGCATTGGGTTGCGGCTGGTTGACCCCGGGAATATCGTTCAATCCGCCGACACCGGCGGGTTGCTGGTCATCACACAGATGGATCCCATCAGCGCGATCTTTACGATCTCCGAAGATCAGCTTCAGGTGGTTCTCGAGAAGATGGCCGCCGGACAGACGCTCGAAGTGGATGCTTACGACCGCGGCGCCAAGACGAAGCTTGCGCAAGGGTCGTTGACAACGCTCGATAATCAGATCGATCCGGCCACGGGCACGCTCAAGCTGAGAGCGACATTCGAGAACGCGAAAGGCGCGCTGTTTCCCAATCAGTTCGTAAACGCGAGATTGCTGGTACAGGAAAAGCACGGAGTAACCCTCGTGCCAACTGCCGCGGTACAACGCAACTCTCAAGCGACCTATGTATACGTTGTGAAGGCGGATTCAACGGTGACCCTGCGTCCGATCACTATCGGTGCTACGGAAGGCGACGACTCTGAAGTCGCTGCGGGGCTGACGCCCGGAGAGGTCGTGGTTATGACCGGCGTCGACAAACTGCAGGAAGGGAGCAAGGTCAACGCCCAGATCCCCTCCGCGAGCCCCCCGGTCAGCCCGTCCAAAAGGCCCTCGGCCAGCACCGCGGCGAACCTCTCGACCAACAAGGGCGGAAAGGCGCGGAAGGGAAGTTAGATGGACCCGTCCCCGAACGTCCCGTTCACGACGCTCCTCGCCCTGTTGTTGGTCTCGGCCGGATGCGCGGTGGGGCCCCATTACAAACGGCTTTCTGCCGCCGCACCGCCGGCGTTCAAAGAACAGCCGCCCGTGAACTTCAAGGAAGCGGAAGCGGCCGGGTGGAAGCAATCGCAGCCTGGCGACGCGTACTCGAAAGGCCGATGGCGGGAACTGTACAACGATGTGGCCCTGAATGCGCTGGAGAAGCAGGTGAGCGTTTCGAGCCAGAATGTACTGCAAGCCGAGGCGCAGTACCAGCAAGCCAAGGCTGCGGTAAGCGTGGCCCGCACCGCGTTGTTCCCGGCGGTGACCACTGCTCCGGCGGCGAGCGCCGCGACTGCCCAGTCGGCGAACGTGGCAAATGCCCGGCTGCTCTGCCAGGCCGAACTCGCGCAAGACTACTTCGGCCATCACGGCAATGACGGAGAAGCGGAGTTACTCACCCGCACGAAGGCGTCGGATGAGGGGTACCTGACGCTGACACGGAACCGAGTCTCCGCCGGAGTAGCGTCGGACCTCGACGTGGCCCAGGCTGAGTCGCAACTGTCCGGAGTCCAGTCGCAAATGATGGACCTTGGCGTACAGCGCGCGGCGTTTGAATCGGAGCTGCCGGAGCGGCGGCCGGACATCGCCGGCGCCGAGCGGCAGGTGGCTGCGGCGAACGAGCAAATTGGCATCGCCGGATCGGCCTTCTATCCAAACCTGAGCTTGACGGGGAGCGCCCAGGTGGAAAGTTCCAGCGTGGCAAAGTGGTTCACCTGGCCCAGCCGCTCTTGGTCGGTTGGGCCGCAACTGGCGGAAACGCTTTTCGATGCGGGCCGCCGCCGCGTGGTGACGGAACAGCGGGCCGCCTATGATGCGACCGTGGCCGCCTGTCGGGAGACCGAGCTGACGGCGATGCAGCAGGTGGAAAACAACCTGGCTGCGTTACGCATACCGGCGACGGAGGCGGACAAAGTGCAGCAAACAGCGGTAACCCTGTTGACCCGCCGCCTGACGGCGAGCGTGCTGCTAATCGAAGCGCTGGGTGGAGGCTGGAATGCGTCGCAGTTACCCGCCAGGTAAGGTGTCACGGCCCCACAGCTGCAACCGAAGTTTTCCGGTGAGGGCGGAAAGGCCCGAGAGGGGAGTCAGGTGAACCCATCCCGGGTCTTCATTCTCCGGCCGGTGGCCACCACGATGCTGATGGTGGGCATCCTTCTGGCAGGCGCGGTGGGGTATACGCAGCTACCCGTTTCGGCCTTGCCGGAGGTGGATTATCCGATCATTCAAGTTACTACGTTTTATCCGGGCGCCAGTCCGGACGTGATGGCGTCGTCGGTGACCGCGCCACTCGAGCGTCAGTTCGGGCAGGTGCCCGGACTCCAGCAGATGACGTCCACAAGCTCAGACGGGAGCTCGGTGATCACCCTGCAATTCAACCTCAGCCTGAGCATCGATGTGGCCGAACAGGAAGTGCAGCAATCGATCAATGCCTCGGGCACGTACCTGCCGGCGGACCTGCCGGCCCCTCCGATCTACAGCAAGACCAATCCGGCCGACACCCCGATCCTGACGCTCGCCCTGACCTCGACGGTTCTTCCGCTGTCGAAGGTAGAGGATCTCGCCGACACGAGGCTGGCGCCTAAGTTGTCGCAATTACCAGGGGTCGGTCTGGTCAGTATCAGCGGCGGACAGAAGCCCGCTGTCCGGATTCAGGCGAATCCCACGGCGATGGCCTCTTACGGTCTCAACCTGGAAGATCTGCGGACTTCCATCGTCGCCGCCAACGTCAACCAGGCCAAAGGAAACTTCGACGGAGCGAACCAGGCGTACCAAATCGGAGCAAACGACCAGTTGCTTTCCAGCAGCGATTACGCTCCGCTCATCATCGCGTACAAGAACGGCGCCCCCGTCAAATTGACCGATGTTGCCGTAATCCTCGATGACACGGAGAACGTCCGGCAGGCCGCCTGGATGAACCAGACTCCCTCGGTCATCTTAAACATTCAACGGCAGCCCGGGGCGAACATCATCTCGGTGGTCGATCGAGTCAAAAAACTGTTGCCTCAACTCACCTCGACACTGCCCGCATCGATCCACGTCGGCATCCTGACCGACAGGACCACCACCATTCGGGCCTCCGTGAGCGACGTACAGTTCGAGCTGATGCTTACGGTGGCGCTCGTGGTGATGGTCATGTTTCTCTTCCTGCGCAACATTGCCGCGACTATCATTCCCGGCATCGCCGTTCCCTTGTCGCTGGTCGCCACGTTCGGAGTGATGTATCTGCTCGGCTATAGCTTGAACAACCTGACTTTGATGGCCTTGACGATTTCAACCGGTTTCGTGGTAGACGATGCCATCGTCATGATCGAGAACATCACCCGCTACATCGAAGCCGGCGATGCTCCCCTGGAAGCCGCGCTCAAAGGCTCCGCGCAAATCGGCTTTACCATCGTCTCGTTGACCGTCTCCCTGATTGCCGTTCTCATCCCATTGTTATTCATGAGCGATATCGTGGGCCGCCTGTTTCGGGAATTTGCCGTTACGCTGAGCGTGACCATCCTGGCCTCGGCCTTGGTTTCGCTCACTCTTACTCCAATGATGTGCTCCAAACTGTTGAAGCACACTCCGGAGGCGAGCCAAGGACGCTTCTATCGGGCCTCGGAGCGCGCATTCAACGCGGTCATCGCCTTCTACGGCAGGACGTTAAAGCGGGTGCTTGGCTGGCAGGTCGCGACGCTGATGGTCGCGGCCGCGACTCTCGGCTTGACCATCTTCCTGTTTTTCGTGATTCCCAAAGGATTCTTCCCCATTCAAGATACGGGCGTCATCCAGGGGGTCTCCGAAGCAGCCCAGTCGGTGTCCTTTCCACAAATGTCCAGACAGCAGCAGATGTTGACCAAGGTCATTCTGCAAGATCCGGCCGTGGATAATCTGTCCTCCTTCATCGGAATCGACGGGACCAATACAACCTTGAATAGCGGACGCATTCTGGTCAACCTGAAACCGCTGGCCGCGCGGAAGATCAGCGCGAGCGACGTCATTCGCCGATTGCAGCCGGAACTGGCGAAGGTGGCCGGCATCACGCTGTTCATGCAGCCGGTACAGGATCTCTCGGTCGAAGACCGGGTGAGCCGTACGCAATTTCAGTACACACTGGAAGATCCGAACGTGGACGAGTTGAATACCCTGGCGCCGCAAATGCTCGCCAGGATGCAGAAGCTGCCGCAATTGAGCGACGTGGCAAGCGATCAACAAACGCTTGGTCTTCGGGCGAAGCTGGTGTTCGATCGCAACACCGCCTCGCGCTTAGGGATCACGACATCGGCGATCGACCAAACGTTATACGACGCCTACGGACAGCGGGAAGTATCGACCATATTTACGCAGTTGAATCAATATCACGTTGTCCTGGAAGTGAAGCCCGGGTTCGGCAAGAGTCCTTCCGACCTGGACGATTTGTTTATCCGGGCCGCCACAGTGGTTCCCAACGCTCTTTCGATTCTATCCTCCTCGGCGTTTCCGAATGGCGGCCAGATTCCGTTCAATGCCTTCGCTCACGTGGAAACGACGACCGTTCCCATCACCGTCAACCACCAAGGCCAGTTTCCCGTGGTTACGCTCTCTTTCAATCTGGCGCCGGACGCATCCTTGGGTGACGCCGTCACGGCGGTGAACAGCGTGAAAGACCAAATGGGCATGCCTCCGAGTGTACAGGCCGCCTATCAGGGCACGGCCCAGGCTTTCCAGTCGTCGTTGGCCAACGAGCCGGTGCTGATTGCGGCGGCGCTGATTACGGTCTATCTCGTCCTGGGCGTCCTCTATGAAAGCTATATTCACCCGTTGACGATCCTGTCCGCGCTGCCTTCCGCGGGCGTCGGCGCGTTGCTCGCTCTCATCATGTTCCGGAACGATTTCAGCGTTATCGCTTTAATTGGCATCGTCCTGCTCATCGGGATCGTGAAAAAGAACGCCATCATGATGATCGATTTCGCCCTCGCGGCGGAGCGCAAGGAGGGCATGAAACCGGAAGAGGCCATCTATCAGGCATGCCTTCTGCGCTTCCGTCCGATCATGATGACAACCATGGCGGCGCTGCTCGGCGCGGTACCGCTGGCCCTCGGCTCCGGCAGCGGGTCGGAGCTGCGCCGGCCCTTGGGTATTACGATTATCGGCGGGCTGCTCATCAGTCAACTGCTGACGCTTTACACGACGCCGGTCATCTATATTTGGTTCGATCGCCTGGCGGCGCGATTCGCTCGGCACCCCGAGGCCAGAAAGGTCCCTGCCGGCGCCGAGCCGGTTCCGGCAGAGTAATCGATGAACATTTCGGAGCCCTTCATCCGGAAGCCCGTCGCCACCACGCTTCTTGTGGTCGCGATTACATTGGCCGGCGCCGCGGCATACCGGCTACTCCCGGTGTCGCCCCTGCCTCAGGTGGAGTTTCCGACCATCTCCGTGAGCGCCGGTTTGCCTGGGGCGAGTCCCGAAACTATGGCCTCGTCCGTGGCGACGCCGCTGGAGCGCCAATTCGGACGGATCGCGGCGGTCTCCGAGATGACCTCGTCGAGCGCCCTCGGATCGACCAACATCACTCTGCAATTCGATCTGGATCGAGACATCGATGCGGCCGCGCGCGACGTGCAAGCCGCCATCAACGCCGCCCGCGGTTATCTGCCATCCAATCTTCCCAACAACCCTTCGTACCGGAAAGTGAATCCGGCCGACTCCCCCGTCTTCATGCTGGCTCTCACCTCGGCCGTCCTCACCAGGGGGCAGATGTACGACGCCGCCTCGACGATCATGGCGCAGAAACTGGCCCAGGTGAGCGGCGTGGGACAAGTGACCGTGGGAGGAAGCTCGCTTCCCGGCGTTCGGATCGAGCTGAATCCGAGTGCTCTGAACAAGTACGGCATCGGTCTGGAGCAGATCCGGACCGCGTTGAGCGGCGCGAATGCCAATACCCCCAAGGGACACTTTTCCGACGCCCTTCGCATGTGGGAAATCGGCGCCAACGATCAAATCTTTCAGGCCAGCGATTATGCGCCATTAGTGGTTGCTTACCGCAAGGGATCGGCCGTGCGAATCTCGGATATCGGCGAGGCGCAGGATTCCGTGGAAGACATTCGTAATTCGGGCTACGCGAACGGCAAGCCATCCGTTCTGGTCATCATCTACCGCCAACCAGGCGCGAACATCATCGATACGGTGGATCGCATCCAGGCAGTCCTTCCGGAGATTCAATCTTCGATTCCGCATTCGATCGATGTGAAGGTGGCCATGGACCAGACGGTCACCATCCGTGCTTCGGTGCACGACACGGAGAGGACTCTGATCATCTCGGTGATCCTGGTGATTCTGGTGGTTTTTGTGTTCCTCAGGAGCGCGCGCACGACCTTCATTCCCAGCGTCGCTGTCCCCGTATCGCTGGTGGGAACATTCGGCGTGATGTACCTGCTGGGCTACAGCCTCGACAATCTTTCGCTGATGGCGTTGACCATCTCGACCGGTTTTGTGGTCGACGACGCAATTGTCGTGATCGAGAATATCACGCGTCATTTGGAACAGGGCATCCATCCTTTCGAAGCGGCGCTGAAAGGCGCGCAGGAAGTCGGCTCAACCGTATTTACCATCAGCGTTTCGCTGATTGCGGTGTTCATTCCCCTGCTTTTGATGGGAGGCATCGTGGGCCGCCTGTTTCGCGAGTTCGCGGTGACGCTCTCCGTCGCCATCGCGGTTTCCATGGTGGTTTCACTTACTGCAACTCCCATGATGTGCGCTCATCTCTTAAAAGATAAGCGATCCCATGGCTGGATGTATCGCGCCAGCGAGCGGGGTTTCGATTGGGTGGTGAATCTGTACGGGAGAACCCTGTCCGGCGCGCTGCGTTTTCGAGCGATTACGCTGGCGGTCTTGCTGGCCACGATCGGACTGAACGTTTACCTGTTCCTTCGCGTGCCCAAAGGATTCTTCCCGCAACAGGACAACGGACGGATTCAGGGATCGATTACAGCCGACCAGGACACCTCGTTCCAAGCCATGGACAGGATCATGCTGCCGATGATCAATATTGTCGCCGCCGACCCGGCCGTTGACACCGTGAACGGATTTACAGGGGGCAGCACATTCAACACGGCGCGTCTGTTCATCTCGCTAAAACCGCTCGAGCAGCGGAAAATCTCGGCCGACCTCATCATCGCGCGGCTGCGGCCTGAGTTGGCCAGGGTGCCCGGCGCCACCATGTACTTGCAAGCCGCGCAGGATCTTCGCGTCGGTGGCCGGCAGAGCAACGCTCAATATCAATTCACCATGCAAGGCGACAATCTGGACGATCTCAATCAGTTCGCCCCCAAGATGGTAGAGCAGTTCAAGGCGATCCCGATCATTTCCGACGTGAGCAGCGACCAGCAAAACCGTGGCTTGCAAGCCATGATTCAGTATGATCGCGGGACTTCCGCGCGTTTCGGCATCACGCCGCAACTCATCGACAACACGCTCTACGATGCATTCGGCCAGCGCCAGGTATCGACCATGTACACCGCGCTGAATCAGTACCACGTAGTGATGGAGGCGTCGCCGGAGTTCTGGCAGAATCCACTGTTTCTAAGCCAAATCTATGTGGATTCGCCCAGCGGACAACAGGTTCCGTTGAGCGCTTTCGCCAAATTCGCCTCCACCACCGCTCCGCTGACGGTGACTCACCAGGGTCTCTTTCCGGCGGTGACGATTTCCTTCAACCTGAAGCCAGGTGTCGCGCTAGGCGACGCTGTGACTGCCACCACCGCGGCGGCCGCAAAGGTCGGGCTTCCGGCGACGATCCAGACTGCATTCGCCGGCACCGCGCAAGCCTACGAGGCATCGCTTGCCAGCGAGCCAATCCTGATTACGGCGGCGCTGGTGGCCGTGTACCTCATCCTGGCGATGCTGTATGAAAGCTACATCCATCCCATCACCATCATTTCCAGTCTTCCGGCGGCAAGTGTCGGCGCGCTGCTGGCGCTGCTTTTCACCCACACCGACCTCAGTATTATCGCGATCATCGGCATCATTCTGCTGATCGGCATCGTGAAAAAGAACGCCATCATGATGATCGACTTCGCTCTGGCCGCCACCCGGAACGAAGGCAAGAACTCACACGACTCCATCGTCGAAGCGTGCATGTTGCGCTTCCGCCCTATCCTGATGACCACGATGGCCGCTCTGCTTGGAGCCTTGCCGCTCGCGCTGGGAACCGGCACTGGATCCGAGCTTCGCCGTCCACTGGGCATTACGATCATCGGAGGGCTGATTATGAGCCAATTGCTGACCTTATACACGACACCGGTGGTATACCTATACTTTGACAGCCTCCAACATTGGTGGGATGGGGTAGGCACTCGCAAACTCGGAGCTTTGCCGAACGCAGTGGCGCGGCCGGCGGCAACCGCGCGAGTGCAGCTTCCCTGACCGCTGACGCTCACGAAAGAGGAGATCATTCGACGGGGCGCGGTTCAAGGAGTCATAAAGGACGCCAGTATCATTACCTGGAACTTCCCTTTTGGACTCCACAGTCCGATACAGTACAAACCCAGACGTCATCCATTGATCCTGCGAGCTTGCGGTGCTCGCCGCCGGGTCGTTCTGCCCATCGTCATTCAGGCCGTAAATCGCAACACAACTGGTTGCCGTACGCTGTCACGGCCGCGCGCACCTCTGCCACCATTAGCGCCAACTCTCGGGAGCTGTCGCCGCCAGGCTGCTGAACAATATTCACAGCGGCCGGATCCAAATGTTCCGGAAGCGCACCGGGTTGTTATGCGCACCCAGTGCCAGCGGTGCGCGGGTTCTCCCGGGCCGATAGGGCCTCGGCAAAGCGGCGTGCGCGGTAGTGCCATAAATTTCTTGGTTGTTCTGGACGAGCACGCCGTTGTACAGGACAGTGACACGAGCTGGTTCTTCCAGCTTGTCTCCGTTGAACTTCGGCGCGAGGAAAATGATGTCGTACACCTCCCACTGGCCCGGAGGGAGGGAGGCTGTCACCAACGGCGGCGTCTGGCCGTACACCGCCGCCGCCTGCCCATCCGGGTAGATCTTCGTCGTGGGATCGAAAATCTGAATCTCGAAGCTGCCCATCAGCAGGACACCGTTGTTGCCGCGGTTCATGATGTCGTCCCCTACGGGCGGATTCGGCGCTTGCCATTCCAGGTGCAGTTGATAGCTGCCGAAATCATCGACTGTTTCGAATCGCCCGGTAGTGGCTATCAGGTCGCCGTTCTCAACCTTCCATTGGTTCGGCTTCCACTTCGAAAGGTCCTTGCCGTCGAACAACACAATGGCATCCGACGGCGGCCGGCCCGGACGATCTTGCGTGCTGAAAGTGCCCGGGTCGATCGTCTTCGGCTTCGCCCGGTCCGGATCGTGGACCCGATAGCCGGACCAAGGCTGCGTCGGCGTGTCCATGTAGCCGAACGTGCCGTCATCCCTATAAACCAGCTTGTGCTCTTGAGCTTGCCCTCGCCCTTGCCCTGGCGCTTGTCCTCGGGCCAGCGGCGCAATTGCGATCGCGCACGACGCGGTTAGCAGAATCAAGGTGGATTTCTTCATCTCAGTTCCTCTCGCCTCCGGTATTGTCCGATTCAACAGGCTCGCGCCTTTCCTCGGTCTCTCTAGAGTTCCCATCCCTTCCGATACTCGGCGTGCAAGAACCGGTCGGCCTCCGGGAGGCCCTTGGCGCGCATGTGCTTCGCATCCCATTCGATCGGCTTGCCCGTGCGGACGGCTACGTTGCCAAGCAACCCGATCTCAAAGATGCGGTCCGAGTAGCCGCCGTCGAAGGAGCAAGTGGCCGGCTTGCCGCCCTTGATGGCGTCGAGCCACTCGTTGAGGTGTTCCTGGTCCTTCACGCGCGGCAGGGTCTGGGGCGGCGGCTGGAAGTCTTTCATCCGCGACCGCGGCAGAAGCCATCCATGATCGGACTCGAGGTACGATTTGCGGCCAACTGCGACGAGCTTACCCTTGCTTCCAACGAACAGGTAGCCGCCCCCACGGGGCAGTTCCTCGCCGGGGTCCAACTCATCCGGCCGCGGCGGCTTATTGCCGCCGTCGTACCACGTCAGCGTCACGGGCGGAAGACCCTTCCCCCGTGAAGGAAATTGGAATTTGATAATAGCCGACTGCCACGCGACTTCCGAGACGTCTCCGCCGTCCCACTGTGGCTCGATCGACGTAGGCGCGCCCAGGTCCAGGCTCCAGACCGCGGTATCGAACAGGTGCCCGCACCAGTCCCCCATAATGCCCGTACCGAAATCCCACCATCCCCGCCACCTTCCCGGATGCAGTCCCGCGTGATACTCGCGAAAACTCGCCGGGCCGAGCCAGAGGTCCCAGTTCAAATAATCCGGTATGGGCAACGGGTCCTTCAACGTACCCGGATATCCTCTCGGCCGGTCGCTGCCGCCTTCCCAGATATGTACCTCCGCCACCTCGCCGATGACGCCGGCTTTCACCCACTCCACCATGCTGCGCAACTCGTCAAAGGCGTGGCCCTCCATGTCGCACTGCGTGGCGACCTTGTACTTCTTGGCCGCGGCCGCCATGGCGCGCATCTCGGATATGGTGCGCGCCTGCGGCTTCTCGCAGGCCACGTGCTTGCCCATCTCCATGGCTCTCATGGAGATCACCGCGTGGGTATGATCGGGCGTAGCTACGAACACGGCCTCGATATCCTTTTGTTTGTCGAGCATCTCGCGGAAGTCCGCCCACATCCGGGCGGCGGAAAGATCGTATGAGCCTTTGGTGGGATTCCGTTTGACGGGGTCCCGGCTGTCTACGTCGCACAAGGCGACGATGTTCATGGGCAGCTTGACCATCCGGCCGATATCCCCCATTCCCATGCTGCCGCAGCCAACAACAGCGACGTTGAGCTTCTCATTGGCTGCATATGTCCTCGCGGAAAGGGCGGGGATAATGGTAAACGCCGACTTCAGGCAGTCACGCCGTGACGGCAGTGTCATTTGCTTCTCCTTCGTAGGAAACGGTAAGTGGAATCTGATTGTGAGTCGAGAGAAAACTCAGCAGAAGTTTTCCCGGAATCCGATTGACGAATAGATTATGCCTCGGACGGTAGTTCTGCTCGGAGCTGTGCGCGGGGCTATCGAAACCGTTTGCCCGGTTCACGGCGCAAACACCGTGCAGCCCCCAGTCGAGCCAGGATGTGAAGGTGAGTAACATCTGAGCGGCGTCCATTTTCAGTGAGTGCGTTTGATGCGCAAGGCAATGTCTACCCTGTGCTCGGGAGTATCCGCGACGTCCTGGTCGGCCCGCGCCGCCGAGGCAGCGAGAACCGCCGCTGAAGCGGATTGTAAAAACGTTCGCCTTTGCATAACATTACCTCTCCAAACCTGGAATAGCCATTCCGCCGCGCAACTCCTGCATGCCCCCTGAGGGGCCTACGCCAGTGGCTCAGCGCCGTGGCCGTTCCAGGCGATGGCCTTGCCGCCGCTCCGGATCGAGACGCCGCCCATCAGGGTAGGGATGGTGGAGATGGCGCCGATCTCGATATCGCACACCGGCCGCTCCCGGCTCTTAATGCACGCCAGAAAGTTCAGGATGAGCCTGCCGGAGTCGGACTCGAAGGAAGCCTGGCCGTTCGGCAATTCGTCGTGCAACGCGACCTTCTTCTCTTCAAACGGCGGTGCCCCGCCGGCGCCGCCGCGGTTGCCGCCCACCGGCCGTACCTCGTAGCCGAACCGGCTGACGAACAGCGCGCCTGCGTCGCCCCACAGATGGGTGCCGAATGCGCCAGGAAAGTCCTCCGAACGCGAACTGTAGTTGGCGACGAAGTTCGGATACTGCCAGCAAACTTCGATCGTGTCCGGGACGCGGTCGTCGTGCGGATGGTTGAACCATCCGTACGCTGCGGCCGCCCGGCGCGCTGGCTCGGTGACGCCCAAGTACCAATGCGCGATGTCGAGGGTATGCACGTCGTCGGACAGTGGGCTGCCGCCGTACTCCCAATAGCTGCGCCAATTGCGCTGGCGCGTGGTGCTGTACGGCCGCCGCGGCGCCGGCCCCTGGAACATCTCCCAGTCCAGGTCCGGAGGAGGATTCGAAGGCTCGGTCGACATCGCCGCCCGGCCGCCGCCCGGCCCGCCGCGCCCCGCTGCGCCCCGGCCGCCTCCGGGCGCACCGCCGCCGGGGTTCACCACCACCACATGACGGACCCTGCCGAGTATGCCACTCTGGACGACCTTGTAAGCCTCCATGAACGGTGCGCTGGTGCGCTGCATTAAGCCGACTTGCACCACGCGTTTGTACTGTCGGGCGGCCTTTACCGCCTTGAGGCACATGTCAATGTCATTGGAGACTGGCTTCTCCAGATAAATGTCCTTGCCAGCCTCGCAGGCCGAGATGACGATGGGGCAGTGCCAATGGTCGGGCGTCGCCACCACCACCACGTCGATGTCCTTGCGGTCGAGCACCCGCCGGTAGTCGCCGTAGGTATCTACGTTGCCGCCCGCGATGCCGGCGGCCCGCTCCAGGTTAGGTTTGTATACGTCGCACACCGCGGCAATCCGGAAGCCGGGGTTAAACTTAAATTGCGGAATCAGGGCTCCACAGGCACGGCTGCCGGTGCCGATAAATCCGACCACGAACTGGTCGGAGGCGGCCGGAGCAGACGAGGCTCCCGCCGCGGCCATTCCCAGGGTTGCCGTGGTCAAGAATGATCGTCGGTTTTCCATACTAAACATTCCTTCTGAAAAGAGATCTGGGCGCTACTGGCTCAGTCGGCGCATCCGGATGTTGCGGAATCTCATCGTCGTTTCCGGCGCCGGCCCGTTGATGGGCCCCTCCTTTATCTCGATTGTCCGGCCGGCCACACGGCCCGTGCTCCTGGAGCTACAAGGGTCCTTCAGCCAGCCGCCTCAAGCGAAGCCTTCCACACCCCACGGCTCCCGCATCGGCCGCTTAATCAACTTCTTTGCCGCGTCGTTGCCCACGATGGTTTCCTTCTTCGGATCCCACCGAACCGGCTGTCCGGTGAGAATACAGAGCTGCGAGAGTTGGCTGATCAGGTCCGACCGGCAGGCGCTCTCGATGGGAGACGCCACGGGGCTGCCAGTGAGAACGGCGCGTATCCAGTTCTGATGGTGGCCCGCCGTCAGAGTCTCCTGGAAGCCCTTGGGCAGGTTAGCCGGAATACTCTCCAGCGCGCTGTCGGCGATGTGAATCTCGTTCGGCCCTATGACCGACTCCATCAGCGAAGCCGGTTGGGTGACCACCGCACCGTTATTACCGTAGCTCACGACCACCCAGCCCTCCGACCCGATGAAGACCACGCCGTTCGGCACCCCGGCGCGTGGCGGGTTGATGACAGGCTGAGGAGCGTCGGGCAAACCACGATAGGTGTTGCTGTCCATGAAGTCCAGCACCAGGCCATCCGCCCACGTGCACTGCACCCTCCACTGCGTGGCGCAGTCGAAGAGCCCTTCTTTGGGAAACGTCCCGGAGCCTTCGTAGTGGACCGGAGGGTCTTTGCGGCCGGACGCGTCCGCCCAACGCTGCATCTGGTCGAGCAGATGAGCGCCCCAGTTGTTGATCATGCCCAGACAGTAGTCCTGAATGTCGAAGATGCCGGCGCGGTCTGGCCTCAGGCAGCGGTCGTAGCAGAACGGTTTCATCGGCGCCGGCCCAAGCCAGGCATCGTAATTGAATCCGTCGGGAACCGGCAGCACCGGAGTCGCCGAACCGCCGGCCCTGCTCGCCGGAGCGGTCACGTAGATCTTCTGCACCTTGCCGATGCGGCCGTTGAGCACCAGTTCGATGCCTTTCTTAGCGGCGGGATAGGCGCGCAACTCGGTGCCGTATTGGCAAACCTGCTTAGGGAACTTGCGCACGGCCTTCACCGCCGCCAGATCCTGCTCGACGCTGACGCCCAGCGGCTTTTCGACATGGACATGCTTGCCCGCCTTCAGACTGTAAAGCAGCATGGAGACGTGCCAGTGGTCGGGCGCCACGTTGTAGACGGCATCGATGTCCTTCTGCGCCAGCAGCTCCCGGAAGTCGTCGTACATGCGGATTCCGCGGTTTGGACGCTCGGGCTGCTTCAAGTCGTACTGCTTTTCGAGCTTGTCTTTGGCGTCCTGCAAATGGCTCCTCACAGCGTCCGACGCGGCGACGATCACGACGTTGTCGAAACAGGGATATTGGAGCGTTTCAAAAACGGCCCTTTGGCCGCTCCCGTTGATGCCGACCGTGACCCGGTCGCTGGGCGGCGTGGCGCCCCGGCCCAACGCCGAAGCCGGCACGATCATTGGCGGCGCAAGCAGCCCCGTCAGAGCAAAGGTTCCAGCGCTCCTTTTCAGGAAGTCTCGCCGGCTTTGATCTGCACTTTTCTCCATCGGATACCTCCAGGATTCTAGGGATATAACAACATCATAAGGCTCGAGCGTCGGGCGCCCGATCGCCGGCGACCGCACTGCCCGCCCATCGTCAGCTTCAAAACTTCACCCGCGCGCTCCAGTACACCCTTCGAGGGGCGCTTTGTTCCGTGGTGGCGGTATTCGTCACTGTCACCTGCGCGGCCGGAATGACAGCGCCAGTTGGATCCGTTACACGGCCAGGCATCGAGCCACGGTATTCCTGGCCGACAGGGCTGGAATCATCAACGCCCGCGATTTCATTGACCTTCTCCAAACTCTGTATCTCCCGGCCTACGGCACAGTCAAGTGCGCCAACGAATCCCCACATCCAGTACTTTCCTGGCGTACTCCAAGCTACGTTCCAGATCGACGCGCTGCTGTGCTAGTAAGGCTGCCCGATACTCAGGCGGCTGATTCCCGCCACGGCCGCCGATGAGCATAGGCGCCATCAGGGGATGGCCTTTCTTTGCAAGTTCCAGGAAGCGCACAAAGTCGGCTGCCGGCATCTTCGGATACACCTGCCAGAACTCCGGCTCGTAAAACGGCATTATCCTGGGCCCACTGCCGGTGATTACTTCGAGCTGGAACGTAGCTTTCGGACACATCCGGCGATAACATGCCATGATGGCTTTGAAATCGATAGAACCGTCGCCTAGGACCACCCACTGCACCGCTGCTCCCCGCGGGTGTTCATACACCACTGAATCGCGCATGTGGGTCGTCAGCACATAAGGCCCGAGCACCTCCATGGTCAGTAGTGGATCCTCGGCAACCCATACGGGATTGCCGGTATCCAGGTTTGAGCCGACGAAATCCGTACCCGCTTCTGTGATGAGCGTCTTCATTTCGCGCGCGAGCAAATCGCCGGCGTGATTTTCAACCGCGAACTTGACTCCGAGGTCGAGGGCTTGAGACCGCAACGCCTTCAGCACCTTGACCGTGTTTTCGATATGTCCCTCGATCGGGATCGGGCCGCGACGGTCCTGGTTGGTGCCAAGGTAGCAGCGCATGATGCGGGAGCCCAGCGCGTTGGACACCTGTAGCGTTTTGCGGACCTGCTCGACCGCATCCCCGGCTGTCTTGTTGAAATTGCTCGAGCTTGGGCAGATCGAACCCATACCGGTCTGGAGTAAGATGCCGAGCTGGGCGGCATGGTCTTTCACCTTTTGGAGGTACGCCGGCTCCAGGCTTTCGAAGTCGCTCAAGCTGGAGAGTTGGATGGTATCCAGCTTTTGGCTCGCGGCATAATCCAGCAACTGGATCGCCTTCCACCCCAGCCGATTCAGCGAATAGGTATCGAATCCGAGGGGAATGAGCGTGCTGGCGTCCTGGTCGGCCTGCGCCGTCGAGGCAGCGAGAACCGCCGCTGAAGCGGATTGCAAGAACGTTCGCCGTTGCATGACATTACGTCTCCAAACCTGGAATCGCCATTCCGCCGCGCCACGCGTGCATGCCCCCTGGGCGGCCTACGCCAGTGGCGCGGCGCCGTGGCCGGTCCACCCGATGGTCTTCCCGCCGTTCCGGATCGAGACGCCGGCCATCAGGGTCGGAATGGTGGAGAAGGCGCCGATCTCGATATCGCACACCGGCCGCTGCCGGCTCTTGATGCACGCCAGGAAGTTCACGATATGCCTGCCGGCGTCGGACTCGAAGGACGCCTGCCCGTTCGGCGGTTCATCGTGCAACGCTACCTTCTTCTCTTCAAACGGCGGCTTTCCGCCGGTGCTGCGCCAGTTGCCGGTCACCGCCCGCACGTTGTAACCGTAGCGGTTGACGAACAGCACGCCTTCGTCGCCCCACAGATACGTGCCGAGAACGTCCGACCGCGAGCTGTAGTTGGCGACGAAATTCGGATACTGCCAGGAGACGTCGGTGGTGTCCGGGAACCGGTCGTCCTGCGGCCGGCCGAACCATCCATACACTGCGGCCGCGGTGCGCGAGGGCTCGGTAACGCCCAAGTACCAATGCGCGATGTCGAGGAGATGCACGCCCCAGTCCGAGAGCGCGCCGCCGCCGTACTCCCAATAGCTGCGCCAATTGCGCTGGCGCATGGGGCTGTACGGCCGCCGCGGCGCCGGCCCCTGGAACATCTCCCAGTCGAGGCCGGGAGGAGGAGCGGAAGCCTCGGCCGTCATTTGGCCGCCGCCCGGCCCGCCGCGTCCCGTTGCCCCCCGGCCGCCTCTGGGCGCGCTGCCGCCGGGGTTTATCACCACCACATGACGGACCTTGCCGAGTATGCCGCTTTGGACCTCCTTGTAAGCCTCCAGGAAAGGCGCGCTGCTGCGCTGCATCAAGCCCACCTGCACCACGCGCTTGTACTTCCGGGCCGCCTCTACCGCCTTGAGGCACATGTCGATGTCGTTCGAGACCGGCTTCTCCAGATAAATGTCCTTGCCAGCCTCGCAGGCCGAGATCACCATGGGGCAGTGCCAGTGGTCCGGCGTCGCTATCACCACCACGTCGATGTCCTTGCGGTCGAGCACCCGCCGGTAGTCGCCGTACGTGTCTACGTTACCGCCCACGAGCGTGGCGGCCTGGTCCAGGTTAGGTTTGTACACGTCGCACACCGCGGCAATGCGGAAGCCGGGGTTGAACTTAAACTGCGGAATCAGGGCACTATAGGCACGGCTGCCGGTGCCGATAAATCCGACCACGAACTGGTCGGAGGCGGCCGGAGCAGACGACGCTCCCGCCGCGGCCACTCCCAGGGTTGCCCTGGTCAAGAATGATCGTCGGTTTTCCATCTTATACATTCCTTCTGAAAAGAGATCTGGGCGCTACTGGCTCAGTCGGCGCATCCAGATGTTACGGTATCTCATGTCCGTTTCCGGCGCGGGCCCGTTGATCGGCCCCTCCTCTATTTCGATTGTACGGCCGACGACACGGCTGTGGTCCTGGAGCACTAAGGGTCCTTCGGCCACGCAACGGCGCCCCCTCACCGGCACCTGGTCCTGGACCAGCACGCCATTGTGCAGCAGCGTCAGGCTCCCGGGCGTCTGCACGCTGCCATCGGAAGCGCAGGTCGGAGCGTGAAAAACAATGTCGTAGCTCTGCCACTCGCCGGGCGGCCGGCAAGCGTTCACCAGCGGCGGCGATTGCCTGTAAAGCGCGGCGCATTGGCTATCGGGGGCCACCTCGCTCTTGTAATTGTCCAGAATCTGGATCTCGTACAGGTTCTGGAGTATGATGCCGCCGTTCGCGCGCGCGTAGCCCTTCTGGTCGGGCTCGTTCGGAACGTTGAACTCCACATGGATCTGCGCGTTGCGGAATTTCTCGGTGCTCGCGGTATCGAGGGCGCCGGTGCGGCAGGTCATCACGCCGTCGGCGACCGTGCAGTGCGACGGCGTCCCGTCCAGCCTGGTCCAACCGGTATTGTCCCGCCCGTTAAACAAAACGACGGCGTCCGACGGCGCCTTGCCCCCGCCGCCTGGATCCATCACCGGCGGTTGCGGCCCAATCACTCTCTGGGCGTACGCGATGCCCACGGCGAGCAGGCATACGGCCAACACTCGTTCTCTATGCATCCTTACACTTCCTCAACTCCGCAACGCGTTTTGCCTGCAACAGTCCACACTACGGCGCCAGCCGGCGCATCCAGATGTTGCGGAACCTCATAGTCGTATCCGGGGCGCCCACCTCTATCCCCGGGTTCTCTGCGATCTTCCGGCCCACCTCACGGCCGTGGTCCTGGAGCACCAAGGGGCCCTCGTCCACGCAACCACGCCCTCGCACCGGTACATGGTCCTGGATCAGGATGCCGTTCTGGAACATCGTCAGGCTCCCCGGCTCCGGGGTGGTGCTGCCGGGGCCGCAATGCGGCGCATGAAAAATGATGTCGTAGCTCTGCCACTCGGTGGGCCGCCGGCAAGCGTTCACCAGCGGCGCCGATTGCCCATACAGCGCGCCGCAGGAACCGTTGGCGTAAGTCTCGTTCTGGTAGGAGTCCAGAATTTGGATCTCGTACCGGTTCTGCAGTATGATGCCGCTGTTGGCGCGCGCCTGGCCCTTCGCCTCGGGCTCGTACGGAACGTTGAACTCCACATGGATCTGCGCGTTGCGGAATTTCTCGGTGCTCGCGGTATCGAGGGCGCCGGTGCGGCAGGTCATCACGCCGTCCGCGACCGTGCAGTGCGACGGCGTCCCGTCCACCCTGGTCCAACCCGTATTGTCCCGCCCGTTGAACAACACGACGGCGTCCGACGGCGCCTTGCCCTCGCCGCCCGGGTCCACCACCGGCGGTTGCGGCCCAATCACCCTCTGGGCGTACGCGACTCCCACGGCGAGGAGCCACATCGCGAACCTGCTTTGTCTCTTCATCCTCACAGGGCCTCGACTCGTATTTCCTTATATTGCCCAGGCGCCTCAAATCCCGGCGGATGGTTTATCGGGCGCACCCGGCGTGCGCCCGATCATCGATGACGCACTGCGCGCCCGTTAGAAGGTGACGTGTCCGCTCCAGTACACCCTGCGGGGCGAACTCTGCTCCGTAGCAGCTTGGCCAAAAGCGCCACTGGTCGGAGACGTGGTGGGGGCGCCCAGCCACACGTGGTTGAATGCGTTCAGAAACTCCCACCGCATCTCGACGTTTACCCTTTCGCTGATCTTGAACCTCTTGATTCCCGACATATCCGCTACGCTCAAAGGCATGCCTCTGATGTAGGAGAAGCGGGCGGGCAAAGTGATCAGGTTGTTGGCCAGTTGTTGGCTCGAGTTGGTGTTGAAGCACGACGTGTTGAACCATCTCAGATAGGTGCGCTGATCCGCCGGCAGGGCGATCGACGCAAGAGTGGGACAAGTGCCACTGAGGAGAGCGTCGCCGAAGCCAAGGGGCGGGCCCGATTGATACCGGTACACTCCCTCAACCTGCCACCCTCCCAGGACGGCGTTGACGGTCTTGGAACTGTTGCCGAGCAGTTTGTGCCCGCGGCCGATAGGCAAGTTGTAAAGGCCGCTGGCGGAAAAGTACACCGGGAAGTCCGTGGTAGCGGGCAGCTTTTCGGGAAGCGGGTCGCCGGCGTTCAAGAAGCTCGTCGCTTCCATGTCGTTCTGCCAGGTGAAGACAAACGTCCCCGTGAAGCCGTTCGCGAACCGTCTCTCGGCGTTCACTTGCAGCGAGTTGTACATGTTATATCCCTGCTGGGTGTTGTACGTGACGCCCGTGAACAGCGGATAAGGAGTGAGCAGCGTCGACCGGGAAATGGTCGAGTTCGTGTACAGGCTGGTTCCCGCCGGCACCAGGCCCTTGAACGGATTGGGGATCTGGGCGCCGAGATAGTTGATCGTGTTTGTGTCCCGGGTCGGCAAAGTGCTGAGGTACTGGTTCGGCAGGGCGTCCAGGTTCCTGCTTGTGCTCAGATGCGTGCCTCGGTCTCCAGTATAGGAAATCGACAGCACGACGTGCGTCGGAAGTTCGCGCTGGACGCCGAACGTCCATCTTTGGACGTACAAGTCTTTGGGATGGGGCAGCACCACTGAAATGCTGCCGCCCACGTTGGTGTCGGCCCCCAGGCCGGCGCCCAGTGCAGGCAGCGGCGCGGCCGGGAACGGGTTGGCCAGACTATAGGGGTACCCGTCCAAGCCATTGTTAAGCGTGCCGTTGTACGTTGTCGTCCGGCTGAAGCCGGTTTGATTCACCGCCTGGAACAAGTCCCCCATGGCGCCGAAAAAGATTCCATAGCCGGCGTGAATGACAGTCTTGTGGTCCAAGGCGTAGGACAACCCGAACCGGGGCATGAAGTCGTGGTTGTTGGCCTGCCACAGCCCATGCGACCCGCCGTTAGTAGAGCCCGCGAAGGTGAGGCCTCCCGTCAGGGGGAGTGCGCTCACTTCGGGGGTGGGGTTCTGAAGATAGGCCGCCTGGACCGCCGAAGCATACGTGTGCGTCGCACTCGGGTTCCAGCCCTCGGTGCTGCGGTCGTAGCGCTCCGTGGTCGGACCCCAGTACTCATAACGCAGACCCAGGTTTAAAGTCAGCCGCTGGCTCACGCGCCAGTCCTCCTGGTAATAGAGGGCATGGGAAATGGACTGAGCCGCCGAACTCGGCACCACGTTAATCGCCGTGCTAAAGGGCAACCCGTACTCCATCTGCGCCAGCCCCTGCCCTTCCGGCGCGGTCGCCGCGGTATTCAGCGGCCCTACCATGTATGAGCCGTTGAAATTGAAAGACCCGGTCGCCCCCAACCCGGGCAGGTATGCGTTGTCCCTTCTCATCAGCATGTCCCACCCGAAGTTCATCGTGTGCTGCCCGCGCGTCTTGGTGAAATGCACCGAGGGCTCGTACGTGTAGCTCTGGTTCCACGTGAGGTTCGCTCCGGGCGGCGCCCCTTGGTAGCCCGAAGGGCTGATGGAGGGCATGCGCTCGATTTCCGGATTGATATAACTGTCCAACTGGGAGAATCCGGCGACTCCTTGTGCGTAGGTTGCATACTTCCAGGTCAGGGGGATCGACCCCAGGCTCGTCACCAGCTTGTCGTAATCGTCGAACCCCAAGCGCACATCCATGACCAAACTCGGGCTGAACACTTGCACATCGTCTATAACACCGCCGCGTGGGTGTATTTTCCACGAATCTCCGCTGACGTTATTCTGGAAAATGTTGTAGTCCTGATTGTTACGGTCGAAGCGGTGCATGGAGCCGTAGAACCGGTTCTTATCGCCAAAGTTCTGATCGATGCGAAGGTCCATCCCCCAATACTCGTTGCTCTGTCCGCTCTGGTTGCAGTACCAGTCATTCGTGCCGTTCGCGGTATAGCCGGGGCCGCCTACGTTGTTCGGCAGCGGCCAGAATTGCAGAAAGCCCACTCCGATTTTGGACGCCGGCGTCTGATTAAAGATCGATCCCGGAATAATGTTATTCGGAAGGGGGTTGGATGTGTACGTGCCGTTCCCGTTGGACTTCCACGAGTACGGATCGTAGATCTGATAGCTGGAGCCCAAGGGCAGCAGACCGGAGAAATCGCCGTTCCGCTCCGGAAGCGTGGGAACGGTAAAGTCTTGGGTTAAGACCTGGGTTCGGTCGAGATTCGTGAAACCAAAATACCAAAAAGTCTTGTTCCGGCCGTCGTAGACCTTGGGTATATACACCGGGCCCCCGATACCGAGCTCCCTGCGCCGATACGGGCCGGAAGGCGATTTGGGCTTGCCCGCGACGACGTTCAGATACTGGTTGGCAATGAGGCGTCCGTCCCCCCCTCCGTAGTCGGCAATCCCGCCGTGCACAGTATTGGTCCCCGACTTGAGGCTGACGCTTACGTTCGCCCCCTGCGTGAATCCCTGCTCGGCGCTGAAGCTGGATGTCAGCACACGAAATTCGCCCACCGAATACTCCGGGGGGCTGAACGACGGCCCATTGCCGCCGGAGACCTGTCCGGTAGTCGCGCCGTCGATGGTGATGAGGTTGGCGCTGGCGCTTTCGCCCCCTATCGAATACGAAATAATCGTCCCGTCGTACGGGTTCTCGTCCAGCATATTGGTGCCCGTCTTGACCACGCCCGGAGTCAGGGATATCAGGTGAAAGGGAACCCCCTGCTGGATCGGAAGCTCCACAACCCTCCTTGCGTCGACCGTCTCCCCCAGCGAGGCGCTCGCCGTGTCTAGCAGCGGCGTCTCCCCCCGGACATTAACCGTTTCCGTGGAACTGCCGAGTTCCAGTGGCGCATCGACTTGCACCGCCGAATCAATGCGGATCTCTATCGGGGTTCGTTCGAAAGCTTTGAAGCCTTGGTGTTCCACACGCAAGCTATAGGTTCCAGGTTGAAGGAACGGGACCGTGTAGTTCCCCTCGGCATTTGTATCCGTCGTGAGACGGAGGTTGGTGGCGGTGTTGGTCAAAGTCACTTGCGCGCCCGGAACGGCAGCGCCGCTCGGGTCCAGCACACGACCGGATAAGGAGCCCCGGTACTCCTGCCCGATCAGCCCTTCCGTAACCAGGAAAAGCGTGAAGATCAGGCACATCCATATTCGCAGTCTCATTGACGTTCTCCATTTGGCAGCCGGAAGCTCGGCCACCACCTCGGTAAACATTGCCCTGGGCAAATCGCCGGCATCGCAAACAGCGGCACCGGCGCGGTCCTGATTAGCGAGGAACCGGCCCGTATCATCCATACCGCTGGCGCCCGCGCGGTGACCCCTAACCGCACTCTGTCGCTGGCGCCGAGGATGCTCTTGGAAACCTCCGTCGCTCCGGCGGAGGTGCGCCAGTAGCGGCGCCGGCTTTCCATTCCTCCTCATTGTCTGTAACGCGTGTGTACAACTGGATTCGGACCCCTACATACTGATCTTACAATTTGGAGAATACGGCGATACACATTGAATGTCAAGGGCCAAAAACGCGAATCAGGCCCGATACCGCCATACCCTGCTTGTCGGCCCGGGAGACCCATCGCCAAGCTGATTTCGCTGCGACGTGGGGTCCGAGTCTGGCACCGCGACTTCCCCGGACCGGTGGCGATGTCTCCTTGCCGCCGGCCCTATGCGCGATCCTTTCATGGGCGGTCAGTTGTCTTGTTGTGACAGGTTGCGGCGGATTCCCTTCGCGGAGTTGGGATGGCGTTTGTCAACGTTCGCAACATATTGATTATAAGTGATTTGAAATGACTTCCGAACCTTTCCGCCCTCCCGAACTTTTTGCTGCAACCCGTCAAGACGACCGTGCAACTCGCGCAGCTTCGCAAGGGATCGGGACCGGACCCGGTGGTGGCGCCGAATGCTGGAATTCACATCAGCCGCCCCTCTCAGGGTATGGCCTCTTGGGACCTCTGCTATCCCGGCTGTCGGACCCGAGTGGCCCCAACTTACCCACTACACCCGGAATCACCCTCAAAAGGCTTCTTGACAGTCCTTCCCAAAGGAGATTATCATCAATTGCAATATCAGGTTCTTTGATCTCGAGGGCACATCCGGTGTGCTTGAGGAGGCGAAGTGCGAAGATATCTTCTTGGGCTTTTGGGTTGCCTTGGTATGCTTTCCGGGACAGCGGGCGGTGCGGACGTGCATCTTACCCTTCGCAGCCGTGTAGAGGCCTTCAAAGGGAGCGGCGAAAGGCAAAGTGTATCGCTTGAATACACGTTGCCGGTTTCCCGGACCGCCCTGATCCTCTGCGACATGTGGGACCGTCACTGGTGCGAGACCGCCAGCCAGCGGGTGGACGCGTTAGCGCACAAAATGTCGCCGGTGGTGGATCTCGCCAGGCAGCAGGGGATTTTGATCATTCATGCTCCTTCCGATACGATGAGTTTTTATAAGGACCACCCGGCGCGGCTGAAGATCCTGGGGTTCCCGCAGGTCCAGCCGCCCGAGCCGCTGGCTCTGACCGAGCCGCCGCTGCCGATCGACGACTCCGACGGAGGGTGCGACAATCCGAACAACTCGTTGAAGCCCAACACGCGCGTTTGGACGCGGGAGCATGCGGCCATCCACGTCCTGGACACGGACCTGATCTCGGATAATGGACGCGAGGTGTACAACGCCCTTCACGCGCGTGGGATCCAAACTCTCCTCTTTGCCGGAGTCCACGCGAATATGTGTATACTCAACCGCTCGTTTGCAACCCGCCAAATGACCAGGTGGGGAATTCGTTGTATTCTGATTCGCGATCTGACCGATGCCATGTACAACCCGGCACGCCGGCCGTTTGTGAGTCACCAGCGCGGGACGGAGATGGTAATCGAGCATATCGAGTCGTACTGGGGCCCGACGGTGACTTCAGAGGACCTGGTCCGCGCGCTGCAGCAGGCCGGCCGATGAGTGGAGGCATAACCGCCTGGCACGGATGCCGGCACGAAGATAGTGGTTGCGAGAAAGGCAGACCTTATGAATCGACGCGAATTCATCGCGGCCGGCGTAGCTGCGGGCGCGGCATACGGCCAGACTGAGAGACCGTCTCACCGCCTGCCGGAAAACGACGTACACTACCGGCGAGTCCGGGACTACATCGAGGAGGTACCCGTTCCCGAGTACCGATGGGCCTCGGAAAACGCCTACGAGGCGTTTCGCGACATGAAGTATGGGGTCCGCCTTCACTGGGGTCCGTACTCCATTCTGAAATTGCGCAGCGAATCGTGGCCGTTCCTGACTATGTCGTTTGAAGAGAGGCACCGTTACCAGGAGATGTACCGGACCTGGAGTCCACGCGGATTCGATGCGGGCGAGTGGATGGACCTGTTTGCCGAATGCGGTATGCGCATGTTCGCATTCACATCCAAGCATCACGATGGGTTCTCCATGTTTGACACCAAGACCCGCGTCAGCCGGCGCGCAAATTGGGCCGCGCCCGGGGGGCCCCGCTTGGAAGATTGCGACTTGCGGTACAGTATGCTGGAAACGCCTTTCCGTCGCGACGTGGTTGGCGAGTTATGCGGCGCCGCGCGAAAACGCGGGCTGAAGATCGATCTTTACTTCTCCCATCCGGACTGGTACGACGCGGACTTTCGCCCATACAACTGTGCGCCAATGCAGGTACCCTCGTCCGCCAGGCTCGACCCTCGATCTTATCCGGACGTTGCCAAGAAGCTGGGAGATCGCATCCTCACCGTCCCCGATCCCACGCCGGCGGAAGTCAACCGCATGATGGCCCGCCATCGTGCCCAATTAAGCGAATTGCTCACCAATTACGGGCCCATTGACATGCTCTGTCTGGACCAATGGCTCGGGTCGTCGGTCTGGCCTCAACTGCGCGAGACGATTTTGCACCTGCGGAAGCTTCAGCCGGACGTGATGCTACGGGCGCGGGGCATCGGAAACTATGGAGATTATTACACGCCGGAAGGGTTTGTCCCGGGCAGCAAGGAAAACACGGAGATGCCGTGGTTCGTCATTTATCCGCTTGGATCGTCCTTCTCCTACGAAAGCGACCCTTCCCGGCATAAGGGTTCGCAGTGGATTGTGCGCAACATCATCGATTGTGCGGCGAAAGGCGGAAATTTCATGGTCGGGGTCGGGCCCGACGGCGACGGGCAGTTTCATCCGACCGCGAAGGAGCAACTCCGGGACGCGGGGGGGTGGCTTCGCGCCAACGGCGCCGCCATCTATGCCACGCGGGAGAGGAGGGGCGATCTCTGGCGGGAAGGGGACGACATTCGCTTCACCCGCACAAAGGACGGCAAAACCGTTTACGCTTTCGCGCTCTCCTGGCCCGGACGGAAGCTGCGTGTCACTTCCGTTGTCCCCCAACCTGGATCGAGCGTGCACCTGCTCGGATATGCGAAGCCTCTTGCCTGGCAGGTGGACTCGGGCACGGGACTGACGATCGACCTTCCCGAAGACGTGCAGGACGAGTCCCGGCGGCCGTGCCGGTTTGCCTGGGTATTCTCGATACCGACCGCTACTTAACGAGTGAATCATGAAACTAACTGACAAAGTCTGTCTGATTACGGGCGGCAGCGGAGGCATCGGCTCGGCCACCGCAATCGAATTAGCCCGCCGGGGCGCGGACATCGCAATTTCAGGTCTGCCCAGGGATGCGGATGCGGCAGAGAGCGTCAGGGCAGCCGTGGAGAATCTGCGGGTATCCTGCATTTGCATCAGCGGAGACGTCGGCGAGCCCGGCGAGGCCGCGCGTGCCGTCAAGGAGACTGTCGAAGCTTTCGGCCGGCTCGACGTGCTCATTCACTGTGCTGGCGGGGCGGCGCCAGGTGGATTGATGGAGGTCTGCCCGGAGGATTGGTACCGTGCGTTTGACGTTCATGTCCACGCCATCTTTCACCTGTGCCGCGCCGCCGTGCCGTACATGATCGAACGCCAGGAAGGCGCGATCGTTTTGATTTCGTCGGCGGCCGGTTCCCGAGGTTGCGCCGGCGCCATCGCATACGGAGTGGCCAAAGGAGCGGTGCCGCAGTTCGCTCGCAGCCTCGCGCGCGAACTGGCGGAACACAACATACGGGTGAATGCGGTGGCGCCGGGCGTCATTCGAACACGTTTTCAAGATCATCTGACGCCTGAACAGGTGCGGCAGAATATTGAGAATCGCATCCCTCTTCGCCGGGAAGGGAAGCCGGAAGACGTCGCGGCCGCCATCGTTATGCTGGTCGAGAACGATTTCATCAGTGGCGAAAACGTGGCCATCGACGGCGGAATGACAATGCGCATCGCGTAGGCGCCTGTTATTCAATAACCTTACGCAGGCGGGTGTCGCAACCGGGACCCTGGTAGCGTGGCGTTACTATATTCCTGCACTCGGGAGCGTGATAGAATTCTGATATTGCAGTGAACGTAAAAAGCTGGTGAGTGAGCCATGTGGCAAGGCACGCGGTCCCAAACCGTTTCGCCATCTTCGCAACAACCGCAGCCATCTCCCCTGCGCTGGCTGATGATCTCGCTGGTTTTCGCCGCGACCGTAGTGAACTATCTCGACCGTCAAACGCTGTCCGTGATCGCGCCCGTTCTTCAACACGACTTCGGCATGACCAATGAATCTTATGGGCGGATCGTGTTCGCCTTCATGCTGGCGTACACCGTGATGAATGCGCTCTGCGGGCCAGTCATCGACCGCCTGGGGGCCAAAGCCGGGTACGCGCTGACCGTTGGCTGGTGGTCCGCCGCCGAGGTATTGCACTCTTTCGCGCGCGGTTCGTTCAGCCTGGGCGCATACCGTTTCTTGCTGGGCTTGGGGGAGGCGGGCAATTGGCCGGCGGGTGTGAAAGTAGTTGCCGAGTGGTTCCCCATGGAGGAGCGGGCGCTCGCCTCCGGCATCTTCAATAGCGGTTCATCGGTGGGCGCTCTGATCGCCGCGCCGCTGGTGGTGTGGATTGTCCTTCGATACAACTGGCAAGTCGTATTCAGCTCGATCGGGGCTCTCGGTTTTATCTGGCTGGCGGTTTGGCTATTGGTATACCGGACACCGGAACGGCCGCGCCACGAGACGCGCGCGCTGCGAACGCCCATCCGGGAACTTCTCTCGTCGCGCTTTCTCTGGCAATTCACTCTGTCAAAGGTATTCAGCGATCCAGTATGGTATTTCTACACTTTCTGGTTCCCGCAATACCTGAAGAGCGGACGAGGGTTCGACATGAAGGCCATAGGCGAGTGGGCCTGGATTCCATTCTTTACGGCAGGCGCGGGAAATCTGCTAGGGGGGACGTTCGCCCGCTGGGTGATGGCCCCCTCGGCTTCCACCAGGCGGCTTTCTCCACGCAGGCAGAGGAAGGTCCTCATCGTTGCTTTTTCGCTGTTGATGACTGCCGGCATCCCTGCGGCGCTTGTCCATGGCGCCGGGGCGTCCATCGTTTTGGTTTCCATTGCCACGGCAGGTTATACAGGGGCGCTGGCGAACACGCTGGCGCTGCCGGCCGATGTTTATCCGCCGGATTCCGTGGCTTCCGTTTGGGGGTTCGCCAGCACGGGGGCGGGATTCGGCGGCATGATTTTCAGTCTGCTGACGGGGTGGATTGTGGGCCGATGGTCTTTCACGCCGGCGTTCATTCTATTCGGAACCATCCCGCTGATCTCGGCACTGCTGATTTGGCTGCTGCCGGATAAGAGGTACGCTTGATATGACAATGATGGATACTGGACTGAACCTTGATGAACCGGGAGGCACGAGCATGACCCCTCGGGCGCCGGCGCGGCAGAAGCGCCGCAAACCGGCTCTCAGCCTGGCCGCACAGGCTTACATCGAGCTGCGCGACAAGATTCTCAAGGGTGACTTCGCGCTGGGCGCGCCATTATCGCGCCGCAAACTTGCCGGCGAGCTCAAAATGAGCTTTATTCCCATAACGGAGGCGTTGCAGAGGCTGGAAAGCGAAGGCCTCGTGGAAAGCCGGCCGCGCGTCGGAACACGCGTCAAGATCCCGACCGAAAACGATATTCGGGACCGCTACATTCTTCGCGAGGCGCTCGAAACGCAAGCGGCCAGGCTCTTTGCCGCGCGGGCGTCGGCGGCCGAGAAACAAGAACTCGCTCGGATAGGCGGTCATCTGGATCGGCTCTATGAGGTTTGCGCCACCGAAACGCCGGATGCGGATTTTCTTTTTTCCGTGCACACCTATCACTTGAATCTCCATCTCCGCATTGCCGAGGCCACCGGATGCATAGCTTTGCGGGACGCCATCGAGAAGAAGCAGGTTCTTATCTTCAACTGGCTTTACGATACCGCGGCGCAGCGGCGCATTCTTCCGCAGAACTTCCACTCGCAACTGGTTGCGGCGCTCGCCAGTGGCAATCCGGAAAAGGCCGACGCGGAGATGCGGCGGCACATACAATACGGTCTCGATCAGGTGCTCGAACAAATCGCCGCGTTCCAACCGTCCGGCGACAACGGCTGGCGGCTTAAGAAGCTGGAGAGATAGGCTTGCTGCGGCCAGCCCGTGGGGAGCGCCCCGTGCCACTGGCGCCCCCGCGCGGAAATAGCGCTCAGATCTTCTGGCCGGTCGGCCCGGGGCCGAAGTCGCAGAACGCGTCCTTCACGCTCAGGCCGGCCACCTCGATCCGCGCCAGGTCGGTGGTCCCAACGCCCACCTCCTCGCACAGCTTCAGCGTGTTGTCGCCGCGCAGGAACGGCTTTGTGCCACGGTCCGCGCGCGGATCGTACCCCATGACCGCCATGCACACGGCGTCCACGCATACGGGATTCTTCCCCGCCAGCATCACTCCCGGCTTGATGATCTGCACGCCCGCGTTCCACACGCCCTCACCGCCGCGGATGGATTCCACTCCGTCCACAATGGCCAGGTCGATGGGGCGGGCGCGCACCAGGTCCGACACGATGCGCGGGATGCGGTAGCCCGGGTCCCGCGGCGAATCCGGGTGCAACTCCTGCGCCACTCCCGCCGGCGGGTTCCGCGCCCCGTTGTGGCATACCGGGCCGCGCTCCTGCCGGGGATTCTCGTTGCCGTCCGCCCCGCAGTCGCCGCCGTAGAGCGAGCACGGCGTGATGCCAAAATTGTTCTTCAGCGACATCGTCACCCCGGCCAGCCAGTGGTTCTTCAGCTTGGACATGGAAACATACACGTCGCAGTCCGCGAAGCTGTGGTTGAGGTCGTACGTCGGGAACATGTAGGGGTCCGAGGGCACCTTCATGCGCGCGTACTGCTTCGCCTGCCCCATGTTCTGCCCGTTCTCCCATTCCACCTTGCAACCGACGTTGTTGATGGCGTTGATGTCGAGCTGGTACCGTCCCCACAGCGCCATATCCTGCCCCGCGGGGAAGAACGTCTCGATGATCCGGATGCGCAGCGCCCCGGCCCGCGCGATCAGGTGCGCCGCGGCCAGCACGGTGTTCGGCTCCGAGCGGTACGGCAGCGCCGGGTCGATGGGGAAGCGCTGTGGCTGGCCGGTGAGATTGAGCTTGATGGCCACCGTCTTGTTCTTCACCAGCGGCCCTATGCCGCCGATCTGGTCGAACATGGTGCCGAGCGATTGCTCGATGGACGCGCGCTCGTACGAGCGGCAGCGCGCGATCGCCACCGCCGCGGCGGGTGC
>DASQZT010000062.1:0-23961 GCA_035638575.1 Bryobacteraceae bacterium
TGCGCGCGGCGTCGTTGAGGTCCGCCCCGCCCTGGCCGCCGCAGCCGATGGCGGCGACGTTGAGCTTGTCGTAAAAAGGCTTGTAGCCCAGGGCGCGCAGCGACGGCACGCTGCCGTAGCCGGCGCGCGGCACGGCGCCCGCCAGAAGCGCTCCGAAGAAGAAGTGACGTCTCGAAACATTGTAGGACATGGTTGGCAATACCCTCCCGCCGAAACTGGCACTACGTTCTTTGGTAGCTGCTGGCGGCGCGGTTGTCAAGCGAATGGCGGCGTGTTCCATTCTTGGATATGGAGACTCTCGACGGCGTGCTGGCCCGGCTGCGGGCGTTCTGCTTTCCTGGCGGGGAGGAGGCCGCACGGAAGGTGTGCGCCGTGAAGACAACGCAGCGCGGCGAAATGCGCACAACGCCCGAGGCGCGCTGGATGCCGTTCACGGCGGAGGAAACGATCGACGCGAGGCGCAGCCGATTTCGCTGGGACGCCCGCTTCCAGGGCGGTGCGCTGGGAGTTACGGATGCGTACGAGGATGGGCGCGGGCGCCTGGTCATCAAGCTGGGCGGCGTGGTCCCGGTGAAGAAAATGACGGGGCCGGACCTGGACAAGGGAGAACTCCAGCGCTACCTCGCCTCAGTGATATCGTGCCCGCCCATGGTGCTCAACCATGCGTCGCTCGAATGGACGGCAGCCGGGCCCTCCACACTGCGGGTGCGAGACCGGGACGACCCGACGGGCGCGACGATCGATCTGGAAATCGACGCAGATGGCCGGCCTCTCATGTGCCGCGCAAATCGGCCGCGACTTGTGGGCAAACAATCGGCGCAGACACCGTGGTCCGGGAGGTGCAGCGAGTTTCGAGAATGGGAGGGACTTCGCGTTGCCGGCCGGATGGAGGTCGCGTGGCACCTTCCCGAGGGTGAGTTCACATACTTTCGGGAAGAGGTGACGGCGTTCCAGGTAATCAGCGCCTGACTACCGAAAGCGTGATTTGCGACGGGTACTGCCTGGAGTGGTGAACGGCGTTGTGCGCCACGACTCCGTGCTCTTCGTCGTAATTGTTGCCGCCGGTATTCAAGTTACGGTCGAAGCGCGGGAAATTGCTGCTCGACACCTCGATGCGGATCCGATGGCCGGCCGGAAAGTAGTTGCTGGTGGTCATTGGCTGTAGCGCCACTTTGTACACCTTGCCGGCTTCCATCCACACCGGCGGCTTGTCATATCCGTCGCGATAGCGGAGGCGCTGAATCGTCTCATCCAGGTTGTAGGCGGCGCCGTCGGGATATACGTCGATGACCTTGACGGTGAAGTCGGTGTCCCTGGCATCCGATGACACGTAAAGTGTCGCCTCCATGGGGCCGCTCACTTCGATTGCCTCCTTCAGCGGCTCCGAGGTGTAGACCAGGATGTCGGCGCGCGCCTCCATCTTGCGCTGGTCGAAGGCGCCTCCGGTGACGGCATTGCCGGTACAGCAGACATTGCCGCCGTAGGATGGGACCGGGTTCATGGGATCGTAGGTGAAGCCGTCCGGGTTGTCGGCGCCGGGCGGGGTGGCGCCGAGCACGCCGTCGCCATTGAGACTGTTCGCCTTCCCGCCGCCGGAGAGGAACAAGGTCATGGGCTGCGCGCCCTGGGGCGGCCACGTCTCCGCAGTCTGCCACTTGATCAAACCCATGGTGAAGTAGCGGACCTTGGGCATGGTTTCGAGCACGTGGTTGTCCTCGCCCTTCAGGAAGTGGTCGAACCAGCCGTAGGTGAGCGCGTTGTAGTCGAGGCGCGCATCGCCCATACTGCGCTCGCCGACCACGGTGTTCTCGGTGGCGCGCGTGTAGCCGCAGTGCAGGGTCGGCGCGATGACGGCGTACTGCTGGTTGGCGATCCCGGGCCTGGCCGTCTTGCGCACGTAGTTGTAGGCCGCGAGGTTGGGCCCGACGGAGACGTCGTACCACGACATGAACCAGAATCCCGGGACGTTGACCGGCATGTTGTCGTGCCAGAGACCGCCGCGATACCAGGCCGGATCGTTAGGGGTGCGCTTGATCATAGCGCCACCGGTCGAAACCTCCATACGGTCGGCGAAGATTCCGGTGGGACCGTCAACCGCCTCGAGAATGTCCATCTCGGGGAGGTGCCAGAGGGCCTTGGACCAGTCGACGGGCGGCATCTGCGGTGCGAGGTCAAACAATCTTGAGGCGCGGATCAAGTCTTCCCGGGAGGTATTCGGCGGGAAGACGGGCCGGACCTGATTCTGCTCTCCGTAGATCCAGGTGATGAAGAGCATCTGCACGGCGCCGCCGCGATACCAGTTGCCCTGCTCATAATAAGGACCGACACGCCCGACGCCGGCGCCGAATCCCTGCGGGATCATGGCGGCAAAGGCCGGATTCCCCTGCGCGGCGACGCCCAACTGCCACTCGGCGGTGGAGGAGCAGCCGATGGTGCCGACCTTGCCGTTGGACCATGGCTGCGATGCCATCCACGAGATGGCATCGGTGCCGTCGGTGAGCGGAGGCCCCAGGATGTCGTAGTTGCCCTCGGAAAAGAAATGGCCGCGCTCGTTCATTTCAACATAGGCGTACCCGCGCTTGACGGCCTGCAACTCGGTGGTCATGTCGCGCGGCGCGCCGTTGCGAACGTCCCAGAAATTGAAATTGTACGGTGTGCGGACAAATATGACGGGGTACTTTTTCGTGGCGTCCCTGGGGCGGTAGATGTCGGCCGCCATTCGCTTGCCGTCGCGCATGGGCACCATGACTTTGCGCTCGACGATGGCAACGGACTCGAGCTCTTTTTCGGTGGCGTTGCGCGCGGCTACGTTCACCGCGGCGCCGGGAGGCTGCGCGGACGCTGCTGCGGCCAGAACAACTCCCACAAGGATGACTGCCGATGTTTTCACTTTCATGGCCGAATCTCGATGTGCGGCGCCGGAAGCGCCGGACATGCAGAATAGTGTACTGTTTTTCAGTGTCGCGCGGCAGGCGTCAGGGCCAAGTAGTGTCCTTGGCGCGACGCGGTTACAGAGAATTCAGCGCCGACCGGAAACCGATGACGTTCATCTGGTAATCCGCCCGATGCCAGTGGCGGAAGCCCGTGCGGATGTCCAGCGGACGGTTGGTCCAGGACCCGCCGCGAAGAACGCGCGAGCCATCCTGGTCGCCTTGGGCAGGGCCCTCGGGGTCCTGCGCTTCGCCGGCCGGGTACGGGCCATAGTAGTCCGAACACCACTCCAAGGCGTTACCGATCATGTCGAAGAGGCCCCAGGGATTGGGTTTGAACTTGCCGACGGGCGCGGTGTAGGCGAAGCCATCATCCCATTTGAAGGTCACAAGCTCAGGGAACCGGCGCAGGGCGCTCTGATCGGCCGCGTTGGCGAAGCCGCCGCCGTCATCGGGGTTGTCGCCCCAGGGGTAGGCCGTCCGCGTGCCGGCGCGGCAGGCGTATTCCCATTCGGCCTCGGTGGGCAGACGGTACTGTCTGTGTTCCTTGCGACTGAGCCACCGGGCGAATGCCACGGCATCGTTCCAGCTAATGCTCACCACGGGGTGATCGTCGGTCTGGTCGAACCCCACGTCGCGCCAGGAGCCGCCACGGCGGTTTTCCTGCACGATCCCGGTCCAGATGAGGGCGGATCCCTTTTTTTCGGCGTCGGTTTTGAAGCCCGTATCGCCGACGAAAGCGCGAAACTGGCCGCGCGTCACCTCGTAGGCGCCGAGCAGGTACGCCCGCGTGATGCGCACCTGGTGGAGCCTCTCATTGGGGTAGCGGCCCGGCTCGTTCTCCGGCGTGCCCATCATGAACGTGCCCGGCGCGATGCGGACGAACTTCATGCCGATGGAGTTGGACCACTGCCGCTGGGCCGCGGCCGGCTCCGGTGAAACTGCCATCAGTGGCAGCGCGAAGAGCACGGCGAAGGGAAAGTCACGGCCAAGCGGGGTCACGGGTGACCTTATTGTACTGCTCAAAATGGCTAAAATGAGGCTGTTCAGACCAGGAAGCCCGTGTTTTTTCGCCGTGCAGAACGGAAGATGGAACGCACCTTGCGGCAAATGCGCGACGACTGGGACCGCCGCGCACGAGAGAACGCACGGCACTTCGTCGCGAGCGCCAAGAGCGAGTGGACCGATGCCGAGTTTTTCGCTTCCGGCGAGCTTGCCGTAAGCGACTTCATCCTGGAAGACCTGGCCTTCGTGTGCCAGGGCAAAGATCCGAAATCCATGCGCGTGCTGGAGATCGGGTGCGGCGCGGCAAGGGTCACGCGGGCGCTGGCGAGGATGTTCGGCGAGGTGCACGCGGTGGATGTGAGCGGCGAAATGGTGCGGATCGCCCGTGCATCGCTGCTCGAATTTCCCAATGCGCACGTTTATCAAAACAACGGCATGGACCTTTCTGTGTTGCCGCCGTTGAGCTTCGACTTTGCCTTTTCGATGATTGTCTTCCAGCACATTCCCTCCCACGCGATCATCGAGAATTACATCCGGGAAGTGCACCGGGTTCTCACGCCAGGCGCCCTGTTCAAATTCGAAGTGCAGGGGAAGCCGGTAAAAGAGATCAACACCTGGGTCGGCGTGACCATCACTCCGGAACGCGCGCAACAGATGGCCGATGCGACGGGTTTCGAGCTGAGACAGCAGGATGGGATCGACACGCAAGACTACTGGCTGTGGTTTGTCAAGCGGCAGCCGGGGGCCGCGACGCAATCATGAGCCCGGTGATTCCCGGCAGGCGCGCGTGGCGGATCTCGCGGAAACCGGCCTCGGCGAGCCATGCGGCATACTCCGGCTCGCTGTAGCTGCTGCCGCCGCGCGTGCCCACCAGCATGTTGAGCGCGAACAGGGCCGCGAAGCGGGGAGCCGTCTTGTCCGGCTCCAGGATGAAGTCCTGAATGACGACGCGGCCGCCGGGCGCCAGCGCTTCGCGGCAGCGGCCGAACAGGTCGAGATTCTCTTCGGGGCTGAGCATGTGGCAGATGGCGGAGAGAAACACGAGGTCGTAGGCTTCGCCCAGCCGGTCGGAACGCAGATCGCCCGCGCGGACCTTGACGCGGTCCGCAACCCCGGCAGCCTGAATGTGGCGCTGCGCGATGGGCTCGACGGCGGCCAGGTCCAGGATATCGGCGCGCAATGCGGAGTTGGCCTGGGCGAAGGCAATCGAATAGGCGCCCGACCCGCCGCCGACGTCGAGCATGCGGCGGACGCTCGCCGCGCCGACCGCGCGCACCACCAGCGGCCCGCGTTCCGAGGCGTTGCGGTGCATGGCGGCGATGAAGGCCTCGGTCCAGTCCTCGACTCTTTCGTCGCGGGCGACGGCGGCGCCGGCGCGCACACAGGAGGTGAGGGTCGACCAGCGGTGCCACAGGTGCGCGGTGTGGAGCAAGGCGGGCCGGGCGTTATCGCGCGAGCCGGCGGTGAAGTAGCGCGCGGCCGCCGGAGAGTTGTGAAAGACGCCTTCCCGCTTGACGAGCAGGCGCATGGACGCCAGCGCGTTCAGGAGCATCGCGGTGGCGCGCGGGTCGGTGTGGAGCCTGGCGGCCACTTCCAGCGCGGCGGCGCCTTCGCCCACGGCGGTGAACAAGTCGAGCTCCAGGGCGGTGAGGACGGCGCGGCTCTCCTGAAAGCCGCGGATACTATCGTTCAGGTCGTCGGGGAGGACTCCGGCGGCTTCCCGGGCGCGGCGGGCCGCGAACATCTTTTCGCGGTTGCTCAGAATCTCCGCGCGCAGGATGGCGGGATCGGTGCGCGCCAGGCGCTCGACGGGCGTGTCCTCCTGGAAATGCGAGCGGACGATCTCCGGCACGTCCGCCGGAGTCACACCCGAGTACCAGATGCCCTCGGGATAAACGACCAGGTTCGGCCCGTTCTCGCACAAGCCCAGCGAGCCGCACGTCGTCACCTGGACGTCGTCTTCGAGCCCGCGCGCGTTGACTTCGCGCCGCAGCGCCTCCAGGACCTGGCCCGAGCCCCGCGCCGCGCAGCAGGGCACTCCTTCGGGCTTCTGCTGGTCGCAGACAAACACGTGAAAGCGGAACGGCTCCATTGGTTCTTCTCCGGTTTCACGGTAACAGATTTGACGGCCACGGGCGGCGATGCGTGGGGATCCGGCGACCCACGTTACGATAGTCGGAGCGTGCTGCTTCCATTCATCGACTGGCTCGAGAGCGGCAGCCGGACTGCCGGCCAACTGTTATCCCTGTGCCTCGACACCATCGCCGCCCGGGAAGCGGAGGTGCGCGCGTGGGTGACGGTGGAGCCGCGCCCCGGGCGGGACGGCGGACCGTTGCGGGGCATTCCCTTCGGCGCCAAAGACATCATCGAGACGCGCGGCCTGGCGACCGAATACGGCTCTCCGCTGTATGCGGGGCGGAAGGGCGAGCGGGACGCGCACATCGTGAGCCTGCTGGAGAGCGCCGGCGCAGTGCTGCTGGGGAAGACTCAGACCACGGCGTTCGCCTCCTTCGATCCGGCGCCTACGCGCAATCCGCGCTTGCCCGGTCACACGCCGGGCGGCAGCTCGGCGGGCTCGGCCGCGGCGGTGGCGGCGCGCATGGTTCCGTTCGCGGTGGGGACGCAGACGCTGGGCTCGGTGCTGCGGCCCGCGTCCTATTGCGGGGTGTGCGGGTTCAAGCCGAGCTATGGGCTGATTCCGATGGATGGCGTGATGCCGTTTGCGCCATCGCTCGACACGCTGGGGTTCTTCACCGAGACGGCAGCGGATATGGCGTGCTTGTGGCGGCGGATGGGCGGCTCGGAGGGCCACACGGGCAAGGATGCCTGCGCGTTGTTCCCGATGGCCGCCGAGGGGACCATGACGTCGGCGATCGGCGATGCGGCGGAACGCCTGCGGGCCAACGGCGTAATGGTCGATGAGGTTGCGCCGCCCGCAGGTTGGGACCGCCTCGGCGCCGCCGCCCGCACGATCAACGACTACGAAGGCGCGCGCAGCCACGCCGGCCGATACCGGGAATTCGGCGAACGCATCGGCACGCGCCTGGCCGAGCTGGTGCGGCGCGGCCAGCGAATCCCGGATCAGGAGTACGCCGCAGCGCGGGCGCATGTCGAGGAGATGCGAAATGCGCTCGCCGCCGTCCTTCGAGAATACTCCGCGATCCTGAGTCCTGCCGCTACGGGTCCGGCCCCGGCGGGTTTCGATTCCACCGGCGATCCGGCCAACAACGCGCCTTGGACGGCGCTGGGCGGGCCTGCCATCAGTGTCCCGCTGCGGGTTCGGGCGGCGCCGCTGGGTCTGCAAATTGCCGCCGCGCCGGGCTGCGACGATGCCCTTGTGGCGTTCGCGGCGCGGGCGGAGAGACTGCTGATCAGCCGTTGATGTCCTCGCGGTTTTTCAGGCGTTTGATCAGAGTCTCCATGTTGGGCCGCTGCTGCTCGGGAGCGCCGGCTTGCTGCGCGGCTTTGATTTCCTGGATGGCCTTGGCGAAATCACCGTCGGCGGCATACACGCGCGCTTGCGCCATGTGGCCGAGCCAGTGCTGCGGGAATCGCCTGGCTACCGCGCGATAAACGGCAATGGCCTCGTCCTTGTGCTTCTGGGTTTGAAGCTGGCGGCCATAAAAATAGACCTGGGTGGCATTGCCAATATCCATGGCGCGGCCGCGGGCGGCGGTCGCCTCGCCGGCCCGGTTCAGGGCGGCGAGAATCCCTGACTTGGTCATCAGGTTGTCGAAGCGTTCCTCCAGTCCGATCGAGCTGTCCGACCACTTCAACGCCTCCTCCAGGTTCACCTTCTCCTGAAGGCAGTACGAGGCTGCCTCGTCCCAACCCTGCCAGTTGTACTGGGCCAGGTTGCGAAGCTGGTTGCGGATGTTCTGGAGCGTAACCTCTTTCGCGACCGTGACGCGGAAGGGCACGGCCACCTTCTCCCACCGCAGGGTGACCAGCGCGGAGTCGGGCTTCACGTCGTCGAAGTCGTAGGCCAGCGCTTCGCGGAACTCGCCAGGCCGCGGTTTCACGGTGACCCGCAATGCGTCTTCATCCTGCTTGTAGGTGAAACTGCCCCACGACGTGGAGTTATTCGAGAAGATGATGGTCCACGATTCCGGTCCGGGAATCATGTGCAGGCCATAGATTCCCTTGGCGAGCGGATGGGCTTCCACGGCCACCGGGTCGGAAAACTCGACGGTGGTGTTTTCATTGGCGCCGGCGCGCCAGACCTGGCCATAGGGAACGATGCCGTCCCACACCTTGCGGCCGCCCACGAGCGGGCGGTGATACGTGACGGTGATATCGGTAAGCGCCAGGCGTTGCAGGGCGATCGCCCGCTGGCTGGCGCGCGGCGTTGACGTGATGAAAGATTGCGCCCCCGCCGGCAGCATAGCAAGAGACGCGCACAGACCCAGTTTCCACAAACTCATAGTCGTCCTTGACCCCCCTGGGTTGGACGGGGAAGCGGTCTGTTGGTGAGCGGGGCTGGTTACAATGTAACTCCATGCCCTTGCGCTACCGCCTGGAGCAGTACTTCGACTTCCAGAAACTCGGCGCCGACTGGCGCACCGAGATCCTGGCCGGGTTGACCACGTTCATGACGATGGCGTACATCGTGTTCGTGAACCCCGCCATTCTGCACGAAACGGGGATGCCGCTGGCCGCAGTGACGGCGGCCACCTGCATCGCCGCGGCGGTGGGCAGCATACTGATGGGAGGCTACGCCAAGTACCCGATCGCCATGGCGCCGGGAATGGGTCTCAACGCCTACTTCACCTACGTGGTGGTCAAGGGAATGGGCGTGCCGTGGCAGGCCGCGCTGGGTGCGGTGTTCCTCTCCGGCGTGGCGTTCCTCCTGCTGACGCTTCTGGGGGTGCGGCAACTGATCCTCCGCGCCATCCCCTTCGAGCTGTACTCGGCGGTGGCCGCCGGGGTGGGCCTGTTCATCGCGCTGATCGGTTTCCGCAACTGCGGCATCATCGTGCCCGACCCGTCGACAACCGTGACACTGGGCAACCTGCGCGCGCCGGGGACCGCGTTGGCGATCTTCGGCCTGCTGCTCATCGCCGCCCTGATGGCGTGGCGCGTGCGGGCCGCCATGCTGATCGGGATCCTGGCCACCACGGCCATCGGGGTCGCGACGGGCGTGGCCCGCTGGTCGCCGCAGACCTACCGGCTGAGCGACCTCTCGGCCACCGCATTCCAGCTCGACGTGCGCTCCACCCTCCGCCTGGGCTTCCTCGAAATCGTCTTCGTATTTCTCTTCATCGACCTGTTCGACAATATCGGCACGCTGCTGGCGGTGGGCAAGAAGGCCAACCTGTTCGACCACGCGCGCCGCATTCCGCGCGTGGACCGCATCCTGCTGGCGGACTCCGTGGCCACCATCACCAGCTCGCTGACCGGCACGTCCACGGTGGTGAGCTACATCGAAAGCGCTGCCGGCGTGGCGGCGGGCGGGCGCACGGGCGTCACCGCCATCATCACCGGACTGCTCTTCATCGCGGCGCTCTTCATCGCGCCGGTGGTGGGCGCGATCCCGGCGGCGGCCACGGCGCCGGCGCTGATCATCGTGGGAAGCCTCATGATGCACGTGGTGTCGGAAATCGACTGGCAGGATCCCGAGGCTGGCGTTCCGGCCTTTCTCACCATGATGGCTATTCCGCTGACGTTCAGCATCGCCAACGGCCTGGCCTTCGGGTTTACGGCCTACGCGCTGCTGAAGCTGCTGCGCGGCAAGTGGCGCCAGGTGAACTGGCTGGTCTACGCGCTGGCCGCGCTGTTCATCGCGCGGTTCGTATTTCTGGCGAAGGGTTAGCCGGGCGTCACTGCGGCAAGCTGAACTGCACGCCGCGCTCGCGATTGAGCTGCTGGGTGAAGTCGCGGTCCAGCGCATCGAGCGATGCCTGTTTCTCCTCGTGTTGCAGCGTGACGTAGTGCAGCGTCCGGCCATCGACCCTGTACGACGCCGCCGCCTGGATCGAGTGGTCTTTGAATGCGATGAGGTAAAGCGGCGATGAAGCCGGCGACGCCTGCGGCCGGATCTCCTGCCCGTACTGGTCGTATTCGTGCATCATCGGATGGGCCCGCTCCACGTACACCGTGGTAGTGGGCTGCGCCTGTTCCTGCTGCGGATACACGACGGCCACGGGCGAGTTGTAATAGCCCGCATACGCGGAGTCGTAATACTCGGGTCCGTAGCCGTAACCGTAGCCGTAGCCATATCCCCACCATGGATAGTAGGAGTAGTAGGGCCAGTATCCGCCATAGAGTCCGCCGTAGAATCCGCGGTTGCCGTAGAAGCCGCCGCGGAAACCGCCGAACCCTACACCACCGAACCCCAAGCCACCGCGGAAACCGCCGTATCCCACACCGCCGCGAAAACCTCCGCCGCCGATGCCGATGCCGCCGCCGCCGCGAAATCCGCCACCGCCGCCGCCGCGCATGCCGCCGCCGCCGCCCATGCCACGTTGCGCCATCGCGCTGCCCGCCAGCAGAACGCACAAAGCAATTTGTGAAAGGACCCTCATACGTAATGCTCCTCTAATTCGGAGCATACTCCCGGCGGACGCGGCCCGCAAGCCAGGGCGGGTGTGCGCCAAAGGCTCGGTTACGGCGGCGGCCCCGAGCCGGTTGTCGAGCACCCCGGCCAGAACCGTGTTTGCTACCATCAAACGGGATTGAACCTATGGCATTCCGATTGATGTCCAGCGCATTCGCCGAAGGCGGCTGGATTCCCGTATTGCACTCCTGCCAGGGAGCGGACCTGTCGCCTGCATTGGAGTGGAGTGGCGAACCCTCCGACACCCGCAGCTTCACGCTCATCGTGGACGACCCCGATGCGCCCGCCGGCAACTGGTGCCACTGGCTGCTCTACGATGTGGCATCTCAAGTCCACAACCTCGCGCAGGGCTATAAGCCAGGCAAGATCGGCTTGAGCGGCGCCAACGATTTCGGCAAGCCGGGCTATGGCGGTCCTTGCCCGCCCAAGGGCGGCCCGCACCGCTATTTCTTCAGGCTGTATGCGCTCGACGTCCACACCCTGGGTCTGCCCGCCGGCATCCAGCGCGCGGAACTGCTGCGCGCCATGGGAGGCCACACCCTGGCGCAAGTCGAGTACATGGGGCGCTTCCAGCGGCACTGACCGTGATTTACACGTGCTACGAAATGATCGGCGATTGCCGCGCGGATAAGACCGAGGGCTGGGCGTATTTCGTTTCGAACTACGTTCCGCTGGTCCGCCGGCTGCTGGCGCACTATGCCGCGAGCGAGGCCGCAATGCTGGAGCGCATTCTCGTGTCTCTCCGCGCCAGCCTCTTTTCATCGCTCGATCCGATGCCCGAGCGCCCGTTTGTCGCGGCGCTGCGCCAGCGCGTGCTGGCTCAACTGGAAGCGAGGCCGGCGGAGATCCCGCTCGATCTGGAGACGGTTGCGACCGCGCTCGCGCCCTTGACCCTGGTCGAAAAGCAGGCCGCGTGGTTCGAGACCATGAGCTACGACGCCGCCCGCACCGGTGCGATGCTGCGCATTTCGCGGGAAACCGTGGAGGCCATCCGCCGGCGCGCCGCCGAGCAGATCCGCGGCGCCGTCGATACCTGGAGCGCGCCGATGCTCCGGGAAAACGGCCGGGCTCTGGGCCGGGCTGCCGCGGAGGCGGCGCCCTCCGGGCTGGACGCGCAATGCGTCCCGGTCAGAACTATCCTCGATGTGCTGGATGGCCGCGCCACCTGGCTTGGACGCGAACAAATGGAGCGCCACGTCACTAGCTGCTGGCACTGTATCGACCACTTCTGCCGCATGATGGAGGTGGTGGAGCTGTTGCGCGCGAGCCAGCCGCTCCCGGCCGAGGAAGCCGCGCCGTTCCGCAAGCTGCTGGGCGTGGAGGAGGCCAGGCGGCCGCTTTGGAAGCGCTGGACGGGTGCCTGACGGTGAAGCGATTTCCTTTCCTCGACTGGATGCGTGGGCTCGCTGTAGTCGTCATGATCCAGTGCCACACCTTCAACGCATTTGCTCGCCCGGACCTGCGCGATACCGGCCCCTGGGTGCTCTCGCAGTTCATCGGCGGAATGGCGGCGCCCCTGTTCCTCTTCATGGCGGGCATGACCCTGGGCTTCCAGATGGAAAGCCTGGAGCGCCGCGAGCCCAGCCGATACCGCCGCTGGCTCACCTCGCTGCGGCGCGCGGGCTACATCCTCGCCATCGCGTTCGCGTTCCGCCTCACCAACTGGATCGCCAGCCTGCCCCACGCCGAGCTGAGGGAGCTGACCAAGGTCGATATTCTCAACTGCATGGGCGTAAGCCTCGCCGCGCTTTCCGTGGCCGCCGTCTTGGATTTCAGGGGGCGCGTACTGTTCGCCGCCGCCGCCGGCCTGGCCATCGCCGCGGCGTCCCCGTTGATGGTCGACCTGCCCTGGGACCACGCGCCGGCGCTGCTCAAGGACTACCTGGTGCCGCACCCCGGGCGCGGCCACTTCCCGTTCTTCCCCTGCGCCTCCTACGCCGCGTTCGGTCTCGCCGCCGGCGCGCTCGTCAAGCGCACGCCGGCCGAGCATTTCGACCGCCTGATGCAATGGTGCGTGCTCATCGGCTTCCCCCTGATCTTCGGCGCGCAGTACTTCTCCAACATCCCTTATTCCGTCTACAGCCGCTCGGATTTCTGGACCGACAGTCCGGCCCTCATCCTGATCCGCGCCGGCGTCCTGCTGCTCATGATGTCGGGCGCGTATCTGTGGACCGAATACTGCGCCGGCGCCGGGTGGAGCTGGATGCAGTGTCTCGGAAAGAACTCTTTGATGGTTTACTGGGTGCACGTGATGCTGGTCTACGGCAACATCGCCAAGTGGTTCAAAGGCAACCTGACGATCGCGCAGACCACGCTCGCGACGCTTGCGGTGATGCTCCTGATGCTGGCGATGTCGGTGGCCTGGCTGCGGCGGAAGGCGCGCAGGGCAGAGCGATGGAAGCTCTCGACCACCCCGGCGCGCGGGCCGGCTCCGGCCGTCTGACGGGTATCGGTAGTACGCTTTCTACAGGAGGACTTTCATGGCCCTGCGACCCCTCTGCTTCGTACTGATGCCTTTTGGCTCGAAGAATGATCCCATGGGCGGCCCCCCTATCGATTTCGACTCCATCTACGAGCAGGGGATCAAACCCGCCATCGAGGGCGCCGGCATGGAACCCGTGCGCTCCGACGAGGAACGAACAGGCGGCGTCATTCAGAAGACCGTCATCGAAACGCTCATCCTCTGCGATTTCGCGGTCGCCGACCTCACCACGGGCAACGCCAACGTCTTCTATGAGCTGGGCGTGCGCCACGCCACGCGCCCAGCCACTACGCTGGTCATCGTCGCCAAGAACCAGAAGCTCCCCTTCGACGCCAGTGTTCTCCGCGCCCTGCCATACGAGCTTGCCGCCAACAACGGCTTCACCTCGCGCGAATCGAGCCTGCTGCAAAGCGCGCTGTCGAACCGCCTGGCTCGGCTCCGCGGTATTTCCAGGGAGGACGCCGCCGCGGACAGTCCGCTTTACCAGATGCTGACCGATTCCGGCAGCCCGGATATATCGCATCAAAAAACCGACGTTTTCCGCGATCGGGTCCGGTACTCGAATGAACTCAAGCGCGCGCTCGAAGCCGCGCGGGCCCGCCGCGATCTGCAGGAAATCGAGAGTATCGAAAGCGGGCTTGGCCCGATCGATGAAGTGGAAGTCGGGGTGTTAGTGGATCTTCTCTTGAGTTACCGCGCGGTGCGCGCCTGGGACAAAATGATCGCTCTCTATGAGCGAATGCCGGCAGGTTTGCAGCGTTCGGTCATGATGCGCGAACAGTATGGGTTCGCGTTGAACCGCGCCGGCCGCTGGCGGGAAGCGGTTTCCGTGCTGCAGCAGGTGGTCAAGGAATACGGACCGAGCTCCGAGACCCTCGGCATTCTCGGCAGGGTGTTCAAAGACCAGTGGGTGAACGCCGAAAAATCCGGGGATACCTCAGCGGCGACGGATAATCTCCAGCGGGCCATCGATTCGTACGTGCGCGGCTTCGAGGCGGATCCGCGGGACGCCTATCCGGGAATCAACGCCGTGACACTGCTCGATATCCAGGGTTCCGAGAACGCCGAAAAGAAAAAGGCCGAACTTCTCCCGGTGGTGCAGTTCGCGGTCAATCAGCGTCTGAAGGTCGCCAAGCCGGATTATTGGGATTATGCCACCCTGCTCGAGTTGGCGGTGCTTTCTTCGAATCCGCAGGAAGCGGAGCGGCGCCTGTCGGACGCACTGACCAACGTGCGCGAACCCTGGGAACCGGAGAGCACCGCAAACAATCTGCAACTCATCCAGGGTGCGCGGAAGCGGCGCGGCATGGAACAGCCGTGGCTCGACAAGATCATAGCGGCGCTGGAATCGCCGTTGCCCATGACGGCGTGAGGGGGAGCGGTGCCGACCATCAAGACCGTGATTTCCGAGCTCGACAGCTATTACGCCCTGATCCAGTTGGAGGAGGTCAAGAGAGCATCGATACGGCCCCAGGGATTCCGCGATGAAAGCAAGTACGACAAGAAGTTGAAGGAAATCGACGACGCCATCAAAGGCCACCGTAAGGACATAGAGGATCTTCTGGAGTCGTACGACCAGGAGCCGCAGCGATTCGTGAAGTATGCGGATAAATTGCCGGACTTCTACAAGAAAGGCGGCGCCTACGAGACTTCGGTCTTCATCATGACGAAGTTTCCGGCTAAGGATGATGCGGGTGATGCCGCCAAAAAGTTACAGGCCGCAATCGATGCCGTGCGCGTCGGCATCGAGAATCTCGGTTTCCAGGCCCGAATCGCTTACGAGAAGGATTTTGAGGACTGGATCTGGGCCAACGTGGAACTGTTCATGTTCGGTTGCGCGCGCGGCGTTGCCGTTCTCGAAGCCCGATACGCTTCGGAGCTGAACCCCAACGTCGCCATGGAATGGGGCTGGATGAAGGGCATGGGCAAGCCGGTGCTGTTCCTCATGGAGAAATCGTTCCCGGAGAAGTTCAAGCGGGCGGATTGGAGCGGCCTGGATCCCAAGACCTTCAACTGGGACGCTCCGGTCAACGACATCAACGAGCACCTGAAGAAGTTTTTGACGTAAGCTACGCCAGCCGCCGCGAGTTCCCGATCACCGACAGGCTCGACAGCACCATGGCTCCCGCCGCCAGGATGGGATTCAGCACGCCCACCATCGCCAGCGTGATGCCGGCCACATTGTAGGCGAACGCCCAGAACAGGTTCTGCCGCACGATGCGGAAGGCGCGCCGCGCCAGGTCGAGCGTCTGGGTCACCGCGGCGAGCGAGTTGTTCATGAGCACCAGGGGCGCCGCCTGCATGGCGATATCGGCGCCCGAGCCGAGAGCGATCCCGAGATCCGCCTGCGCCACGGTGCGAGCGATGTGCGCCAGGGTGCTCTCGGCGCCGAAGCGCGTGGCTCGGATTTCGAGCACGCCGCCGGTGTTGATGCTGCCGCACACCACCCGATCGCCCGGCCCCTTCGGCCGCGGCGCGGATTCCCCGGTGAGCACCGATTCGTCGGCGTGAGACCGCCCTTCCACCACCACGCCGTCCGCCGGGATCCGCTCGCCCGATTTCACGCGGAAGACCATGCCCGTGCGCAGCGCCTCGAGCGCCACGAAGCGCTCGCGCCCGTCCGCCATCAGCCGGGCTTTGTTGGGCATCAGGCGGTAGAGCAGCGTGATCGCGCGCGCGGTCTTCTCCTTGGCTCCGCGCTCGATGGCCTTGCCGGTCAATACCAGCGTGACGATGGCGCAGGCCGTATCGAAGTACACGTGGTTGCTGCCCGAAAAGGCCGCGGCCGCGCTGTACCCGTAGGCCATCAGGATCCCCATGGCCAGCAGCGATTCCATGCGCAGCACGCCCGTGCGGGCCACGGCCCAGGCGATGCGCAGCACCGGCGCCGCGCAATAGAATACCGATGGCGTGGCCAGCGCCATCAGCACGAACGGGACGTACCGGCCGAAGCTCGCGAAGAACGACCGGGAGCGCGCGGAGCTGGAGTCGCGGTCGCCCGAGATCCAGCAGGCGATCGTCACCGCCTTCGGCGACACGCACGTGGACCGGTGCACCACCTGCCACATCGCGGCGGACGATCCGCGGTTCACCAACCACGGGGAGCCGCTGAAGACGCATCCGTATTCGGCGGCGATGGGCGACGTCGAACGCAACGGGCGGGCAACAGCCGCCGCGGCATGCGCTGTTCTTCGTTGCTGAGATGCCTATCGTGCCTTCGTCATCGTCACCGGCATGATCTTTCTTCTTCGCCCGGTCCACCAACTCCTCCAGGTCGCTCCAGAATACCTGGTACTTGGCGTCCTCTATGTTTCGGAAATAGTCTCTTTTCACGGCGAAAATGAACACGCACAGCGCCGCCAGCCCCATCACCACGCTGGCTCCCAGTGCCACCCAGGTCAGTTCCACTTCGGTCCTTCGGTGAGCGCCTGTGTCGCGCCCGGCTGTTCGGCCAGGACGTCGATGGTGGCCTTCCGCAGAACGCCCGCCATGGCCGCCTGCGCCTCGGCCCATACGGCGTGGGCCGGGCAGAACGTCTGCCGCTCGCACGCGGCCGCCGAGACCAGGCAGACATTCAACCGGATCGGTCCCTCCACCGCCTCCACGATCGACAGAAGGGAGGCGCGGCGCGCCGTGAGCGGAAGCTCGAAGCCTCCGGTGTTGCCGCGGTGCGAAGTGACCAGTCCGGCCCGCGTCAGGCTCTGCAGTACTTTGGACAAGAACTGATCCGGACAGTCGGCCGCTTCGGCCAACTCGTTCCGGCTGGCCCGCGTATCCGGCGGCAGCCCGGCCATGTGGATCATCACGCGCACGGCGTAATCGGCGGCTCTGGTGAGTTGCATACGCGCATTTGTAGCTATTTAGAGTCCTTTTATCCGATTCCCACTCTTTGCATTCTAAGTACCAGATTCAAAAGCTTCATTCAATTAGGACAATTGGGGTCGTGTTGGGTCATACGCGGCATTTCGCGCACCCGGATTGGGTGAAATCGCGAAGCCAATCCCGTTGATTTTTCCCTCACCGACGTTAAGATTGAACTGATGCGATTCATAACCTTACAGCGCGAAACCTACACCGAACCTGGTGTCCTGATCGACAAGCACGTGATCGGCCTGCGCGACGCCGGATTCGAAAGCCTGATCGCGGTGATCGCGGGCGGCACGGACGCCATGGACCGCGTTCTGCGGCGCATCGAGACTGCGGCGCCCGGCCAGCGGCTCAGCGCGGAGACAGTGAAGCTGGCGGCGCCCATTCCGCGGCCGCCCAAGATCATCTGCATCGGCCTGAACTACCGCGACCACGCCGCGGAGGCCAAGTTGCCGATCCCCGAGGTGCCCACTGTTTTCGCCAAGTTTTCGACCGCGGTGATCGGGCCGGGGCAACCCATCGTCCTGCCCAGAAACTCCACCAAGCCGGATTACGAAGCGGAGTTTGCCGTAGTGATCGGTCCGGGCGGCCGCCATATTCCGGAGCAGGACTGGCGGCAACACGTTTTCGGCTACACCATGCTGAACGACGTGAGCGCGCGGGATTTCCAGATGGCCACCAGCCAGTGGATTATCGGCAAGACCTTCGACACCTTCGCGCCCATCGGCCCCGCGATCGTGACGGCCGACGAGATCGAAGACCCGCACAACCTGGCGATTTCGTTGACCCTCAATGGCGAAGTCATGCAGAACTCCAATACCGGCAATCTGATCTTCAAATTGCCGCAACTGATCGCGCACCTCTCGAGCGTGTTTACGCTGGAGGCCGGCGACATCATTGCGACCGGCACTCCCGCCGGCGTGGGCTTCGCCCGCAAGCCGCCGCGCTGGCTGCGGCCGGGCGATGAAGTCGCGGTGCGGGTGCAAGGCCTGGGCGAGCTGGTGAACCCGGTAGTGGCGGAGGCCTAGGGCCTGCTAGAATCAGCGGTGTAGCGCGCCCGTAGCTCAGGTGGATAGAGCGGCTGGCTTCGAACCAGTAGGTCGGGAGTTCGAGTCTCTCCGGGCGCGCCAAATTCTGGAATTCAGATATGAGCTTTTTCTCCAAACAGTTTATCGATGTCATTCAGTGGACCGAGACGGGCGATTCGGTGCTTGCCTGGCGCTTCCCGATGGAGGATCAGGAGATTCAGACCGGGGGCAAACTGACAGTCCGCGATTCACAACTGGCGGTGTTCGTCAATGAAGGCCAGATTGCCGACGTGTTCCGGCCGGGCCTTTATACACTGAGCACCCACACCCTGCCGCTGCTCACCAACCTGCTGAACTGGGATAAGGCTTTTCAGTCTCCCTTCAAGTCCGACGTCTATTTCTTTTCGTCGCGGCTGAGGATCGATCAGAAGTGGGGCACGGCGACACCCATCACCATCCGCGACCGGGAGTTCGGCGCGGTGCGGATGCGGGCGTACGGGATCTACGCGTACCGGATCGCCGACCCGAGGATCTTCTATCAGAAGGTGAGCGGATCGCGCGGGGTGTACCTGGTCAGCGAACTCGAAGGGCAACTGCGCAACACCATTGTGGGACGGATGACCGACGCGCTGGGGAACGCCAACGTGAACTTCCTCGACATGGCGGGTAGCCAGGCGCAACTCGCCCAGTCGATGCTGACGGCTCTCCGGCCGGTGTTTGCCGACCTTGGCCTGTCGCTCGACAGCTTCGTGGTGGAGAACATCTCGCTGCCCGAAGAGCTGCAGAAAATGCTGGACCAGCGGATCGGGATGAACATGATCGGCGACATGAACCGCTACACGCAGTTCCAGGTGGCGCAGTCGATGCCGATCGCGGCGGCCAACGAAGGTGGCGGCTCGGCGGCGATCGGCGCCGGGCTGGGCGCCGGAATGGTGATGGCGCAGCAGATGATGAATGCCGTGAAACCGCCGGCTCCGCCCGAACCGGCGCCGGCCGTGGCGCAAGCTCCAGGCGCGCCAGCAACTGCGGCCGCGGGGGCCGCCACCAAGTTCTGCCTGAACTGCGGCAAGCCCATTCCCAAAGCGGCGCGGTTCTGCCCGGAGTGCGGCGGCGCCCAACAGTAGCTACCAGCGGGTGGCCGTGGCGCTGGACCAGCGCGTCATGTTTCGGGACTCGCCTTCCATACGCTCAAAGACCGACTGTATGGCCACACGGCCAGGCCCTGTGAGACGCAGCCACAGATAGCGATTGCCCCAGTAGCCCCAGGTCGTGAAGATCGCTCCGGGGTGTTCAAAGTGGAGCTGCATCTGCACCGTGGGGTCCTTGAATACGAGGGCCGTGGGCTTTACCAGGATGGCCTGCCCCGGCGCCAGGTTGCGCACGAAGACATTGCCGCCGGCGTGGAGCAGCAGCAGCCCGGGAGTCGGAGGGGACGTGAAGCGGTCCATGAAGCGGCCCACGGGGTAATGGGTTTCGGTGTCGTCGCCGTTTTTGGTTTCGAACCAGATGCCGGTCTGGAACCAGTCGTAGCTGACGTTGGAGGTGGCGGCGAGCAGCATGTGCTCGCGGACATCGATGGATTGGCCGGGCTGGAGGGCCACGGGGATGAGCTCGCCCGGATCGTCCTTGGAGAACGCGATGCGGCCGGGGCCCTCGGCCTGGGTCATGATGAGCGGCAAGCCCGCAAACATCCGCTTCCAGCCGCCTTTCAGCGACATGGTGGTGATGTTTACCTGGGGGTCTTTCCAGAGCAGGACGTGATGCGTGAAGTAGACGCTGTCGCCGGCGGCCAGGTTCATGTCGGCGACCGGCACATAGAGGCCTTCGATCTGGCAGGAGGAATTGCCGATCTGGAGTTTGGTCATGTCCTTGCGGGCGGGCAACTTGGTCCAGCCGCTCTCCGCGGCGGCGGCCGGCATCCCGAGAGCGGCGCCGCAGCGTGCACAGGCGGGCTGGGATGGATCCACTTCCGCCCCGCACCAATTGCAGCGACCGCGGTTCGCGACAGCCTGCGGGGGCGGGGGCGCGGCGGCCTCGGCGGGACGCTTCACCGGTTGCCCGCAGTTGCGGCAGAAGTTCTGGCCGTCGAGAACGGGAGTACCGCAGTTCACGCAGAACATGTTGGCTACTCGGTGTGGTGATGGACGTACATCGACTGGATCCCGACGCGGCCGGGGCCGGTCACTCTCGCCAGGCTCATGTTGGTGCCGCCGAAAAATCCGGTGCCGAGCTTCTGGAACTCCACGTTCATGGCGACGGAGGAATCCTTGTAGAGAAACGCGCCGGGCTCCAGCATGATGCTTTCGCCGGGGCCGAGGCGGCGCTCGAAAACATTGCCGTACCCATGCAGGATCAGCAAGCCGGGGGCGCCGGTAGTGACGAACCGGTCCATGTACATGCCCTGGCCGCCGAACAGGATGTTGGAGAGACCTTTGATGCGTACGAAGGAGTAGGCAATCTGGTGAGAGGAGAGCAGGAAGGCGTGCTCCCGGACGTCGAGTTCCATGCCAGGATGAAGCGGGAGGACGATCAACTCGCCGGTGGCATCCCGGGAGAAGGCGATGCGGCCGGGGCCGGTGGCCACGCTGATGATGAAGGGCATGCCGGCGAAGGCGCGCTTCAGGCCTCCGGAGAGCTGCATGACCGACATGGCGACGCGATCCTCTTTCCACAGCATCACGTGGTGCTCGAAAAAAACCGAGTCGCCGGGGCCGAGATTGATTTCGGCGGCGGGGACGATCTCGCCTTCCACCTGGCAGGTGCTGGAGCTGAACTGAATCTCCGTCATATCGCGAATACGGGGCGCTTCGCGCCAGCCGGATTCACTGACCAGGTTGCGGATGTCGAGGGGCGCTCCGCAAGCGCGGCAGGCCAGCGCGGACTTCTCGTTCATGCTCTGGCACCATTGGCACTGGATTCGTTCGAAAGGCTCGGCTGCGGGGCGGTGAGCGGCGTCGATCACAGCTTGGGATTATATCATTCCGTCGCAGGCCGGCCGCAGTCTCGGTTGCCGGATCGGCGCCGAACCGTGCCACACACATTGTTTTTCCCCTCGTACCCGCCGGCAAAGTCCAGCACCGGCCCCGGTCCACCATTCCACTTTTCGTCCAATACTTGGTGTGCCGAAGCCGACATCCAGTTGCCACCCCACGGCCGCACCCACCGAATCTGAATCGCCGCCGGGGAATCCGCAGGCACCGCTAAGGCCGCCCGTCCCGATGAATCCAGCGTGCATCTCGTGATAATTGCGCGGCCCGAGCGATTGCCGGCGTTCGTGCGGGTGGCCAGATCCACGGTCCGCCCCGCGTACTCGGGAATCTCCACGGTATAGCTGTCCTGGAGTCCGGCTAAGGGACGGCGGATCCGAACCTCCACCGGCCCGCGCGCATCGGAAACGCCGCGCACATCGCGGAGTTCCCAGCCGCCGGCGAGAACATAGTCGTAGCGAATCAGTTCATCTCCGCTGGGGATCTCACGCGACATTTTGATTCGATCCACCTCGAGAGTTGGGTCGGCATAAGCGAGCCGCGCAAGAAGCAGCACCGCAAAGCCGGGCGGCAGCGGATCGTCCGCCAATAGCAAGGATGAGCCGGGCGATAGCTGAGGGTGCACCTTCTGCAAGCGCTCGATGAACCGGCGCCTCTTGATATGCGCCTGCCGCTCCAACGCGGAATACCCGGCGAGTTTAATAGAATGCACGTGGATGACCAGCACCGCGGCTGCCGCTAATGCGCCGAACTTCACCGCGGCGCCCGAGCGAAGAGGCGCCAGGCGAACCAGGCCATCGAGGAGCCGCTGGAACAAGGATCCGGCGTAAAGAGCCCAGCCCATCAAAGGTATGTACAGCATGTAGCCGCCTCGCGGACTGATGAGGCAAACGGGGAGCACACTTCCGATCAGAAAGCCAAGGCCGAATTTCATCGGGCGGGAGCGCAAGGCGATCGCCGCCACCGCCATAGCGACCCAAAGGGCCAGCAACTCCAGGGCGGAGAACCTGCCGCCGAAGAGGTCGCCGTACAGCAGGAAATTCTGATAAGCGCGCATGGCTTCGACAGTGGCGCGGAGCGAATGGGCGGCGTAGCGCGGATCGTCGCTGAGCGGATTGCGGGTTAGAACTTTTACCGCAATCGCGGGCACGACGAGCGCCGCGGCAGCCAGGGCGGCGCGCCCCTGGCACACCACAAACTTGGCGGCCTCCCGCCAGGACCAGGACTTTGGCGGAAAATAAATCAGCTCGACGAGCAACAACGCCCCTGGCAGCGTCATCGCCATCTCCTTAGAGTCCAATGCGCAGCCGGTGAGGGCCAGCAACCCGGCCAGTTGAGGCCGGGAGAGAGTGGTCCTGCCAGCCTCCCGCCCCTCCTGCCGCCAGGCCAGATAGCACCGAACCGCCAGAAAATAAAACAAAAAACAGAGAACCTCGTAGATGGTGCCGCTGCTGTACAGCAGCTCCAGCACGGCGGGATGATGGACGATCAGCACGGCTCCGGGCAGTGCCGCCTCCAGCGAACCGGACAGCCGTCGGAGAAGCGCAAATGCAAGAAAGACGTTCGCCAGCATCAGCGCGAGACACACGGCGCGAAATGGCAATGGATTGAACCCGAACAGCCGGTAGAGGATGAAATAGTAGACGCCTCCCAGGGGCCTGTACGCTCCGGTTACCACTCTGAAAGCGGAGCCAAGCACACCAGCCAGAGAGTGTTCCCAGTACTTGTGCATGTTGAGCAGGTTGCCGCCATCGTCCTGGGTGAAGTAGGCATTTAGGCCTTGGAACGACGAGGCGGCAAAGTAGACTGCCAGGAAGAGCAGTGAGAAAATTACCGCCGGGCGGTCATGGCGGCCGGCTTTTCCGGGTTCCGTTACAGCATTCATTCCGGTAGTAGCTTCCTGGCGGCTAAAGAGCTGCTTGCTGCTCACCTCAAAGACCCTCGGGGCGCCTGTCGAACTACACCCGGCCGGGTCATCGGAGTTCGACCCGTTCCGTTCCGCGCCGGCGAAATAGCGCCAGCGAGGGTTGTACCATCGAGCTATGTCCCGCGCTTGCGTAATTGCCCTAGCCGGCGCCTTCTTCGGCGCCCTGATGCTGGTACCCGCTTCGCCACCGGAGGATAGCGTTACCTGGCATTTCGATCGTCTCGACCAGATCGGTGGACATCCCACCACCTTGCTGGGCCACCCGAGGGTCATCGAGACCTCCGCGGGCAAGGCAATTCAGTTCAATGGCGTGGATGACGCCATCTATGTGGACGTGCATCCCCTGGCTGGCGCCGAGACCTTCACTTGGGAGGTGATCTTCCGGCCCGACCTGGGAGGAGCGCCCGAGCAGCGTTTCTTTCACCTGCAGGAGCGCGATCCGAAGACGGGAGCGGACACCAGCACGCGCATGCTGTTCGAGATCCGCGTGATCGGCGACCAATGGGCCCTCGATAGCTTTGCCCTGACGGGCGCGGAATCGCTGGCGCTTCTCGACCGCACCAGGCTGCATTCGCTGGGCGCCTGGCACGCTGTGGCCGCGGTATACGACGGCCATGAATTCCGCAACTATGTGGATGGCCTGCTGCAGGGCTCGGGTCCGCTGCATCTCGCGCCGCAAGGGGCGGGACACACGTCCATCGGCACGCGCATCAATCGGGTGAACTACTTTAAGGGCGCGGTGCTGGAGGCGCGGATGACGCGCCGCGCGCTGGCGCCGCCGGAGTTCCTGAAAGTGCGGAACTGACCGTGTCGCGCCGGTGCGAGGCAACGCCAGGCCGCTGCGCACCCACTACATATTGATACGATGGGTGCGCGATAACCGAGACTCACCGGCCCCAATGGAACACGCCGCCATTCGCTTGACAACCGTGCCGCCAGCAGCTACCAAAGAACGTAGTGCCAGTTTCGGCGGGAGGGTATTGACGATCATGTCCTACGATGTTTCGAGACGTCACTTCTTCTTCGGAGCGCTTCTGACGGGCGCCGTGCCGCGCGCCGGCTACGGCAGCGTGCCGTCGCTGCGCGCCCTGGGCTACAAGCCTTTTTACGACAAGCTCAACGTCGCCGCCATCGGCTGCGGCGGCCAGGGCGGGGCGGACCTCAACGACGCCGCGCGCA
>DASQZT010000063.1:0-19952 GCA_035638575.1 Bryobacteraceae bacterium
GGGCGGCGGCGGTGGTGGCCGCGGCGGCGGGCGTGGCGGCGCGGTCTCCGATCGCCGTTTCAGCATCACCCTCTCGGCCAATATCACCAACGTCCTGAATCACGACAACCCCGGCGGTTACCAGGGCGTCCTGACCTCCAATCAGTTCGGCCAGCCCACCAGCGTCAACACCGGTTTCGGTGGCGGCAACGGCGGCGGCGCCGGTGGCTTCGGCGGCGGTGGCGTCGCCAACAACCGCCGCATCGACCTCTCCATCCGATTCAGCTTCTAGCCTTGTGGGACAGGCCTCCCCGCCTGTCCCTTTTTCTCGCTGTTATCGTAAGTCAATGTTATCCAGTACTATCCACATCGTTAACACTCACTGATAACCCTAAAGAGAATCTAGACCCGCGCCTCCCGTCCAGCCGAAGATCGACTTACCATGAATCGAAGCGAGACGAAGCCCCCCGCTATCGGCCTCGACATCGGCACCAGCCGTATAGTCGCCGCGCGGCAGGTGGACCAGAACATCAGCTATGACAGCCAGTTGAACGCCTTTGTCGCCATCCCCTATTCCAAAATGACGGCCAACGTCCTCGGCAAGGAAGGCGTTCCCCACTCCGTCGAAGGCAATGAGATCGTGGTGCACGGCAACGAGTCCGAGCGCTTTGCCGACTTGTTGAACAAGGAGACCCGGCGCACCATGACGCGCGGCGTGCTGAATTCGGACGAACCCGACGGTGTGAAGTTGATCCGCGCCATTGCCTCGTCGCTGGCCGGCAAAGGCGAAAAAGGCCAGAAGCTTTGCTTCACCGTGCCTGCCGCCTCCATCGGCGCCGACGAGAATCTCACTTATCACGAAGCCACCTTGCGCGAGATCCTGGTCGGCCTGGGTTACGAGGTCAAGAGTATCAATGAAGGCTTGGCCGTGGTATATGGCGAGCTCGAGAGCACTAACTACACGGGAATTGGAGTCAGTTGCGGCGGCGGCCTCTGCAACGTCTGTTTCGCCTACCTCTCGGTTCCTATCCTCAGCTTCAGCATGCCCAAGGCCGGCGATTTCATCGACGCCAGCGCCGCCTCCGTAATGGGCGAGCGCGCCAACCGTGTCCGCATCCTCAAGGAACAGTCGTTCTTCTTCAACGGCCACTTCGACGACAAGCTCCGCCAGGCCGTCACCGTTTACTATGACGATATGATGCAGTCGCTGGTCGCCGGCCTGCGCAACGCCTTCCAGGGCGCCCGCAACATCCCCAAGCTGGCCAAGCCCATTCCGCTGGTTTTGAGCGGCGGCAGCGCCCTGCCCAAGGGCTTCCGCGACCGCTTCGAGAAGATCTTCAAGGAAAGCGACTTCCCACTCGACATCTCCGAAATCCGCATCGCCGCCGATCCCCTGACCGCCACCGCCAAGGGAGCCCTGGTGGCCGCCCTCTGCGACATGTAAGCTTGTGGCTGGCGGCCCTGACCCCTACCCAGTCGCCAGTCCAATGTGGTATGGTATGGCTGGATGGACTTCCGGCCAGCCCTGATTCACGATTCCGAAATCCCGCTCTACCGCCAGGTATTCGAGCAGATTGCCGCGAAAATCCGCTCAGGCGAGCTGCCCCGCGGCGAACGCCTTCCAGCCACCCGCGAATTGGCTGGCCTGCTTGGACTGAACCGGACCACCGTTTCCGCCGCCTACGAGTTGCTCGAGGCCGGCGGCCTGATCGCCGGCCAGGTCGGCCGCGGAAGCTTCGTAACCGGCCAGGCCGCGGCAGCCCGGGGCGCCATTGATTGGACCGCCCTCCTGGAACGTAACGAAACCCCGCTCATCGGCCATTCCGGGTTCGGCCGCGACGTCATCAGTTTCGCCATGTCCCGCCCGTCGCGCGAGCTTTTCCCGCTCGACGAGTTTCGCGCCGCCTGCGCCACCGTGCTCGCCCGCCACGATCTCGCCGATATCCTGCAACTCGGGTCTCCCAGCGGCTACGAGCCCCTGCGCCGTCACCTGCTGGACGAGGCCCGCGCCCAGCACCTCGCGGCGCCGTCCGACGACTTGGTCATCACCAACGGCTGCCAGCAGGCCCTCGACCTCATCGGCCGCGTGCTCCTGCGGCCGGGCGATACCGTAGCCGTCGAGGATCCGGTCTACACCGGGCTCAAGGCGTTGCTCGCCGGAATGGGCGCGCACCTCGTGGGCATCCCGGTCGGCCCCGATGGCCTCGACGTCGCGCAACTCGATCGCGTGTTCGATCGCGAGCGGCCGCGCTTCCTGGTGGTCACTTCGAATTTCCAGAATCCCACCGGCGCCACCCTGCCGCTGGCCGCCCGCCGCGGATTGCTGGAAGCGGCGCGCGCCGCCGGCGTGCCGGTGGTCGAGAACGACGCGTACGGCGAGCTGCGCTACTCCGGCGAACCGCTGCCCGCCATCAAGCAATTGGATGAGCACGGCGGAACGGTCCTGCTGCGCAGCTTCTCCAAGGTCAGTTTTCCGGGGCTGCGCGTGGGCTGGGCCGTCGGGCCGAAGCCGCTCATGGACCGCCTCCGCCAGGCGAAGGAAGCCGCCGACCTGCACACCGACCAGCTCTCGCAGGCCGTGCTGCTGGAGTTCGCCGAATCGGGACGCCTGGAAGCGCACCTCGCGCGCGTGCTCGAAGCCGGGGCGGCGCGCCTGGCCGCGACCCTGGATGCCTGCCGCCGCTACTTGCCGCCGGGCACCCGGTGGACGCGGCCCGAAGGCGGAATGAATGTATGGGTGCGGCTGCCGGAGCCGCTGGATGCCGGTGAATTGCTGGCGCGCGCCCAGAAGGAAGGCGTGGCCTACCTGCCGGGACGCTATTTCGCGGTTTCCCGGCTGGAGCCCGGCGCGCTGCGATTGAGTTTTGCGGGGCTGCCTCCGGATCAGATCCGGAGCGGTCTCGAAACCTTAGGAAGGATTGTCGCGGGCCAGCTCGCCAGCGAGTCGCAAAGCTTCGAGCCGGCCCCCGCGATGGTATAGGAGCAGACCATGTTTCAATTCTCAAGCGAAGACTATCGAGTGAAAGTCGGCCTCGCGGAAATGCTGAAAGGCGGCGTCATCATGGACGTCACCAACGCCGAGCAGGCCAAGATCGCGGAAGACGCCGGCGCCTCGGCGGTGATGGCCCTCGAGCGCGTCCCCGCCGACATCCGCAAAGAGGGCGGTGTGGCCCGCATGGCCAACATCGGCATCATCGAGCGCATCATGCAGACCGTCACCATTCCGGTGATGGCCAAGGCGCGCATCGGCCACTTCATGGAGGCGCGCATCCTCGAAGCGCTGGGCGTAGACTACATAGACGAAAGCGAAGTCCTCACCCCCGCCGACGAAGAGCACCACATCGACAAGAACGATTTCAAGGTCCCCTTCGTCTGCGGCGCCCGCAACCTGGGAGAGGCCCTGCGCCGCATCGCTGAAGGCGCCGCCATGATCCGCACCAAGGGGGAGGCCGGATCGGGCAACATTGTCGAAGCCGTCCGCCACATCCGCACCATCGTGAAGGAGATGAAACAGCTCACCGTCGCCGGCAAGGAAGAGCTGTTGCACCATGCCAAGACGCTGCAGGCGCCGCTCGAGCTGGTCGAGTGGGTCGCGCAGAACGGCAAGCTGCCGGTGCCCAACTTCTCCGCGGGCGGAATCGCCACCCCTGCCGACGCCGCACTCGTGATGCAACTCGGAGCCGAAGCCGTTTTCGTGGGCTCGGGGATTTTCAAGTCGTCGGATCCCTCAGCGCGCGCCGTGGCCATCGTACAGGCGGCCAAGAATTTCAACAACCCCGAGAAACTGCTGGAGGCCAGCCGGGCCCTGGGCGAAGCCATGCCCGGTCTCGACATCGCCAAGATGCAGGAATCCGAGTTGCTGCAGACCCGCGGCTGGTAGCAAACGATGACTTCCCAAAAAGCCGGGCCCTTCAAAAAAGCTGGGCCCGCTAAGAAAAAGGTCGGAGTCCTCGCCCTCCAGGGCGATTTCGCGGCCCACGGCGCGGCCCTCGAGCGCGCCGGAGCCGAGCCCGTATTCATCCGCGAGCCCGAGCAGTTCCGCGACATCGACGGGCTCATCATTCCCGGCGGCGAAAGCACCACCATGCTCAAGCTTCTCCGCTACGAAGAGGGCCTCATGCAAGCCCTGGCAGAGTTCGGCCGCCACAAGCCCATCTTCGGAACCTGTGCCGGCGCCATCCTCATGGCCAACGAGGTGTCGCGCCCCGAGCAGGAGAGCCTCGGCCTGATGGATATCGGAGTCGAGCGCAACGCCTACGGCCGGCAGATCGATAGCCGCGTGGCGGAGATCGATCCCGAGCCCGAATTCCAGCAGCGCACCGCGCCGGGCAAGCTGGAGGCCGTGTTCATCCGCGCGCCCATCATCCGCCGCGTCAGTGGCAGCGCCAAGGTGCTGGCCACGTACCAGGGCGATCCGGTCCTGGTGGAGCAGGGGCCCCATATGGTGGCGACGTTTCATCCGGAGCTGACCGTGGACTCTCGCGTGCACGGTCTCTTCCTGGAGAAACTGTGAGCCGGCTTCCGAAGCGTGTCCTCTTTGTGTGCCTTGGGAATTCGTGCCGCAGCCAGATGGCCGAAGCCTTCGCGCGCGCCTACGGCAGCGATGTCCTGATCGCAGCCAGCGCGGGACTCACCCCGGCGTTCGGCGTCGCGCCCGACACCCTGCGCGTCATGTCCGAAAAGGGACTCGACCTGCGCGACCACTTTCCCAAGAGCGTCCGTCAACTGGAACGGGCCAAGTTTGACCTGGTGATCAACATGAGCGGGTTCGACCTCCCCGACAAAGTGGGCGCACTGGTGCGCACCTGGGACGTGCCCGATCCCGTATTCCTGGATTACGACGAGCACCGCGAGGTGCGCGACGCCATCGAGCGCCTGGTCATGAACCTGATTCTCGAATTGCGGGGCGAGCGGTAGGACAGGCCAGGAGGCCTGTCCCACTCTCCTACCGGCTCTCCACCCGGAGATTGTTGGTCACCGAAAAGACCCCCGATACGCCGTTGGCTCGCGAGCCCACCAGGTCCTTGTCGGGCTGCGAATCCACCACGCCCTCCAGCGTCACCTTCCCGTTGTCCACGATGATGTGGATCGGCGGCACGGCCCCGAACGCGTACTTCTCGAGTGCCGCCTCGCTATAGATCGCGCGGTACTCCGCCCGGCGAATCCTGTCGTCCATCGGTGAAAGCGGCAGCACCTGGATCTGGTTGTCCACCTTCTCCACGCCTTCGATTCGCTTCACCACGTTGCCGGCGTCGCTCTTGAGCGTTGGCCGCGTGACCTGCCCGAGCAGGGTTACAGTGCCGCCGTTCACGCGGAAACCCAGGTTGTCGAAAACGCCGTAATACGGCAGCATCACGAGTTCGTGGCGGACTTCTTTTGCGATCCGGTCCTCGCTCTTCGCTCCCGGCATCATCGAGCGGTCGGCGCCCTTCTGGGCCATACCCGGAAGCGCGGCGATCAGGATCGTCAGGGCCAACAAGCACCAATGTCTCATGGTACAAAGCCTCCTTGGAATCCATGCTATTCGATCCCCGGGCAGTTGTTCAGTGCTTCCACGTACGCTCAGGGCCTCACAAGGAAGGAATAGCCCACACCAATGAAGTGGTCCGGCGCCGCGGAAGACAGCCCGACTCCCACGTGGAGATCGAGTTGGTGCCGCGGCGCCAGTTTGTAGGCCGTTTCCACATGCAGCAGGTGCCGCGGTCCGCCGCGCTGCGGGAAATCGCCCGCGTATTCCAGGAAGGCGTCCCAAGGTCCGGTGAGTTGACGGTCGAACAGAAAAGTGAATTCTCCGGTGTCGTTTCGTTGCCACTCCCCGTTTTTCCCAAAGACGTCGTCCCATAGACCGACAGCATTCCGGCGGCGGTCCAATTCTCGGAGAGCTTTTGCGACCACGGCAACTGCAGCGCCGGGTCGTACCCGTGGCTCGATATGGCCCTGGCGCCGGACGGCAGACTCAGGGACACGACCGCCGAAAGGTCAAACCCGCCTGCCGTGTGGCTGATCTGTTGTTTCACTCCGAGCGCCAGGTCGCCGAATCCCGCGCCGGCCGAATAATAGTCCGGAGCCGTGAAGCGAAGCTCCGTCCGGCTTGCGATACCAATGCGCAGCAACGTCTCGGGCCCGTCGAACGTGTTGTGCCCCGTACTGTCCGTCACCTGCGTGCCGTTCTCGAATTGCAGACTACCTTTCGGGACGACGATGCTGGAGTCGGTAACCGCGGGCCGGTCGGTCGCGATCGTCTGGCCGTTCAGCAGGGTGCTTGCGGCCAGGCACGCGATCCAGAGTCTCACCGGAACACCACGCCCGAGCGCATCAGGAGGTTCTCCGCGACCGGACCCAGCGAGAACGCCGGCAGGAACGTGAGCGCGGTCACCAGCAGGACCGTCGCCATCAACATGGCGGCGAACAGCGGACCGTGCGTCGGCATGGTACCGAAGGTGGCCTCCGCCCGCCTTTTTTTGGCCAGGCTTCCGGCAATGGCCAGCGCCGGGATGATCACGGCGAAGCGTCCTACCAGCATTCCCAGTCCCAGGGTCAGGTTGAACCACGGCGTATTGCTGTTCAACCCGGCCATGGCGCTTCCGTTAGTCCCCGCCGCGCTGCCGTAGGCGTAGAGGATCTCGCTCAAACCGTGCGGCCCCGGATTGCCCAGGCCCGCGGTCACGAGACCGGCGAACGGCAGACACGAGAACACCAGGGTGGCCAGCGCGGTGATGACGTAGGCCAGCATCACCATCTTCATCTCCCGGGACTCGATCTTCTTACCCAGGTATTCCGGCGTGCGGCCGACCATCAGGCCCGCCAGGAACACGGCCACCAGCACCGTGAGGAGCATCGAGACAATGCCCGAGCCCGTGCCGCCGAAGATCACCTCGCCGGATTTCAGATTGATCATCTGCACCAGCCCGGCCAGGGGAGTGTAGCTGTCGTGCGCGCTGTTCACAGCCCCGTCGCTCGAAGCGGTGCTGACCTCGGAGAAAAGGCCCGACGCCGCGACCCCGAAGCGCACTTCCTTGCCCTCCATGTTCCCGCTCTCAACGCCCAGCGCGCCGAGCAGGGGGTTGCCGGCCCGCTCGCTCCAAATGATGGCGCAACTGCCGCACACGAAGAGCACGGACATGGCGGCGAAGAGCGTCCAGCCCTGGCGCGTATCGCCGGTCATTCTGCCGAAGGTGTAAGTCAGTGCCGCGGGGATCGCCAGGATCAGCAGCATCTCGACCAGGTTGGCAAACGGCGTCGGGTTCTCGAACGGATGCGCCGAGTTGGCGTTGAAAAAGCCGCCGCCGTCGGAGCTCAGAAGCTTGATCGACTCCTGCGACGCCACCGGCCCCATGGCGATGGTCTGCCGCCCACCTTCAAGCGCCGCGACCTGCCGATTCGCCGCGAAGTTCTGGATGACTCCCTGCGAGCCGAGAATCAGAGCGCCGAGCAGCGAGAGCGGGAGCAGGACGTACAGGATGGACCGCGTCAGGTCCACCCAGAAATTGCCGAGCCTGCCCGTGCCCTGGCGGGCGAAGCCGCGGATCAACGCCGCGGCCACGGCCATGCCCGCGGCGGCCGAAGTAAAACTCTGCACCGCCACGCCGGCCATTTGCGAAAGGTGGCTGACCGTGGATTCTCCGAAGTAGGCCTGCCAGCTCGTATTGGTCAGGAAGCTGACGGCCGTGTTGAAGGCCAGGTCGGGGGCCATGGCGGCGAATCCTTGCGGATTCAGCGGCAGCCAGTGCTGCCAACGCAGTTGGGCATAGAACAGCAGGAAATTGACCAGGCCGAACCACAGGCAGGCGCCTGCGTACGCGGTCCAGGTCTGTTCAGCGGAGGAGTCGACGCCGCAGACCCGGTAGATGGCGCGCTCGACGGGCCGCAGCAGGGGCGAGAGAAAGGCAGGCCTTCCCTGAAAGACCCTGGCCATGTAGAAGCCCAGCGGTTTGGTGATGGCCAGCAGCAGGACCATCAGCACCGGCAGTTCCGAGAAGCTGGACCAGCTCATACGATCCGGTCGAGTCCCATGCTTCTTAGTGTGCCGTGCCGCTTAAGAATTAACAACCACTCCCGACCCAGAGGATGCCGCGGCCGGAGGTACTTCGATCTATGAGGGAACGCGATGCCAGCGGGGGATGCCGCCGGCGTTCATTGCGGTTCGCTGCGAAGCTTCCGCAGAGCCGCTTGAGCGGCTGCTTTCAGCGGAGCCAGGTCCTTTTCGAGGATAATCCAGATGAGGCCGATATCAATACTGTCGTATGTATGGCGCAGCCGGTTGCCCAGCCACGTATGTCCCGCCACTCAACGCTTGGGCATAACTCTGCAGCGCTGCCCCCAAGCCGGTGCGCAGCTTCACTGATCCGCAATAGCGCATACTTGACGGCGTAGGCTACCTGCTCGTCTCCCTCAAAAATCGTGCGGTCTACGCCTTGCGTGAACCGCTCGATTCTGGCGATATCAGTGAGAATGTCATCCAGCAGCTTTGCCGGATCTCCGCTAAAAGGCACGGACCGCCTCGCGGCCAACGTTTTCCCTCACATTCGGCTTGAGTGTTCCTTCCACCAGCAAATCAACCCTCTCCCCGAGCAGGTCCGCAATCTGGTTTTCAATATGGATGACATCGAGCAGCGATACGCGGCGCGTCTCTTCGAAGGCTGCCAGAAGATCAATATCGGAATCGAGCCGGCGCTCACCGCGGACCGTGGAGCCGAACAGCGACAAGTGCACGACACCGGCGGCTCTCAGCTCCGGTTCGTGTTCGCGCAACGTGGCGATCACCTGCTCGCGGTCCATAGTCTATTTTTGCCCGCCCCTTTGGCCAGGTCAAGGCCGCGATCCTGGCCGTTTCATCTCCGGCACATGTAATTCCGCCCTCCGCTGCGTTCGGGGAGAGGATGGGCGCGCAGTGAGTTAGTCACCGGCGGCGGATTTGACAGGCCAGGAGGCCTGTCCCACCTGTACCAGGTTTTCCGGAGCGGCGCCGTTGACCACCGCCGCCGCATCTTCCGCCGTAAAAGTCTCCACCTTCGCCGAGATATTCATCGAGCAGAACTTCGGACCGCACATGGAGCAGAAGTGCGCGTCCTTGAATCCGTCGTCGGGCAGCGTTTCGTCGTGCATGGAGCGCGCCGTCTCCGGGTCGAGCGACAGCTCGAACTGGCGGTTCCAATCGAACGTGTAGCGCGCGCGCGAAAGGGCGTCATCGCGGTCGCGCGCGCCCGGACGCCGCCGCGCGATATCGGCCGCATGCGCCGCAATCTTGTAGGCGATGATCCCGGCCTTCACATCGTCGCGATTGGGCAGCCCGAGGTGCTCCTTGGGCGTCACGTAGCACAGCATGGATGCGCCGTACCAGCCGATCATGGCCGCGCCGATGGCCGACGTGATGTGGTCGTACCCTGGTGCGATGTCGGTCACCAGCGGCCCCAGCGTATAGAACGGGGCCTCGTAGCACATCTCGTTTTCCTTCTGGACCTGCATTTCGATCTGGTCCATGGGAATGTGGCCGGGCCCTTCGATCATCACCTGGACGTCGTACTCCCAGGCCTTCTTCGTCAGCTCGCCCAGCGTCTTCAGCTCGGCGAACTGCGCCTCGTCCGACGCGTCGGCCACGCTGCCGGGCCGCAGGCCGTCGCCCAGCGAGAAGCTCACGTCGTGCTTCTGGAAGATCTTGCAGATATCCTCGAAGCACTCGTAGAGCATGTTCTGCTTGTGGTTCTTGACCATCCACTCGGCCAGGATCGAGCCGCCGCGGCTGACGATTCCGGTGATGCGTTTCGTAGTCAGCGGAATGTACTGCACCAGCACGCCCGCGTGGATCGTCATGTAGTCCACGCCCTGCTCGGCCTGCTCCTCGATCACCTCGAGCATCACCTGTTTGCTGAGGTCTTCCACGCGCCGGACTCGCGAGAGCGCTTCGTAGATCGGCACCGTGCCGATGGGCACCGGCGAAGCGCCGATGATGGCCTTGCGGATAGCCGGGATGTCGCCGCCGGTGGAAAGGTCCATCACCGTATCGGCCCCGTACTTCACCGAATACTCGAGCTTCTCGATCTCGCCATCGATATTCGAAGTGACCGCGGAGTTCCCGATGTTGGAGTTGATCTTGCACTTGGAGGCCACCCCGATGCACATGGGCTCCAGGTTCGTGTGGTGAATGTTGGCCGGGATGATCATCCGGCCGCGGGCCACTTCGGAGCGGACCAGCTCCGGAGACAGATTCTCGCGCCTGGCGATGAAATGCATCTCCTCCGTGACGATGCCCTGGCGGGCGTAGTGCAACTGCGTGCGGATGCTGTCGTTCTGACGTTTCGCTACCCACTCTGTGCGCATGGTGACTCCTGGTCCTTGCGGACCGAAAATGCTTGTGCGGACGGAAAATCGAAAGGGCACCCCGGCCTCCGCCGGCGATGGACCGCGAAGGCCGGAGTGCCCGGACCTGCGATTGCTACTTCTTCTTCTTCGGCTTCTTGGTTTCCTTCTTGGGGCTTCTGTCCTTGGCCATCGAAAATCCTCCCTTACACAAGGATTATACCCGGATGTTCGAGGAATCGCCGCGCAAATGATAGCGGCGGCCCCGCCACTCGATGGTGTTTCCGAAAGCCGACGCCGCCAGGACGATCAGCCAGATCCAGGTGGCCAGGGGCTGCCACATGGCGTGGACCCAGGCATGGCGGCGAAACCAGGGCTCGCATTCCGGCAGCGCGGCCTTGGCCAGGGTGGCGCGGTTGAGCCCCTTCAGCATGCCCGGAGAAAGCTGGGCGATGAGCGCCCACTCGGCCAGGCGGTGGCCGCGGAGGGAGGCCCACACCGAAGCCGCCATCCCGCCGCAATAGAAGGCGTGCGCGACGATCGCCGGCCACCACAACTCGCGCCGGTAGACGCGCGTAATGGTCATCTGGCGCCGGGCCCAGGAGAAGAAGCGGCGGGCGGTAACGCGCTCGAAGCACGGGGTGAGTGCACCGGGCGCGAAGGCGATGGTGAGACCCGCGGCGTGTACGGCGTCGGCCAGCGCGTAATCGTCGCTCACGGCGCCGTTCCAATACTCGGGAACCCGCGCCTCGAAGAAAGTCTCCTTGCGCATGGCCATGGCGCCGCCCCAGGCGAATCCGCAGTCGCCGGGGCCGAGCCGGCCGACAGCCACCGCGTCCCACACGCCGCGCATCAGGCTCCAGAAGGTGGGCGGCTGGGGAGTGAACCAGCGGTAGCCGGTCGAGGCCCCCACGCCCGGCTCGATGAGAGGGGCCACCAGAGCGCGCAGCCAGCGGCGTGTGGGGCGGCCGTCGGAATCGGCAAACGCGAAAATCGCGGTGCGCTTGCGGGTGGCGCGCACGGCAACCAGAAGGTTCTGAATTTTTTCGCCGGTGTGCGGATCGCCACCGTGGGCCAGGACCACCTTGGCGCGGTTGGGAAGCACACCGGGTGGAATGTCGGCGCCGGTTCGCGCTACCACGATCAGTTCGTAGTCGGGATAGTCGAGCGCGGCGAGCGCGGCGAGATTCTCGCGAAGCCCTTCGTCTTCGCCCTTCACCGGCACGATGACGCTGGCCGGCGGAAGGTACTCCCCGTTTTCGGCGAGACGACTCTCGAGGTAGGCGGCCCGCTTGCGCTCGCCACGCAGGGAGAAGAAGGCCAGCAAGAGCGCGGGACCCGCGAAGAGCCAGTACCAGAACACCAGACGTAGGATAACAGGAGTGGGTGGCAGTCGCGGAGAAAAACGAAGCAGCGGGACGGGGGCGTCCCGGCCCAGAGGGCACCCCGACCAGGGGGTCCGCCCCACCGATGCGGTGTCGCGCCGCGGAGTGGCTGTCGATCTTGTAAACTCGTGGCCGGGGCTGAAGCTTTGGGCGGCCTCGCGGCATCCACCGCTCGTATGCGCAAATCTCTTCTCACGGGTATCCTCATGACGGCTTCTCTCTTCGGAGCAACAGGCGCGCTGGAGTTCACGCTCAATTCGATCGACGGCCAACCGGCTCCGCTGGCGGCCTATAAGGGCAAAGTGGTGCTGATCGTCAACGTGGCGAGCTTTTGCGGCTTCACCCCGCAGTACGAGGGGCTCGAAGCCGTCTACGCAAGTACAAGGATCGCGGCCTGGTAGTGCTGGGGTTCCCGGCCAACAATTTCGGCGCGCAGGAGCCCGGGACCAACGAGGAAATCAAGACCTTCTGCAGCCGCAAGTACAACGTGACGTTTCCGATGTACTCCAAAATCTCGGTGGCCGGCGCGGACAAGGCGCCGTTGTACCAGTTCCTCACCGACAAACAGGCCAACCCCGCCACGGGCGGCGAGATCAAATGGAACTTCACCAAGTTCCTGGTCGACCGGGAGGGCAAGGTGGCGGCGCGGTTCGAATCGCCCGTAAAGCCGGAATCGCCGGAAGTCGCCGCGGCGATCGAAAAAGCTTTGAGTGGCAGCCCGCGATAATCGCGATATAGTATTAGCTTGCCGTCCTGCCTGTATTGCGACGTCACGCCCGAAGAGGCGTGGATCATCACCGACGATGCGGTAGCTATCCCGCATCCGAGCCCTTTGACTGCGTGCCACGTGGTGGTGGCTCCGCGGCGCCACGTGCTTACGTTTTACGAACTCGACGTTCAGGAACAGCGCATGGTCTGGAACCTGGTCGCCGATATCAAGAAGCGCATTGAGGCGGCGCTCAAAGTGGACGGGTTCGACGTGGGCTTCGCCGATGGGAGCGCGGAGGATCCGGTGCACACGCATATCCACGTGGTACCGCGCTCGCCGGGGGAATCGCTGAAGCTGCCCAGCGGCGTCGAGTGGGTCAATCCAGACCTTTAATCAAGCAAACAACACAGGCAGGAATGCCTGTGCTACGTTCACGAAAACAACACAGGCAGGAATGCCTGTGCTACGTTCACGCGAAGGCGACCCCGATCGACTCTCCTACCTTTCTGATGTAGTTCCGGCCTTCGTCGTACTCCGCGGCGTTCTTCAAGTGTTCGAGCATGAGCGGCGCGTCGATCGGGAGCTTGGCCAGTTCTCCGAGGTACGCGCGGTAGTCCACCTGGCCGCGGCCCGGCGCCACCTCCAGGAAATGGACGTTGTACTCCGGCACCCACTGCAGGTCCTTGGCATGGCAGGAAACGATCCAGGGACCGAGTTTGCGGAAGCACTCCCGAATGGTTTCGGCGCTGTCGTAGAAACGGCGCGGGCTGTTGATGACGTTGCAGACATCCAGGTGCACGCCAAACATGGGCCGCTCGACGGCGCGGATCAGGTCGGCATAGGCGTCCGGTCCGTCGGGCAGACTCCACGGCATCATTTCGATGGTGAACTTCGCCCGCTTCGGCTTGACGGCGTCCAGCACGTGACGGCAGTTCTCGACAGTGGCGTCGAAGAATTCCTTCGACAGATTCCGGGGATTCATTCCATACCACACGTCGGGGTTGTACGATCCTGCGATATCCACGCAGCAGCGCGCACCGACGGCCTCGGCCAGGGCGCAGCGCTCGACCACGTAATCCAGGTTCTGGCGGCGTTTGGCGGCGTCGGGATCCAGCATGTTCTTCCACGCACCGACTTCGGCGATGACTACATTTTCGGCTTGAAATGCTTTGGCGATGGCCGCTATGCGGGCGGAGTCGCTTACGGCGGCGTTGGGGCAGTAGGCGGCGCTGTAGCCGAGGCGGCGGTGCTCGCGCGCCAGGGCGGCGGGGTCGTCCGACTGCAGAGGGGACTGCAGGAAGATGGGACCGCCCAGGCGGATGGGCGTTCCCGCGGCGCGGGCGGGGAGGGCGGCCATCGCCGCGGCGCCGGCAAGTAAGGATCGGCGGGTCATAGATTTTTCAGCCGGAAGTTGCGGTATTCGATTTTCATCGGCCCGCCCACGTGCACCTGCACGCCGATCAATCCTTCGAATGTCCGGTTGGGAGCGTCGTCGTCGATTACCACGCTCATCAAGCGGCCGTTCAACATGTGAACGAGCGTGTTGCCACGGACGATCAGGTGATAGGAGTTCCAGTCCTTGGTGATGAATGCAGCCAGGTCATTGGCATCGCCGATGGTCGAGAGGATGATCGGCTTTCGCCCGCCGACCACGTGGGTCACCTGGCCGCGCTGGGCCAGGAACAGGCGGCCCTTCTCCTCGTAATTCTGGCCGGTATAACGGTTCTGGCCATCGATATCGGCCTGGTAACCGCGCATGGCAAACCAGTTGTCCGGGGTGACGGTGTCCGGGACCACTACGCTGCGGTAGTTGATCCCGCTGTTGCCGCCCGAAGTGATGCGGTAGTCGGCTTTCAATTCGAAATCCTTGGGCGCGCCTCCGCGCCAGATGATGAAGGTGTTGCTCTTGAGGAGCGTCTCGGGAGTCACTTCGCCGACCAGCGTGCCGTCTTCGACACGCCAGTATTTGGGGTTGCCTTCCCAGTTGTTGAGCGTCTTGCCATCGAAGATGGGCTGGAAGCCCGCTTCGTCACCGGTGGCGGGCTCGGGCCGGTCGCTCTGCTTGGGCACGTACGGCTGTTGGGCGGCGGCCGACACGGCTCCGAGGGACGAAAGCAGGAAGGAACGACGTATCATCGTCCCTTCATATCACATTTGGCGGAACACAGGCAGGCCCGGCGACGGGTCAAGAAATGCCTGTGCTACCTCAGAAGTTCAGGCGCGCGACGAACTCCAGGCTCCGGGCGCCTGGATCGTTGGTGTTGTTGAGATCGCGGAAGGCGGAGGTGGTCTGTCCGAAAGAGCTGCTGATGGCGGTGCTGATGTTGCCGCCGGTGGCGGCGCCGCCGGGGATCAGGATGTTGGGATGGTTGAAGACGTTCAGCGCTTGCACGCGGAACTCGAAATTCAACCGCTCTTTGATTTGCGTGCGCTTCACTAGGCTGACGTCCCACTTGGAAAGCCAGGGGCCCCAGAGGAACACCTGGTTGCAGATCTGGCCCGCGGTATTGCACGGCCCAATGTAAGGCGCGTTGGGGTCGAACGTCCCGCTGATTCCGGCTGCCGCGAGCGTGTTCTGGATCAAAGCCTGCGGCAGGTAATAGGCGGTGCCGGTAGCCACCCCGTTGGCTTGGATGGCGCTGGTAAAGTTGAGCGCCATTTCGTTTTGCATTTGCCGGGTGGTAATGTTGTGCAGCACCACGCCGCCATCGTTCTGGTTGAAGGTGTCGCGGCCGCTGGTGATGTTGATGGGGGTGCCGCTCTGCAGACGACCCACGCCGGCAATTTCCCACCCGCCGACGACTTTGCCGAATACGCCGTGCGCGCCGGAGAGTAGCGGGCGGCCCTGGCCGAAGGGGAGCTGGTAGATCCAGGTCGCCTTGATGCCGTTGCGAATATCGAAAGTGGTCGGTCCTTTGTTGCCGCCCCAATTGCGCAGCGTGGGAGTGTTGGCATCGGTCAACGACTTGGAGAAGGCGTAGCTGGCCTGTAACTGTAGGCCGGCAGCGAGGCGGCGGCGCACTTCGACCTGGCCGGAATTGTAGGTGCTCGAGTTGCGGTTGGTCAGCATGGTGGAGTTGCCGCCGTTGTTGGGGTTCACCTGGAAAAGATTGATGGGATATAGGGCCTTGGTGAGGTTGGCCATGCGGGTGGAATTGGTGGCGATGCCATTGGCGGTTGCGCCGGCCTGGCCCTGCGTGAGCTGCGTGACGGTGGTTTGATCGGTGTTGCTTCCAATGGCCGTCGTGATCAGCGGGACGTTGACCTGTCCGGCCAGTCCCTGGTTGCTGTAGTTGTTGCTGGTCAGCTTGGTGGATGGGTTCAGGAGTTGCGCCACAGAGATGCCGTTGGCGATGGCCAGATTATTCTGCGCCTGCTGGAACTGGGTGGCGAAGCCGTTCTCGACGGTGTTCACTTCGTTGAGATTGACGGTTTGCCAGAGATCGACTCCGTGATTGCCCACGTAGCGAACTTCGACCACGGTATCCCTGGTCAACTGGCGCTGGAACCCGAATGTCCAGCTTTCGATATACTCGGGCTTGATTTGGGGATTGTAATCCTCCACGTTTTGGCCGCTTTGGACGACCAGCGGGAAGCTGGGATTGGGGAATGCCGGGTCAATGCTGCTGGGCACCAGCGAGGGGAAAGAAGGATCGCTGAAGAGCACATTGCCAGCGGTAAAAACGCTCGGTGTGGTGGAGGGGCTGGTGCTGGTAACCAGGGAACGGCCTGCATTCGCACTCCAGATGCCGTCCAGAAAGCCGATTCCCTGGCGGTTGGTGGAGATGCTGAAGCCGCCGCGCAACACCGCATCCTCGCCGGTCAACCAGTGGAGAATGCCGCCCTGGGGAACCCGGTAAGCCAGACCAAAAGTAGGGCTGAAGTGGCCGACGCCCGGGTCAAAGCCGCCTGTGCCCGGCGGTACCAGCGAAAACACCGGCACGGAACCATCCAGCACGCCCGGTTGGAAGAGATTGCCCACGCCCGATACGCCATACAGACCGGCGAAGCCCGGGCGGGTGTACAGGTTGTCGAGGTTTCGAATGGCGCCCTGACGGTCCCAGCGCACGCCGGCGCTGATGGTGAGTCTCGTAGTGGCGCGCCAGGTGTCCTGGATGTACGAAGCGAACTCGCGCATGTGGTTGCGATCGACGGAGTAGTTCGGGCCGTAGGTCTTGGTTTGTTCGCCGAGCACGGCGGAGCTGGTGACGGCAGAGACGCGACCCGCCAGGATTGCGTATAAATTTGCGGCATCGCTGAGTTGCGTGGCGCTGGCGCCGGGAAGCGTGGTGGTGGTGAACAGCGAAGTTGCGCCGGTGTTGTCCGGATCGCCGGTGGCCTGTCCGAGCGCCAGGGTGTTGAGGAGCGAGGAATTCGCGGCGGCCTGCCAGGCGTTGACCTGGGTGAAATTGAACCCCACATTGATCAGGTGATTCTTCTTCAGGTAGCTCACGTTGTCATTGACCTGGTACACCGGCGTGCTGCGGGGCGCGTAATTGGTGTAGTTGCCGTTGTAGGGATTGGTCATGTATCCGGCAAAGCTCAGGAGTCTTCCGTTCCAAATGCCATAGTCGGTGGGCGAAAGTCCGTCGCCCAGCGCGTTGGCGCCGCCCTGGATGCCTCCGGTCAATTCGTTGGTGATATTCGTCGTGATCACCGAGCGCAATCCAATGCTTCCCGTCCAGTTGAGTCCGTACTGGCCCTCCAGATCGGGCGAGCCCAGTTGCGTTCCGGTGCCCGGAAGAATGCGGTACTCGAGATTCAGACCGTCAGGAGTGCGATCGTTGACCTGATAATTCCAGACGAAGTTGATGTGGTGCTTCTCGGTGACGTTATAGTCGATGCGAGCCGTTTGGAACTTGCGATTGTTGACAGCCGGTGCGTTGGTGGTGAAGTTTTCGCGGTTGTAATCGTTGTTTGTTGAAACACGGCTGACCGGAGTGCCGCCGGATGCGGTGATGAGCTGGTTGATCAGCGAATAGGTCTTCGCCAAGGTTGGGTCGCCGGCGGTGGGGAAGGGTCGAACGCCGGCCGGCAGCGAAGGATTCTCCGCCGCGGCGAGCGAGTACAGATTGACGGTCTTCGGGACGCCGCCCACGTTATACGTGAAGACACCGGTCGCGGCTGTGGGCGCGAGCCATGTTCCGGTTTCGGGGAACGACTGGGGCAGGTCGAAAAACTCGAACGATTCGAAGAAGAACAACTTGTTCTTCTTGACCGGTCCGCCGATGGTGAAGCCGTATTCGTTGAGGTTGATCCGGTCCTTGGCAGCTCCCTGGAGGCAGTTGAAGAAAGCGCAGGCTTCGAACCGGGAGTTGCGGTTGGTCTCGTAGAGGCCGCCGTGGAACTGGTTGGTTCCACCCTTGGTGACGAATCGGATTTGCACGGCGCCTTCACCGGTGCTATCTGCGCCGGCGGCGGCCGTGGTCACGGTCATCTCCTCGATTGCCTGGGTGCGCGGCTGGACGGCATTGAAGATCGCGTCCGGATTGCTCCTGGTGGCATTGTCCTGGACGTTGATTCCATCGATGGTGATGTTGATGGTGGGTTGCGGCAGGCCGTTGATGGTGGCATAGCGGACTCCATCGGCGTTCTGGGTACCGGGCTGGGTGGCGATCAACTCGGTGACGTTGTGGCTGGTGAAGGGAAGATCGTTGATCTGGCGCCCTTGCAGCGTCGAGTTGACGGTGGCGGAATCGGCCTGCACGATTTCGGCTCCAGCGGTCACTTCGACCGTATCGGTGGTGGCGCCGATTTCCAGGGTCATGTTTACCGTGGCGGGCACGCCGGCGTCGAGCAAGACGCTGTTATTGGTGGCGGCCCTGAAGCCTTCGTGGGTCACCGTGACCTTATAGACGCCGGTCTGCAGGCTGGGCAGCGCCCAATAGCCTTTTTCGTCCGTGGTCGTGCGAAACGTCTGGCCGGTTGCGGTTTGCAGGACCACCACCACGGCGCTGGGAACCATGGCGTTTTGCTGATCGGTGACGACGCCATCCATGCGGGCGGTAGTAGTAACTTGGGCAAAGCCCGCGAGCACGGCGGCGAGGAACAGGACACACGTTGTAAACAGGCGCATCAAAAGACCCCTCCAAGAAAGTCTGATTCTGCACATGGTAGTACAAAGCGGCACAAAAGACCAGTCGCGACGGCTGGAGAACTTGCAAACTCTTGGGCGTGGACGCACGCGCTGGTGGTGCCGCTCGTGGCCCACGGGGAGGCGCAAGATCTCGTCGTGTGTGTGTATATTATTTTGTGAGGATCATGGCGGGGTTGGCGATTGCGGGGTACCGGCCAATGAAGAGAGCCGCGGCAATCTCTTCGCGTTCGAGGCCGCTGAAATAGCGGATCCCTCTGTTAGAATCAGTACGGATGCATTCCGTCCGGCTGGTTTGCTTTGCGCTCGGCAGTTGGCTCGCTGGCGGGTTCTTCATGGCGTGGATCGCGACCGAGGGCTTCCGCGGCGTGGACCGTCTGCTGGATGCACCCAATCCGCAGGCCAGGCTCGAGTTCAAGACGCTCGAGAGCGACGGGAACTTCGGGAAAGGCGCCGCGCGCACGCTGCTGCGCTACCAGGTGGCGGAGCAGAACCGCGTCTACTTCGAATCCTGGGAAATCGTTCAGCTCGCGGTGGGCAGCCTGCTGTTTTTTTTCCTGCTGTTCGGTACTCGGGAAGACAAATACTCGCTGGCAGGAGTGCTGCTGATGCTCGTGCTGGTGGCAGGGCAGCGCTTCCTGTTGACGCCGGATCTCACGTTATTGGGCCGAAGCCTCGACTTTGTGCCGCTGGCCGATGCGTCTCCCGAACGCGGCCGGTTCTGGCTGCTGCACAACGCCTATTCCGGAATGGAGCTGGCGAAATGGGCCATCGGACTATTCCTCGCCGGCCGCCTGGTTGTAGGGCACCGGCACAGGCATTCACGAGGAGACGTCAGGCAGCAGCTCGATATGATCGATAAAGCCGATCACCGACATATCGATGGGTGACTGCGGCCGTCCCACGGAAGTCATAGCGCTGAAGCCCTCGGTGGCCAGCAGCACGCGGTCTCCGACCCCGGCATCGACTGCGTCCAGGGCTACCACGGCGTCGCCTCGGTCCGTGCCATCCAGGTTGAGGGGCTGCACGAGGAGCAGTTTCCGGCCTTCATGGCTGGCGTGCTTCTGCGTGGCTACCAATTCCCCCACCACCCGGGCGATCAACATCAATTGGCCTTTCTCCCGCGGGTTTTGGCCTTCCGCTTCACGTGGACCGAATCGACGATGCCCACGATGGTGGTGTCGACGGGCGGCTCGACGGGCAGAAAGGGAAAGCTGGCCTCTTTGCCGCGCACCCAGTAGACCGTCTCTCCGGCGCCCGCTCCGGTCGAGTCGGCGCAGATGATGCGCTTGCCGGTGTTTTGCAGTTCGGGAGTCAACGGCTGCACCACCAGCAGGCGCATGCCGTCGAGGCGGGAATCCTTGGCTGTGCACCAGACGCAACCGACCACGCGGCCCAGGTACATCGGCTAATCCAGGTGCACTTCATCGACAATGCCGACGATGGCGCTGTCGACGGGCGTATCCTTGCAGCCCTCGGCCATGCGGGC
>DASQZT010000064.1:0-11921 GCA_035638575.1 Bryobacteraceae bacterium
GTAACGTGTTCATTTTCCACGGGCGGCCGTGTGTGTTGGGGAACGATCCAACCGCCCGGGGCGGCGGCGCCTGGCCCCCAACAGCATTTGGCGCGCGCCAAAACACGGTGTTGCCCCGCGCCAAACGGCTCTTTCGCGCGGTTTGGGTGGGTCACTTTTGGCGAGCAAAACCGGGTAAATTCTCGCGAGTGCCGAAGGTCACCCATGAGACAGCGGAGTTTGCGGTGGAAAGTATCCGCCGAGGGTGGAAACTGGACGGTCGCAAAACATATCCGGCGGCGCGGCGACTGCTGATCTGCGCCGATGCTGGGGGCAGCAACGGGAATAGGCTCCTTGGCTTGACCAAGCCAGTACTCCCACGCCGCCCACCCAATTTCCCATTCACCGCACTTCCGCCTTTATTTTCACTAACCTTTTCACTCATTCCAAACCATTTACCCGCATGCCCCTCCCTCAACCACCCAACCCCGCCATCCCCGCCTGCTACCTTTGAATCAGGAAGGGACCTATGCGTGCCGATCGACAACGAACCTTTGTGACGCGTGGAGCGGAAAAAGCCCTCCCCACAAAATTTCGAGCCCCCTCCGCAACCTGAACAAAGCAAGGAGCTTAACCCGGTACAAAGAAATACACACAGATACCCCAAAGCACGTCACCGCACTGTCGGGCGCGAACGAACAAACCCCGCCCTGCCGTTCTTCCACTTTCCGCCGCAACGGCATCATAATAGGACTACCGCCCCAGGAGGGAACCCCATGACGACACAAGCATCCATCTCGGTCAACTCGCTCCAAGCCCTGGCTCAATACGGCCAGTCCGTGTGGCTCGATTACATCCGCCGCAGCCTCATCACCAGCGGCGAGCTCGAGCGCCTCATCCATGAAGACGGACTCCGCGGAGTGACTTCCAATCCCGCCATCTTCGAAAAGGCCATCGCCGGCAGCACCGACTATCGGGACATCCTCGAAGACCCCGCCTCCCGCGGGCTCGACGCCAAGCAGATCTACGAGAAGATCGCCGTGCGCGACATCCAGGACGCAGCCGGCATTCTCGCCCGGGTGTATGCGGCCACCAATACCCGCGACGGCTACGTCAGTCTCGAGGTCTCGCCTACCCTGGCCCACGACACCGCCGGCACTCTCGACGAAGCCCGCCGCCTCTGGAACCGTGTGTCCCGCCCCAATGTCATGATCAAGGTGCCGGGCACTCCCGAAGGCATCCCCGCCATCCGCCAGCTCATCAGCGAGGGCATCAACGTCAACGTCACCCTACTCTTCTCCCAAGCCGTCTACGAGCAGGTAGCCGACGCCTACATGGCGGGTCTCGAAGCGCGCGCCGCGGCGGGTCAAGACATCGGCCACGTCGCCAGTGTCGCCAGCTTCTTCGTCAGCCGCATCGATTCCGTAATCGATGTCATGCCCGCCGCCAAACAGGCCGGGCTCGCCGGCAAAGTCGCCATCGCCAACGCCCGCCTCACTTACCATTGCTACAACCAGCTCGTGGGCGGCGCGCGCTGGGCTTCGCTCGCCGCTAAAGGCGCCCAAACTCAGCGGCTTCTGTGGGCCAGCACCAGCACCAAGAACCCCAGCTACCGCGACGTCATGTACGTTGAAGAGCTGATCGGCCCCGACACCGTCGATACCATTCCGCCGGCCACTCTCAACGCCTTCCGCGACCACGGCCACGCGCGCCCCAGCCTCGTCGAAGACCTGGAATCCGCGCAGGACACCATGGAGACCCTTGCCAAGGCCGGCATCTCCATGAAGGAGGTCACGGACAAATTGACCGACGACGGCGTGCAGCAATTTGCGACCGCTTTTGAAGCACTGCTCCAGGCCACCGGCAAAGCGTCCGCCAAAATCAACCGCCAGACCGCCAAGCTCCCCGCCGATCTGGCCGCCGCGGTCCAGGCCGCGCTCGCCGATTGGAAGGCCCCCGATAGTAAAGGAATTGATAAAGCCCGCCGCCTGTGGGGCGGCGATGCCTCACTCTGGTCCGGCGCCGATGAGGCCAAGTGGGTTGGCTGGCTCGGAATTGTCGACGACCAGATCGCCCACATCCAGCACCTCAAGGACATCGCCGCCGAGGTGCGTGCCGCCGGTTTCAAACACGCTCTGCTCCTGGGCATGGGCGGCTCCAGCCTCTGCCCCGAAGTCATGCGCATGACTTACGGCACGGTTCCCGGATTCCCCGAGCTGCATGTGCTCGACTCCACCGATCCCGCGCAGATCCGCTCCATCGAGAAAAAGATCGATCTCGCCTCGACGCTCTTCATCGTGTCGAGCAAGTCCGGCGGCACGCTCGAGCCCAACATTTTCAAACAGTATTTCTTCGAGCGTTCCGGCCGCGCCTCCAATCGTTTCATTGCCATCACCGACCCCGGCTCCAAGATGCAGCACGTCGCCGAAACCGACCACTTCCGCCACATTTTCTTCGGCCTGCCCTCGATCGGCGGCCGCTACTCTGCGCTCTCGGATTTCGGCATGGTCCCCGCGGCCGTCATGGGCGTCGATGTCCCGCGCTTCCTCGATCTCACCGCCGAGATGGTCCATGCCTGCGCCCCCACCGTCCCCGTCGAAGACAATCCCGGCGTGCAATTGGGCGCCATCCTCGGCGTGCTCGGCAATCTGGGCCGCGACAAAGTCACGCTCGTGTCCTCGCCCGGCATTCACGATCTCGGCGCGTGGCTGGAGCAGTTGATCGCCGAATCCACCGGCAAGATCGGCAAGGGCCTCATACCCGTCGATCGCGAATCGCTCGGCAGCCCCGAAGTCTACGGCCACGACCGCGTCTTCGCTTATCTCCGGCTGGAATCTGCGCCCGACGCCGCGCAGGACCAGGCCATCGACGCGCTCGAACGCGCCGGCCAGCCCGTGATTCGCATCTCCGTCGGCGAGGCGTACAACCTGGGCGAGGAGTTCTTCCGCTGGGAGATCGCCACGGCGGTCGCCGGCTCCATCCTCGGCATCAATCCCTTCAATCAGCCCGACGTGGAAGCCAGCAAGATTGCCACTCGCAAGCTCACCGAGCAGTACGAGCAGACCGGCCACCTTCCCGCCGAAGCCCCCATCCTCGAATCTGACGGCATCCAGCTCTTCGCCGACGACAAGAATGCCGCCGACCTGCGCTCGCTCGCAGGCGCCGATCAAACGCCCGCCGGCTATCTGAAGGCGCATCTCGGCCGCCTGTCCGCGGGCGACTATTTCGCGCTCCTCGGTTACATCGAGATGAGCGACGCGCATGAAAGCGTGTTGCAGACCATTCGCCACGCCGTGCGCGACACCCGGCACGTGGCCACCTGTCTCGGCTTCGGCCCGCGTTTCCTCCACTCCACCGGCCAGGCTTACAAAGGCGGACCGGACAGCGGTGTCTTTCTCCAGGTCACCTGCGACGATGCCGCCGATCTCCCCGTGCCCGGCCAGAAGTACACCTTCGGCGTGGTCAAGGCCGCGCAGGCCCGCGGCGATTTCCAGGTCCTCGCCGAGCGCGGCCGGCGCGCCCTCCGCGTCCACCTCGGCCCCGATGTGAACGCCGGCCTCCAACAACTGGCGTCTCTCGTGAAAGGAGCGCTCTGATGCAAACCCCAATTCCGAGCCGCGACCGTCGGAGCCGCGACCGTCAGGGAGCGGTCGTTCGGCTCCCACACCGTACGCCCCCGAAAGGAGCGCTCTGACATGCAACTCGGCATGATCGGCCTCGGCCGCATGGGAGCCAACATCGTCCGCCGCCTCATGCGCGCGGGACACACCTGCGTGGTCCTCGACCGCGACTATGCCGCCGTCAACGAACTCGCCGCGGAAGGCGCCACGGGAGCCTCCGCCCCCGACGATTTCGTCCGCAACCTGGCCACGCCGCGCGCCATCTGGATGATGGTCCCCGCCGCTGCCGTCGATGGCCTGCTCGCCGATCTCGCGCCGCGCCTGCAATCGGGCGACATCCTCATCGATGGCGGCAATTCCTGCTACATCGACGATATCCGCCGCGCCAAGGAGCTGGAACCCCGCGGCATCCGCTACCTCGACGTGGGGACCAGCGGAGGCGTCTGGGGCCTGGAGCGCGGCTACTGCCAGATGATCGGCGGCCCGCGCGAAACCTTCGAGCATCTCGAGCCCATCTTCAAGACGCTGGCCCCTGGCCGAGGCAACGCTCCTCGCACACCCGGCCGTGAGAAGGCGCCCGGCACCGCCGAAGACGGCTATCTCCACTGTGGCCCCTCGGGCGCCGGTCACTTCGTGAAGATGGTGCACAACGGCATCGAGTACGGTCTCATGGCGGCCTATGCCGAGGGCCTCAACATTCTCAAGCACGCCAACATCGGCAGCCGCGAGCGCCCCGCCGACGCGGAAACCGCGCCCCTCCGCAACCCCGAGCGCTACCAATACGACTTCAACCTCGCCGACGTCGCCGAGGTCTGGCGCCGCGGCAGTGTCGTCGCCTCGTGGCTGCTCGACCTCACCGCCGGCGCTCTTTTCGAGCAGCCCGACCTCGCGAAATTCTCCGGTCGCGTCTCCGATTCCGGCGAAGGCCGCTGGACCATCACCGCCGCCATTGACGAGTCCGTGCCTACACCGGTCCTGAGCGCCGCGCTCTACCAGCGCTTCAGCTCGCGCGGCGAAGAAGAATTCGCCGACAAGCTTCTCTCCGCCATGCGCTTCCAATTCGGAGGCCACGTCGAGCGTTCCTCCGGAGGCTAACGGAGCCGCGACCGTTAGGGAGCGGTTGTCACCCATTTAGGTGTACAATTGTCATTGATTTAGGTATCGCATGAGCAAACCGTCGGACTTGATCCAGGGAACCCTCGATCTGCTGATCCTGAAGACCCTCGCGCTGGAGCCCATGCACGGCTGGGCCATCGCCAAACGCATCCAGCAGGTCAGCCAGGAAGTGCTGCAGGTGACCCAGGGCGCCTTGTACCCCGCGCTGCACCGTCTGGAGCAGCAGGGATGGCTGCGGGCCGAATGGCGCGCCAGCGAAACCGGGCGAGAAGCCAAGTTCTACCGCCTGACCAAGGCCGGCCGCGTACAACTCGACAAAGAACTGGAGCAGTGGCGGCGGCTTTCGCATGCGGTCGTACAGGTGGTCGGCGAGGCGTGAGGTGGATCGCTGGTGCAACTTGCTGCGGATGCGCTTGCGTTCCTGGATGAGGCGCAAGCGGGTCGAAACCGAGCTCGACCGGGAATTGCGCTACCACCTGGAGCGCCAGGTGGAAGAGAATCTCGCCGCCGGCATTTCGGCTGGTGAAGCGCGGCTGGCGGCATTGCGCATGTTCGGCGGAGTCAGCCAGGTTCAGGAGGAGTGCAGGGAGATGCGCCGTACCCAATACGTTGAGAATCTCTGGCAGGATCTGCGCTACGCGGTCCGCATGTTGGGCAAGAGCCCTGTGTTTACCGTGGTAGTCGTGCTCACGCTGGCGCTGAGCATCGGGGCCAACAGCGCCATCTTCAGCGTGATCGATGGCGTGCTTCTCAAGCCGCTGCCCTACCCGCGGGCGGAGCGCCTGGCCCGCGTCTTCTATCGCAGCAAGAACTTCGCGAAGTTCCCCGTGAACCCGTGGGACTTTCTGGACTTCCGCGCGCGCAACCGCTCGTTCGAAAGCTTCGCCATCTATACGCGCTCGGATATCCAACTCTCCGGTGTAGGCGAGCCTGTCAAGCTCTCGGCCTTTCGCATCAGCGCCGGCTATTTCACCGTGCTCGGAGTCGCCCCGGCGCGCGGCCGCGAGTTCGATTTCGTGGAAGAGCGGCCCGGCAACGGCAACGTCGTCATCCTCAGCGATCGCCTTTGGCGCAGGCAGTTCGGCGCGGCGACGGATATTCTCGGCCGCAAGATCGTGCTCGATGCGAAGCCGTACACGGTAGTCGGCGTCATGCCGCCGGGCGTCGACCACCCGGGCAACGCCTACAACTCGGTGGCCTACGGCGACACCGTGGATGCCTGGTATCCCTTCGAGTTCGAGGGCAATCCCGGGCAGCGGGGCCCGCATTACCTGGAAGGCATCGGGCGCCTGAAGCCCGGAGTCACAGTGACGCAGGCCGCGGCCGATTTCAATACCATCATGGCCGACCTGGCGACTCACTATCCCGGAGACCAGGGATGGACCATCTACATGGTCCCGCTGTACCAGGAGATCGTCGGGCCGGTGCACCGCCTGCTGCTGGTGCTGTTGGGAGCGGTCGGCCTGGTGTTGCTGATTGCCTGCGTCAACACTGCCAACCTCCTGCTGGCGCGCGCCACGGCACGGCAACGCGAGATCGCGGTTCGCGCGGCTTTGGGTGCCGGGCGCTGGCGGCTGGTCCGTCAGATGTTGGCCGAGAGCCTGCTAATGGCGATCTTGGGAGGTGGATTGGGCGCGCTGCTGGCCTCCGCCGGGGTGCGCGCGCTGGTCGCCTTTCTACCCGCGGGCTTTCCGCGGCTGGCCGCAATCCACGTGAATGGCCTGGTATTCGGGTTCACCGCGCTCATCACGCTCGCCACCGGCCTGTTCTTCGGATTGGTTCCCGCCCTCCAGTCCTCGCGCACCGACCTGCAACAGGGCCTGCGCGAAGGCGGAAGAGGCGCGACGGGCACGGGACGGCAGACCCGCCTCCGCTCGGCGCTGGTGGTCGGAGAAGTGAGCCTGGCTTGCGTGCTGTTGGCCGGCGCGGGAGTGATGCTGCGCAGCTTCCTCAACCTGCTGCACACCGACGCGGGCTTTCAGCCGCTGCATGTTTTGACCGCCCGCGTCTCGCTCCCCGACACTACGTATAAGACCAAGGACGCCATCGCGCGCTTCTATAAAACGTTGCTCGACGGCTTGAGTACTCTGCCGGGAGTGCAGGCGGCGGGCGCCGGCACCGATCTCCCCTGGACCGGTTACGACGACAATCTCGGCGGCTTCACCATCGAAGGCAAACAGGAGCCTCCCAACGAGTCGTTTCACGCGCGCTATCATGCCGCGACGCCCGATTATTTCCGGGCCATCGGCATCCCCCTGGTGCGCGGCCGCTACTTCACCGATCGGGATATCAAAGGAGCGCCGCGCGCCTTGATCGTCAACCAGGCAATGGCCCGGCGCTATTGGCCGAACGAAGATCCGGTAGGTTGGCGAATCGATTTCTTCGACGACAAGCCCAAAGACTCGGACTGGTACACCATCGTGGGAGTAGTCGGAGACGTCAAGGATAAGCCGCAAAATAGCGCGGCGGAGCCGGCCTTCTGGTGGCCCATTCCGCAGCAGCCGTGGGGATTCGGGGACATGTCGGTCGTTCTGCGGTCGGCCTCCGACCCGGTACGGTTGACCGGCCACTTGCGGGAAGCGGTCCGCGGCCTGGATCCGAGCCTCGCGGTGGCCGATGTCCGGCTGCTCGACCAGGTGGCCGCCGAGTCGTTCTCCACGCCGCGCATCTCGCTGTTTCTGGTGGGGCTGTTTGCCGCGCTGGCGCTGTCGCTCGCGGCCATCGGCATTTACGGCGTGATCTCGTACTCCGTCAGCCAGCGCATGCACGAGTTCGGCATGCGCGTGGCTCTCGGCGCCAGTTCGTGGGATGTGATCCGGCTGGTGATGGGTCAGAGTGTCGCGCTCACCGCGATCGGAGTAACGCTCGGACTGGGGACCACGCTGGCGCTCGCGGGCATCCTGGACAGCATGTTGTACGGAGTGAGCGCCAAAGATCCGCTCACCTTGATCTGCGTCGCGGCGACGGCGGTGGCCACCGCGGCGATGGCCTGCTATCCTTCGGCTCGCCGCGCCACCAGCGCCGATCCGGTGGCGGCCCTGCGCGCGGAGTGAATCGCTCTTCCTTTCGGACGCGAGCGGCGGTATAATGTGGCCTAAGGGGCCAGATGGGACGAGCCATCCAGCCCCTGGTTAGGCTAACGGGCCTTACGGATCGTTAGCTTAAGCCTAACCGTCACAACTAGTGTGACGATTTTCAGCCACATAGTGAGCATGAGGCCTCACCTCCTCCTGCTTCGTAGATTGGGAAGCCCGGGACTCACCCCGGGCTTTTCCCTTGAAGCCCAAGTGCTTCGCCGGAAAACAACCCGCCCTTCTTCCCGATCCACTCGGTCGAGGAACTGCGCTTTGCGGCAGCAGTACCGCCGAAAGTATAGTGCCGCGCGGGCCCAAATCCTCTACAGAATCGTTACCGGGGTTTGATGGCCTGATCGAAGGAGATGTGGTTCTCGTCGAGGATGCTGCCCATGGCGCGCTGTAACGCCGCGCGCGCTTTCACGTAGGAGCTCTTGGCCGCAACCTCGGTGGATTTCGCCTGCGCCAGCAGGCTTTCGTACTGGATGACGAAGAAGGCCGTCGACGCGCCGACTTCGAACTTGGCCTGCTCGGCCTCCAGCGATTCCTGCTGGAGCTTGCGGGCCTCTTCGGCGGCCTCGAAAGACGAGCGGGCGCGGCGCATGGCGATCAGCGCGTCCTCCACTTCCAGGCGCGCCTGGTTCTGCAGTTGACGCAGGCGGATTTCCGACTGCTTCACCTGCAGCTCGTCGCGCGCCAGGTCGGCCTCGGCGATGCGATTGTGGATGGGGAGCGTCACTTGCACGCCGATTCCGTAGGTCGGATACTTGCGCGTGAAGAGCTGATCGAGCGTGGTGCCGTAGCCTCCGATGTAGCCGGGATAGGGATTCGAGACGAAGGGATTGGCCGGGCCAGCCAAGCCGTTGTTCTGCATGACGCCCACCAGGTCCACCTCCGGCTGCGTCAGGCTCTTCGCGCCCAGAAGGCCGATTTGCGAATTCTCGATCTGCAAACGCGCCTGGTCGAGGTCGGGGCGATTGACCAGGGCATCGGAGATCAGATCCTGCATGGGGCGGATCTCGTCCTTCTCCGGCAGGTTCAGCGGATCGGTGGGGATGATGTGCGCGGAACGCACCTCGGGGTCGGCATTGCCGGTGCGCGTGAGCACGTTCTTGAGGATGGCTTCCTGCTCCTCGCGCAGGCCCCGCGCGTTGATCAGATCCTGGCGCGTGGAGAAGACCTGGGCATTGGCGCGAGTCATTTCCACCTGGGCCAGGGTGCCTTCCTCGACTTGCGCCCGGGTATCGGCGAGGAGCTTTTCGGCCAGGTTCACGGTCTCCTGTTTCACCTTCTCGTCTTCAGAGAGCGCCACGAAATCGGTGTAAATGCGGATCACGCCGTAAACCGTGGCGATGAGCTGCTGCCGGAACAAGAGGCTGGTGATCTTCTGTTCGTTGCCGGCGATGCGGATGAAGCGGCGGTTCAAGCTGTTGCCGAAACCCCGCAGCAGGGGCTGGGTGACGGTCAGCCCGAGGCTGGAGCCGGTGTAGGGATCGAATCCGCTGGTCAGCGAGTTGAGGTTCTGATGATTGTTGTTGAAATTCACGGACGCCTGCGCGCCGGTGGAGAATCCCTGCTGGATGCCGGCATTGGCGACCGTGGTATTGGTAACCAGCGCGTTGGTGCCGTAGCTGCCGAAGTTGATCTGCGGGGCGGTCTGATGGGTCCAGTTCAACTGACCCACGAGCGCGGGGTCGAAGATGGGAACTGCCGTGCCGTTGGATTGCGGGACGGTTCCGAGGACCGACAGGTTGACTTGGGGCGGGCTGAGCACGCCCAATTCGAGAGCGTTGGACGGTACCGACGTGCCGGCGGTAGCGCGCCCCGAAGTTGCCGCATTGGTGACGACAGGGCTGAGCGGTCCGCCTACGCCGACCGGGACCTCGGCGAGGGTGTAGTTGAGCCCGCGGACCACGCCGCCGCCTTGGGCACGGAGCAGGTCAGTCGCGGCCGCCGGCAGGCTGTAGCGCTGGAGCTCGACATCGAGGTTGTTTTCGATGGTGGCGGCCAGGGCGTCCTGGAGAGATAGGTAGAGGTTACCGGCGCGGATCAGCTCGTGGATGCGGGGGGAGTTCTGGAAGTTGAGGGGTTGGGTTTGGGCTTGGAGGAGGGCGGCAAAAGCGAGCGTCGAGACGAGTCTCGACGCGGCACGCAAGAGTGCGTGCGCCACGGGGTGGGCAGGCACGGGGTTGTTGGCAGGCGAAAGCGCCTGCCCCACCTCTGCGGGCACATGGGTCAGTGGGGCTGGAGTCAGTGGGGCTGGAGTCAGTGAGACTGGAGTCAGTGGTGATGGAGTGAGGGGGGCTTGGGTCAGTGGTGCTGGAGCCAGGGGCGGTTGGGCCATTGGTGCTTGGGCAGGCACGGGGTGAGATGGTTTTGGCATCATCGTTACGGCCTCTTGGCGGCGGTTGCCGGCTTGACGGTGACGCCCTCGCGGATGGCATCGCTGGGGTTGACGGCCACCTGCTGTCCTTCTTCGAGACCGGAGAGCACTTCCAGGCGGTCTCCGAAATCGCGGCCCAACTGGATGAGCTTGAAATGGACCGTGCCGTCGGGATTGACTACCGCTACCTGCGGGCCATCGCTGCGCACTACCAGGGTGTCGCCGGGAATCAGCAGGGGAGGATCGCTGCGCGGCACGGAGAGATCCACTTGCGCGTACTCGCCGGGCATCAGGGCTCCGGTGGAATTGGGCACCTGCACCTCGACGAGCAGGGTGCGGGTGGCGGGATCGAGCGCGTTGGCCGTGCGGGCCACCGTGCCGTTGAATTTGCGGCCGGGCAGATCGGGGATCGTGAGGAAGGCCGCCTGGCCAACTCGCACGGCTTGCGCATCCACCTGCGGGACGTTGAGGTAGGTGCGGAGGCGGTCCGTCTGGGCGATGCGGAACAGGAGGGTGTTGCCTTCGTTCACGAGCACTCCGGAATCGACATTGCGCACGGTGATCACTCCGGCGAAGGGTGCGCGCACGGTCAGATACTCTTGAAGCTGGTTCAGGCGGGCCAGGTTGGCCTGCGCGGCGGAAGAGTTGCTGCGCCCGGCGGCCACGGCTTTTTCGAGCGCCTGCACGTTGGACTGCTGGGCTTCATATTGCATTTGGGCGGTATCGTTATCCTGGCGCGAAACCACGCCCCGCTTTAAAAGGTTGGCCCACCGTTCGGCCGTGACGCGCGCCAGGTTCTCATTGCTGCGCGCCTGTTGGACGGCGGCTTCGGCCTGCTGCACGGAGCTGTTGGCCTGATCGATGGCGGCCTGCGCCTGCTTGATCTGCTGGTCCAACTCGGGAGCTTCGATCTCGGCGAGGACCTGCCCTTCCTTGACGCGGTCGCCGATATCGACGTAGCGTTTGCGGATGTACCCGGTGGCGCGCGCCAGGACGGGCCCTTCGGTGACGGCTTGAATATTGCCCGGCAGGACCAGGCTGGTCTTCAGGCCGGAACGCGTCACCCGCGCCACGTTGACCACGGGAAGGTCCTGGCTTTCGGCCTTGGATTCCGCGGCCAACACCTGCTCGCGGCGCTGCCGGGGCAGGTATCCCATGAAGAATCCGGCCACCACCAGCGCGATCACCAACATTGCAAGGACCGCCAGGGTGCGGCCGGAGGGGCCGGCGGGCTCACGGTCACGCCCACCCGCGGCCGGGTTTTTCTGCTCCGCCAACTGGCGTTTCAGATCTTCGATTTCCGAGCGTAGCAGCTCTTCGTTAGATTTGGTCGTCATGTCCGTCTGGGCTACAAGAACACAGGCAAGAATGCCTGTGCTACTGGTCGCGTAAGTACGCGTGTTCTTCCTCGACAATCTTCCGTTCGTAATCCACCGGCGCCTTCTTGCGGAGGAGGCTGTAAACTAATGGAACCACAAACAGCGTGGTAATGGTAGCCAGCACGAGTCCCCCGACTACCGCCCGGCCTAGGGGCGCATTCTGCTCGCCGCCTTCACCGAATCCCAGGGCCATGGGGAGCATACCGATGATCATGGCGGCGGCGGTCATCAAGACGGGGCGGATGCGGGTGTGACCCGCCGACAGGGCGGCCGCGCGCGCGTCCAGGCCCTCTTCCCGCTGGTCGTTGGCGAAGACCACCAGCAGAATGCTGTTGGCGGTGGCCACGCCGATGCACATGATGGAGCCCAT
>DASQZT010000065.1:0-8441 GCA_035638575.1 Bryobacteraceae bacterium
AAGATGGTGGGCCGCTCCTGTACAGCGGGTCGGAAGAGGAACAACGTCCTTTCGATGCAACCTGCCGGAAACTTCACCGCTTCCGCAACCAACCCCGACCCTGAGCCCCATTAAGTTACCCACAAATTCCACGGACGAAGCCTAAAATAAGGGTGAAATGAAGGCGCCCGGCGGCAACGGACCGGCTTCGATGTTGCCCTACGTTGCCGCGACTGTGCTCGTCGACGAGCACAGTTTCGAGCACAGTCGCCTTCGCGCAAAAACTGGTAACCTCAAAGGAGCCAAAGACTTGCACCCACGCTTCTTGCGGTACTCCTGCAGCGACTTCCCAAAGGCCTTCTCGGGTCCGGACTCCAGATGGATGCGTCTGCCCGGCCCTACCAGTTGTAATACCGGTACGGATCGTCGCCCGCAATATAGTCGTCGCGGTAGTCCGAGCTGTAGAAGTCGCTCGGCTGTTTCACCGGCTCGAACACCCACGGTTGTGTCGCGGCGCTCGCCGGAATGATCGTGAAGATCAGCTTGTCAGTCGCAAACAGCGCGCCGAGGTTGGCCAGCACCTGGCATAGCGCCCGGGTCTGCCGCCACCGCGTGAAGCGAAAATAAGTCTTGTTGTCGGCGTCGAAGCGGTTCGGGTCGAGCTGGCAGTACATCAGCATGCCCTTGCCCAATGCCTTGCGCGCCAGCAAGCCATTCGCGCCCACGTCGCCGCCCGAGGCGATCAGCCACGCTTCGGTATCCGTCCGCCAACGCAGGTCTGACGCGCTCAGGCCGCGGGCCTCCGGCCAGTCAGGGACGTTCAGCGAGCCGTGGAAGCTGTCCACCTTCTTCTGCGCGCCGCCCATCGGCAGGCTTTCGCCGCTGCGCGGCAGGACCAGGACCTTACCGCCACCCTGGACGAAGGCGCTAAGGCTTCCATCGGACGGCCCGCTGCCGCTGCCGACCACCACCACCTCGGCGTCGGCCGGGATCGACGAGGCCCTCTCGTAGAGGAGCCCCAGCTCGTCCAGCAGCTTGGCACCGGCATCGTCCCCGATGTACAGAGTCTTGCGCGCTTTGGGCGTGAGGGGCGACGTCTGAGCATAACGCACGATCTGGCCCGCCAACTGCAATGCCCCCGGGTCCTTCGCGGCGTGGTCCTCCAGGTCCAGCGTGCACCAGATAAGCCGGCCCTTGCCGTAGTCCAATTCCATCAGCGGAGAGTAGGCCAGGTCGAACTCACCCTCGAGGATGGGCCGCCACGAACCTTTATGCGGCTTCTCAACCGAGCCGCTGCACACCGCGCCGCGACCGCCCCAGCGCCAACCATAGAGAGCCATGGGGGGCTCATAATTGAACCCGAAAGGCTTCTCCCACGTGCCATTCGGGTACGGTTCCAGCAGCGTGCTGCTGCCAGCCCAGTCGCTCAAATCGGTGGCGTCGAGCCCGGTCATCACGGCATGGTTAGCCGAGACCGGAAAGATCCGGCGCGACATGTGCCAGGCGACGCGCAGGCCGAGCCGGTTGCGTATGAACTCGGGATCCTGGGCGAACACGATCACCCGCGCTCCGTTCTGCACCAGCGGCTCGATCTCGCGCATCAGGTCTGGGCGCGCTATCAGCGCCGAGCGTCCGATCACGATCAACGGTTCGGCCGTCACCTGGTCCCACTGGCGCACGGTGCAGCCCAGGCGGCGCAGCAGCGCGGTGGTTTGGTCCGCTGGATCGTACACGGCGACCGTGCTGGTAACAGACGCCGGCGGCGCAAAGACTCGGAAGGCGAAGCGATCTTCGTGAGTCGCTTGCCCGATTTTAGCGGACATCGTGATCTGGCCATCTACCTTCGCGCCATTGATGTGCTCCGGGGCGTTAAACGCGATAGGCACGAACAGAGTCTGGGCCAGATCCGTGGTTCCCCGTTTCTCTCCGGAGCCCACTCGCCGTCCGGCGACGGTCGCCTCCCACTGGACCGAGTATTCCTGAGCGGAGCGGGTGTCATTCAACAAAGCGATCTGCTTCTCAATGGCCCGGCCGGTCCAGAAGTTGTGGTCTTTCGCGGTGAACGCCTGGTCGGGACCGGGCACGCCCGGGTTGGGTCGCCCGCCGGGACCGCAGATCCACGCCAGCGTCGGCTGGTTGTTTTCGACCAGCGCCTTTCCCGCCGGCATCATTCGAGCGGCCTGGGGGGCCACCCAGCGGAGGTTGGAAATGCTGGCCGTGGGGAAATAGTACCCCCGCCGCCCCGGTACAAACGGGCCCAGATCCACCTGTTTGCCCGCATCCGCGCCGGCGGCCCAGCCGTGGGCGTTCTCCCACGGGAACATGCCGCCGGTGTTGCCCATCGTGCGCCAGCTTCGCCACGTGTTGCGCATGAACAACTCCTGGACTCCCTGGAAGTTGGCGGCATAAACCTCCGCCGGGTAGTTTTGCCAGCTCGCATAGGTCTGCCCGCCTTGGAATGTGCTGCGGATCAGCGAGCGGTATTGCGGCGTCTCCTCGGCGTAGGCCTGGTTTCCGAAGTAGATGGCGCAGAACTCCGCGTCCAGCGGCTCGGTGTTGATCGAGCTATGGAAGCCATTGCGGCCACGGTGGTAGGTGGGTTGAAGCGGAGCCCCGAACTCCACAACGTAAAAAGGCGCGTCTCCGTAGGCCGCCCAATAGCTCAACCACTCCTCGCGCTCCTGCAAGGGGATCAAGTCCATGTAGAAGTTGAGCGTGTACACGTCGCCGACGGGTCCACCATCATGGGACATGATCGGACGCGTACCATCCAGCGAGCGCAGGATTTCAATGGCTTCCTGCAGCTTGGGAAAACGGCTGTCTGTCCATGCGCCCAGCTTGTTCCATGCAGCGGCGAGGTTGCCGATGATGCGCGGGCTCTTGTCGCCGCGGCCATAGTTGGGGCTGGTGTTCCACATGATGATCGAGGGATGGTTGCGATAACGCTTGACCTGGGCCGCGGCGGCCGCGCGGAATCGCTCGCGGGTTTCCGGGTCGCTCCACGTGGCGGCGTAGCTTTGGATATCCTCAAGCACGCACACGATGGGCCAGCCCTTGAGATCGGCACGTTCGTACCACATGAGATAGTCGTCGGGCTGGCCACGGTTGCTTATACCGTTCGGCCAGATTTCCTGGAAGTTATACCCGGCCCACCGGAACGCATCAATGTGCCCGTCCCTTTCCTCGGCGACGGCGCGGGCCTGCGGATGGCCCATCACCGGGCGGATACGGAGTTCCTGGCCGTTGAGGAAGTACTTACGGCCGTCAATCCAGAACTCGCGGAAGCCGAAAGTCTGCTTCATCTCGTCGTCGAGGCCCGAGCCCTGGACCTTGAGCGCCAGGGTGTAAAGGTTGGGCTGGCCGATGTCCCACAGCCGCGGGTTCGGCCACGACCACGACGGCAGCACGATCTGTGTCTCGGCGGCGTGCACCGGCATGTCCATTTCGAACCGGCGCTCCTCGCGGCCTTTCTCATCCAGCGCGACAGCCGTGAAATGCACGTTCCCGCTTTGGGCGACGCCCGCCAGTTGGACCTCCAGGGCCAGTTGTTTCTGGCGCGTCGAGGGCCTCATGTAGATGCTGTCGATATGAGGACCGGCCGGGCGGCTGAACAGCAACACGTCGCCGATCAGACCGCGCGAGGCGAGGCCACGCGCGGCGCCCCGGCCAGCGGCAGCGCCAGGCGCCGCCTGCGTCTCGGCGGCGGGCACGGGCTCGTTGCCCGCCAGAAACGGCCCGACCGACGACGCGTCGGGCGTCGCCACCACCAACACTCGGACCGTGGCCTCCTTGCCCGGCGTGACCGCGCGCGTGATATCGACCACGCCTTCGGGCCAGTGCACCTCGCCGCACTCCTGGTCGTTGACGAACACCCGGGCGTCGGTGCTGAGGCGCCCAAACTCAAGAAGGACGGCGCGTCCGGCCCAATCGGCGCGCACGTTGATCGGCCGCTGATACCACATGCGGGAGACTTGATTGCCGTTGAAACCCTCCCAGGGACCGCCGCTTCCGGCGGCGACCATCCCGGGCATGCGATTCCCGCTGTCCTGCCAGCCGCCGGGAACGCGGATGTAGCCCCAGTCGGCGCTGGGTTGCTGGCGGGCATCGTTCACCGCGGGCATCGCCTGCCAGATTCCGTTGAGGCAGATCTTCGCGCGCCGGCTGGTCACGGCTTCGATGGGTTCCTTGCCCCACGTCAGCGATTCGTTGGCGGGCAGCGTCACCGGCGCCGCTTGTGCGGTCGGCAGGAGACCCCGTGCGCCCGCCAACGCGCCAGCGCCGACTCCGATATTAAGAAAACAGCGTCGTGAAACCGACATTGAGAGTATGCACCTCCACGAGTACAATACACCCGTTTGCCCTTGGGTGAATGCATCGCAACTCCTGGCTGGCGCCCGACTCAGCGTCTCAGTACGATATCCTCAGACCAACTTGGAAGAGGCGAGCCGTATTCGTGCCGATTACCTTGCCGAAATTCGGATCGCTGAGGTCCGTGGTCGGGGGGGTTGCGATTGACGCGGTTGAACGCGTTGTACGCGTCCACGCGGAACAGGGCGGAAACCCGTTCCTTTATCACGAACGTCTTCGACAGCGAGAGATCGGTCTGGGCGAAACTGGGGCCGCGATAGACGTTCCTCCCCAAGTTTCCGTCCGTGCCAAGATGGGCTTCGGGAATTTAGTCACCTGGAAAATACCGTTCAGGAATTGCTGCCGGCTCCAGCCTCCGGACTGCAAGCCCGGCGCAGGAGCGTTGGGGCGGGCGCCGCCGGTCTGGCCGTCGGCATTGAAATCGCCGTTCGGGAATGCGGCGCTGTTGTAAATGTTGATGGGCATGCCGTCGTCGATACTGGCCAGCCCCGAAAGTTGCCAGCCTCCTAACGCTGCGTGAACGGGACCAAAGCCGCCCGCCTTCTTGAAGAATGGCAGCTCCCAGACGCCATTGATGGTGAGCCTTTGCTGGGTATCGAAGTTGGCAAGACTCCGCTCGACTTTGCGGTTCCATGCGTCCTGCCAGGTGGTGGTAGCCGTTTCGCTGTCCGTATCGCTGAGGGCCCTTCCAAAAGTGTAAGCGCCTTGAATTGTGAACCCGTTAGCCATCTGGCGCTTGACTGAAGCGGTAAGGCCGTTATAGATGGAGTTCGAAGTCGACGAAACCATGTTGATTGCGGCGAAGGCGGGGTTGTACCCATGGAACTGGCCGCTGGTGAGCAGATCGCCGGCAAAACGGTTAATGTTGACGGCATTGTAGAGGTGGTGCCCGGCGGTGCCGATGAAATCCATCTCCAGTACGGTGTGCCGCGCCGCTTCGCGCTGAATCCCCAGGAACCAGTTATAAATATTGGGGGTCTTCAGGTTCGGGTCCACCGACTGAAGGGCCACGCGGGCGCCGTGCTTTTTTTTCTTCGAGGAGGCGAACAGCCGGCCATGGCCGCGCACCGAACGCGCAGAACCCGCGGAACCAGCCATATTTCCCCTTGCGTTTCCGGGCCAGCGGTGAAGAAAAGCGATTTAAACTCCGACCGTTTTAATCACAAATCGTGACACCGCCTCCGGGGTCAGCGGAGTGAAGCGGAGTCGGTTCCCGCCGCTGGGGAGACGGAAAGCTGGAGCCGACCGAGCCCGGCTCTCCGTTTGTCTCTTCCGGACCGGCATTTGGTTAACACCGGCCCCGCGCGTGATTTCGGTCGTCGAGAACGCCGTGCTGTCTCTTCCGGACTGGCATTTGGTTAACACCGGCCCGTGTCAGGGCAGCCCCTGTGCGCCCGGTTGAGCCAGGGCTCGGCTGGGAACTTGAATTCACGCGCGACGGGGTGGTGACCGGATTCATCGTCAAAGTTCAAATCAAGTCGGGCGCCAGCTACCTTCGAAACAAACCGGCGAGCGGTTTCGACTACCATGCGAGCGCATCCGATTTTGCGTACTGGTCCAAGGTAGGCTTTCCCGTCATCCTGGTCGTCTACGATCCGGATTCACAGGCGGGCTATTGGCTCGATGTGAATCGCGATCTGAACCAACATGATTCGGCGGCGATTCTCGACAATCCGATTCTCCCTCCGCAACAACCGCCTCAGTGCGGATAGTCTTCTTGACCTCTCGGAAGTTGCCATTGCACTGAATTTCTTGTCGATCAGATCAAAGAAACGTCCATACGAATATGCTCCGGTGGCCGGCGTTCCGCCATCCGTCTATGAGGCGGAATTCTCGCCCGGAGCAGCAGGCGACTAGGAGGAATTTTGCGGCGTTAGGGGAACAGTGAACCCGTCCCAAAGGGTGGACTTTCTCGGACACCCGCACAAAGTTGGCTGCTCCAAAAAGGCCTACCTTCGCACAGAATCACCCACGATTGGCTAATCTCCTCCTGGTCGCCTGTTGCTCCCAGGAGGCCCGTCCGGGGCGCGCCGGCACGTTCATTTGGCCGCGGGGTCGCATATCTCGGACACCCTGTACCGGCGTTGGTCGCTCTCCTCGAACGCCGCCTCGACCCGGACCCTACGGTGCTGTATAATACATTCTTGCCGATAGCAGGGCAGCTATAGGTCCGTTTGCAGCGCGCCGACGGCCGCCCATACAACCATGCCCTATTCCAGACTTGCTGTTTCCTCCCCCGATGAATTGGTGTTTGGCACGTCGTTAAAGCCCGTGACCTGTGGGTTCGAGCTGACAATCGGCGGCGGACTTGTTTATCCCGAAGTCAACTTCACGCTGCCTGCTATCGAAGTGTTGGCGGAGAACTGGAGTCAAATCGTCCGCGAGTATGAGGAGATGGCCGACCATATCGTCCGCCGGGCGGTCGCATTGAAGACTCCTGGGATTGTGCTGGAGTTCGAACTGCTGCCGGCGATGACCGAGACACCGGAGTGGGGCGCCGAGATCAGCGCGCTTCTCAAACGCCACCTCACCGAGGCCCACCAGAAGCACGGCTTGAAGAGTGCCCTGAGAGTGACGCCCACCGATATCCGCGATCAGAAGAAGCCGCCCGAGTTACGGTCGGGCATGCCGTGGCAAAACCTGATGCGGTCCATCGCTTTATCCATCCAAGCCGGCGCCGATCTCATCTCGATCGAATCAGTGGGCGGCAAGGAAGTGCACGACCAGGCGCTGATGTATGGTGACTTCCGCGGCATCGTTTTTGCTCTGGGCGTATTGGCGCCGCGAGACATGGCCTGGCTGTGGGGTCATATCGTAGAGTCCTGCCGCGGAACCACGGCGGTACCTGCCGGCGATACCGCGTGTGCATTCGCCAACACTGCAATGCAGCTCGCGCATCAGAAAATGCTGCCCGAAGTATTGGCCGCGGTGGTGCGCGCCATGAGCGCCGTCCGCAGCCTAGTGGCATTCGAATCCGGAGCGGTCGGACCGTCGAAGGACTGCGCATACGAAGGACCCGTGATCAAAGCGATCACCGGCTGCCCGATCTCGATGGAGGGAAAGACCGCCAGTTGCGCGCATTTCAGCCCGGTGGGCAATATTGCCGCCGCGATGTGCGACTTATGGAGTAACGAATCGGTACAGAATGTGCGGCTCCTTTCAGGCAACGCGCCGGAGGCATACACTGAATCGCTTGTCTATGATTGCCGGCTCATGAATGTGGCGGCCGGCCAGGGCCGGGCGCGCCTGATGCGAGACTGGCTGGTCACCTCCGACGAGTGGACCAGTCCGCAAGCAGCCATTCTCTCGCCGGAAGCCACCTGCAAGATCGCGCAGGCCATTGTGTCGGCCTCCGGCAATTACGAACGGACCCTAGCCGCCGGCCGTGCGGCCGTCACGATACTGAACGATGGCGTGGCGAAAGGGCGGCTCCAACTCGGAAAGAAGGAGGCTCAGTGGCTGAGCCGAATTGAATCCGAACTCGATAGTCTGCCCTCCTCTGAAGTCCAGGCGCTCGATGAGATCGGCAGAGAGCACGAGAGCCTCTTCGATCGTGCCAGCTATGGTTTGGCTGACACTTAGGCGGTTGCGCACGCATTAGCGCCTCGACCAGTCCGGCCATCCTGTGGCCGAGCTGAGATCCACCACCCAATCCGTCACCGTCACGGACATCCTGGTCCACTGCATCGGCAAGCGGCCCGATGCGTGGGCGCAGGTAGACCAGAACCGCGTGGCGCGGTCTCTGACGGCCAGGGGCTGGAGCCGAAGGCAGAAGCGTACTGGCGATGAGCGCGAGTGGCGGTATTTCCCACCTGTCATCAGTGTCACCACTCAAGGCTTATGACTGGTGACAAGATATCTGCCGTGTTTTCTTCGTGGTCACCACTGTCACCAGTACGCGCGTACGTATATAGGATGACAGCCCCGCTAAAGTACACCGTGGAGATTTATGGAAAATGGGGTATTTACTTGACTCAGGTGACCCCAAGATGTAGTATGGCGTTCCATGGAGGATTATCCGCGAAATCTGGCGGAATTCGAGGCCCGTTTCTCTACAGACGCTGCGTGTCGGGAGTATCTGGTCCGGCTGCGGT
>DASQZT010000066.1:0-2534 GCA_035638575.1 Bryobacteraceae bacterium
CTTTGATCATGCCGTCGGGCAGCGGCTCGCCGAACCACACCACCCCCGGACGGGCCAGCCCGCCGCAGGCGCAATGCGGCGGAATCCTGGGCAGCGGGACGCGGCGATTCGGCCAGTTGGCGCCGCACACCGTGCAGCGCATGCGCCAGATATCGCCGTGGAGCTTGAGGACCTTGCCGCTTCCCGCGAGGTCGTGCAATCCGTCCACGTTTTGCGTGACGAGGGTGAAGCGCGGCTTGCGGATCTCCAGTTGCACCAGGGCGCGATGCGCCGCATTGGGAGCGGCCTTGGCGATCATCTCGCGCCGCCAGTTGTACCACTCCCACACCAGCCGGGGGTCGCGCGCGAAGGCCTCGGCGGTGGCCAATTCTTCCGGCTTGTAATCCTTCCACAGCCCGCCCGCGCCGCGGAAGGTCGGCACGCCGCTTTCGGCGGAGACTCCCGCGCCGGTGAGTACGGCCACGGAAGTTGCCTGGGCCAGCCAGTCACGTACCTGTTCGAGGTCGGTCAACCTTTCCAGTTTAAACCCGGCCGCGCCGTGCCCCTAACCCGGACGAGCGGGGACCCAGGGAAACCGTGTCCTTGACGCGGAGGCGCTTCAGCCACAACACTGTTCACTTTGCGGCCACATGTGGGGCAGGTTGTCAACCTGCAGGCCGATTGTCAATCGGCCTGTTGATGTCGCGTCTGCCGTCGCAATCTTAAGTGAACGGTATTGGCTGTTCCTTGGTTTCCGCATAGGGACCGTCGGTCGTTGCCACTTCGCCGTTCTTCCAAGACAGGGTTAAGGCGGTTTCCGGACCCTGAAGCGATTCGCCACCACCCCAGTGCCCGTTGGCGCGAAGGTGATCGTCGTATTCAAAGCATCTGTCGAACAGACCGTTTCGCTCGCTCTCAGTCATGGCCTCGAATTTACCTTTGTCGTAGTACCCCAAACAGATGTATTTCATTGTTCTTCTCCTCATAACGGATCGGTGGAACCGGCACCAGAGCGTTGCGCCGGCTCGTTCCTCTCGTTCGCTATAGCGCGTGTTCTGGGCCGCAATGACCAGGTTGTTTACTTGCTTCCGCCGGATCCTTGTTCCGGAGCCGGGAAGAAAAGAAGCTCGCGCACCTCGCCCGCCGCATCGCAGGAGATGGCACCCTTGCGCGCCCACGCCAGCGCCTCTTCCAGGTCTGCGCATTCCAGTATCCAGAAACCGCCCATGTGCTCCTTGGTCTCGATGTACGGTCCGTCGGTGACGAGCACCTTGCCGTCGGGCTGCTTCCGCAGCGTCTTCGCGTTGGCGGCCGGGGAAATTCCGCAGGCGAACTTCCTCACGCCGGCAGCAATCAATTCGCGGTTGAGCGCGTGGATCTCCTCGATCATCGCTTCGGTTACGGTGGACGGGTCAAAGTCGTCGGGCAGGTAGTTAGCGACCAGATATTGTGGCATGACTTTTCTCCTTGTTTTCTTTGGTTTGTTCCCCGATGACTCGTTTCCTGTTCACTCAGGAATCGTAGCTCATCGTTCTTTTATCCTATAGTCGTTGGGGAAACCGAAAATCGACAGCCACTCCAATTTTTATTTCAACTGCCGAATCCGTTCCTGCAGGAATTGCCGCTCCGGTTCCTGTTGGGTCAGCGCCAGCGCCCTCTCATAAGAAGCCCGAGCCTCAGCGGTCCTGCCGAGCCTTCGGTACAACTCTGCACGGGCTGAATGCGCCAGGTAGTAATTTGCCAATTCGCCATGTTCCAACACCGCGTCGATATGCTTCAGACCGGCCTCTGGACCATCGCACATGGCAATGGCCACGGCGCGATTTAGATATGCGACCGGCGAAGGCTGAATTCGTACCAATTGGTTGTAAAGCGCAACAATCTGCCGCCAGTCGGTCGCAGCGGTCGATTCCGCCTCCGCATGAACGGCCGCAATCGCAGCCTGCAGGGTGTAAGGGCCGAAGCGACGCGATCTCAGGGCTTTCTCCACCAATCCCACTCCCTCCGCAATCTGTTCGCGCTTCCAGAGCGCGCGGTCTTGATGCTCCAGCAAAATCAGCTCTCCGGCCGGCGAGGTCCTCGCCGCGCGCCGGGATTCCTGCAGCAACATCAGGGCAAGCAGCCCATTGACTTCCGGCTCCGGCTGGAGCCCGGCCAGCAACCGTCCAAGTCGGATCGCCTCGCCGGTGATCTCGGCTCGCGTTACTTCCGCTCCCGCCGCAGCCGAATAGCCCTCGTTAAAGACGAGATAGACGACCTGAAGCACCGCGTCCAGCCGCTCCGGCAATTCCTGCGGCGTCGGCACCTCGTATGGAATCGGCGTCTCTCGAATCTTTGCCTTGGCGCGCACGATGCGTTGGGCGAGCGTCGCTGGCGTCACGAGAAATGCGCGGGCGATCTCTTCCGTGGTCAGGCCGCAGATTTCGCGAAGGGTGAGCGCAACCTGTCCCTCCGGAGGCAGAGCGGGATGGCAGCAGGTGAAGATCAGACGGAGGCGATCATCCTCGATCTCTTCATCTCCGGTCTCTCCATTTCCGCCCGGAGCGTCGTTGACG
>DASQZT010000067.1:0-37695 GCA_035638575.1 Bryobacteraceae bacterium
CCGCATCAGCGGAGCGCAGGCTTTGCTGGATCAGGCCATCAGTACGCTATCGGCTTTCGGCGGCCTGGTGATGGAGAGCATGACCCGAGGCGATGGCTGGCGCTTTCTGGATATCGGCCGACGCATTGAGCGCGCCGTCCAAATGGTGGAACTGATCCGCCACGGACTCGGCTTCGAGTGCGACACCGACAGCGGCCAACTGGAGGTGCTCCTCGAAATTGCGGACAGCTCCATCACATACCGCTCGCGCTATCTCACTTCCATGCAGCCGGATCTGGTGCTCGACCTGCTGCTGCTGGATGAGGCCAATCCGCGGTCCGTAGCCTATCAACTGGCGCAACTGCACGACCACATCGACCGTCTGCCCGGGAGCCGGTCGCCGATACGCCGCGCGCCGGAAGAGCGCATCGCCATATCGCTGCTTACCGCGGTTCAACTTGCGGAAGTCCGTGAGTTCATAGGCGCCAACCAGGAGGGCCGGCGCGAAAATCTCGAGATCCTTTTGAATCGCCTCACCGGCGAACTGCGATTGCTGTCGGAAACGCTGACGCGCCAATACTTTAGCCAGGCGGTCGCGTCCCGCCAGGTATCCGTCCCTTAGGCCACGCCATGAAGGTCCGCGCCACTCACACCACCACGTATCTGTACACCGCGCCGGTCTCGATCTGCCACACGGCAGTCCACTTAAGGCCTCGCGACGGCCGAAATCAGCGGCTCCTGGACCACAAGCTTTCCATCGTTCCCATGCCGGAGGCGACCTTCGGTCACAAGGACTATTTCGGCAATGACGTAACCTGTTTTTCCATCCACGAGCCTCACAGGACTTTGACGATTTCGGCAGCCAGCTTGATCGAGATGGAACCGGGTGAACCGCTGGAACCCTGTCTGACGCCGGCATGGGAAGAAGCGCGCGGTGAGAAATGGCGCCACGCCGAGGGCCACCCGCTCCACGCGTACCAGTTCGTATTTCCATCGCCCCGCATCACGGCCACGCCGGAGTTCGCTGCGTATGCCGAAACTTCGTTTACCGCCGGCCGGCCGTTTCTGGAGTCGGCGGTGGATTTATGCCACCGCATCTACACCGAGTTTCATTACGACCAACGGGCCACCACGGTGGCAACCTCGGTGGCTGAGGTATTGGAATCCAAGCGGGGAGTTTGCCAGGATTTCGCCCATTTCGCGATTGCGTGCCTGCGGTCTCTGGGCCTGGCGGCGCGGTACGTGAGCGGCTACCTGAATAGCCGCGAATTGATCGGCAGCCAGGCGTCGCACGCCTGGGTATCGGTGTTTTTCCCGGGTCTGGGCTGGTTGGATCTGGATCCCACCAATGATCGGATGGTCAACGGCAGCTATGTCACGCTGGCGTGGGGGCGCGACTATTCCGACGTGGCGCCGGTGAACGGCGTGACGATAGGCGGCGGCCAACAGGTGGTCAATGTTTCCGTGACGGTGGCGCCGGCGGGCGGCTGAACAGGTTTAGCCCGGAACGCTCATATCGCTCGAAGTGCCTCCCGCCGCGGGAACATAACGCGTGTAATCCATGACCATACGGTCTCCATTGAACCGCCAGCCCAGAGTCCGTATGGTGCGCTTCATGCGTTTGATCCAGCCCTTCGGCATAATAGAGAGGAATCACCTCTTCGCGCAGGACGCGGTAGAAGAAGTAGTACCGGGTGCGGCGAGGGGTTATACTGGGGGCGTTAGACTTTTTCTTTTGGCCTATTCCCCGTCGAAAGGCTTCCGGTTCAGACGACCTCGTGGAATATGTCAATGCCCGCACCATCCGCTGCCCGTCCGATGCCCGCGCCGTTCTGCGATTATGAAATCGGCGCGGCTTATGACGAGATGTTCCGTGCCATCGGACGCCCCCGGACGCACTACCGGCATCTTTATACACAACTTCTGAATCTTCCCTCCGAAGAACTGTATCGCTGTAAGAAGGAAGCCGATCTCTCGTTCTTCAACCAGGGCATCACCTTTACCGTGTACGGGCGTGCCGAAGGCACGGAGCAGATCTTTCCGCACGATTTGCTGCCGCGGATCGTGACCAGCTCGGAATGGTCGACCATCGAGCGCGGTCTCACACAGCGCATCACGGCTCTCAACTTGTTCCTCGCCGACATTTATCACGAACGCCGCATCGTGAAGGACCGGGTCATCCCCGGCGAAATTATCTATACCTGCAAACACTTCCGCAGGCAAATGCAAGGGGTCAAGGTTCCGCGGGGCGTTTATGTCAGCGTGGCCGGGACCGACCTGATCCGCCTCCCCGATGGCAGGTTCGTGGTTCTCGAGGATAATCTGCGCGTGCCCAGCGGTGTCTCCTATATGCTGACCAGCCGCAAGGTAATGAAGCAGATCTTCCCGGCGCTGTTTCGGAAATGCGGCGTGCGGCCCATCGAGCAATATAGCCAGGCGCTCCTCTCCACGCTTCGTTCGCTTGCCCCCGAGGGCCGGTCCACCATCGTTTTGCTCACGCCGGGTATTTACAACTCGGCGTACTTCGAACACGCATTCCTGGCCCGGCAAATGGGAATCGAGTTGGTGGAGGGACGCGATCTGGTGGTGCACGACAATACGGTCTACATGCGGACCACTTCCGGTCTGCAGCGCGTCGACGTCATATACCGCCGGGTGGATGACGATTTCGTCGATCCTCTAGCCTTCCGCGCCGACTCTTCCCTGGGAGTGGCGGGGCTCTTCAACGCCTACAGGGCCGGGAACGTGGTGCTCGCCAATGCGCTTGGCTCGGGAGTGGCCGACGATAAAGCCATCTATTCTTATGTCCCCAAGATCATTCGTTACTATCTGGGCGAGGATCCCATCGTCGATAACGTCGAGACCCTTCTGATGACGGACCGCGCGCAGCGCGACGAAGTCTGCGGAAACCTGGACAAATATGTGGTGAAGGCCGTAGGCGAGTCGGGAGGTTACGGCATGCTCATCGGTCCGCACAGCAGCCGCGAGCAACGCGCCGAATTCTACGACAAGATCTTGGCGGATCCCAGAAACTACATCGCACAGCCGACGCTGACTCTGTCAGCCGCTCCCTGTTTTATGAATGGCCGGATTGAGCCGCGGCACGTGGACCTGCGGCCGTACGTTCTTTTTGGAGAAAAGGTCACCATCGTGCCGGGAGGGCTTACCCGAGTCGCTCTGCGCCAGGGTTCCCTCGTCGTGAATTCGTCCCAGGGCGGCGGTTCGAAGGACACATGGGTTTTGCAGAACTGAACATCAGGGTGGTCCAATGCTCTCCCGCGTAGCCGATAGCCTCTACTGGATGAGCCGCTATTTCGAGCGGGCCGATCACTGTGCGCGCGTGCTGGAGGCGAATTACAACCTCATGCTGAATCCTTCGAAGGTTCCCACCGAGGAGAGATGGCAACGAATCATGGCGTCTCTCGGCATCGCGGCGACAGCCAGCGGCATCGACCCGCAGAGTGCCATGATAAAGCTGACCAGCGACACGCAAGACGAATCGTCGATCGCATCCTGCATCGCGGACAGCCGCGAGAATGCGGGCCAGGTTCGCGAGCAGATCAGTTCGGAGATGTGGGAAAGCTTGAACCGTTTGTATCACCAGGTCACTCGGGCCAAACTGGAAACGGACTCCGATCCGATGCGGCTGGTGGCTGCCGTTCGCGAAGGTTCCTATCAGTTTCACGGTATGACGGACGCCACCATGAATCACGGAGAGGGCTGGCAGTTCATTCAACTGGGCAAGTACATGGAACGTTCTTGCGCACTGCCGGTTCTGCTGGATGCCTATTTCTCCAGGGCCGGGGAAGCAGATGCCGCCGACTGGGTAGGGCTGCTGGCAAGTTGCGCCGCTTTTGAGTCGTACTGCAGGGTGTACACGGCCGACCTGAAACCTGACTCGATGGCCGAATTTCTGTTGCTGAATCCCGAGTTCCCGTATTCGGTGCGCTACGCGGTGGAGCGCATGGGCGCGGCCATTGCCGCCATCTCCCAGACGTCTTTCACGAAGGCTACCGGCCGAATCGAGCGCATTGCCGGACGGCTGCGCGCTTCCCTGGCGTACGTTCAGATTGCCGACATCAAAATAGGCGGGCTGCACCGTTACCTCAACGGTGTCATCGAGCAGTGCAACAGCCTGCATGAGGCGGTTCACGTGGTGTATATCGACTATCCGATCCAATCGGCTTTGGAGGCTTGATGTTCTACGCCATCCGGCATTTCACTCGTTTCCGGTACAGCCATCCCGTCTGGCAGAGCGCCATGGAATTGCGCATGCAGCCGCGCAGCGAGAACACGCAGCGATGCTTCACGTTTCAATTGTCCATCAGCCCACAATCCCGGGTCTTCTCGTATCAAGATCATTTCGGCAATTTTGTTCACCATTTCGACGTTCCCGGGCAGCATCGGCAACTGACTATTACCGCCGACGCTCTGGTGGGGGTGGAAGTTCCCACGCCCCTGCCGGAGTCGCTGGGTCCCGCCGCATGGCAGGAACTCGATGCCATGATCGAGCGGGAGGATTACTGGGACATGCTGATGCCCAGCCGCTTCGCCCGCACTTCGCCGGAACTCGAAGCACTGGCGCAGGAGGTTGGAGTTGTCGAGCGGGCCGGGCGGGAGCCTTTGGAACTCTTGACCACCCTGAACTCCAGGCTTTACCAATATTTTTCCTACGTGAAGAGCAGCACCGGGGTCAATTCGGCGGTGGAAGATGCGATCCGGTCCCGACAGGGCGTTTGTCAGGATTTTGCCCACACCATGATCGCGATGGTGCGCAATCTGCGCATTCCGTGCCGCTATGTGAGCGGCTATCTGCATCGTGATCCCGGGCATGCGGATCGTTCCGACGAGGGCGCCACGCATGCATGGGTCGAGGCGCTTCTTCCGCATATCGGCTGGGTCGGTTTTGACCCGACCAATAATCTAATTGTCGGCGGGAGACATATTCGAACGGCGATCGGGCGCGATTACTCGGACGTCTCCCCCACTGTCGGCACCATGAAAGGAACGGCTGAAACCGAGTTGCAGGTGCGCGTCCGGGTGACCCCTTCCGATGCGGTCCTGCCTCCCGACAAAGAGTTTGCCGCGGACGAGGAATGGTCCCACTTTCTTGAAAACAACCAGCAGGCCGAGAAGGTGCAAGCCCAGCAGCAGCAACAACAATAGCCGGCTGCATCAAAGGATCCATGGCCATTCACGTCGCCCTACATCATGAGACGCTCTACCGGTATGACCGGCGGATATCTCTCGGACCTCAAATAATCCGGTTGCGGCCCGCCCCGCACTGCCGCACGCCTATCCTATCCTATTCGTTGAAAGTTCTTCCCAAGAACCAATTCGTCAACTGGCAACAGGACCCGCAGGGCAACTATCTCGCACGGCTGGTCTTCACGGAGCCAACCGCGGAGCTATTCGTGGAGGTCGATCTGGTTGCCGAAATGGCCGTTTATAATCCGTTTGACTTCTTCCTGGAGCCGCACGCGGAACAATACCCGTTTGTCTACGAACCCTCGGCCGTCCGCGAGTTGCGCCCGTTCCGCGAAACCGAGCCGGCCGGACCAATGCTTTCGGCATTTCTCGCTCGCGTGCCGCGCGGGCCCACGCGCACCATGGATTATCTGGTCGCCCTCAATCAACTGGTCCAAAACGAAATCGGTTACGTCATTCGCATGGAGCCGGGAGTGCAAACTTGCGAGGAGACCCTCACTCTGCGCACCGGCTCGTGCCGCGATTCAGCCTGGCTGCTGGTGCAGATCATGCGCCATCTCGGACTGGCGGCGCGCTTCGTTTCCGGCTACCTGATTCAACTAGTGGCGGACGTGAAGCCGCTGGAGGGACCGGCCGGGCCCAGCGCCGATTTTACGGACCTGCATGCCTGGACCGAAGCCTATCTTCCGGGCGCCGGCTGGGTCGGATTCGATCCCACATCCGGCCTGCTGGCCGGCGAGGGGCATATCCCCCTCGCCTGCACTCCGGACGCCAGTAGCGCCGCGCCGATCTCCGGCTTGCTCGACCCGTGCGATATCGAGTTCAGGCACGAGATGACGGTGCAGCGAATTTACGAATCCCCCCGCGTCACCAAGCCATATACCGATAAGCAATGGCAGGCAATCGAAAAGCTTGGCCATCAGGTGGATGCCGATCTGCGTGCCGGAGACGTGCGCCTCACCATGGGGGGCGAGCCGACTTTCGTTTCTCTCGACGACGTGGACGGCGCCGAATGGACTACCGCCGCGCTGGGGCCGGTGAAACGCCAGCGCGCCGTGGAACTGCTGGGCAGACTGCGACAACGTTTCGCGCCCCAGGGCTTGCTGCATTTCGGACAGGGGAAGTGGTATCCCGGCGAGCAACTGCCGCGCTGGGCATTTGGTTGCTACTGGCGCAAGGACGGGGTTCCCCTCTGGGAGGATGCCAGTCTCATCGCAGACGACCGCAAAGATTACGGTTACACGGCCGAGCACGCGCGGCGGTTTCTGGAGGCCCTCACGCGCCGCCTCCAGGTGGACGCGGCTTTCACCATCGCCGCCTACGAGGACGTCTTCTATTATCTGTGGAGGGAACGCAAGCTCCCCATCAACGTCGATCCGCTGGACTCCAAACTCGCAGACCCGATCGAGCGCGGCCGTCTGGCGCGCATTTTCGAGCAAGGCCTGGGCCACCCGATCGGCTACGTCCTTCCGTTGCGCCGTATCCCGACCCGTTTTGGCACGCCGCGCTGGACCAGCCAGCCCTGGTTTCTCGCCTCGAAGCAGATGTTTCTGGTCCCCGGCGATTCGGCCGTGGGATACCGTTTGCCGCTGGAATCACTTCCCTGGACCAAGCCGGAAGATGTGCTCTATTCCTACGACCCGGATCCCTTTGAAAAGCGTGCGCGCCTGCCGGCAAGGCCGGAGCGGAATGCCGGCGTTTTCGACGCGCCCTTTGTTCCGGACGACCCCTTGGCGGACGCCGAAAAGGCCGGGCTTAAACCCGAACCTCCGGAGAAGGGCCAATCGGCGGCTTGGGTAACGCGTCCTGCGCTCTGCGTCGAGCCGCGCCAGGGCAAACTGTTCGTCTTCATGCCGCCGGTCGAGTATATCGCGGACTATCTCGATCTGACGGCCGCCATCGAAGACACGGCCGCTCATGTCAAAATGCCGGTGATGCTGGAAGGTTACGCGCCACCCTCGGATTTCCGCATCGCCGTGCTGAAGGTGACGCCCGATCCCGGCGTCCTCGAAGTCAACATCCATCCGGCGGCATCCTGGGACGAGCTTACGGCAAACACCACGGAGCTCTACGAGCTCGCGCGCCAAAGCCGTTTGGGCACGGAGAAATTCATGTTGGACGGACAACACTCCGGCACCGGCGGCGGCAACCACATGGTAATCGGCGGCCCGACTCCCCAGGACAGTCCCTTCTTGCGGCGCCCCGACCTGTTGCGAAGCCTGATCGGTTACTGGCACAATCACCCCTCTCTGTCGTATCTGCTCTCGGGACTGTTTATCGGTCCCACCAGCCAACATCCCCGTGTGGACGAGGCGCGCACGGACGCCATCTATGAGCTGGAGATCGCCTTCAACCAGATCCCGGACAAGGATTCTCCCGCCAGCCCCCTGTGGCTGGCCGATCGCGTTTTCCGGCACCTTCTGACCGATCTGGCGGGCAACACGCATCGCGCCGAATTCTGCATCGACAAGCTCTACTCGCCGGACTCCTCCGGATCGCGGCTCGGCCTGGTCGAGCTGCGCGCCTTCGAGATGCCTCCACACGCGCAGATGAGTCTCACGCAACAATTGCTGGTGCGGGCGCTGACGGCGCATTTCTGGGAGAGTCCCTATCGCCGAAAACTGGTGTGGTGGGGAACCATGCTGCACGACCGCTTCATGCTGCCTCATTTTGTGCAACTCGATTGGGAGGACGTCATGGCGGACCTGCGCGAAGCCGGCTTCGAGTTCCAGACGGAATGGTTTGCCCCGCACTTCGAGTTTCGATTTCCGCAGATCGGTTCGGTGACCAGGTGGGGCATGTGCCTGGAACTGCGGCACGCGCTGGAACCGTGGCACGTGGTGGGCGAAGAGGCTGCCAACACCGGAACCGTCCGCAACGTGGACTCGTCGGTCGAGCGGCTACAGGTCAAAGTGGCCGGAATGACTGGCGAGCGCTTCGTGGTCGCATGCAACGGCCGCCGGGTGCCACTGCACGCGACGGGCGAAAGTGGCGAATTTGTGGCGGGGGTGCGCTATCGTGCGTGGCAGCCGCCGTCGTGCCTCCACCCGAACATCCCGGTACACACGCCCTTGGTGTTCGATATTGTGGACACGTGGTCGGGACGCGCAATCGGGGGCTGCACGTATCATGTAACGCACCCGGGCGGACGAGCCAATAAGCAGTTCCCCGTCAATGCCCAGGAAGCAGAGAGCCGCCGCCTGGCCCGATTTCAGGATACAGGCCACACCCCGGGTCTGGTGCTTTTGCCACCGGCGCAGCGTAATCTTGAATTCCCTTTAACTTTGGATTTGCGACGTACGAGATGAATAGGAGTTGGCGACTGCATAACCTGCTGCTAAATCCGTTCTCCCGGTAGCAGCAGGCGAGCAGGAGGGTGTTCGCCCGTTCTTCGCGTCAACGGCACCCAAGGCAGGCTGTCTGTTTGCCCTTGTCCCAAAAAACTCCACTTTTTGGAACGGCTTGAAGACCCGCATAAGGGTGGGCAGATTTCCTCCTGCTCGCCTGCTGCTCCCAGGAGGTCTCGGGGCGCCTCTCTTCGAGGAACTGGGCGTCAATGTGTTCAATGCGCCGTCCGTGCTTTCCTATGTGAGCATGAGCGACAGCGAAAACTGCATGTCGATCCAGTTGGTCAACTACGCCGATCTTCCCGCCGAGTCGCTGACCATTCGGATCGCCGGGAAATTCAACGCCGCGCACCTGTATACTCCAGGGAGCGCGCCGGTCGATCTGGCCGTGGGGCGGAGCGGGCCCGGACGGAAATATCTATACGTTAGCGGGGGGCGACGGAACGAGGGTGGGGATGCTGGCCATCCGAAGGGGCTGCGGACGTTCACCCAATGGTTTAACACGGCTGCTTTCGGTTTGCCTGCCAGGGGCACGTTTTGGAAACGCGCCGCGTAATCAGTTTGCGGTCACAGCCGCGGAAGCTACTCCAACTCCAGCACTCCGCAGACTGGTAGCTTTGGCGCGGCGTGCCCTCGCGCGATCACGTGGATGACTCGCATGAGAGGCCCGCCGCGTCGCGCGACGTTGCGGCTTGCACACGAGCCTTTAGCACGCCACCTCGACCTATCGCGCGACCCGCACGGCGGAAGGCGACGGAATCGACTTGTCGCGCCGGGAGCCGCGGCACCGGCGCGCTTTAGCGGCGGGACTCGTATCAGAGGTCCGGCCCGTCTCTCGTCCGTTCGGGTCGAGCATCGTGCGATGTCGCGGCACGCTTTTTTCGTTCAACATGGCCGGACCACCAAACCCGTATTGTTCTGGTGCAACTTTGGTGTTCTGTCGTGGTTTGTCGTTGGCCGTAACTCTATGAAAACATGGTAGCGCTAACGGGAATCGAACCCGTATTTAAGCCTTGAGAGGGCTCCGTCCTAACCGTTAGACGATAGCGCCACAAGTACACTCATTGTACCAAACGGTCCCCCTGGCGCGGGATAATGGAGTCGAATGCGACGACTCCTCTTGCTGGGCCTGCTGCCCGGGCTCCTCGCGGCGGACGATCATTGGGTGAAATTCACTTCGGGACCCTACGAAGTCTTCACCGATGCCGGCGCCCGCCCCGGCCGCGAAACCATGGTCCGCTTCGAGGAGTTTCGCCATGCCGTGGGACAACTCGTGGGCGAGCCGGATCTCCAGACCCCGCAGCCGGTGCGCATCATGCTCTTCAAGAACGCCAGGGGCTGGACTTCGCCCGGGCCGCTCGTGGAAGGCCGCGACCGCTACGCCATCGTCCTGCAGGAGAAAGCCGCCGTTTCCCCCGATGTCTACCGCGAGCTGACCCGTCTGTTCCTGAAATCGAACACGGCGCAGATGCCGCCGGCCTTCGAGCACGGCCTGATTGAGTTCCTTTCCACCTTTGAGGTCAATGGCATTCGCATCACCGTCGGCGCGCCGCCCGCACAGCCCGACCTCGATTGGGCGCGCATCCATCTCCTGGTGGTCGATCCGGAATACTTCGGCAAGATCCGCGTGCTGCTTTTCAACCTGCGCAAGGGCGTCGATGAGGAGCCCGCATTTCGCAACGCCTTCAGCAAGTCGAGAGCCGACATCGAAGCCCAGGCCAAAAAGCATTTCGCCGCGGGTGACTTCCAGACGGCTTCGCTCGCCAGCCGCGCCATCTCGGAAAACGATTTTCCCGAAAAGCCGGTCTCCGACGCCGATGCGCGGCTCGCCCGCGCCGACCTTCTGGCGGGCAGCCAGTCCGCGGCCGAGTACCGGAGCCTGCTCCGCGATCGCCTGAAGGTCGCCGACGCGGACGAGGGGCTGGGGTTGCTTGCGCTCCGCGGCCACCTGAACGACGAGGCCCGCACCCACTTCGCCGACGCCATCGAGGCCGGCAGCGCCAGCGCGCGCTGCTTCATCGAGTACGCCAAGCTGGAACCGGACAACGAGAAGGCCACAAAAGCTCTCCTCCGCGCCGCTGGAATCAACCCCAAGCTGGACGAGCCTTTCGCCCTCATGGCCCGGCGCGACACCGATCCGCCTCTGCGCCTCGCCCACTGGAAGGCCGCCACCGAGCGCAATCCGCGCGACCCATCTTACTGGCAGGCGCTGGCCGGATGCTATCTCGCCGATCACAACTACGGCGAGGCGGCCAAAGCCTGGACTCAAGGCGAACAGGCCGCCACCGATCCGGCGGAACGCGCGCGCATGCACCAGGCGCGCATGTCGATCGAGCAGCAGCGCCTGGATTACGAGGAGGCCGAACGCAGGCGCCGCGCCGAAGAGGAGGCTCGCGACATCGAGCGCTTGAAGACCGAGGCCCGAGCCGAAGTCCACGCGCTCGAAGAGAAATATAATAACGGGGCGCCCAAGCCGGATGCCAAGGCCGTTCCCTGGTGGGATGGCCCCGCGCCATCGGGCAAGCTGGCCGGCACCCTCAAGCAGGTGGACTGCCTGGGCAAACAGGTGCGCCTCGTGGTGGAAGCCGCGGACCGCAAGTTGGTTAAGCTGCTGGTCGCCGACCCCGGCCAGATCGCCATCACTGGCGGCGGCGAACAGGCCCTGAGCTGCGGCGTCCAAAAGGCCCGCCGCGTCTCCATCGAATATTTCCCCAAACCGAATGCCCGCCTGTCGACCGCGGGCGAGGTTGCCACCATCGAATTCCAGTGACGCGAACTCTCGACCCCGCGCGCTTCCGCTGGCTGGTGCTGGCGGTCTTCGTGCTCTCCTCCGCCATCAACTATCTGGACCGGCTGGCCCTCGCCACGCTCAAGCCCGTAGTTTGCGCCGAGTTCCAGCTCTCCAACACGGAGTACGGATGGATCGTCGCGGCATTCTCGATCACCTACGCGGCCAGTGCTCCGTTCGCCGGAATGCTGATCGATCGCATCGGATTGAATCGCGCCGTCACCCTGTCGGTGGGGCTCTGGTCGTGCGCCGGGATCGCCACCGGCCTCACCCGCGGACTCGGCGGACTGGTGGGCTGCCGGGCGGTGTTGGGGATCGCGGAGGCCAGCGGAATTCCCGCCGCCGGCAAAGCCATCCATCAGTACCTGCGGCCCGGCGAGCGCGCCCTTGGAAACGCCGTGAACCAGGCGGGCATCAGCCTGGGATGGATTCTGGCCGCGCCACTCGCCACGTGGATCGCCATCCGTAGCGGCTGGCGCCAGGCGTTCGTCGTTACCGGAGTGCTGGGGCTTGCCTGGATTCCAGTGTGGAACTGGGCTGCCGGACGCGCGCACTCCACCGCTCCACCGAAACTGGAGTTCCATGCCGGCGCCGAAATCCTGCGCGACCGCCGCCTGTGGGCCTTCGTCGCCGCCAATGCTCTGAGCATGGTGGGCTACTCGCTGTGGACCAACTGGACTACCGTGTACCTCGTCGAAGTCCACCATCTCACGCTCGTGGAAGCTGCCTGGTACGCGTGGATTCCGCCGCTCTTTGCCGCCGCCGGCGGGATGGCCGGCGGATGGCTGTCGCTGCGCCTGGTGGAGCGTGGCGTCGCGGCCATCAGCGCGCGCTTCCGTGTCTGTCTCGCTGCTTCGGCCCTATCGCTGGCCACTGCCGCCGTATCTTCGGCGCACACGGCGGCCTGGGCCTGCGCCGGCATTTCGCTGAGCATCTTCGCCGTCGCGGCGTTCAGCGTCAACATGTACACCCTGCCTCTCGATACCTTCGGCGGCGGGCCGAAAGGCTCTCCCTCCGCATTCGCCATCTCCGTCCTGGTGGCCTCCTACGGCGCAGTCCAGTTCGTCGTCTCGCCGGCCTTCGGCAAATTGTTTGACTTGCACGCCTACGCGTCCGTCACTGCCATTGCCGCGCTCTCCCCACTCGCGGCCTGCGCGGTGCTGTGGGGCACGAGGTCCGTGCGGTGAAGCAACGGTTGAAGCGGTTCATTTTTGGACTGCTCGGCAAGGATCCCGAGGCCGTCGTGGTGACCTTCGCCACCGGCGATCCCGACCTGTGCCGCCGCATGTACGAAGAGGTGCGCCGCCTGGTCCCCGACCGCCGCCACTTCCTGGCGACCAAAGAGAACTGGCCCGAGATGCGCCGCACGTTGAGGCGTTTCCGCATCGGCCTCGCGCCCGTGATGCTCACCCGCCGGTCCAGCGCGCTGCGCCGCGCGGCTTACCGTCTTGCGCCGCGCAAGATCCTGGCCTACAATTCGCGGCTCGAACGCCACCATCTGCGCTGCGATCTCGCGTCGTTCCTCTTCTGGCATGGTGTGCCGCTCGATCGCATTCACCTTCGTCCCTGGTGGTGGCCCATGCCGAAGCGCGAGCGCTCGCTCGTCCCCACGGGATATCGCCGCATCGAGGGCCGTCCCTGCTCCCCGGAGCGGCGCCGCGTAGCCGTGCTCTCGCCCTACTTTCCGTATCCTCTCTCGCACGGCGGCGCAGTCCGCATTTACAACCTGCTGGGCGAGATTGCCTGCAAGTTCGATGTCGAGCTGTTCGCCTTCACCGATTCCGACGACGAACCCGAGGCCGCGCCCCTCCTGGAGTTCTGCGCCCGCGTCGTGCTGGTGCGCAAGCCGCGCTACCGCGAGCCGCGCTGGTCTACCCTGCTGCCTCCCGAGGTTCACGAATTCCGTTCTCCGGCGATGAGCCAGGCGATCGCCGACGAGCGCATCGCCTTTCAATTCGAGCTGCTGCAAGTGGAGTATACCCAGTTGGCCGGGTACGGAGGCGATGTCCTGGTGGAGCATGACGTCACCTTCGACCTGTTCGGCCAGGTCGCGCGCCGCGAGCGCACGCCGACCGCCTGGTGGGATCTCCTCCGATGGCGCAGATTCGAAAAACGCGTGGCCCGCCGCTTCCCGCGCGTTGTGGTCATGTCGCAGAAAGACGCGGAACTGCTGGGACCTTCGGTGCGGACGGCAGTCATCGAAAACGGAGTCGACCTCGCGCGTTTCCGCCCCGAGCCCGAAAGCCCCGGCCAGCGGCTGCTGTTCATCGGCTCCTTCCGCCACTTTCCGAATATTCAGGCGTATCGCTTCTTTGCCGAATCCGTCTGGCCGCTGCTCCGGGACAAATTCCCGCAGATGAGCGTCACCGTCGTTTGCGGCGCCGATCATCTGGCCTACTGGCGCGCCTTCACCGATTCGCCCGAACCGAAGCCCGACCCGCGAATCCGTATGCTCGGCTTCGTTGCCGACGTGCGGCCGTTATACGTGGAGGCGAACCTCGCGATCGTTCCGACCACCGTCTCCGCGGGGACCAACGTGAAAGTGCTGGAGGCCATGGCCATGCAGCGCGCGGCCGTCTCCACGGCCTCGGGCTGCGCGGGGCTCGGCCTGTTGCACGACCACAGCGTGTGGATCGCCGACGCTCCGGAAGCCTTTGCGGCCGGTGTCGCGACGCTGATCTCCGATCCTGATCGCCGCCAGGCCATCGCGCTCGCCGCGCGAGCACATGCCGTCCGCCATTTCGATTGGCCGTCGATCGGCGAGAAGCAGCGGAATCTGCTCGACGAGCTCCTCTGACCCGCCGGGGTCACTCGTTCACGTGCACCACCTTCGCCGGGGCGAAGCCATTGAACCACGTCGAGGAAGCGTTGCTGTAAGCGCCGATATCTTCGGAATAGATCAAGTCGTCGATCTCCAGCTTCGGCAGTTCTTCGGAATGCGCGATGATGTCCATGCCGTCGCACGTCTGGCCGAATACCGTGCAGATCTCCTTCTCGCCTCTTTTGAACGCCTTCAGGCGATACTGGCAGTGGTCGAACACGATCCCGGAGTACGTGTGATACACGCTGTCGTCGATGTAGTAGCAGGTCTTCCCGTCGCGAAAGGCCTTGCCGATGACGCGCGCGATCGCGCTGGCGGCGGTGGCCACCAGGAAACGGCCAGGCTCGGCCAGGATCTCGATGTCCGCGGCGAACAGCCGGCCGATCTCGGCATTGATCTTCCTGGCAAGCGCGCCCAGCGGCTTCACATGCGGGTCGTACGGCACAGGAAATCCGCCGCCGATATCCAGGATCTTGAGCTGGTGGCCCCGCGACCCGGCTTCCCGCATCACCGCCGCCGCGATATTGAGCGCCTGCACGAAGTTGTCGAAGTTGGTGCACTGGCTGCCCACGTGAAAGCTCAGCCCTTCCACCACCAGGCCGATCCGGAATGCCTCGAGGATCAGGTCCGCCGCTTCCCCCGTGTCGCATCCGAATTTGGACGACAGTTCCACCATCGAGCCGGTGTTCGGCACGCGCAGCCGCAGCACCAGTCCGGCGTGCGGCGCGTACCGCTTGATCTTGCGCAACTCCTCGGGGTTGTCGTACGTGATCAGCGGTTTGTACTCGTCCAGGGCTTCCAGCGTTTCTTTGGGCTTGATCGGATTGGCGTAGATGATTTTGTCCCAGATGAAGTCCTGCCGCTCCTTGGCAGGCAGGTGCGCGATATTCTCGTGCACCAGCAGGAACTCGGGCAGCGACGCCACGTCGAAACTCGCTCCCGCGCGGTACAGAGTGCGGACGATTTCCGGCGCGGGATTGGCCTTCACGGCGTAATACGCCTGCACTTTCGGCAGGTGCCTTCGAAACGACGCGTAGTTGCGCCGGATCACGTCGTGGTCGATCGCCACGACGGGCGTGCCGTGCTGCTTCGCGACGGCCAGAAGCTCTTTCTTGGTCATCGATCAATCCAGGACCGGGTCCGTGCCGTCGATCATCTTCACCTGGTTGTGTGTGAAATACTCCCGCACCAGCGCCTTCATCATCTTGCCGCGCTGGTCGTACAGGCGCCTCAGCTTGCGCGGCTTGCGGCGTGAAAGCGCGTAGTGCGTCAGCAGCGGCATGGCGATCGTGGTGTCGGTGTAGCACACCACGGCGTCCGGCAGCCTGTCCGGATCCACCTTGCCCCAGCTCACCGCTTCGCTCGGCGTGGCGCCGCTCAAGCCGCCCGTGTCGGGGCGCGCGTCGGTCACCTGCAGGAAATAGTCCTGGCCGTATTCCTTGATGCGCAGCACTTCCTGGATCTGCGGCTCGGTCTGCAGCACGAAGTTCTTGGGACTGCCCCCGCCCCACAGAACCACTCCGCTCTTGCCCCCGGCGCGCTTGGCCGCCAGCACGAATGCCGTGGTCTCGTTGACGTCGATCGACGCGTTCACCCGCAGCTTGTTGCCGCGCAGTTCCACGCCGGCCACGTTCATCCCGATGGTGGAATCGCCCGGCGAAGACGTGTAGCAGGGCACGCCCGCGCGATACGCGGCGGCCAGCACCGAGACGTCCTTCAGCCCGGCCTTGCGCTCCCACTCCGCGGCATATTTTCCCAGCAGGTGATGCAGTTCGGCGGTGCCCATCTCCTTCTGAAACTCGGGCTGGATCAGGATTCCGCGCAGAATCTCGTCCGTGGCCATCAGGCAGTCGCTGTACCCCAGCAGCACATCGTAGACGCGAACGATGTCGTTGTCGCGCAGCTCCGTATCGTCCATCTTGAAACTGCCCACCCGGACGGGATAGTTCAAGGCGAAGTGCAGGTCGTGATAGAGGATCGCGCCGGTGGAGGCGATCCAGTCGACGAACCCGGCTTTGATCAGCGGCACGATCGAGGAGCATCCCAGGCCCGCCGGCGTGAGCGCCCCCGAAAGGCTCATCCCGATGGTCACATCCGGCTCCAGCATTCTCTCCGCGAACAACTGGCACGCTTCCCTGAGCCGCGCGCCGTTGTACGCCAGGAACGCGTTGTCGATGACGTCGGCGAGTTTTTCCCTGCCCGTCAGGTTCTTGGGCAGGATTCGTTTTCCGGAGAGGAATTTTCCCCGGTTGGGGCACTTTTTCTGCTTCATCCAGTCCGGCATTTCGGAGAGGTCTTCGCGATAGCCGCGGCGTGTGTTGTGAGTTTTTGCCATGATCGAATTCACGATTCTAACAGCCCCGCATCGGCGCGGCGGGCCGTCCCGAATGGACACGCTCACCCGCGCCGACTATCCTCGACTCATATGGCAAATTCGCGCGAGCCGTGGGTCAGTCCCGCCTCCGCCGGTTTCTCGATGCCCGCCGAATGGGAAACCCACGCTGCCACCTGGCTCGCATGGCCGCACAACCCCACCGACTGGCCGGACAAACTCGACATCATCCGATGGGTCTACACCGAAATCGTGCACAAGATCTCTCCTGGCGAGACAATCCGCATGCTGGTCAATTCGCGCGCCGAAGCCCGAACGGCCGCCCGCTACCTGGCTCGTGCGGGCGTCGAAGCCAGCCGCGTGGAGTTCGTCGCGCACCCCACGAACCGCGGCTGGACTCGCGACAGCGGCCCGGCCTTCGTCCGCCGCTCGGCCGGCACGAAGCTCGAGACCGCCGTCGTTCATTTCCATTTCAACGCCTGGGCCAAATATCCCGATTGGCAAAAGGATCGCCGCGTGCCCGAGACCGCCGCGAAGCGCCTGGGCAAGCGCCTCTTCGACGCCCGCTCGAACGGACGCCCCTTCGTCCTCGAAGGCGGCGGCATCGATGTCAACGGCCACGGCGCCTTGCTCACCACCGAGGAGTGCTATCTCGATCCGAAGACGCAGGTGCGCAATCCGGGACTCGGCCGCAAGGAATTCGAGGCGGCGCTCCGCGAGTGTCTCGGCGTGACCCACATCCTCTGGCTGGCTGGCGGCGTGTCCGGCGACGACACGCACGGCCACGTCGACGATATCTGCCGCTTCGTAAACTCCAGAACCGTCGTGCTGACTAAAGAGGACAACCCCGCGGATCCCAACTATCGTCCCCTCGCCGAGAACTGGGAGCGCGTCCAGGACTTCCGCCTGGAGGACGGCTCGAAACCCGAGGTCGCCGCCCTTCCCATGCCCGGACCGCTTTTCTTCGACGGCGATCGCCTGCCGGCGAGCTACGCCAACTTTTACATTTCCAATGCGGCCGTCCTCGTTCCCACTTTCAACGACCCGAACGACCGCATCGCCCTCGGCCTGCTAGGTGAGCTTTTCACGGATCGCCCGGTCGTCGGAATCCACGCCGTCGATCTGGTGCTGGGATTCGGAACCTTGCACTGCCTCACCCAGCAGCAACCCGCCGAGTGACCGTCTCTCTCCCTTCACTTCGCGGCTTCGACCGGTACTTTTCCTGCCACAAAACAGTACCGCGGCAAGGAACTTGGCAAGCAGTTAGCTCGTCCGTTCGATTGGTAGTCCATTCTACGGCGCTCCGCCGTGCACCCCGGCGGACGTTGCAGAAATGATATGGAGGGGTCGAATGAGAGTTCCGCGCCACGTCTCCGGCTTGATCTCCGCCCTGCGAGGTTTCTCCCGCCACATAGCCGCGGCCCCGCCATCCGCGGATCCCGCGCCGCCGCCCAAGATCGGGCTCGCACTGGGAGGCGGCTTCGCCCGCGGCATTGCCCACGCGGGCGTTCTCGAAGTCTTCCAACGCCACCGCATCCCCATCCACTGCATCACCGGAGTGAGCGCCGGCTCCATTGTCGCCGCGGCCTACGCCAGCGGCGCCTCGCCCGCCGAGATCGCCCACTCCGGCTGCGCCATGCGCTTCGGCGACGTGGCGCGCTGGAGCCTCGGCCGCATGGGCTTCGTGGTCAGCGAACGCATGAAGCGCTTTCTGGAACGGCTCCTCAAGCGCTACCGTTTCGAAGAGATGCAGATTCCCCTGGGCGTGCTGGCCACCGACCTGTCGAGCGGTGAAGCCGTGACCTTCCACGGTTCCGGCGACGTCTTCCTCCCCATTCGCGCCAGTTGCTCCTACCCCGGCCTCTTTCAACCCGTGCGCTGGGATGGCCGCCTGCTGGTGGATGGCGCCATCGCCATGGAAATCCCGGCTCTCCTCGCCCGCCAGCTCGGCGCCACTTTTGTGATCTCCGTGCATCTGCCCGCGCAGGCCGGCAACCGGCCCCCGCGCAACGTCTTCCAGGTGGTGAACCGGAGCTTCCAGATCCTGCAGACCTGTACCGAGGACGGTTGGCGCAGGCATAGCGACCTGGTCATCACCCCCGGCGTTTCCGAAATCGAATGGGACGGCTTCGGCTTCGGCGCCGAAATGCTGAAAGCCGGCGAAGCCGCCGCCCTTGCCGCCCTCCCCTTGATTCCGGTCGGACCGGTGGCGCGCCCACTCGGTCCGCACGTCCCGGTGGACCCCGCGGGCTGCCCGGCCGTCACGCCAGGTTCAATACCTGCTTGACCGTCCCGCTGTCGTTCTGGATCTTCTCCTGAAGCATCATCAGCGCGTAGATGAGTTGCTCCGGCCGCGGTGGGCATCCCGGCACGAACACGTCGATCGGAATCACCTGGTTCACCGGCACCAGCGCGTAATTGTTGAACACCCCGGTGGAGGTCGCGCAGGCGCCCATGGAGATCGCCCACTGGGGCTCCGGCATCTGCTGGTACAGATGGCGGATTACCGGCGCCATCTTCTGCGACACCCGCCCCGCAATAATCATCAGGTCCGATTGCCGCGGCGATCCGCGAAACACTTCCGCCCCGAACCGCGCGATGTCGAACCGCGAGGCGCCCATCGACATCATCTCGATGGCGCAGCACGCCAGCCCGAAGGTCATCGGCCAGATGGAGTTCTTCCGCGCCCAGTTCACGGCCTTGTCAAGCGTGGTAAACAGGATCCCTTCCGAAGCCGCGGCCGCGGCGTTGTCCACCAGGTAGTTGTCGATCCGCGCAAACAGCTCCGGAGGTCCGCTGGCGAGAGGATTATCCATACCTCTATTTTCTCACGCCCGAGCACCCGGTTTGTGTGCCGCTGTTACCGGGCCGCGGCCGTCATCGGCGACGCGGTGAAACGTCCGAAAAGATCCGGCTTCCGGCTCCCGAGTTCGCCGCACCGTCACAAATAGTCCCGCCGCGTCTGCCCGAGAGTTAGTCATAAGACAGATCGGCGGAATGGTAGTGATACCTGGCACCGAAGTTAGGGACTTCTCTTTCTTATACTGCACTGGCAGGTCCGGTTTTCGTTGTTTCCTCCGGCTTGCGCAAATCCAAAGAACACGGGAGAAGCGATTGCATGACACCTATACAGAGAGTTTTGATTGTGGGCGGACTGCTGCTGTCCGGCCTCGGACTGCCTCGAGTTTCGTTCGCTGTTACGGGCTGTACCAACGCCAACCTGACTGGCACCTACAATGCTCAGATTGCCAGCGGGAATCTGATGAACGTGCTCAACACCGTCAACGGCACCGCCAGCACAACCACCAGCACCAGCGGAAGTGGTACCTCATCGTCCGGCACTACAAGCACCAGCCCCGCCGGATTGGGCAACAATCCATCCAGCCTCTCCGGACAGATCCCCGGCCTCGGCCGGTTCTTCTTCGACGGCAATGGCAACATCGTCGGATTGTCGTCGTCCAACCTCAATGTGACGATCGGTTCCTACAGCGTGGCCTCCGATTGCAGCGCAACCATCAAGCTCAACTCGGGCCGCACGTTCATTGCCATGGTGGCCGCCGGCGGCGCGCGGGTGCTCTTCCTGGAATCCTCGGGAAGCGGCACCGCCGGGGAGCTGGATCTTTCGGTGTCGGCCTGCAATGCGACCGACAACCCGCAGAGTTTCGCATTCAGCTATTTCGGCGCGCAACAGGCCGCCTCGACGGCTTCGTCCAGCAGCACGCCTTCGTCCAGCGGCATGTTCCAGGATATCTCCGCCGTCGGGTCCCTCACTCTGGACGGTCAAGGCGCCTTTACCATTCAAGAGTGGGTCTCCTCCGCGAATGGGGCCGCCCAGTTGGCGAATGCCTCCGGCACCTATGCCATCGGGGCGGACTGCGGTATCAAGCTGACCTTCAAATCCAGCGATCCAAACGCTCCAGCCGCTTTCCGAGGTCTCCTGGTGAGCGGTTCCTCGGGCCTGATCATGGTGCAGACCGATCAGAACACAGCCGACCTCGTGCCAGGCACCCTGGTCTCCCAGTAAGCCGCCCGCCGGGACGCGTTTCCTTTTCATGCGCCGTTGCGCGCCCGCGGCGCATGTCCATTCGCCTGCGATCGGCCACCGCTACTTCGACACTCCGAACCCGTCCACCTGAACCTCGAGGAGATGATTGATGCGGATGCCGTAGATGCCGTCCGTCTTCGCCGCCCCTCCGCTCTTCGGCTCCGTGTGAACCACCGTGCCGTTGACCACGAAGTCGATCTTGTCCGCACCCACCCGAACTTCGAGATCGTTAGTGGATTTTCCGCTGGCGTCCGGCTTCTTCACCGCGTCGTTGGGCGTTTTCGGCGACACGTTGCTGGTCGCATCGCCGTCGCGGCGTTTGATCAGCCACGTCCCGTTCTGCGCCACCACGAAGTACAGATAGCTCTGCTGCGCACCTTCGAGACCGCTGCCGCCGAACACCAGACCGTAATAGTTGGTGTGGCCGCTCGGCTTCATCAGCGTGAACGTGCCCTTGAGAGTATAAGTGCCCGACGCCGTATTCGCCGGATTCCAGTACACCGCCGCCGCGGGATTCGTGGCGTGGAAGCCCGATCCCATGGTTACGAACTTGATGTCGCCGGGCGCGTCCGGATCCGACGCTGCCGGGCTGTGATCGACGCGCATCTTCCAGCCCTGCGGCGCTTGGGCGGACAACGGCGCCAAAGCGGCCAGCGCGAGTACCGCGACATAAACATGACGCTTCATCTCGTGTCTCCTTCAATCCTTTCGTGAGGCGGCCGGGGCGCCACAACCGCGCCCGGTCGGACACCATTATACGTCGCAGCCCGGCTCATGCGGAGCTACGGCGCCGGAAGGCGCGTCGATCTTTGCCGCCATCCAGGAGCAGCTCGGGCTCAAACTGGAAGGAGGAAGAGGCCCAGGGGAGATCCTCGTGGTTGACCGCGTGGAAAAAGCCACCGAGAATTAGGAGAGGATCCCGAGGGTGGCCGAAGCTAATGCCCGGGCCGTCCCTTCGTCATATGGTTATGTCCTGGTATGGGTATACGTGTACCGTCGCCGCTGCGAGCACCCTGGTCCTGGCGGCGGGCCTGGCTTTCGGCCAGGCTCCAACGGCCGCTGCGCCGGCGTTCGAGGTGGCCTCGGTCAAGCCGAATTCCCTGTCCAGGACGGGCGGCGAGGGCAGCCGCCGCGAGAACATCGAAGCTACTCCGGGCAGCCTGATCATGCGCAACGTCCGAATGTCCTCGTGCGTCCGGTGGGCCTACGACGTCCAGGATTACCAGGTGACCGGGCCGGGCTGGCTCAACGACGAGCGATACGATATCGCCGCCAAAGCCGCGGGCGGTGCTCCCGAGGACCAGCTCCGGCTGATGCTCCAGGGGCTGCTGGCGGAGCGGTTCAAAATGGAGGTGCACAAGGAGTCCAAGGTCCTCTCGGTGTATGCCGTGGTGGTTGCCAAGGGCGGGCCTAAGCTCCACCCCTCAGAGGGTGACGAGCCCAGCAGCATGAAACGTGCTGGGATGATGGGTGGGGTGCTCAAGAACGCCACGCTCGCACAGGCGTGCGAGCTTCTGTCCGGCCCGTTCAACGAGCTGCTGCACACTCCCGTGATCGACATGACGGGCCTCAAGGGAAAGTACGACTTTACGGTGGATCTCGCACCGTACATCACGGATGACATGATGAAACGCCAGCCGGGCGTCGCACCGGTGATCCCCGACATCGTCGGCATTGCCCAGGCGGCCTTGCAGGAACAGCTCGGGCTGAAGCTGGAGGCGCGGAAGGCGCCGGTGGATATTGTGGTGGTGGATCGCGCCGAGAAGGTCCCCACGGAAAATTAGTGCGGGAAAAACTCCGGAACTTCGAACGGTTTCGATGGCACTTTCGTCATATCCTTGGGGTCCAAAGCGTTATACGGACAGGAGGGGATTTCGTGCGTAATCCGATGATACGAACACTCGCCGCCTCCGTCTTGTTCGCGCTGGCATCGTCGGCCGCTCTGGCCCAGCCCCCGGCCGCCCCACCTTCGTTCGAAGTCGCGTCGATCAAACCGGCCCGGATTGGCTGAACATGGAAAGATACGATCTGACCGCCAACACGCCCCCGAATGCCACGAAGGATCAGGTTCCGGAGATGCTCCAGACTCTTCTTGCGGACCGGTTTCAACTGAAGGTTCACCGCGAAAGCAGGGACCTCCCGGTGTATGCGCTGCTGGTCTCCAAGAGTGGTTCGAAGATGCACCTGAGTCCGAGCCGCGACCGCGAGGGAGCGGTCCTTCGTTGGGGACCCGGCCGGCTGCAAGGCCAAGGTATCAAGATGAGCGATCTGGTCACCACCCTGTCGGCCCTCGGCGGCCGCCCCGTGCTGTATATGACGGAACTTCCCGGCGCTTATGATGTGACGCTGGAATTTGCGCCGGATGCCACGATGTCCATCGCCATGATGAAAATGTCGAAAATGGCCGCGAGACCGGCGGAAGGACCCGACGGCGGCGGCTCCGGCGGCGCGACCGGCCCGTCGATTTTCACCGCCGTTCAAGAGCAGCTCGGTTTGCGGCTGGAGCCGCGCAAGGCCCCGCTGGATATGATAGTGGTAGACCGCGCGGAAAAGGTTCCCACTGAGAACTAGGATCACGTCGTGAAGATTCACTCGTTACGTTTATCCCTGCGGCTTCTGGCGATCTTGTGCCTGGCCACGATCGGGCTTACCGCCGCGGACCACCGCGGCATTGTGAAGTTCGGTGGCCTGCCGGTTCCCGGCGTTACGATCACGGCCACGCAAGGCGACACCAAGCTCGTCAAGATCACCGATCAGCAGGGCTTCTACTCGTTCGCCAATCTGGCGGACGGAGTCTGGAAGATCCAGGTCGAGATGCTGTGCTTCTCCCCGATCGAGCGGGAAGTGGCCGTCACCGCCGACGCCCCGAGCGCGGAGTGGGAGTTGAAGCTTCTGCCCTTTGAGGAGATCAAAGCGTCCGCCCCTGCCCCGGAGACTCCGCCGCCGGCAACGCCTGCTCCGGGCGCGGCGCCTCCCACCCAGGCCGCGGCGCAGCCCGCCGCCGCGCCCGCCAAACCGGAACAGCAAGCCGCGGCGGCCCCGCGCAAGGGCGGCCGCAACGGGAAGAATCCTCCGCCCGCGCCGGCCAACACGCCCACCGGCTTCCAGCGCGCGGATGTGAATGCATCGGGCGACGGCGCAAAACCCGCAGGCGATGGCGCAGCCGCCGTGTCCCCCGACGATCTGAACAAGGCCCCCTCCGATGGCCTCCTCATCAACGGCAGTGTGAACAACGGCGCCGCGTCGCCGTTTGCGCAGTCCGCGGCATTCGGCAACAATCGCAGGCCCGGACGGTCGCTGTACAACGGCGGCATCGGGCTGACCTTTGAGAACTCCACATTGGATGCACGTCCCTTTTCCCTCACCGGACAAGACACGGCCAAACCCGGCTACAACCGCGTGCAAGGCATGCTCAACTTCGGCGGGCCGATCAGAATCCCTCACCTCGTGCCCAACGGACCCAACTTCGTGGTCAACTACCAATGGTTGCGGAACCGCAACGCCAGTACGTCTCCCAGCCTGTTGCCGCTTTCGAGCCAGCGCATTGGAGATTTCTCCCAGATCCCCTTGCCGGTCCTCGATCCGGCTAGCGGCCTGCCGTTCCCCGGCAACGTGATTCCGCAGAATCGCTTCAGCCCCCAGGCACAGGCGCTGTTGGGATTCTACCCGCTGCCGAACTTCGCCGGGGACTCGCGCTACAACTACCAGATTCCGATTGTCAGCAACACCCACCAGGACAGCTTGCAATCGCGGATCAACAAGACCATCGGGCGCAAAAACCAGGTGAACGGCACGTTCGCGTTTCAGAGCACTCGGACGGACACCCCGAATCTCTTCGGCTTCCTGGATACCAACCGCTCCCTGGGCCTCACCACCAGCGTCAACTGGATGCACCGCCTTACGCAGCGGGCGTTCCTGACCCTGGGTGTTCAATATAGCCGGATGGCCGCGCGCGCCACGCCGTTCTTCGCCAACCGCGAAAACATCTCGGGCGAAGCCGGCATCACGGGCAACAACCAGGAGCCGGTCAACTGGGGTCCGCCGAGCCTCACCTTCACCAGCGGCATCGCGGGGCTCTCCGATGTGCAGCGCTCCTTCACGCGCAGCCAGACCGCGGGCACCTCCGCCAGTCTCTTCTGGGTGCACGGCTCCCACAACGTCACCGGCGGCGCCGATTTCCGCCGGCAGCAGTTCAACCTGCTCTCGCAGCAGGACCCGCGCGGCAGTTTCACCTTCACCGGCGCGGCCACCGGGGGAGCCGCGCTGGGAAACGGCCTGGACTTCGCCGATTTCCTGCTGGGAATTCCGGACACCAGCTCCATCGCCTTCGGCAACGCCGACAAGTATCTCCGCTCGGCGTCGTACGATGCCTACATCACGGACGACTGGCGGGTCAGCCCGTCGCTCACCCTGAACGCCGGCTTTCGCTGGGAATACAGCTCGCCGATCACCGAACTCTACGGCCGCCTGGTCAACCTGGACATCGCCCCGGGCTTCGCTTCGGAAGCGCCGGTGGTGGCCGGCGCACCCACCGGCCCGGTGACCGGCCTGCAATATCCGGACTCGCTCGTCCGCCCCGATAAGCACGCGTTTCAGCCGCGCATCGGGATCTCCTGGCGGCCGCTGCTGGCGTCCTCCATGGTGGTGCGCGCGGGATACGGCATCTACTACAACACCTCGTTCTACCTGCCCATCGCCAGCCACATGATCCAGCAATCGCCGCTGTCGAAGAGCCTGAGCGTGCAGAACGCTCCCGATAATCCGCTCACGCTGGCCAACGGTTTTCACGCGGCGCCGAACATTACCACCAACACGTTCGCCGTGAATCCCGGCTTTCTCGACGGCTACGCGCAGAACTGGAACCTGTCGGTGCAACGCGACCTGCCGGGCTCGCTGGTGATGACCGCCATCTATCTCGGCATCAAAGGAACGCGCGGGCAGCAGGCGTTCCTGCCCAATACCTATCCCGTGGGCGTTGCGAATCCCTGCCCCGCCTGTCCTTCGGGATACACTTACCTGACCTCCAACGGCGACTCGACGCGCCACTCCGGCCAGGTCCAACTGCGCCGCCGGCTCCACAACGGGATCACCGCGCAGCTTCAGTACACCTTTGCCAAAGCCATCGACGACTCCGCCTTGGGCGGACAAAATCAGGGCGGCTCCCTGATTGCCCAGGACTGGCTGAATCTCTCCGCCGAGCGCGGGCTTTCCAACTTCGACCAGCGGCACTTGCTGAACGTGCAGGCGCAATACACCACCGGCATGGGATTGGGCGGTGGAACGCTCCTGGGAAGCTGGAAGGGCACGCTGTTCAAAGACTGGACCTTCGCCACTCAGGTCACGGCCGGCAGCGGCTTCCCCCTGACGCCCGTCTTTGTGGCGCCGGTGGCGGGCACGGGAGTCACGGGGCCCATCCGCGCCGACTATACCGGCCAATCGATTTACGCCGCGCCTTCCGGGTTGTTTCTGAACCCGGCGGCGGTTCGCGCGCCCGTGGGCCACTGGGGCAATGCGGGCAGGAATTCCATCACCGGCCCCGATATCTTCACCCTGAACGCCTCGATGGCGCGCACGTTCCGGCTGAACGACCGGCTGAACGCCGACTTCCGGCTGGACGCCACCAACGCCCTCAACCACGTGACGTATCCGAGTTGGAACACCGCCATCACCAGCGCGCAGTTCGGGCTGCCGATGACGGCCAACGGAATGCGCACCGTGCAGGCCACCATGCGAGTGAGGTTCTGAAAATCATGCGAATGCTTACCGCCACATCGATCCTGTGCCTGGCGCCTCTCGTGGCGCAGCAAACCCCGACTCCGCAGACTCCGCCCGCCCCGGCGGACGCGACCAGGTTCAGTGTCACCAGCCAACTGGTGGTCGAGATCGTCACCGTCACCGATAAGAGCGGCAAACCGGTGGAAGGGCTGACCGCCAAGGACTTCACCGTCACCGAAAACGGCGTGCCGCAAACCGTCCGCTTCTGTGAATTCCAGAAGCTCATGGAGACCGTGCCGGACGCCCCCGCGGCTGCGCCCGCAACTCCGCCCGCCGCTCCGCCCGCGGCCGTTGCGAAAGTCGCGCCGGTCACGAGCAACCAGATTAAGCCCGAGCCTCCCGGCGAGGTGCGCTATAAGGACCGGCGCCTGCTGGCCCTGTACTTCGATATGTCGGCGATGCCTGTGCCGGACCAGTTGCGCGCGCTCGGCGCCGCGCAGAAGTTCATCCGCACGCAGATCCAGCCGCCCGACCTGGTGGCCGTGATGGAGTTTGAAGGCGGCGCCGTCAAGGTGTTGCAGGATTTCACCAACGATCGCGACCTGTTGCAGAAGACCATCGACGACCTGGTCGCCGCCGAAGAGGGCTTCGACGAAAACGCCGCCGACGAGTCCGCCGCGGACACCGGCGCGGCCTTCGGACAGGACGACGCCGAGTTCAACATCTTCAACACCGACCGCCAGTTGTCCGCGCTCCAGACCGCCGTTCAGATGCTGGGGATGCTCAACGAGAAGAAATCGCTGATTTACTTTGCCAGCGGCCTGAGGCTCAACGGCATCGACAACCAGGCGCAGCTCCGCGCCACGCTCAATTCGGCTATCCGCGCCAACGTGGCCTTCTTCCCGATCGACGCGCGCGGCCTCGTGGCGCAGGCTCCCCTGGGCGACGCCACCCGGGGATCGCCCGGCGGCATCGCCATGTATACCGGCGGCTCGGCCATGGCGGTGATGTCGAATTTCCAGCGGTCGCAGGACACGCTCTACGCGCTGGCGTCGGATACCGGCGGCAAGGCGCTGTTCGACTACAACGACCTGTCCATGGGAATCGTGCAGGCGCAGAAGGCCTTCTCCAGTTACTACATCATCGGCTATTACACGACCAATACGAACCTGGACGGCAAGTTCCGCCGCATCGCCATCTCGCTCAAGGACGTGAGCGCCAAGCTGGACTTCCGGCAGGGTTACTACGCCGGCAAAGTGTTCGGCAAGTTCACCACCGCCGACAAGGAACGGCAACTGGAAGAGGCGCTGATGCTGGGCGATCCCATCACGGACCTCACCATTGCCATGGAGGTGAATTACTTCCAGTTGAACCGGGCCGAGTATTACGTGCCCGTGTGGATGAAAATCCCCGGCAGCGAGCTGGCTCTGGCGCGGCGCGGAGGCGCGGAGCGCACGGTCATCGATTTCATCGGGGAGATCAAGGACGAGTACGGCACCACCATCCAGAACATCCGCGACAAGGTGGACATGAAGCTCAGCGGCGAGACCGCAGCCCAGTTATCTAAGGTCCCCATCGAATACGAGACGGGCTACACGCTCTTGCCGGGAAATTACACCATCAAAGTTCTCGCCCGTGACGATGAGACCGGCCGGATCGGAACGTTCCTATCGAAATTCGTGATTCCCAACCTGAACAAGGAAGTGCAGCGCATCCCCATCAGCTCGGTGGTATTGAGCAGCCAGCGCGCGGAACTGAAGGGCGCGCTATACACCGCGGGCAAGGACAAAGACCAGATCACCAACCCGCTGGTCCAGGACGGTCAGAAGCTGATTCCCAGCGTGACGCGCGTATTCAGCAAGAGCCGGGACATGTTCGTTTATCTCCAGGCCTACGAACCGTCCGCGACGAGCATCCAGCCGCTGGTGGCCTTCGTGACCTTCTACCGGGGACAGGCGAAGGCTTTCGAAACGCCGCCGCTTCCGGTGACGGAGGGGCTGAACAACCGGATGAAGACCGTGCCTCTGAAATTCAGCCTGTCACTGGCCAAGCTCACGCCGGGACGGTATACCTGCCAGGTGACGGTGCTCGATCCCGCCAGCCAGAAAGCCGCCTTCTGGCAGGCTCCGGTGGTGCTGGTTCCCTGAGCGGGGGCGCACGGAGAAGCGTCTCGACCCGGCAGGCCGAGGGCCTGCGCCACAACACAGGAATACTATCTCCGGCGCCGGGACTTCCGCCGAATCTCAAGCTGCTGGTTGAGATGGCCGAGCGACGCGAACTGGCCGGCGAATTGGGCGGTTGGCGGAGCCTGCAGCTTGCGGCGCGGATGGAAATCGCGGCGGCGAAACAGATCGGACGCGGAGATTACCGCCGTGCCCATCGGCCGGTATTCGTAGGTGCCCTGCGCCCAGGCCAGCTCATTGTCGAGCCAGAGATAAAAGCCCACGAGCCTTATCGTACAACGAGCGACTCTGCCATGGCCCCCTGCTCTTTCAGCTCGTTCAGCGCGGTGAGCAGCCGTTCGGTATGGAAGGGCTTTTTCAAGGCGCGGCAACAACGGAACCGGGCGGCCAGCTCGGGGTCCGGACACGCCGCCAGATAGAGCACGGGCAACTCCTGGGCAAACTCCAGAAGCTCGCCCGGAGCGTTGGTAATCACCATATCGATGTCGCCGGCGCCCGTTGTCAGCAGGTCGACTACCTGGTGCGCCGTGGCTTCCACAACCCGGTAGCCGTGCTTCGCCAGGATGTCGCGTAAGAGCTTGCGGACAAACGGGTCTTCGATCACCGCGACTAACGGTTCTGACATGCCACTATCCCTATCGGTGTTCTCCTCCATTGTCCACTTGGCTCTCCACCCCCACAACCCCCCAAATGGGAGAGTGAGGGTACTGAAATGAGGGTATCCGGCAATAATCCGGTGACAAAGGCGCTACAGAAGATCGCACCAACGGCCGAACACGAGGCCGGAAAGCGCCTCCAGCCGGTCCTGATTGGGGGCCGGGTCGAGGGGGGCATCCAGCTCCCGCACGTCGCCGCAGTTCTCGTCCTGCAGGCACCAGTCGGCGATCATGGCCGGGTTTACCTCCAGGTGGAACTGGAGGCCATAGATCGAGTCGCCGATGCGAAAGGCCTGGTGGCGGCACCTTTCCGAGCGCGCCAGCCAGGCGGCTCCCGCCGGAAGATCGAAGGTTTCGCCGTGCCAATGGAACACCGTTTCGGTCTCACGGACGCCGGCAAAAAGCGGGTCGGCGGCGCCGGCCTCGGTCAGGAGGATGTCGAACCAGCCGATCTCCTTTAGCGGATTCCGGTATACCCTGGCGCCGCAGGCCTTGGCGATCAACTGGGCGCCCAGGCAGACGCCGAGCACGGGCTGGTTGCGTCCGGCGGCCTCGACGATCAGGTCCATCTCGCGCCGGAGGTGGGGCAGGGGGTCGTTCACGGACATCGGGCCGCCGAGAAAGATCAGCGCGTCGGCGGTGGAGGCGTCGGGCGGCGGCGCTCCGGGGCGGCAGAGATCGACGTATTCGAGGGAGATGCCGCGGGATGCCAGCACGGTTTCGATCCGGCCGGCGCCTTCAAAAGGAACGTGGCGGAAGGCGAGAACCCGCACTCAGTTCTTGGCCTGCGCCACCTGAAAATGGCTCAGGCTGTCGGCGTAGCGGGAAATACCGCGGAAAATCGCCTCGGCCAGCTTGTCACGGTAATCGGACTTTCTCAAGAGGGACTCTTCGCGGGCATTGCTGAGGAAGCCGATTTCGGCTAGCACCGAGGGCATGTTGGCTCCGATCAGCACCACGAAAGGCGCCTTCTTCACGCCGCGGTTCTTGGCATTCGGGAAATTGCGCGCCGACAGGCCGTAGAGCGCGGTCTGGATGCGGGAGGCAAACTCCCTGGATTCCTCCGCCTTGTCATGCAGGGTGATCGTCTGGATGATGTCGCGCAGCTCGAAGATGGACTTCTGCGAGCTGGCGTTTTCGCGCGCGGCGACATCCAGGGCGTCCTTGGCCTCGGTGAAGTTGAGGTAATACGTCTCGACGCCGGCGATTCGCGGAACGGGCGAAGAGTTGGCATGAATCGAAAGGAACAGGTCGGCCTTCTTCCCGTTAGCCAGCTCGGTACGGCCCTCGAGCGGAACGAAGGTATCGTCGGTGCGGGTGTAGATCACCTCGGAGTTCAGGCGATCCGCAACGAGCTTGCCGACGCGCTGGGCCACGTCCAGCACCAGGTCCTTTTCGAGCAGACCCTTGGGGCCTACGGTGCCCTGATCGTGGCCGCCGTGGCCCGGATCGATGACTACACGTCCGAGCTTGAGACCCAGGGCGCGGACCAGGGAGGTCTGCCCGGAGCTGGTGTGGCGCGCCGCCTTCGAGATTTCGGATGCGGGCGGGGGCGCAACAACCGGCGCCGGCGTAACACTCACGGCGAGCTTGCCGGGCTCCGGAGGCTCGGGGACGTTTTGACCGGCCACCTCCGTCTTGGTGGGAGTTCTCGGCGGTACGTACGGATCGAACTTGCGCGGCTCCGGTTTGATAACGGGCGGCGCGGTCAGGACCGGGGCGGGCTGGCGAACGGCCGGGGGATCCGCGAGTACGGCGGTGGGTACCGCCGGGGCGGAAGGCGCGCTCAGGGACCGCAATTCGACAATCAGGCGGTCCGGGGTGGTCAACTGGGAGGCGACGGCTTCCACCGACCCGGTCAAGTCCAGCACGATGCGGGTGACGCCCGGCGCGGTCTCCGCCACGCGGATGCGGCTGAGCAGCTTGTCCTCCACCTGCTCGGAGTAGCCGCGGCGGGCTCCGATGCGCGGCCTGGCGTCCGGGATATCGAAATAGACGCGCTCGGGATCGTGCAGCCGTTCGGTGGCGAAATTGAAGCTGCCCGAAACTTCAACCGCCACGCGCGTGACGTCGGCGAGCGACCAGTGGCGCACCGCGGTCACTGATCGCAGCGCGGGCCGCTCCGTCTGCGCGACCAACATCGGGATCGAAACAGCAAGCGCTGCGAGCAGCTTCATACACGGGCCTTATCGTGTGACGTAACGCACGGAGCCGTCGGGTTCCACAATTTGCCGCATGTGGTTGGGACCGGCGGGAGTTGTCTCCGCGGGCTTCACTTCCTTTTCCTTGCGCCGGGCGGACTCAGCCATCGCCTTGCGGAGCTGGGACGCGACGAGTTGCACGTAGTTCTGGGTCTCGCGGTACGGCGGCACGGTACCGTATTTCGCCACCGCATTTTCGCCGGCATTGTAAGCCGCCAGGGCCAGAGTGTAATTGTTGTGGTAAAGATCCAGCAGGTACTTCAGGTATTTGGCGCCGCCTTCGATGTTCTCCAGGGGATTGAACACGTTGGCCACCCCGAAGCGCCGGGCGGTGGCGGGGATCAACTGCATCATGCCGAGCGCGCCTTTGCTCGACACGGCGAACGGGTTGTAGTTGCTTTCCACCTTGATGACGGAATGGATCAACTCCGGGAGAAGCGACTGGCGGGCCGCGATCTGGTCGACGGCCTCATCGATTCCGCCGGAAACGGGCGGTTCGGGAGCGGGAGCGGACGAGGCATTGAACACGGTCGGCACCACGACACGGGGGACGACCACCGTTTCGGCGACCCTCTGGCTTGCAACCGGCCTGGAAGTGACGACCACGCTTCTCACCAATCTCCCCGTGCGCCGATCCGGACGGACCACGCTCGTGATGGGTTGAGGCTGCCCCGGCATTTCGCCGGCATTCACGGCGAACTGCGCCAGAACCGCACCCCCGATTAGTATAAAACACAATCGCATCAAAATGTTTGGTACATCAGTATACAACAATTCTGGCGAGGCGGACCCTCCGGCTTGTCCAGGGCACGCTCCGCATTTGCCCTTCGCGGGCTTCCCGGCAAAACCCAATGGTATCATCTTTGTGTGACGCGGGTAGGATACGTCCTGGTCGGGGGAAGGAGTTTCCGGATGGGGCGCGACAAGGCCCTGCTTCCGTTCCGTGGAGGCCCGCTGGTGGAGGCCGTGGCGCGCGAGGTGGCTCGGGCGGCGGGTCGTGCCGTCCTGGTGGGAAGCCCCAGCCGGCACGGGGGTCTCGGTTTCGGCGTCGTGCCCGACGTGTTTCCCGGGGAGGGTCCGCTGGGAGGGATTCTCACCGCGCTCCAGAACACCACGGCGGACTGGAATCTCATCGTGGCTTGCGACATGCCGGAAGTTTCCGCCGCGTTCCTCGGCGAGCTGCTCGATCGGGCGGAACGCTGGGGAGTGGACGTCCTGATCCCGGCCGGCCCATCGCATCATCTGGAGCCGCTGTGCGCGGTGTATCACCGCCGCACCCGCCAGGCGCTCTACGCCGCCTTCGCGAGCGGCACGCGAAAGGTGACCGCGGCTCTGGATGGCCTCCGCGCCGCGGTTTTGCTGGTGAGGGAACCTACGCCGTTTCAAAACGTGAACACCCCCGCGGACTGGGCCGCCTATGCCTCCGACTGACCTGTACCCGCATTACATCGAATTCCGGAACGTCTATAAGACGTTCGACCGCCCGGTTTTGGTCGATGTCAACTTTCACGTGAATCCGGGCGAGACGGTGGCGATCATCGGACGCAGCGGCGTAGGCAAGAGCGTGACACTTTCGCACATCATGGGCTTCCTGAAGCCGGACAGCGGCAACGTCATCGTGGCGCACGAGGATATCACCGGCTTCCCGGAGGCCGAACTGCGCCGCATCCGCCGCAAGGTGACCATGGTGTTCCAGTCGGGTGCGCTGTTCGATTCGCTGACGGTGGGCGAGAACGTGCTGTTCTCCCTGGAACTGCGCGAGGATTACGACCGGCAGAACAAGGAAGACGTGGTGCAGGGCCTGCTGGAGATGGTGGACATTGCCGAAGCCCGCAACGTCTACCCGGCGGACCTCTCCACGGGCTACAAGCGGGCGGTGGCGATCGCGCGGGCGCTGGCGGCGCAACCGCAGTGCGTGCTGTACGACGAGCCCACCACCATGGTGGACCCCATCATGTCGGACCACCTGAGCGACCTGATGCTGCGGCTGAAGAAGCAATTGCGGCTGACCTCGGTGGTGGTGACGCACGATCTGGACCTGATGTACAAAGTGGCGGACCGCGTGGTGTTCCTGTACGACAGCGGGGTAATCTACTTCGGACCGGTGGCGGACCTGGAGAAATCGGACCATCCGCATATACAGGAGTTTCTGGAACTGGACCGGGTGGAGCGGGTGTAGGGGAATCTGGAGGAAGAACACCCCTGGACGCGTCCCGCAATCCAGTGCAGGGCCTCGTGCGACAGCACGGATCACTGCACGGTGGTTGACCCCAACGGCTGCCAGCCCGAATTACCGGTATCGGTGGAATCGCGCGCGGCGAGGTAGATCACGCGGTTGCCATCGAATGCGGCAGTAAAGCCGATCTTCAGCACAAGGGTCAGCGTGTTTCCGCTCGCAGTCGCCGATGAGTCGTTGGCGCTTACCGTGCACTGGCCGTTGCCGACGCTTCCCGAGCCGCCCAGCGTCAGGCCCGCGGACAACCCTCCTCCGGCATCGCCCACCAGGTACAGCACCTTGAACGGCTGGCTGTAAGCGATGTAACAGGCTTGGCGGCCGTCCAGAAAATTGTTGATCAGGACGTTCAGCACACCCAAGTCTTGCGCGCCCTTGGTGTCGGTGTAGGTAAACGTGAAGGTCTGGCTGGAGCCGGTGCTGTGGCCCGGCGTCGCTGCCGTGGCAGACGGAAACGTCGAGAAGCCGGGAACACCCCACGTGCCGAGGGCCTGCCATCCCGAACCGGAGGTGGCATCCTGCGCCGCCAGATAGATCACCTTGTTGCCGGCGAAACTCGCGGTGAAGGTAATCGCCAGCGTCAGGGTCAGTGTATTGCCACTGCCCAGCACCGAACTGCCGGTTGCGGTAATGCTGCATTGGCTGTTGCTTACCGTTCCGGAACTTGGCAACAGCATTCCCGAGTAGGGGCCTCCCGCATCGCCCGCATTATCCACCAGGTAGACCGAACCGGACGTTGCATCCTTCGGGACGAAGGCGACGTAACAGGCCTGCCGCCCATCCAGAGAACTGTTGACCAGTACGTCCACGACCGAGAGCGCCTGAAAGCCGCCAGGGTCGGAAAACTGGAACACGAAGAGCTGGGTGGCGGTGATTCCGGATGCGGGCTGAACGCTTACTGCGCCGGGAGGCTGGGGGGCGGGTGTGGACAGGGTACCGTTGCCGGATGTCTGGAAAGTTGCGTAGTAATTGATGGCGGTGGTCACGCCGTCCGGGCCGGTGTCCGCTTTGGCGCCGGTGATGGTCAGCGATACGGCCAGCGAAGGGAACGAACCGCTGGCTCCGGCGAAGCGGCCGGTTCCCCCGGTGATGGTACCCGACCCGGTTCCAGTTCCCGTTCCCCCCAGGCCGGCGTTCGCCGCATTGACCAAAGCGACACAAGGTACGGTCAGCGTGCCTGTCAGCGTGTTACCGCCGCCGAAATCCATGGCAAAGTTCATGGCTGCGGTGCCTGGCGCGCCGCCGAAAAGCCCGACACAGGCCGCCGAGTCGGTGTTCCCGCTGGCGGTAACCGTCGCCGAACCGTAAGGGCTCAGGGAGGAGGGGCCAGATGCGCTGAAGAAACTCGTAGTAAAAGGGTTTGGGATGTTGGTCGTGAAGGTGCCCGAGGCGGTCAGAAAAGTGGAAGTCGCATGCGCGGCGCTCGTCGAGAGAAGGAGCAGAGGGATGAGCAAGGCGCTGCATGAGATCGAGATAAGCCTCCGATTGGACCTGGATTTCCCGGTCCGGCGGTCGAAAGGCGCAGGGATCGCAATCGGGAGCGGGGTATCGGTGGCCATGGCTGGAGGAAGTTATTATCTCACAGTCGCCCCACTCCAATTGGATGAATCGCGAAGCAATCCGGCCCGGTCTCGACCAATCGGACGAACGCCGGACGCGGTGATTGTTGCGGCCACTCCCGGGTGGGCGCTTACACCGGCAAGAGGCCGGCTGCCGCCGTCAACGCCGGCTCCGCTCATCGACCCAGGCGGCCGGGCCTGCTTGACGGAAGGGCCGGCATGGCCGCGCAGGAGGTAAGGGGCCCACCATTTCACCGAGCGGAGCGCATCGGCCGGTGGGCAGGTAACGGGAATTGCGCCGCCTCCTCGAGGCGGGGACACGATCATCTTTGTCTGTGACATCCAAGAGATCGTTGGGGACACGCATGGCGACGCGGTCTTTAAGCTGAGGACCACCCGAATCGCCTTTACCAGATGGTTTGAACTCGAGAGGCGCGAACCTCCGCGTCCCGGCTGATCAGAGGCACCCGCAGAGCTACTGCCGTGGCGGCGACAATTCGATCCGGCAGATCCGGAACCTCGCTCCGGTTTACAAGCTCAAGGGCATCGGTGACCGTTCGATCAAGTGGAGCCAGTAAACACGGGCTCGCCGGGTCATCCAATGCCTCGATTAGCCGATCGCGCGCCATAGCGGGCAAACGGCCTTTCTCGACCAGGTAGGTCAACTCCACGAGACAAATCGACGGGACGTGAATGACATCTCCAACGGCAGTAGCCGACCTGAGTGCCTCAAGGGCCTTGGCCGACAACCGGGAGTCGCGCGACAAGTACCAGACGATGGCGTGGGTATCGACCGCGACATCGGCCATCAGAAGTCTTCCCGTGGGAAGGTACGCCACATCTCGCGCCGGTTCTCGTCAATCTCCTCGGCAGAGAGCGAGATGCCAAGGTCGGCCCACAGGCCCTCCACGCTCTTGAACGGCTTCTTCTTGACGCTTTCGTCGCGAAGACGAGCGGCGTGGTCCAGGACCTCTCGTTGCTTGTCGGCTGGTAACGCTCGAACGGCTTCCAGGATGGCCTGTTCAAGGGACATTTCGGAACCTCACCTTTCATTATCCGCTTCCTCGCGGTTGCGCGTAAATGCTATGCGGACCTAAGGGCCAATCTCGAGTCGCGCCGTCCTCCGGCCCCGCCTCCTACTGGAGCAATTCCCCCAGCGGCGGCGCTGGCGTGCCGGGGAGGGGCACTCCCAACAGGCGCGCGATGGTGGGCGCGATGCTGAGATTCGGCACGACACCGGCGTGCGAGCCGGGGCGGATCCCGGCGCCCCAGGCCACCAGGATCGCGGTCATGTCCGGGTCCGAAGCTAAATATCCGTGGGTTCCGAGAGACGCGCCCGCGGGCACGTCGCCGGCGACCTGGCCGGTGATGGCCGGTTCGAAGGCGTAGCCCGGAGCGGCCGCCAGCACCATGTCGGCCATGCGGCCGCCGGGCGTCACCGAAGGATAGCCGAACTTCGGATATTCCGCCGGAAGAATGATCTGCGCGACGCCGGGAACACCGCGGAAGGCCTCGGCCAGAGCCGGCAGGAGCGTCGCGCGCTTCCCTTCCCTCGTGACGTAGACCATCGCCGTGCCGCCTTCGGTCACTGCCCAGGCATCGCAATCGACTTGCCCTTCGCGCTCCGCCAGCAGGCCCTTTTCGCGCAGCAGCGCATTGGGCCGGATGGTGTGCTGGAAGCTCTTGAAGCCGTGGTCGGAGACGACAAACAAGGTGGTGCTTTCGCGAATGCCTGCGCGGTCGATGGCGTCCAGGACTCGCTGCACCTGGCGATCGCCCAATATCAGCGCGGTGTTGGCCGCCAGGGACCGCGCGCCGTATTGGTGCTGCGCGGAATCGGTGGCCAGCAGGTGCAACAGCAGGAGGTTCGGCTTGTGCGTCTCGATGATGTGAACCGCGGCGCGCATCCAGATGTCGTCTTTGAGAGTGATCTGGAACTTCTGGAAGTTGCGGATCTGCTCTTGGGTGACGAGGCCGCGATCGATCATCTCGCGCGCGACACCGTCCTCCTGCGGCAGTTCGGCGAAGGACCAGTTCACCGACGCCGCGTGATAAATGGCCACCCAGTCGACTTCCGCGACGGTGAGGCCGGCGTCGTGCGCGGCGTCGTAGACGGTGCGGGCCTCGACCAGCTGAGTTTTATCGACCCACGGCTGGACGCGCAGTTGCCTGCCGTCGGCGCCGCGCACCGGCAGGCCGTTGTAGAGGACGCCGTGCTTCGTGGCGTCCACTCCGGTGACGATGGCGGTGTGGTTCGGCCAGGTGACGGTGGGGTTGATGGGAGTGACGCCCTCGGCCGCGCCGCCTTCGGCGATCAGCTTGCGGAGGACGGGCAGCGGGATGCCCGGATCGCGCAGCGCGTAAGCGGGAAATCCGTCGATGCTCATCACGATGACATGGCGGTCAGGGGCGGGCTGGGCCGCCGCCAGGGCCGCGAAACAGAAAAACTGGAGCGCGCGCACTCGCATCCCGCTTACTATAACAAGGATGCCGGAACTTCCGGACGTGCAGGTGTATGTCGAGGCCGTGGGCAGCCGCATCGTGGGGCACAGGCTCGAGCGGGTGGCGATCCGCGGGCCGTTCTTGCTTCGCACCACCGATCCGCCGGTGTCGGCAGCCGAGGGGCGG
>DASQZT010000068.1:0-6518 GCA_035638575.1 Bryobacteraceae bacterium
GCGCTCCGTGTACGGGCTCACGCCGCTCGGCGAGCACATCTCGGACGCCTACGCGGAAAACCGTCTGCGCACCATCCTACTGGCCTTTTTCGCCGTTACAGCGGTGTCCCTGGCGTGCGTAGGCCTCTACGGAACCCTGAGTTATCTGGTCAACACCCGTCAACGCGAAGTGGGGCTCCGCCTGGCGCTGGGCGCGCTGCGGACGCAAATCCTGCGGCAGTTCCTGGGGCAAGGACTACGGGTGGCGCTGGCGGGCTGTTTGGCGGGACTGGCGCTCGCCGCAGTGCTGGGCCGGCTGCTGTCGGGGATGCTGTACGGCGTATCCGCCTCGGACGCGGCCACGCTGGGCGGTGTAGTGGCCATCGTCCTGGTGGTGTCGGTAGTGGCTTCGTTACTGCCGGCGATCCGCGCGGCGCGTCTGGAACCGATGCAGGTGCTGCGAGAGGAATGACGCGGGGCTTCGGTGTGGCGCCGCGCCGAACACTTGACAATGCGAGCCAAGCCGGCCGGCGGTGACAGTTTCCCCGCACCGCCGTTGTATTCTGAAGCGATGGGGCGAATCTCCCGCGGCGGGAAGCCCGCTGCGAAGCGGCCGGCCCGGACCGGCATCCTGTTAATCGGTACCTTCAAGCTGCTGAAGGGGCTTTTGCTGGTGGCGGTCGGCGTCGGCGCGTTGAGGCTGCTTCACAAGGACGTTGCCGAGGTGGTGGACCACTGGGTCCAGATTCTGCGCGTGGATCCCGATAACCGCATCATTCACCGCTTGCTGGTGAAGGTGTTCGCGGTCAGCCCCAGGCAACTCAGGGAACTCAGTGTCGGGACCTTCTTTTACGCCTCGCTACTGCTCACCGAGGGCGTCGGACTCCTGCTGCGAAAACACTGGGCCGAGTACTTCACGGTCATCACTACCGCCGCTTTGATACCGCTCGAAGTGTACGAACTCGTCCACAAATTCACGGTCACGAGGGTGGTGGTCACTCTCGTCAACGTCGCGATTGTCTGGTACCTGGTCCGGGGGTTGCGGGCAGGCCGGAAGGGCCGCCGGCCGGAAAAATCGCACGCGTAAAAGTTACGTGGATGGCGCGCGGAGGATTCCGTACGCGGCGGAAGTCTTTTGAATTCGCGCTCGCCCGGTGTGGCCCTCGGAGTGCAGAATCCGAACGTTTTCATACCGACTCATCCAAGGAGAATCGCACTTGTGGAACAAACGCAATGACGAGGGCCCTGCCCCGCGGACGTCGCAGCCGGAACCGATGACCACCACCATGGCCACTCCCATGGCGGCCGTGAGCCGCGAGGCGCCGGCGCCGGCGCCGGCGCCTCCTCCTCCCCAGATGGCCGCGATTGGCTCGTCGATGTTCATCAAGGGAGACATCCGCACGCACGAGGAACTGCTGGTGGATGGCGAAGTCGAAGGCTCGCTGGAATCGCACAGCCTGCTGACGGTCGGTCCGAACGGCAAGGTGCGCGCCAACATCAAGGCGCGGGAGGTCGTCATTTTCGGGCGGGTGCAGGGCAACGTGGAGGTCAGCGACAAGCTCGCCATTCGCGAGCAGGGAAGCCTGGTCGGCGACATCAAGACGGCCGGAATCAGCATCGATGACGGCGCCTATTTCAAGGGGAGCATCGACATCATCCGGCCCGAGCCGAAGGTGACCGCCAAGCCTGTGAAGTCGGAAGCGCGCATCGAAGCCTCGGCTTCCGCCGCCCGGTAACGCCGGCGCGCCTTCACACCGGCGCCTTCTCGACACTCTCGACGCGATCGGCATACCCTGGGCGCCAAATTCTCGCTCCGCGGCTCCCCGTCGAGTTCTAGTTTCTCTCGGGTTCCGGCTTCGGTCGTTAGTCTGCCCCGGCGCCCATTCTCCCATTGCACCCCTGTGGCGGAAGCGGCGAGAACTGCGCGTTCTCGGTCGAGCCTTCGAGCGCCTCGGTGGCCGCCCTTCCGCACGAGATGGTGGTCTGCACCGCATCGAAGTAGCCGGTGCCCACGAATCTCTGGTGGCGGATGGCCGAGTATCCGTCGGTGTCGGACAGCGCGAACTCCCGCTCCTGCAGACGCGCGTAGGCGCTCATGCCGCCGCGCGCGTAATCGCGAGCCAGCTCGAACATTCCCAGGTTGAGCGAATGGAATCCCGCCAGCGTCACGAACTGGTATTTGTAACCGAGATCGGCCAACTGCCCCTGGAATTGCGCGATCTGGTGCTCCGTGAGCGTCTTCTTCCAGTGGAATGACGGCGAGCAGTTGTATGCCAGCAGCTTCCCCGGGAACTGCTCATGGATGGCCGCAGCAAAGCGGCGCGCCTGATCGAGATCGGGCACCGAGCTCTCGCACCAGATGAGGTCGGCATACGGAGCATAAGCCAGGCCGCGCGCGATGGCGGCCTCGATGCCGCCGCGGTAATAGAAGAAGCCCTCCTCGGTTTTGCCGCCGGTCAGGAAGGGCTCGTCGCGCGGGTCGACATCGCTGAGCAGCAGCCGCGCCGCATCGGCATCGGTGCGGGCGATCAACAGCGTGGGCACGTTCAAAACGTCCGCCGCGAGGCGCGCCGCGGTGAGCTTTTGGACGAACTCGCGGATGGGAACCACCACCTTGCCTCCCAGGTGGCCGCACTTCTTGGCGCTCGAAAGCTGGTCTTCGAAATGCACCGCGGCGGCGCCCGCCTCGATCATGGCCTTCATCAGCTCGAATGCATTCAGCGGCCCGCCAAATCCGGCTTCGGCATCGGCCACGATGGGGGCGAACCAATACGGGCCGGACTTCCCGTCCGACCGGCAGATCTGGTCGGCGCGCAAGAGCGCGTTGTTGATGGCGCGCACCAGCGAGGGCACGCTGTTGGCCGGGTAGAGACTCTGGTCCGGATACATCTGGCCCGCCAGGTTGGCATCGCCCGCCACCTGCCAGCCGCTGACATAGATGGCCTTCAATCCGGCCTGCACCTGCTGGACGGCCTGGTTGCCGGTGAGCGCTCCCAGGCTCGCGACATAGCGTTCGCAATGCAGCAGGTTCCACAGCCGCACGGCTCCCAGCCGCGCCAGCGTGTATTCAATCTCGATGGACGGGCGGAGACGCTCGACATCGTTCTTGCCATAAGGCCGCACGATGCCCTTCCATCGTGGATGCGTTTCGTTCATTGGTTCCCCTCAACTCACAGGCAGGCCCGTTGACGGGTCGAGAAATGCCTGTGCCACTTTCGAGTACACAGCAATCTCGAGCCGCGAAGCAAACCCGCTAGTCCGCCGCGGGCGAGTCGTCCGGATCGGATCGGTCGAGGTGCGTCTTGCGAGTTTGTCAGCTAGCATCACTCACAGAGGACTTGTCAGTGTTTGCCACCCAGTATGCACCAATAGGAATTACCGCGTCCGTAACGGAGACCCAACAACGAATTCTCACGCCCGAAGCCATCCGCTTTCTGGTCAAGCTGTCCACCGCTTTCGAATCGCGCCGGCGCCAATTGCTGGACGCGCGCCACACTCGCCAGCAGCAGATCCACGACGGCATGCTGCCGGATTTTCCGGCGGAAACGGCCGAGATCCGCAGATCCGCCTGGAAGGTCGCGCCCACCCCGGCCGACCTGATGGACCGCCGCGTCGAGATCACCGGTCCCACCGACCGCAAGATGATCATCAACGCGCTGAACTCCGGGGCCAAGGTCTTCATGGCGGACTTCGAGGACTCCAACTCGCCGACCTGGGAGAACCTCCTCGAGGGCCAGGTGAATCTGCGCGACGCCGTCAACGGCACCATCACTTACACGAGTCCCGAGGGGAAACGCTACGAGGTGGGCGAAACACCGGCTACCCTGATGGTGCGGCCGCGCGGCTGGCACCTGGTCGAAAAGCATTTTCTGATCGATGGCGAGCCGATCTCGGCCTCCCTGTTCGATTTCGGCCTCTTCTTCTTTCACAACGCCCGGAACCTGATCCGCAATGGGACGGGGCCGTATTTCTACCTCCCCAAGATGGAGAGCCGCTTCGAAGCGCGCCTTTGGAACGACGTATTCCTGTTGGCGCAAGACGACCTGGGCATTTCCCGCGGCACCATCCGCGCCACCGTGCTGATCGAGACCATCCTCGCGGCCTTCGAAATGGACGAGATCCTGTGGGAACTGCGCGAGCACTCCGCCGGCCTGAACTGCGGGCGGTGGGACTACATCTTCAGCTACATCAAGAAATTCCGCAACCATCCGGAATGCGTGCTGCCGGACCGCTCGCAGGTCACCATGACGCGGCCGTTTCTGCAGTCGTACGTGGAGCTGCTGATCGCCACCTGCCACCGCCGCGGCGCCCACGCCATGGGCGGCATGGCGGCCCAGATTCCCATCAAGAACAATCCCGAGGCCAACGAAGCCGCCCTGGCGCGCGTCCGCGACGACAAACTGCGCGAGGTGTGGGCCGGCCACGACGGCACCTGGGTGGCGCACCCCGGACTGGTCCCGCTAGCCAAGTACGTGTTCGACACGTACATGCCCTTCCCCAACCAGATCGACCGGCTGACCTCCACGGCCACGACCGCCCCCGACCTGGTACGCACTCCCGACGGCACCATCACCGAAGCGGGCCTGTCGACCAACCTGGATGTCGGGCTGCAATATCTGGCGGCATGGCTGGGGGGCAACGGCTGCGTGCCGATTTACAACCTCATGGAAGATGCCGCGACCGCCGAGATTTGCCGCGCCCAGGTGTGGCAGTGGGTCCGGCACGGCGCCACGCTGGAGGATGGCCGGCCCGTCACGCCCGCCCTGGTGACTGAGATGATGGACCGCCGGGTGGAGAAACTCAACGGCAGCCTCGGACACCAGCTTCCGGTCGCCGCGAACCTTTATAAGGAGATGATCTTCGGCGCCCAGTTCCCCGAGTTTCTGACGCTGCGAGCCTACGACTACCTGGATTGAGACCCGGCCTGACCGACCGCTTAAGCGGTCTTAAGCGCCCCGGCGGGTACCATGGAGTCTGGAGGATTTTCGCATGCCAGACGATCGAGCGCTCCGCGAACAGTTGATCCAACTGGTCCGCGGTGGACACGCCCATGCCACTTTCGACCAGGCCATCCGCGACTTTCCGCCCGGCCGCATGGGCGTTCGCCCGCCCGGGGCGGAGCATTCGGCCTGGGAACTGCTGGAGCACATGCGGCTCGCACAGAACGACATTCTGCGCTTCAGCCAGTCGGCGGACTGGGTCTCGCCGGAGTTTCCCGGCGGGTATTGGCCGAAGGCTCCCGCTCCGAAGAAGCCCGGAGACTGGAGCGATTCGGTGCGCGCGTTTCACCAGGATCTCGCGGAGTTTGAAGCGCTGGTGCGCGACCCGGCACAGGATTTGTACCGCAAATTCCCGTGGGGCGATGGGCAGACGCTGCTGCGCGAAGCGCTCCTGATTGCCGACCACAATTCGTACCATCTAGGTCAACTGGTGCTGGTGCGCCGCTTGCTGGGCTCCTGGCCGGAGTAGCCGCGAGCGCGCTTCCGGCCCGCGCCAAAACACCAGCGCGAGCAGAATCGTCAACACCTGGACAGCGGCGATGAGCGCCACGCAGGCCGGCCATCCTCCGCGGCTCCAGAAGCGTCCGGGAACGGCCGAGCCGAAACTGCCGCCCACATAGTAGAAGGTGACGTACAGCCCCACCGCGGCGGCGCGGGCCTCGCGCGCCACCACTCCCACATAGCTCGAACCCGCCGCATTGGCAATGAACACGCCCGTGCAGCACACCGCCAGCCCGGCCATCACCATGGGCAGGCTGCGGACCAGGGTCGCGGAAATTCCGAGAACGCCGGCGCAGAAGGCGATGATCAGCGCTGCGCGGTGACCCAGCCGATCGATCATACGGCCGGCAAACGGAGTCACCACCGCGCCCACGAGGTACACCACGAACAGCAGCGCGAGAGCCTGGGTGCCGAGCCGGAAAGGCCGTGCGGCCAGATAGAAATTGACGTACGTAAAGGCCGCCAGCAGGGTGAACATGACGCAGAAGGCTACGGCGTAAGTCGCCAGCAGGCGCGGATTGCGCAAGTGCGAAAGCATGGGCCGCAGGGCCGGCGATCCGCGCCGCGCCCGCAGGAAGCGCCGTCCGCGCGGCAGACCGATCCAGATGGCGAGCCCGCCCAGCGCATTGAGCACTCCCAGCACCACAAAGGCCCACCGCCAGGAAGAATGCGCCGCCACCACCGCGGCCACCATCCGCCCGCAGAAGCCGCCCAGCACCGTGCCGGTGACGTATGACGCGACCGCCGCGCCGGCCCCGGTTTCCCACTCTTCGTTGATGTAAGCGATGGTCGCCACGAAAATCCCGGGCGTGAAGACGCCCTGCCAGAATCGCCAGAAGATCAGTTGCCCGAGGCTGTTGGAGGTGGCGGCCGCGACCGTCGGCAAGGCCAGCAGGAAGGCCGCCGGAACGATCACGCGCTTGCGTCCCAGGCGGTCGGCGATGATCCCCGCCAGCGGTGCGGCGAGCGCCACCCCTACTGTGGAGGCGGTGACCACCAGGCTGACGGCGGCGGCGGTGACACCCAGCGCGGCTGCCA
>DASQZT010000069.1:0-8300 GCA_035638575.1 Bryobacteraceae bacterium
GCTACGCGGATATCGGGGTGGTCAACGTGCTGGTAAACGATTACCTGAACGGCAACCACGCCTGCTACATCGCCTATTCGCAGCCGGGCAACGCGCTGTACCTGGTTAACGACGCCGGCACCGGGCTGCTGCCAGCCATCGTGCTGAACGGCGCCGGAACCCTATCGAACAGCCAGTGCACCATCACAGGCGCGGGCTCATCGGCAACGGGGAGCGGCAGTTCGCTCGCCCTGACCCTTAACACTTCGTTTGCGGACTCCTTCAGCGGGAGCCGCATTTTTTATCTGGCCGTCCGTGATGTGAACGAGGCTAACAATACGGGCTGGCAATCGCTGGTGGCGTGGATTGTCCCATAGGCCCGGCTCTGGATCGTGGTTCATGAAGAGTAGCGAGTTGTACGCGGCTGGGCCGCATCGGGCACCGCGCAATCCTTCGCGGCCGCCCTCACCGACACCAAAGGCGCCGCCGATTTCGGCGTAGTCAACGTGCTGGTCAACAACTTCATCGATGGCCGCCAGTCCTGCTATCTCGCCTATGTCGCCGGGATGAATTCGCTGCTGCTGGTGGACGATTCGGGCGATGCGGGAGGACCGTTCGCCGGCGGCATGGTGCTGAACGGCAGCGCGGGCACCATCCAGAACAGCCAGTGCAGCATCAGCGGCGCCGGGTCGTCGGCGGCGATGAGCGGCAACACCCTCACCCTCAACATCACCTTCAAATCGGGCTTCACCGGCAACCGGGCGATCTGGGTGGCTGGCCGCGCCGGCGGAAACAACACCGACTGGCAAGCCCTCGCGACCACCACCGTGCAGTAGCACACCGGTGCTCCTGGGCCCGCGCCTGTGGCAAACTCTAGTTGATGCCTTTGCCCATCGATTTCATGCGCGGCCTGATTGGGGTGATCGGCATCGGCTGCGCCTTCATGCTGGCGCGGGCCGTGGCTGCCGTCCGCCAGGGCCGCGCGCGGATCTCGAAGGTGTACGGTTGGACCATCCGCCTGACCCTGTGCCTGGCCGCCGTGTGGTACCCGGTGCGCGGCGAAGTCGACACTGCCGACATGGTCATCTGGACACTCGCCGTCGTGGCCTTCGCGGCGGGCTACTGGGACGCGACCCGCGTGAAGGTGCCGGAGGATCTCACGCACGAGATCTTCCCGGATTCGGACGAAGAGCCGAAATAGATGTCCGGCAGCGACCCCTCGCGCTACCTCGCATGGTTGTACGAGGAGACTCGTAGCACAGGCATTCCTGCCTGTGTATCTCCAGATCTCGACGCTGCCCTCACCTACCCGCGATTGCTGATCGAAGGTCCGGCCGGTTCGCCCTTTCTGCGCCACGTCGCGCATTTGTGGGTCGCGGGCTTGCTGGATGCCCGTACCTATACGCTGCTCTTTCCCATCTTCATCCGCTTATCGGAACTTGCCGCAAGCCACGAGTCCCCCGACCCGCTGATCGATTTCCTCGACCGTAGAAACCGGGAACTGAACTGGGGCTTGCATTCGGACTTTTTTCGCGAAAAGCTGGGCGCCGCGCTCGTGCTGCTGGATGGGCTGGACGAAGCTCCGGGGCTGGCCCGCCTGATCGAAGACATCGCGGCCGCAAATCCGCACTCCCGCTTCATAGTCACGACGCGACCCCAATCCCCACCGAAGATTCTCGCTGGCTTCCATGTCGTTCAAGTCGAGCCCCGGCCCCGATTGCTACAATCAACTCTTACATGTCGCTCATTGTGGTAGGATCCGTGGCGTACGACGGCGTGGAGACGCCGCATGGAAAGATCGACCGCATGCTGGGAGGCGCGGCCACGTATATCGCGCTGGCCGCGAGCTACTTCACGCCGGTGAGAATTGTCGCCGTGGTGGGTGACGATTTCGCCCAGGAAGACATCGATCTCCTGGCCTCCCGCCACATCGATCTCGAGGGCCTCGAACGCGTCGCGGGCGGCAAGACATTCTTCTGGGCGGGCAAATATTCGCCCGACATGAACGACCGCACCACCCTGCGCACCGACCTCAACGTGTTCGCCGATTTCGATCCGAAGTTGCCCGGCGCCTACCGCTCGGCGCCCTACCTGCTGCTCGGCAACATCCAGCCCGCGCTGCAGCGCGGCGTCCGCGCCCAGATGCCTTCCCTGAAGCTGGCGGGCGGCGACACCATGAATTACTGGATCAACGATTTTCGTCCCGAACTGCTCGACACCATCCGCGAGTGGGACTTCCTGCTGATCAACGACAGCGAGGCGCGCCTGCTTTCGGGCGAGCACAACCTGCGGCGCGCGGCGGCGAAGATCCTCGAAATGGGCCCGCGCATTCTGGTCATCAAGCGCGGCGAATATGGCGCGGTGTTGTTTCAAGGTGGCTGCCACTTCATGGCGCCGGGCTACCTGCTGGAAGATGTCTTCGACCCGACCGGCGCCGGCGACTGCTTCGCGGGCGGATTCATCGGATACCTGGCAGGTCGCGGCGTCGAGCCCTCCAACGGCGAGATCGATTTCGCGGAGCTGCGCCGCGCGGTGATCTACGGGTCGGTGATGGGCAGCTTCTGTTGCGAGGAGTTCGGGGTGGACCGCTTCCGGACACTCACCCGCGAAGAGATCGAGGCGCGCTATCGGGAGTTCCAAGCCTGCACCGCATTTTAGTGGCACACGCATTCTTAGCAGCACAGGCATTCCTGCCTGTGTTGCTTTTCTTGCCGCGCTCAGCGCCGCGGCCGTCTGGTACTTCTTTTCCCACGGCTGGCTGCTCTACTACGGCGACGCCGAAGCGCACCTGAACATCGCGCGCCGCATCTTCGATTCGCAAACCCCGGGGTACGACCAGATCGGCACCTACTGGCTCCCGCTGCCGCACGTGCTGATGCTGCCCTTCGTGCGCGTGGACGCCTGGTGGCACAGCGGCCTGGCGGCGGCCTTCGCCTCGGCCCTGTGCTTTGTCATCGGCGGGACCTTTCTCTTCGCGGCCGCGCGCCGCATCTTCCACTCGACTCCCGCGGCGGTCGCGGCCACCGGGTTCGCGGCGCTCAACCCCAACCTTTTATATCTGCAATCCACCGCGATGACGGAAGCCGTGTTTTTCGCCGCGCTCATGGCGTTGCTCTACTTCTGTGTGCGGTGCCGCGATACGCAGGGATGGGGATCCGTGGCCGGCGCCGGGATCGCCGCCTGCGCCGGCACGCTCACGCGCTACGACGGCTGGTTTCTCCTCCCGTTTGCCGCCGCGTATCTTCTCTATGCGGCGGGGTGGCGCCGGTCTCTTCTCTTCTGCCTGCTGGCCGGCGCCGGGCCGCTCTACTGGATGGCCCATGGGTGGTACGAAACCGGCGACGCACTCGATTTCTACCGCGGTCCCTACACCGCATTCGCCATTCAGGGCGCCGCGCCTTACCCCGGCCGCGGCGATTGGCACATGGCCTGGTATTACTACCACAATGCCGTTGAACTGTGCGCCGGGCCGGTGCTCGCGCTGATGGCCATCGCGGGCGCGGCCGCCGCCCTGCTGAAACGCATCTTCTGGCCGCTCGTTCTGCTGGTCCTGCCCGGCGTGTTCTTCGTCTGGAGCATGCACTCCGGCGCCGTCCCCATCTTCATGCCGCACCTCTGGCCGTTCTCCTACTACAACACCCGCTACGGACTCGCCGTGCTGCCGCTGCTCGCCGTCGCGGCAGCGGCGCTGGTGACGGCCGTCCCGGAGCGCATGCGTCCTGGCATCGCGGTGCTGCTCATCGGGGGCGCCATCGCCCCATGGCTGGCGCATCCCGGGCACGAGCATTGGATCACCTGGGCCGAGTCTCGCGCCAATTCCGAGGGACGCCGCGCCTGGATGGACGAGGCGGCCGCCTACCTGGCTCCCCTGTACGTGCGCGGTTCCGGTATCATCTCATCGTCGGGCGATGATTTCTTCGGTATCTACCGCGAGATGGGGATTCCGTTGCGCGAGACGTTCAGCATCTGTAACGGCCTGCCATGGCTCGCGACGCTGGAGCGGCCCGACCTGTTCCTGTGGCAGGAATGGGCGCTAGTGAAAGGCGGCGACAAAGGCGGCGATCCCGTTCAGGCCGCCATCCGCCGCGCAACCCGGTACGGCATCCGCTACCGGCTGGAGCTGACCATTATTAAGAAGGATGAGCCGGTGATCGAAATCTACCGGCGCATAGGAGGCAGTCATGGTAAATCATGAAAATGTGACGACCGCGTTCGATCTGCCGGGCTTCCGCATCAAGCGCAACTTCGGCGTGGTGAGGGGCATCGTGGTGCGCTCGCGCTCCATCGTGGGGACCATCGGGGCGGGGCTGCAGACCCTGGTCGGCGGCAACATCTCGCTCTTCAGCAGGCTGTGCGAGCAGACCCGCAATGACGCGTTCGATCTGATGTTGCAGCACGCCAACGAACTGGGCGCCAACGCCGTGATCGGCGCGCGCTACGACGCCACCGAAATCATGAACGGCGTCACCGAGGTGCTGGCGTACGGCACCGCGGTCGAGGTGGAGCGGGCCGCGCAGTGAAGATCCCGTTCACCAAGGCGCACGGCGCGAAGAACGATTTCCTGCTGACGTGGCGGAAGGACGTTCCCGAGGGCGACCGCGCCGCCATGGCCCGCGCCATCTGCGAGCGGCGCACCGGCGTGGGCGCCGATGGGTGGCTGCTCGTAGAGCCTGACGCCGATGCCGACATCGCCATCCAGCTCTACAATTCCGATGGCAGCACGGCCGAGCTTTCCGGCAACGGCACCCGCTGCGCCGCCGCCTTCCTGGTAGCACAGGCCTCCAGGCCTGTGCAAACTGTACGCATCCGCACCGGCGCCGGCCTCAAGCACCTCGGCCTCCTCAACCGCGAAGGCCGCGCCTTCGAATTCGAAATGAACATGGGCCGGCCCGAAATCCAGGCCGCGCAGTTCGATCTGCCGCTCTCCACGGGCCCCCTCGACGTGACCCTCGTCTGGGTGGGCAACCCGCAATGCGCCGTGCCGGTCGCGGATTTCGAATTCGACTGGCGCGCCATGGGGGCGGAGATCGAACGGCATCCCCATTTCCCCAACCGCACCAACGTGTCGTTCGTAAAGGCCGTGGACCAGCACACCATCGACGTGCGCTTTTACGAGCGCGGCGCGGGCGAGACCATGAGCTCGGGGACGGGGTCCACCGGCGCGGCGGAGGCCGCAGTCGCGCGCGGGATGGCCCGTTCGCCGGTGCGCGTGATGACCCCCGCCGGGCCCATCGATCTGCGCCTGGATGACGAGGTGTACCTCACCGGGCCTGCGGAGATTGTGGCGGAGGGCCAGTTCTTCCTGTAGGGTGGTGTTAAACTCTTCTACATGGCTCCAAATAGTGTGCCTGAGGGATTGACAACCGCCCGTAAACTGCTCAAGCTTAAACTGAAGCGAGGTAGAGACATGAAGCTCGCAGGCGCTGCCGCTCTGATCCTGGCGCTGGGTGCCGTATCCGCATCCGCGCAACCCGTGATCTCGGCAAAATCGGGCACAATCGCGCTGGTCGAGGGCACGGTTTACCTGAACGACCAGTTGGTGGAGCCGTCGCTCACCAAATTCCCGGATGTCAAGGAGAATGGCGTGGTGCGCACCGAAGAGGGCCGCACCGAAGTTCTGCTGACCCCGGGAGTCTCGCTGCACCTCGGCGAAAAAGGCTCCTTCCGCATGATCACCAATCGTCTCATCGACACCCGCCTCGAACTGCTGACGGGTTCGGCGGTGGTGGATGCGTTGGAAATCGCCAAGGACACCAATGTGACCCTGGTGTGCAAGGAAGGCACCGTGGCTATCGCCAAGGCCGGACACTTCCGCTTCGATACCAACCCCGCGCGCATCAAGGTGTTTTTCGGAGTTGCCGACGTGAGCCTGAAGGGCGAGCACGTCGAGGTTCCAGCCGGCAAGATGCTTAGTCTGGCCGGCGACACCGCCACTGTTGAGAAATTCGACAAAGAAGATACCGACAGCCTGGACAACTGGGCCCGGCGCCGCGGCGAGGAAATGGCCGTGGCGAACGTCTCCGCAGCCAAGCACACGTATGACACCTACGGTTCGGTGAGCCCAGGCGGCGGGTGGACCTTCAACCCATGGTTCGGCCTCTACACCTACATCCCCTACAGTGGACGGTACTGCGATCCTTTTACGGGCTACTGCTACTGGAGCCCGGGTTACGTGAACCGGCTCTTTTACAATCCGCCCGCCTACTACGGCGGCGGTAACGGCGCGGCCCGTGGCGGTCCGGGGTACTCCACCATGGGGGCGACATCGAGTGGATATTCCGGCGCGATCGCCTCGTCTTCGGGGGTTTCGGGCAGCCCAGGTGCCGCGGCTGGTATGGGATCGAGCGCGGCCTCCTCGGCCGGTTCCTCCTCGGTCGGACATGGCTCCTCGGGTGGCGGCGGCGGCGGTGGAGGCGGTGGAGGCCGCGGGCACTAGCCTCGAAAACCGATACTGAGTATCGGTTGGCTAACGGGGAATCAACAAGTTACGGACCAAAAATCAGAACTGAGTTCTGGTTTTGGTCTACATCGCCGCCCGCAATGGACGATAGCGGCGGCTGGCGCGCAATCCAATCAGTTCGGCTACCTCGCCCAGCAGGTGAGGCAGGTTCTCGGTATAAATCGAGATCCGGTGCCGGCGGTTGGCCGGTCGGCTCTTCGATTGTGGCTCGTAGGACGTTACCAGGGCGGTCGCCGGGCGGTAGTCCTTGACCCGGGCATACGCCAGGACGTTTCGGCCGGCCGGATGGCTTCCCAACCCGGGATCGCTCAACACCAGGTCGTACTTACTCTCATCCAGCTTGCATAGGGCTTCCGCCGGGGTAGCCGCCACGTCTACGGCGTAGCCTCCGGCCTGAAGGATGGTTTGAAGCGCCAGGCGGGGTGCAAGATCACCATGCACCACCAGAACCCGTGCCAGATCCAACGCCCGTGTTTTCGCGAGCGCCGGGGCCGAGCTGTACGACTTCTGCATTTTGTTCTTGTCTAGGATTACTTTAACCGAAAAAGACATTTTTGGAGCCTGTTAATTTTGGCTCACGGGCGGGACCGTATGAAAGATGATAGAGCAAAAGTACTGGAACCAGCGCTGGCACCCAACTTTGGGCCCAGTACCAAGGACTTCAGTTCCCAACTTGCAGCGTCGCCACCACCCCCACGTGGTCGGAAGCGTACGCCCCCCAGAACGCGCCGTAGCTGATCCGTTCCACCGCGGCAGGGTTCAGCCCGCGTGCAAAAATCAGGTCGATCCGTTCGTAGGGCTGAACCTGCTTCCCAGCCTCCTGATCCTCGCCGTAAAGGGGCCAGGTGAAACCGGGGTCGCCGGGATTCAGCGCCTTCCAGACGTCGGTGAATCCGGCCGCCCGGACCAGTTCCACCGTGCCCGTGTCGTCGATTCCGGGCTCGGCATTGGCGTTGAAATCCCCCAAAAGGACGACTGGCGTTTGGAGATCGCCGATGTCCGCAAGCAGCTCCGTGGTCTCGGCGAGCTGGGCGATGGTGATGAGCGGATTGCCGGGCACGGGGCTCTCCAGGTGCGTGTCGACGAATCGGATCACGGTGCCGCCCACATTGACTTGCGCGGAAATGAAGCCCTGGTAGACGTTGTTGCCCGCCAGCAGGGGGCTCACCGCTCCCAGCGGGAGGGCCACCTGGTAGCGGTGCGTCTGGACATTGTAGATGTCGAGGCCCGACTGGTTGAAGTCGATTCTGGCCAGCACCGCGTCGCGATCCGTCAATCGCAGGTTGAGATTATCCGCGGGCACCGGCACTTCGACGTCGGTCAGGGAGTTGACCGCGATGACGCCGTAGTGCAATTGCCGTTTGGCCAGCTCGGAGGTCAGCAGGTCGAGCTGGTCGAAAAGCACGGTGGCGGCTCCAGCCGGTTGGGCGGAGAGCGGCCCGGTGCGCCACAGCGTCACTTCCTGCAGGCCGACGATGTCGGGCAACTCGGCGGCGATCTCATCGGCCAGGCGGGCGGCGCGCGCCGGGATGTTGGCCGCCTCGACCTCGGCCAGGGTGGCCGCGGTTCCCTGCGCGAACGAGGCCGGGTCGGTGGCCGCGAGCACGAGGTTGAAATCCGTGCCGGCATCCATGTTGCGCGTCATCACCTTCAGGGACACGGGGTCTTTGGCAAGGCAGGAGAAGGACCCGGCCAGCGCGATCAGGATCATCGGAAAACGCATAGCCCCCAGTGTAGGACACGGGCGCCGTGACAGGCCAGGAGGCCTGTCCCTGGTTTTGTGGGGTTCGCTGCGGCGGTAGGACAGTTGTCGTCTGTTTCCATGGAAAGACGTGGCGCACGCACTCTTGCGTGCCGCGCC
>DASQZT010000070.1:0-72784 GCA_035638575.1 Bryobacteraceae bacterium
TTGCCGGTGTAGCCTCCGCCACGCCCGTATCGGTTCCGGGAGCATCTCAACTGATCAAGGTTGCCGCCGTGAAGGGAGTGAGCAAGGGCGGCTGCACCAGTATCGCCAAGAAAGTGGGCGCGACCGCGGCGGCCGCAGGTACCGCTACTGCCGTTGCCGGCGCTGCTGGCGGCGCGGGCTCGGCTGCGGGGGCGGGCGCCGCCGCCGGAATCGGCGCCGCGGCGTCCGCCGGAATCGGCGTCGGCACCATTGCCGTGATCGGAGGAGTCGCCGCCGCCGCCACCGTGGGAGGTCTCGCGGCCGTCGGCAGCCTGCCGGGGCAGGGCGATTCCCAACCGTCAGCAAGCCGATAACGATTCGACGTCTTCAACGTTTGTGGTCCTCCTCTCTGCCGGGCTCCGGGAAGTATCCCGGAGCCCTTTTGTCTATCTTCGAGTCATTTCGACTGCCCCCAACCTCGCCGAAAGGGCCGAAGCGCCAAAACTTCGTATCCCCCCTACAGGAAAGCGGCATACCGCCGATAGTTAGGTTTGAGACTAAGAAGCCATGAAGCGAAGGGTACGCATCGATCACGGCAAAGTGAATACGATGCTCCTCGGATCTGTTGCACAAGAAGGCTCCCTACCGGTATCGAGGACAAAATGAAGCTGAATTCTGGAATGCCAACCCTGAGGTTATTCACGATCTTGCTGGTATTTGTGTCGTTGGTTCGACCTCAGGTGCATGGGGTATCGGCGGTAGATTCGGCGGCGAACCTGCCCGCTCAGAAAATCGGGCCGCGCGATTTGATTGCCATTCAGGTGTACGATTCGCCGGAATTGACCCGCACCGTTCGCGTGGGAGCCGATGGCATGGTTCGCCTTCCCATGCTCAGGCAGCGCCTCAAAGCCGAAGGTCTGATGCCCAACGAATTGGAGGGGTTGGTAGCGGACGCGCTCGTGGAAGAGGGCATCATTGTCGATCCCTTTGTCACCATCACGGTCGCCGAGTACAGCAGCCGCCCGATCAGCGTTGCCGGAGCCGTCAAGAGCCCGCTCACATTTCAGGCCAGCGCGCCCGTGTCGCTTCTGGAAGCGGTTACCCGGGCCGGAGGGCTCAGCCCGGATGCGGGCTCGGAGATCCTGATCACCAAGTCCCAGCCTGGCCCGGATGGGGAACCGGCCTCTCTCATACAGCGTGTTCCCGTAAAAGCCTTGATCGATTCGGCCGATCCCGAGGCAAACCTGAAGCTGACCGGCGGCGAGGAAGTGCGGGTGCCGGAGGCGGGCAAAGTCTATGTCGTCGGAAATGTGAAAAAGCCCGGAGCCTTTCCGGTCCAGGATGGGGCGGAAACGAGCGTTCTCAAAGTTCTCGCGGTGGCCGAAGGGCTGGCTCCATTTGCCGGAAAGCAGGCCTACGTTTACCGGCGCGAGGCATCCGGCTCCAAGAACGAGATCCCGATCGAGTTGAGCCGGATCATGCAGCGGAAGGCGCCAGATGTGCCGCTTCTGGCCAACGATGTACTTTACATACCCGACAACCATGGCAGACGAATAGGCCTGGCCGCTCTGGAGAAGTTGTTGATGTTCGGCTCTACGGCCGGAGCCACGGCTCTGATCTATGGACGGTAAGGATTCAAATGGCTGATCACAATCTCATCCCGACTTTGCCGGCACCCGCCACGGACCTGCCGGCTCGTATTCTACAGGCTCTTCCGGAGCCATACCGAATGCCAGGTCCAGTGCCGGAGGTCGAGGCCGCCGCTTCGTCGGTTCCCTTGTCACACTATCTTTGGATTCTCAAACGCCACTGGTGGAAAATCCTGCTGTTTGTTGGTTGCACGGTGGCAGCGACGCTTGTAATTTCGAGCCGCTTGATTCCGATCTACGAAGCCACGGCAACGGTTGACATCGACCGGCAGATGCCCAGTGGCATCATCGGCCAGGAAGCTACCCGCACCGTGGCCAATGATTCCGAACAGTTCCTGGCCACCCAAGCCAAGATCATCCAATCCGATTCGGTTCTGCGTCCCGTGGCCGAGCAATACCAGCTTCTCAGTATGGAAATCAACGCTCCGGACGCCGCCGCCGCAAAGTTGGCCGAAGACGCGCCGGTGGTTTTGAAGAGCCTGAAGGTCACCCGGCCGCCCAACACCTATCTCCTGCTGATTAGCTACCGTTCGGCCGACCCCAGGCTCGCCGCGAACGTGGCCAATGGAATCGCACGCTCCTACCTCGAGCACACCTACAACATCCGGTTTCGGTCGTCGGCCAGCCTTTCGGCGTTCATGGAAAGGCAACTGGAGGAACTCAAGGCGAAGATGGAGCGGTCCAGCGGAGCGCTGGCGCAGTTCGAACGCGAGCTTAATGTGATCAACCCCGAGGAAAAGACCAGCATCCTTTCGGCGCGGCTCCTCCAGTTGAACACCGAATACACCAATGCTCAGGCCGATCGCGTCCGTAAGGAGGCTGCTTACAAATCGGTGGCAAGCGGGTCGCTCGAGGCCGCCCAGGTTTCGACCCAGGGAGACGCCTTAAAACGTCTGTCGGAGCGGCTCGATGAGGAACAGCAGAAATTCGCCGAGATCAAAGCCCACTATGGTCCCAACCATCCGGAATACCGGAAAGCCTCCCTGCAGTTGGCGGAGTTACAGCGGCAGTTGCAGAGCGGAACGGAGAACATTGCGCACCGCGTGGAGGTTGAATACGGCGAAGCGCTCAACCGCGAATCGATGTTGCGGAAGGCCGTTACCGAGACGAAGGCCGAGTTCGATCACGTGAACGCACGCTCGTTCGAGTACCAGTCTCTGAAGCGCGAGGCCGAAGCGGACAAATCGCTCTATGAGGAGCTGGTGCGAAAGATCAAAGAGGCCACTATCAACTCCGGTTTTCAGAACAGCGCTATCCGTATCGCGGACATGGCGCGGCCGGCGGTCAAGCCTGTTTTTCCGAACATCAAGCTCAACGCGCTGCTGGCATTTCTCTTCTCATCGATGCTGGCGGTGGCCATTGCGGTCCTCAGCGACATGCTGAACAACGCGGTCCGCGATCCGGAGCAGGTGGCGCGGACGCTGTCGACCGAGGTGATTGGCAGCTTGCCGGCCGTGAAGGAATGGCACGGAAGAATGATCGCCGCCAGCGAGCCCAGCACGGCTCTGATTCCCCATGACGCATCGCGGGTGGCCAGCCTCAGCTCCTTTCAGGAGGCCATCCGGACGCTGCGGAACTCGATTCTGTTGACCGATTTTGACCGGCGGATCCGCAGTCTGATGGTGACCAGTTCGGGCCCGTCCGAAGGGAAATCGACCACGGCGGCTCACCTGGCTCTGGCACATGCGCAACAGGGCCGCAAGACCCTGCTGATCGACGGGGATCTGAGGCGGCCCAGTATTCACCGCCGCTTCGACGTCCGCAGCACGCCCGGGCTGTCCAGCGTCCTCACGTCAGGCATCCCATGGCGCAGTGTTCTGGTCCGGCAGGAGTCGCTTCCCGCACTGGACATTCTGCCGGCGGGGCCACCTTCCCGGCGAGCCGCGGACCTGGTCGGCGTGGAACTGACGGCGCTGGTCGAGAACGCCTGTACGGAATATGATCTCGTGGTGCTGGACTCCCCACCCCTGCTCGGATTTCCCGAGCCCCTGCAAATGGCGGTATCGGTTGACGGCGTGCTGATGGTGGCTTTGGCCGGACGCACCAACCGGAAGGCACTCGGCTCGGCTATCAACACTCTGAAACGGCTCCGTGCCAACGTGGTTGGGGTGGTCATGAACGATGTAAGAGCGGACAGCAGCGACAACTATTACTACTACCACTACCATCCGAAATACTACAAGCACTACCGCCAGGTTGCGGTGGAAAAGGAAGGCTGATCCGATGAGCGAGGGAACCCGGAGAAGAGGCACGCGGATATGAACCATCCCGAGTTGCCAGCCTCGAAGGCGAAGCGAAGCCTGACGGTGCTGCCGGCTCTTTCCCGCTGGTTGCCGCCGGTTCGCGGATCCGGCAGCATCGGGCTCGACAGTACTCGGCTTTATCGGAGTAAGGAATCCGATGGATCAACGGCCATCCGCACTCCGCATATCGGGAGGGCGGACTCGGGCGCGGAAGATAGGCAAGCGCTTCGCCGGCTGATCCGGCGCCATGGCTCCCCGGCCGTTCAGGAAGGTGCGAAGGCACTATTCAGGCGAAACGACGGCGGCGGCTGATTCTGACGATGCTGATCGATTACAGGACGGATTCCGGCAGACGCGAGAGCGGCGAGGCGGTTCCAGCTACCGTTGCGCCTGCCGGCTCGGTGAGGAGAAGACTGGCTGTCGGGGTTGGATGGAGCGTCGCCGGCGGCGTGCTCTGGCAGGGATGCGCCCTGTTGAGTTCGATCGTGGCGGCCAGGATGATCGGCAAGCTGGCATATGGGCATCTGGCTACCGTGCAAACCACCGCCATTTCTCTTTCAAACCTCGCCAGCCTCGGTCTGGGAGTTACTGCAACCAAGTATGTTTCGCAGTTCCGCGACTCCGACCCCGCGCGGGCCGGCCGCATTCTCGGATTGAGCTCGATGGTGGCCCTCCTGGCGGCCACCGCCTTCGCGCTGTCGCTGTTGTGGTCCGCGCCATCGGTGTCGCTCGCGAGCTTTCGGACGGCGGCGCTCACCCCAGAACTGCGGGTGGCCGCGGGGTATGTCTTCTTCACCATCTGGAACGGCTACCAGGCCGGCGCGCTTGCCGGCCTGGAATCGTTCCGGCGCCTCGCACAGCTCAGTGCATGGTACGGAGTCACTTCGCTGATCGTCACCATTCTGCTGTCTCATTGGCTGGGTGAGCGCGGAGCGGTCCTCGCCTTCAGTGCCGGCGCTCTGCTCCTATGGTCGTTTCACCAATTCGCGCTGCGCCGGGAACTTCGCCGTTTCAAGATCAAGGTGAGCTGGCGGGGAGCCTGGCAGGAGCGATCGGTCCTGGTCCGTTTTGCGGTGCCGGCGACGTTTTCGGGCGTCATCGGTTCGGTCGCGATCTGGTGGTGCTACTGCTGGCTGGTCCAAAGCCGTGGATTCGCGGAAATGGCCGTGTACACGGCGGCAAATAACCTGCGCGCGGCCGTGTTGTTTGCTCCCAACCTGGTGACTCGCGTCACATTGCCATTGCTCAATAACTTGCAGGCGAACCGATTGGGCAACGCCTATCGCCGCATGTTCTGGTTGAGCCTTTGGGCGAACGGCGGCATCGCGGTCGCGGTGGCCTTCGTGCTGGCGCTGGCAGGCCCCCGGATGCTGAAGTGGTTCGGAAGGGATTTTGCAGCCGGGCCGACGTTGCTGTGGCTGCTCATGGGTTCGGCTGTCCTCGAGGTCGTAGCCTGCAACCTGTATCAGGCGACATTCGCCCGGCAAAGCCTTTTCTGGCAGATCGCCGTGATTTCGCTGTGGGCCGCCGTTCTCGTGGGGGCCACTCGGTTGCTGGTCCGACCCTTGGCCGCGAGCGGGCTGGCGGCCGCCTACGGCATCTCCTGGGCGATCTCGGCGCTGTTTTATCTGAAGCTCTACAGGCCGCCTCAGAGCCTGGCCGACGATGAGGCAGCCGATGCAAAATAGCCCGTATTTCAGCATCGTGATTCCGGTCTACAACCGGGAAAGAGAGGTCGCGCGGGCCCTGGCCAGTTGTTTCCGCCAGAGTTTCCAGAACTTCGAGGTCCTGGTGATTGATGATGCCTCCGCGGACCGCACCCGCGATGTGGTCGAGCGGGTAGGAGGCCGGCGAGCGACCCTCTTACGGCATGAGCGGAACCTGGGGGTCTGCGCGGCGCGCAATACCGGAGTCCGTGCGGCCCGTGGCGAGTGGATTCTTTTTCTGGACAGCGACGACGAGTACACCGAAACGGCTCTCCAGACTATCTTTGATCGCACGCACGATTTCGGAGACGAAGTCGAGCGGATCGGGTTCATGTACCGGCTGGATACCGGCGGCCTGTCCCCATTTCCACGTCCGGAAGGCGAACTCCTGGATTACGAGGGTTACCTCCGCTGGTCGGAGCAGGCAACTCTCTCCGATTTCCATAACTGCATCAGGCGGCGCACGTTTCAGCAGGTCATGCTGCCGGAAGACCGGGTATATGAGGACATCTATCATCTGGACTTCGCGAAGGCTTTCCGCACCCGCCTCCTCGCCGATGTGGTGGCAGTAGTCCACAGCGATGCGTTGAACCGGTGCGCGAATCTCCCGGTGCAGACCCGAGGGGCAAGGGTGCTGGCGGAGGCCGCAGCCGGCGCCAGCGGCATTGACCAGTTACTCGCGGCCCACGGCACGGCGTTGTCGGAGTTTGCGCCGCGGCGCTTCGAGACCTATCGCCGCATGCGTGTTGCCTATCATCTTCTCGCCGGGGAGAAGGGTCGCGGCTTAGGACTGGCTATAAGGCACCTGGCCCGGTTTCCGCGTTCCCATCTTTCCTGGATGATTCCCGCGATCGGCCTCTTCGGCCCCGCCGCTCTGGCGAAGGCCTACGCAAGGAGAAAGCATGCCGTATCTCAAAGAGTTCGTCCCTGAAGGGCTGAAGCAATATTTGCGGCTGCTCCGAGCCAAGCTGCGGCACCCGGACTGCTTCATCGGCTCGCCTTTTGTCGGCAACCGAGTGACGCTCGGAAGGGGTTGTTCCATTTCGAGAGGAACGGAAGTCGCTAATGACGTCCGGATCGGCGATTTCTCCTATCTGAACTGCGGCGCAATCGTAGCTTCCGGGCGAATCGGGAAATTCTGTTCGATCGGCCCCTATGCCCTCATCGGGCTGGCTGACCATCCGGTGGACTATCTCTCCACATCTCCGCTTCTGTACGGCGCTCAAAGCATTTTTCGCAACGGCTCGCGGAAAGACCTTCCCGTACGGGCGGACACTCGTGGGGGCCCAGGAAAGGGTTTGCCGTCCTCAGCGGAGATTTGCGGCGCCCTTCGGTGGAACGATTTTCCGTCTCCGCCGGAGATCGGCAGCGACGTTTGGATCGGCGCCCGAGCTTTTGTCCGGCAAGGGGTGCGAATCGGGGATGGGGCCATCGTCGGGGCGGGTGCGGTCGTGACGCGCGACGTACCTCCGTATGGGATCGTGACGGGAGTTCCCGCCAGGCTCCTCCGGTATCGGTTTGAATCGCCGGTTGTCGAGCAGTTGCTCCGCCTCTGCTGGTGGGAGTTCGACACGGACGAACTGACGCGCTGGCGTGATCGTTTTTCCGCGCCGGTAGATGTGCTGAACATCTTTGCCGGGGAGGAAGCACTGCGGTGAGGGAACAGCCGAAGCGGATTTTGCACGTGGTTCGCGCCATGAATTGTGGCGGCGTGGAGACCTGGCTGATGCACGCGCTGCGCCACATGAATCCGAGCCGGGTCCGAATGGACTTCCTGGTGCATTGCGCCGGCGAGTACGACGAAGAGATCCGCACACTGGGTGGACGGCTGATTCCCTGTTCGCATCCGTTATGGTCTCCGGCCTACCGGCGCTCAGTGGGCGCCGCGGTGCGCCAATTCGGCCCGTACGATGTCTTTCACAGCCACGTCCACCATTTCAGCGGATATCTCCTCCACCTGGCGCGCAGATTCGGAGTACCCGTGCGGATCGCCCACAGTCACAGCGACACCTCTCGCATCGACCGGAGCGCAGGATGGACCAGGAGATGTTATCTCCGCGCGGTGGACAGGGCGATACAGGCCAACGCGACCTGTCTGGCGGCAGTCAGCCGGCCGGCGGCACGAGCTCTTTTTGGAGAGGGGTGGCAGGCGGATTCGCGAAGCCGGCTGGTCTACTGCGGAATCGACCTGGCGCCATTCCGGCCGGCGGTGGACCGGCGGGCGGTGAGGGCCATGTGGCGGATCGGCGAGAGCGAGCTGGTCATCGGACACGTGGGCCGTTTCGTCCCCCAGAAGAACCACAGTCTTCTGATCCAGGTTGCGGCGGAATTGATGGGCCGCCGGCCCGGCACAAGGTTACTGCTGGTAGGCGATGGCCCGCTGCGCGGGCCCATCCAAGAACAAGCGCGCGATCTTGGCATCGCGGATCGGGTTGGGTTTGCCGGCAGCCGGGGCGATGTGCCCCAGTTGCTCGGCGCGATGGACGTGCTGCTGTTTCCGTCCGAGTGCGAGGGATTGCCGCTGGCTGTTCTGGAGGCGCAGGCGGCGGGGCTGCCCTGCGTGATATCGGACGTGATCACCGACGAGGCCGACGTCGTTCCGGAGTTGATCCGCCGCGTTCCGCTCGCGCAGGAAGCCAAGCAATGGGCAGCCGCCGTTCTGGGGGCTGGCGAACGGCCGGTTGTCTCTCCAGGGGAAGCGTTTCGGCGGGTGGAACAGAGCAGCTTCAACATCTCGAACTCGATTGACCAATTATATGCACTCTACGACGCTTGATTTCGCGGGCGGGCACGCGATGCCGGTGAGCGAGGGGATCAGCCGCAGAAACCTCTTACTCATGGTCCATGTCGCGTGGACGGTCGGCTTGATAGCGGTGGGTCTCATCTACCGGTTATTCCAAGTGGAGGCGGATATCCTGGTGTACCCGGCATGCGTAATCCTGGCTCTCAGCTTTGGGTGGATCCTGGCGGGCTGGTTCTCCTTGCGGGGAACTCTGTTTGAGCCGTACGCGCTATTCATGATTGCCGCGGGCCTGTTCAACGGAGGCCAGGCGGTATTGGAATTGTTCGGGCTCAACCCGAACGGCATACTCGACGGCCGTTTTCCGCCTGAAGTATTGATCGAGTCTCTGTTTTTCGTCACCCTCAGCGCTCTGGCAGTTCATACGGGTGCGCTCCTGGCGGTCCGTGAGAAGCCGGCGGATCGTTCCGGCGCGGGCGAAAACGCCCCGTTCCGGGAACGGGCCACGAGGATGGTCGGCTGGTTCCTGCTGGCAATCTCCGCAGTTCCCGTGTCCCTGTTTCTGAAGAACTCCGTGTCGGTGGTGCTCGACTACGGATATATGGCGCTGTTCCAGAGAGAGGATTCCTACTCGTTGACCTGGGCGCTCTCCGGTTTTTTCGTTCCGGGGCTCATTTTCCTATTGGCCGGCTCCAAAAGCAGCAGGCCGGTTCGAGGATTCTGCCTGGCCATCGCCGCACTGTACACGGCGGTCAACCTGTTTCTGGGATCCCGGGGAGCGGCGATGATGAGCGCCGTGGCGGTCGCCTGGATTTACGACCGCATCGGGCGCCGCATCCCGAGAGGCCTGATCGTGGGGCTTTCGGTGGCCGGATTGATCGCCTTCTCCCTGGTTCGCGAGACCCGCGGCACGGATGGCAGGTGGCGCCTGTCACTGGATCAGGAGTTCGAGACGCTGGCCAACCTGCAGAATCCGGTGTCGACGGCCGTCTCGGAGATGGGTTACTCGCTGGTTACGGTAGCCCACACCCTGACGCTCGTTCCTGAGGTGCGCAGTTATGACCTGGGCGTCAGTTATCTCTATGGGGCATCCGCAATCATTCCGAATCTGGGCTGGGAGGTTCACCCGGGTGTGGCCCACGGGCTGTTGTGCGACTGGCTTACCAGGACGGTGGAACCGACCGTCGCGGCCACGGGCGGCGGACTCGGCTTCTCGTTTATCGCCGAAGCCTATTTGAATTTCGGATGGGCCGGCGGCCTGGTGTGGCTGGCGATCGTCGGCTATCTGTGCGTGCGTTTGTTTCTCCAGGCGGACACTCTCGATCCCGCCAGGCAGGCGCTGGTTGCCAGCTTTCTTTCGTTCTTTTTCGTGTTCGCGCGAGGAGAATCGGCGATCGTGGTCCGGGGCCTGGTCTGGTACGCACTTGTGCCGTACCTGCTCGCGGCGGTACTGGCCGCAAGCACCCGAAGAGTGGGAGTCAATCCATGCAATTAGCCGTGACACTCGAGCATCGCTTCGTCGGCACACCGGATGGCGCAATATGGACCTCCGGAATCCATGCGCACCAGTTCTGGACCCGATACCTTTCGGTCTTCGATGGGGTTAAAGTCGTAGCCCGAGTCGAGAATGTCACTTCGCCAGGCGCGAACTTCAAGCTGGCGAATGGTCCCGGCGTAGTCTTCATTCCGATTCCGAACTATCTCGGCCCCCTGCAGTATCTCTCCAAGGCGTTCCAGGTCCGCAGCGCCGTTCGGAATGCCATTGACCGTAGCGACGCGGTCATTATGAGAGTGACTTCCCACCTGGCGGGTTGCCTCGAATCCAAGCTCGTGCGCCTGGGCCACCCTTACGGCCTGGAGATAGTCGGCGACCCATACGACCTGTATGCCGCGGGCGCTGTGCGGCACCCGCTGAGGCCCATTTTTCGCTGGTGGTTCACGCGACAAGTGCGGAGACAATGCAGAGGAGCGGCGGCCGCGGCCTATGTTACCGAGCGGGCCTTACAGGTGCGCTATCCCTGCCCGGCCTACTCGGCCGGCGTGTCGGACGCGGAGATCTCCGAAGCGGCAATCTGGCAGCCTGCCGCGGGCATCACCGACCGGCGGCATGAGGAAGGGCGAAGAGACTTTCGGCTGGTGACGGTAGCCTCGCTCGCCCAAATGTACAAGGCTCCGGACGTGCTGATTCGGGCGGTGGGAGAGTGCGTCGCCAAAGGACTCGATCTGCGCTTGCAGATTGTAGGCGATGGGATGTACCGCCGGGCGCTCGAACGGCTCTGCTGCGACTTGGGACTGGCCGATCGGGTGCGGTTTCCAGGGCAACTGCCCGCGGGGGAGCGAGTGAGGGCGCAACTGGATCGCTCGGACCTGTTTGTGCTGCCTTCGTGGACCGAGGGGCTGCCTCGAGCCATGGTGGAAGCGATGGCCAGAGCCCTCCCGTGCATCGGCTCGGATGTGGGTGGAATCCCCGAACTGCTTGCGGAGGAAGATCTGGTTCCGCCGGGCAACGTCGAGGCCCTGGCGCGCAAAATCCAGGAAGTGCTCTCGTCTCCCCGCCGAATGGCGGAGATGTCGGCACGGAATCTGGCCAAAGCGCGCGAATATCGCGACGAGGTTCTGGCGGAACGCCGGCGGGAGTTCTTCGATCGTGTGCGGCTGGCGACCCTCTCCTGGCTCGAAAGGTGCGGGAGGGCGGAATGCCCGAAGGGAGCGGAGTTCGAACGATGCAGACCATGACGGGGCCTTGGCCGGCCTACGCACCCCGAAGCGCCTGGCGCGCGCTGCTCCACTGGCAAACACGCCTGGCGCGCCGCTTCGACAGGCTCCTTTCGGAGGAGTTCCGAATTGATGGGAACCGCGATTTCATGGACCACCTGGTCCCGGAGTATTTGCGGCCCGGCAAGTTGATCTACGACGTGGGCGGCGGCAAGAACCCGATCCTCAGCGGCGAGCGGAAATCGGAACTGCGGCTCAGAATCATCGGGCTGGATATCGATGCCGAAGAGTTGGCCGCGGCGCCGGAGGGCTGCTACGACGACACTGTCTGCTGCGACATCAGCCGGTTCCGGGGCAAGGGCGAAGCGGACCTGGTGATCTGCCAGTCGCTGCTGGAGCACGTCCTGGACACCAACGGGGCCCTGGCGGCGATTGCCAGTATCCTCAAACCCGGCGGCAGGGCGCTGATCTTCGTCCCTTCCCGCAATGCGGTGTACGCCAGGCTCAACCTGGTCCTGCCCCAGAGGCTCAAACGCAGAATAATGCACGGCATCTTCCCTGAAATGAGCCGCGATCACGGCTTCCCGGCCTACTACAACGGTTGCACGCCCTCCCGGCTGGAGCGCATGGCCCAGGCTCAAGGACTGGTCCGCGAGCGGCGGCGCTTGTACTTTCACAGCACTTACTTCAGTTTTTGTTTTCCGCTGCACGCCCTGTGGCGGCTTTGGCTTTTGTTTTTCCGTTTCCTCGCGGGCGTCGAGGCGGCGGAGACCTTTTCGGTGGTGTTCCGCAAGCCGGTATCGGGGCAATTTTTATGAAGAAGCCCACGATCGTTTTCGGAATGAACAGCATGTTCGCCGTTCAACATCTTTTGCCGGAGATTCTCGGCCTGGTTCGCCAGCAGGGGTTTCAAGTAGCGGTGATCGCTCCGGGGCCAAAGGACGCCAGGGGGCTACAGGACATGTCGGTTGGCGGCTGCGAGGTCGGGTTCTGTCCGGTGCCGATGGAGCGGGAAATCTCGCCGTTGTCGGACCTGCGCGCGCTGTGGCGAATCTTTCGGATCCTCGGAGCGCTCCGGCCCGCCATTACCAACATGAGCACTCCCAAGATGGCATTGCTGGGGGGATTGGCCGCATGGCTGGCCCGGGTTCCGCACCGGATCTACACGCTGCGCGGGCTGCGGTATGAGACCACACGATCGTGGAAGCGGGCCGTGCTGGTCGCTTGCGAGAGAATCGCCTGTTCCTGCGCTCACCAGGTGATCGCGATCAGCAGCAGCGTTCAGGAGGCCGCGTTGCAGGAGCGGCTCACAACCGCGAAGAAGATTACGGTGCTGGGGGATCGCGTGAGCGAGGGGATCGCCATTCCGCCGTGCGCGGAAACGCAGTGTCCTTCACTCGAAGAGCTTCGCGTGAAAACCGGCATTCCGGAGGGCTCCGCGGTGATCGGATTTGTGGGCCGCCTGACCCGCGACAAGGGCATTCACGAGCTGGTGGAGTGTTTCAGCGCCCTCCGGCGGGATGGCCTCGCGGTTCATCTGCTGCTGCTCGGAGACTTTGAGCCCGGGGATCCGGTGGAGGAAGCCACGGCGTCCTTGATCCGCTCCGACCCCGATGTGCACTGGGTGGGATACGTGCCGCAGCCCAGGCCCTACTACCAACTCATGGACGTATTCGTTTTCCCTACGCATCGGGAAGGCTTGGGCAAGGTGCTTCTGGAGGCGGCGGCGGCCGGGAAGCCGGCCGTATCGACCTACACCACAGGCGTGATCGATGTGGTTCAAGCCGGCGTGACGGGACTCCTGGTTCCGCCTGGCGATGCGAGGGCCCTCACCCGTGCGGTGGCCACACTGCTCGGCGATGGCGAACTGGCGGCGCGCATGGGAAAGAGCGCCAGGCTTCTGGTGCAGGAACATTTCGATAACGGCATTTACCTGGAGCGGCTGGGCAGCATGCTGCGTTCCATGGCGCACACCGATTCGGGCCCGGACCGCCAGACGGAAACAGCCACGCCGTCCTTCGCCAACCTGCCACGAGGGCGGTGATATGTACTCGCTTTCGATCCTCACCACAACGGCGTTCCTTCTGAGCCTGCTGCTCACGCCTCTGATGCGCGACTGGTCGATCCGTCTGGGCCTGGTGGATCACCCGGACCAGAAGAGAAAGCTGCATGCGGCCGCCACACCGCGCACCGGAGGCGTGGCCATTCTGGCTTCCTACCTGGGCGCATACGCGCTGCTTTTGTTGCTGCCGCTTAACGGCAGCGGTTTCATCGAGGAGCACCTTGCGGCAGTCTGGCGGCTGATGCCGCCGGTCGCGGCGATATTTGTAACCGGTCTGCTCGACGATTGGCTCAGCCTGAGGCCCTGGCAAAAGCTGGCCGGTGAAGCCGCCGCGGCGGTCTGGGCCTATGCCGCGGGAGTGCGCATCCTGGCCGTGGGGGGCCACGCGACCACCCCCTGGTGCAGTTTCCTGTTGACGGCCGCCTGGTTGATCCTGTGCTCGAATGCCTTCAACCTGATCGACGGAATCGACGGCCTGGCGGCGGGCGTAGGGCTGGCCGCGACCTTGACCACCTTCGTCGCCGGAATCCTGCACGGCGACATCACGCTGGGGCTCGCGACCGCGCCGCTGGCCGGATGCCTGATCGGATTCCTGCGATACAACTTCAATCCGGCTTCGATATTCCTGGGCGATTCGGGCAGTCTCCTGATTGGTTTTCTGCTGGGGTCCTATGCCGTCATCTGGAGCCAGAAATCGGCCACCATGCTCGGTGTGGCCGCGCCGGCGATGGCGTTGGCGCTGCCCCTGCTGGAGGTGGGCCTTTCCATCCTGCGCCGCTTCCTGCGCAACGAGCCGATTTTCAACGGCGATCGCGGCCACATCCACCACCGCTTGCTGGACCGCGGCTTTACGCCGCGCAGGACCGCCCTTCTGCTGTACGGCGTTTGCGGTCTCGGCGCCACGCTCTCGCTGGTCGAATGCGTGATGCGAAACCGCTTCGCCGGCGTGGTGGTGGCGCTCTTCGGAGCAGGCGCGTGGATCGGAGTTCGATTTCTGGGATACGTGGAGTTCGAAGCCGCGCGGAGTTTTCTGTGGCGCGGGCTCCGCCCCACCTTGAGCGGGCATGTCAAGCTCAAGCTGCTGGAGCGCTCGTTGCTTTCGGCGGCCAACATCGAGCAGTGCTGGCTCGCGTTGGAGCGCGCCGCGCGATCGCTGGGCTACAGCCACATGAATGCGCGCCTGGCGGGCGTGCCGTTTGCCACGGCGCCGGAGCACTCGCCGAACGGCGCGTTCTGGCAAATGCGCCTCAACCTGCCGGGCAAGGACTATGTCAACGTCACGCAGCGCGAGCGAAGCGAAGAACGGCCCGTGCTCCTGATCCCGTTTGTCGAACTCGTCAGCCGGGTCTTGCCCGGGAAACTGGCGCAGTTGGAAGCCACTCAGCCGGTGTTCCGGAACTCGAGCACCAGGACCGTGATGTCGTCCGACTGCGCGGCCCCTTCGGTGAACACGGCCACGGCTTCCTGAATGGCGTCGTGGATCGCGGTGCAGGATTCGGCCGCCCGGGCGGTGAGGATGTCCCCCAGCCGCTTCTTGCCAAAAAACTCGCCGGCGGGGTTCTGGGCCTCGGTCACGCCGTCGCTGTAGATCACGACTTTGTCGCCGGAACCGAGCCCATGTTCCGCCAGGACGAATTCGGCGGGCTCCAGCAGACCCACGGGCATTCCGGTTGTTTCGAGGGTCAGGGTCTCGCCTCCAGCCCGCACCACTACCGGCGGGCACTGCGCGGCGTTTACATAACTCAGCAGCCCGGAGCGGTCCAGCAGGGCATAGAAAACCGTCGCATATTTCTCGCCGCCGGTGTGGGACAGGAGAAAGCTGTTCAGACGCTGCAGCCGGCGGGCCAGGGCTTCCGGGTGTTCGGAGCTGGTAATCAAGGCGCCCTGCAGGAGCGAAGCCAGGAGCGCCGAGGCCACACCTTTTCCCGAAACGTCCGCTACCACCGCCGACCAGCAGTGCGGGCTCACCTCTGTCACATCGAAGTAGTCGCCGCCCACCTCGCGGGAAGCCACGCTGCTTCCACTGGCGCGAATCCAGCCCTCGGAGGGCAGGGTCCTGGGCAGCAGGCTCTGCTGGATGTTGCGCGCCAGCCGCAGTTCCTCCTCCATCTGCTGCTTGGCCCGCTCCTCTTCGAGCAGCCGCGCGTTCTCCAGCACGGTGGACGCTTCGATCGCCAGGGTCTGGAGCAGCTCGCGGTTGCCGCCGGCCAGGTCCGCCGCCAAAACGCGCGAATCCATATAGAGCAGGCCCACGGTTTCGTTGCCCGCCGACAGCACGCCGGTGGCATCGCCCTGCCCTGTCCGGATGCGGACCAATGGCACGCAGATCACGCTGCGAAGCTCCAGGTCGGCGATGCTGTTTTGCGGACGCGTGTCGTCCGCGCCCAGCGGGTCGAAATTCATGGACAGCAGCTCCCGCCGGTTCTGCAGCGCGCGGTGCAGCACCTCGCGCGGAACGCGCAAATCGCTGTCGTGCAGGTGATGCCCGTGGCGATGCCGGGCCACGCGCGTTTCCAACCCTTCCCCGCCGCGCAGCATCAGGAATCCGCGCTCGGCTCCGGTGATGGCCAGCGCCGTGTCGACCACCGAAGCCAGCACCTCATCCACCGACAAGGAACTCTGCAGCGTGCGGGCCAGGTCGAGAATGGCGCGCAGCTTGGCGAGGCTTCCCCCCACGCCCGCCGCCGGCGTCTTTTCCGAAGCGCTCATCTGCTCCATCAGCCGCTTCAGCTCGGCGCCGTCCAGCGCGAAGATCAGCTGATACGAATCCTGCGTGCCGAACTCGATCTTGTCGGAGCTGGCCAGCACCTGGCGCGTGATCTTCTTGCCGTTCACCAGCGTGCCATGCCGGCTGCCGCAGTCTTCGACGACATACTGGCCGTCCTCCCACAGAATCCGCGCATGGGTGCGGGAAACCCGGCTGTCGCGGAGGATCAACTGGCTCTCCGGCTGGCGTCCGATGTGGAACGGCAGCGGGTCTATGTGCACTCGCGTGCGGTGGCCGTGCGGATCGACCACCACCAGCGACGCCGAGCCGGCATTCGATGGGTGAGCGGCCGATGGTTCCATTCAGCGCCGCGAGCGAGCGCGCCGCCCGGCCGCCGCCTTCGCCGGCTCCACCGGACGGTTGCGCAGTTCTTCGACTTCGCGCGCCCGCAGCGTCTGGCAGTGAGCGCAGTAGCCGCCCACCTCGGTGCGCGCCAGCAGGACCTGGAATCCGAAGTGGCTCTCGATCTGTTTTCGCAGGCGCTGCAGGGGCTCTCCGAAAAACTCCTCCACCTTGCCGCACCGCAGGCAGATCACGTGCGCGTGCTCCTGTTTGAGGCGGGTCTCGTAATAGTGCTGGTCGCCGCCGTAGTGCATCAGGTCCAGTTCATCCACCAGCCCGCCGGTTTTGAGCATCTTCAGCGTGCGATATACGGTGACCCGGTTCAGCTTGGGGTCTCGCTCCTTAGCCAGTTGGTAGAGGCGCTCGGCGTCGAGATGCTGTCCGGTCTTGTCGATCAGCTCGAGAAGGATCTGGCGCTGGCGCGTCAGGCGGACGCCTCTCTCCTTCAACGAACCTTCAATCGAGTCGAGGGCCATAAAAGCGGGACTCTCCAATTCTAACAGGGCTGCGGGGCCGCGCCTTCGGCCGGAAAGTCAGGCGAAGACCCGCAGCTGCCCAGTGAACGGGCTGGGCACAGCCGGGCAACTGGTGGCATCCTGGAATAGGATCATGCTTTCTCGAACAGGCACGCTTTCGTCCTTGCTGTTGGCCTGCGCACTGGCGCTGCCGGCGCAAGTGAAACTTACTCGCGGCCAGGACCGGGTCGCCATCGAAATCGACGGGAGGCCGTTCGCCGTCTTCATCGTGGGAGGCAGCGGCGTCAACCGGCCATATCTCTACCCGTTGCGCTCCGCGTCCGGAAAGGCCGTCACGCGCTCCGTCCCGCCTGGCCAGCTGCCGGGCGAGAGCACCGACCACCCGCACCAGGCCGGCCTTTTTTTCGGGCCCGGAGACGTGAACGGCTTTAACTACTGGGCCAATCTGCCCTCGCCGCCCGATCCCAAGAACGGTCGCATCGTCCTGAAGAAGCTCGTCTCGGTGAAAAGCGGCGGCCCATCGGGCGTTGTGGAGGCCCTCTTCGACTGGCTGAGCCCGGACGGCAAACCGATCCTCGCCGAGTCGCGCAAGACGACCTTTTACGCGGACCCGAAACTTCGCACGGTGGATGTGGACCTCGATCTCACCGCGGTCGAAAAGGTGGTTTTCGGCGACACCAAGGAAGGCACATTCGCCATGCGGCTGGCAACCTCGCTCGAAGAGACGCACAGCGGGAAGGTGGTCAACGCGCAGGGCGCGGCGGGAGAAAAGAACGTCTGGGGCAAGCGCTCCGAGTGGGTGGACTACTCCGGCGTGGTCGATGGCGAACCACTCGGGGTCGCGATGATGGACCACCCCGGCAATCCCCGGCACCCCACTTATTGGCACGCGCGCGGTTACGGGTTGCTGGCCGCAAACCCGTTCGGACTGCACGATTTTCTCAACGACAAGACGCAGGACGGCAGCATGACGGTGGAACGCGGCAATCACCTGCGCTTTCGCTACCGGGTGATCGTACATCCGGGTGACCATCAGGCGGCGCGTATCGCCGAGCTGTACCGCAAATACGCAGCGGAATGACCGCGATCAGCGCGTCATGCCCTGGAGGAACGCGACCACTGCGTTCTCCACATCCGCTTCGGCCCGCGGAGTAAACGGCGAGGTCGCGGGCTCGTAGCCGCCCTCTTCGAATGCCTTCGCCGTTGGCAGGTAACCCAGCCAGCCGTTGGTGTAGCCGAAATAAAAAGTGTGGGAGAACGGCGAGCGGCCGCGCACCCGCATGGCGATTTCACAAAACAGCTCGACCGGCGCGGACCAGATCAGTGTGTCGTTAATGCGCAGGAACCGCACCGGCAGCCGGACCATCGCGCGCCCTTCGGTCTTCGCATAATTCGGGAGCGACTCCGGCCAGGCGAGGCCCTCTTTTCGCGGCGTATCGACGATCTTCTCGCCGGTCCAAATGGCGACTTCGGCGGTCGCCGTGCCCATCGACCCGACTGCGGCCAGAATTCGATCCCCGAGCAGAACGTTGAATTGCGAAAGATGGCCGCTGCGCGGATCGGGATACACGCTGTAGATGGGCGCGATGTTCCCCGCCGCACCGTTCACGAACAGGACCGTTCCGCCGAGCTTGTTCTCCAGGTACGCAGTGACGGAGCCCGGCGCATCGCCGCTGATCAGCAGGTTCTGGCCGCTCAGCACGGTTCCGTGCATGGCGTAGTTGGCGATCAGGGCGATCGGGCTCCCGCCGGCGCTCTCGATGCGGATCACACCGATCTGCCGGTCCACCGGCCCGTCGGGATTCAGGCCGAGCGACACGCGGCCTTCGGGGTCCTTGGCCCGGCGATTGAGGTTGGCCATGGAGAGGCCCTCGGCGAAAGCGATTCTTGCCGGCTCCAGCCTGGAGCGCGCCGAACGCACTGCGCCGATCAGCGCCTTGGCAACATCGCCGGTGTACTCCCGATCCCATTCGTGGTCCGAGCGGCCGAGCAGGGCCCTATACATTCCCGGCTCGCCCACTTCCGGCGCGGAGTGCGTGTGAGTCACGCTCCACCAGAGCTGCTGGGGATCGATGCCGTCCTCCTTTTGAAGTTGGCGCACCACATCTTCGTACAAGGCGGGTGAAAACAGGCAGAGATCGCTGGCAATCAAGTAGAACTGCCGGTCGCCGGAATCCATGGCGACGACGCGGTGGTAGATTCTGTCCTGGACGCCGGTGGAACGGCGCGCCGCGTACCCCATCAGCCATTGCGGTGTTTGCGGGGTGATGTCCACCCGCACGGCCGCGGCGCGGAAGCCGGCGCCGAAGAGTTCGAGCGAAACCGCCAAGCCGATCGCAAAGAAACGCAGGGCAATCATACGCGAGAGTCTCCGGGCACGGAGTAGTGTAGCAGGTCGGCGCGTGCCACAGGCGGCGCGCCCCGGTTGCACCAACTCCATCCCGTGGATTAGCCTGTGAGAGCGATGCGACCGAACCGGCGTCAGCTCTTCGCCACTCTTTTATCCGCGGCCGCGGCCGGCAAATTGGGCCGTGCCGCGGACGACGCGGTGACCATCCCCGGGAAGCGTCCGATGATCCTGCACAACGACCGCCCCGAGGATCTGGAAACGCCAGTCCGCTACTTCGATTCGTGGCTCACGCCGATCGACGCCTTTTTCGTGCGCCAGCACATTCCGCGGCCGGCGCCCATCGATCCGGAAGCGTACCGGCTCACCGTGAATGGTATGGTGTCGAACCCGCGGCAGTTGTCGCTGGCGGATCTGCGGAAGCTGCCGCAATACACCGTGCCGGCCACCATCGAGTGCACCGGCAACGGGCGCGGATTTTTCACACCCAAGGTGCCCGGCATCCAGTGGATGCGCGGCGCGATTGGCAACGCCGAGTGGAAGGGGCCGAGAGTCGGCGACGTATTGAAGCTGGCGGGCCTCGACGCGTCCGCTGCATTTCTGGAGGCCGACGGAGCAGACGCAGGCGTAGCAGCAACTCCCGATTTCGTGCGCTCGCTCCCCATCCAGAAGGCCATGCACCCGGCCACCATCCTGGCCCTGAGCATGAACGGGCAGGCTCCCGACATTCACGGATTCCCCGTGCGCCTGATCGTCCCGGGCTGGGACGGCACCAGCTCCGTGAAATGGGTGATCCGAATTTCGGCCGCGGCGCAGCCTAACGGCGGCTTCTTCATGAATCCCGCCTACCGGTTTCCGAAGTACGCGCTTCCGCCGGGTTCGCCGCCGCGGCCCGGGGAGTTGGAAGTGATCCACGGCATGCCGGTGAAGTCCTGCATCACCGCCCCGGAGGACCAGGCCAGGTTCGCACCTGGGGCCATTGCGATCCGCGGCTTCGCATGGGCCGGCGAGCAGTCCATCGAGCGCGTCGACGTATCCACCGATGGCGGCAGCCGGTGGCACGCCGCGGAGCTCTCTTCGCCCAAACTGCCGTTTGCCTGGCGCCTATGGCACTTGGATTGGCGGCCCACCGATCCCGGTTACTACACGATTCTGTCGCGCGCCACGGATTCGGCCGGCCGCGTACAGCCCATCGTGGCCACATGGAATCCGTCGGGGTACCTGTGGAATGCGATCGATCGCGTCGGAGTGACGGTGGAGGCGGCGGCATGACGGCCCGGACGTTATGGCTCGCGTGCGCGCTTTCGGCGCCGGTGGCGGCCGCGGACCAGGCAGTGCTCGACCGCGGGCAGAAGGAGGAGGCCCGCAGTTGCCTCCCGTGCCATAGCCTGCGCCTGGTCCATTCGCAGCGCTTGTCGCGCGCCACGTGGAACAAGGAGCTGGACAAGATGGCCGGCTGGGGCGCGAAGATCCAGGACCGCGACGCGCTCCTGGAGTATCTGGCGGCCAATTTCGGCGACGACAAGCCCGCCGCGGCGCCGGCCTTATCGGGAGACGGGTCCGGCGGCAAGAAACCGTAACAGCGGGGCTCGGTTCAGTCGCACCTCAGAGCCGGCAGCGGATCGATCCGCGCCGCCCTTCGCGCCAGCGAACGCCCACCACATCCGGAGCAGCGCGGAGTTCCCGCCTACGCGTGCTTGAGCGCGCGAAACAGGCGTTTGGCCCGCGCGCGCTCCACCAGTTTCTCCATGCGGACCGCCTCCGCCACCGCGACCTCGCGCCCGGTATCCGTCAGCCGGTAATACTGCCGGCGCACCTCCACGATCAGCCCCTTCTGCCAGCAGCCGCTAGATGATGCCGTAGAGCGTCCCCGTGCTGAGTTGGACCTCTCCGCCGGTCTGCCCGGCGACCTCCTTCAGAATCGCGTAGCCGTGCTTGTCGCCGGCCCCGTTTTGCCGCCATCTTTAGAGCCGGGGTTTTCCAACCCGCGGGCCCAGTGGTGATACTATGGGGGGCTAATCCATCCTTATGGACCACATCCTGTCGATTGTCCTGTTCACCCCGCTGGCCGGCCTCGTGGTGCTTCTCTTCATTCCCTCGGCGAATGCGCGAGCCATCAAGCTGTGGGCCAATGCGGTAGCAATCCTGGGCTTTTTGGCGTCGCTGCCGCTGGTCTTCCTGTTCGACCGCACCAAGGATTTCCAGTTCCAGGAACAGGCTTCGTGGATTCCCACCCTGGGCGCTACTTATCACATCGGCATCGACGGGCTGGGCCTGCTGCTGGTGATGCTGACCACCGTCATCGGCGTCATCGCCATTCTCTCCAGTTGGAACGCCATCCAGAACCGGCTCAAGGAATATTACGCTTTCTTCCTGCTGTTGCAGACGGCCATGCTGGGCGTCTTCATGGCGCTCGATTTCCTGCTGTTCTTCGTTTTCTGGGAAACCGTGCTGGTGCCCATGTACTTCATCATCGCCATCTGGGGCGGCGAGCGGCGCGTGTACGCGGCCATCAAGTTCATGGTGTACACCCTGATCGGCAGTGTCCTGATGCTGCTCGGCATCCTGACCCTCTACTACCAGCACTTCGCGCAATTCCAGACCTACAGCTTCGACATCACCGAGCTGATGCGCACGCAGGTCTCCCCGGCCGTCCAGTGGTGGGTCTTCTGGGCATTCTTCGTGGGCTTCGCCGTAAAGGTGCCCATGTTTCCGTTCCACACCTGGCTGCCCGACGCGCACACCGAGGCGCCTACCGCGGGCTCCGTGGTGCTGGCCAGCGTTCTGCTGAAAATGGGGACATACGGCTTCCTGCGCTTCTCGCTGCCGCTGCTGCCCGATTCGGCGAAGAACCCGGCAATCATCAGTATCGTGTCGATGCTTTCGATCATCGCGATCGTCTACGGCGCCCTCGCCTGCCTCATGCAGAAGGACTGGAAGAAGCTGGTGGCCTACTCCTCGGTGAGCCACCTGGGCTTCTGCACGCTGGGGATCTTCGCGCTGAACCCCGCCGGGATTTCGGGCTCGATCATCCAGCAGATCAATCACGGCATCTCCACCGGCATGCTCTTCCTCATCGTGGGCGTGGTGTACGAGCGGCGCCACACCCGCCAGATCGCCGATTACGGCGGACTGCTCCGCGTGATGCCGGTGTTCACCATGGTGTTCGGCCTGGCGGCGCTCAGCTCCATGGGCATGCCGCCGCTCAACGGATTCATCGGCGAGATCACGATTCTGGCGGGCGCCTACCGCATGTCCTTCAACTGGGCCTTCTGGGCCGTCGTGGGCATCGCGCTGGGCGCAGCGTATCTCCTCTGGCTGTTCCAGCGCACTATGCTGGGCGAGGTGAACGAGAAGAACCGGACGTTGAAGGATCTCTCCTGGCGGGAAATTGCGTATTTCACGCCGCTGGTGGTGTGGGCCTTCTGGATCGGCCTGAACCCCCAGCCCTATTTCCGCGTGCTGGACCGCACCGTGGCGACCATCGTGGAGCGCGTGCGCCCCGGCTACTACGCCGAACAGCACCTGCCCAATCCGCTCGAAGCCGGAACGCCCACGGCTGCGCTCCGGTAGTCAGCGGTAACCCGCGGCCTGCAATTCGAACAGCTCGGCGTAGTGGCCGCGCACGGCCAGCAGTTCCTGATGAGTGCCCTGCTCCTGGATCTCGCCCTTGGCCAGCACCAGAATCCGGTCGGCCATGCGGACCGTGGAAAAGCGGTGCGAGATCAGCACGGCCATGCGCCCGCGCATGAGGTCGGCGAAGCGGAGGAACACTTCGTATTCCGCGCGGGCGTCCAGCGTGGCGGTGGGCTCGTCGAGGATCAACAACTGGGCGTTCCGCATGTAAGCGCGGGCCAGGGCGAACTTCTGCCACTCGCCGCCGGAGAGATCCACGCCGTTGTCGAAGCGGCGCCCGACCATCTGGTCGTAGCCGGCGGGCAGGCGGTCGATCACGCCCTTGGCCAGGCTCTTGTAAGCGGCTGTCTCGATCCCCTGCTGATCGGAGAGCGCTTCGACCTTGCCGAATCCGATGTTCTCGCGGACCAGCGCGTCGTAGCGCATGTAGTCCTGAAAGATCACGCCGATCTCGCGGCGAAGGTCTTCCACGTCGTACTCGCGCAGGTCGACGCCATCCAGCAGGATCTGCCCTTCGGTGGGATCGTAGAGCCGGGCCAGCAGCTTCACGAGCGTGGTCTTGCCCGCGCCGTTCTCGCCGATGAGCGCCACCTTTTCGCCGGCGTGCAACCGGAAATTGACGTCGCGCACCACCGCGCGCGTGGAGCCGGGATAGGAGAACGCGACGTGGCGGAATTCGAATCCGTCGCGGATGGGACGCGGCGCCGGAAGCGCGCCGGGCAGGGAGTGGATGGTGGGCTCGATGTCGAGGAAGTCGAACAGGTCTTTGAGGAACATCGCCTCCTCGGTAATGTCCGTGAAGCTGGAGAGGATCCGCTCGATGTAGGAGCGCGAGCGGGTGAACGCGCCGGTGAGGAAGGTGAAGGTGCCCACCGAAATGGCGCCGCCCAGGGTGCGCGCCAGCACCACCACGTACGCGCCGTAATATCCGCCGGTGGAAATCAGGTTCAGAGCGGAGCCGGCGATGGCGCGGCGAGTGGAGAGGCCCTTGTTCTCGGCATCGATGGCATCGGCCAGCCCACGATAGCGGTCGGTGAGGTAGGGTCCCAGTCCGAAGATTTTGACCTCCTTGGCGCTCTGCGCGCTGGCCCCCAGCAGCCGCAGGTAGTCGAGCTGGCGGCGCTGCGGCGTGCGGCGGAAGAGAGCCGAGTAGGCCAGCCTGCTGTAGTGCGTCTCGCCGAGAAAGGCGGGAATCACCGCGGCAACCAGCAGCACCATGAGCCACGGCGAGAACACCAGCAGGCCGGTCGAAAGCGTGATGAGGCTCAGGGTGTCCTGGCCCACGCTGAGCAAGGCCGCCAGCAAGCCGAGGCGGCCCGTGGTTTGGCGGCGGGCGCGCTCCAGCTTGTCGTAGAACACCGGGTCTTCAAACGACGCCAGGTCCAGCGCGGTGGCGTGCTGCATCAGCCGGACACTCACACGGTTGGTGAAGCGGTCGCCCAGGACGCTGTCGCACAGCGTCTTGGCGCGGCCCAGAAAATCACTGGCAACCGCGAGGGCGAACTCCAGCGCCACCAGTTTCCAGATTCCCGCCGCGGGGGGCGCACCGGCGCGATGGGAGATCCGCGCCACCACGCCGTCGAGGATGAGCTTCGCCACCCACAGGGTCGCCAGCGGCAATAAGGCCCAGACAAGCCTCAACAGCACGGTGGCGAGGACCAGCGGAGGGCTGGTCTCCCACACCAGCGCCAGCAGCGGGCGGACGTGCCGCAGGGACGCGAAGCGCGCCTGCCAGGTCAGTTCCTCCGCCGGGCGTCTGGGAGGATGGGGAGACATACAGGTAGTGTATGCGATGCGGCGTCGATTGAGATGGACCGCTGTACCGCGGCGCACGCGCCGGTTAGTGTGATATAGTGGCGGGCGAGTTGCTTGTATCTTGCCAAAACTCCTGCTCATTACCGCCTCTTCGCCGGAAATCCGGAAAACGAGGCGGACACGGGTTCTCAACTTTCAGCAGATCACGATGCCCTATCTGGCCTCCAGAGTTCCTCGGAACTGGGATGTTACTCACGTCGATGAAGAGGCCGAAGACATAGACTGGAACATCGACGCGGACCTGGTTGGAATTACGTTTCACACGCCCAGCGCTTTTCATGCCTATGACATTGCCGCGCGCTTCAGGTCGCGGGGAATATGTGTCGTGATGGGTGGTCCGCATGTAACCCTGCTGCCCGAAGAGGCCGGCCGATACGCCGATGTGATATTCATCGGAGAAGCGGAAGGTGTGTGGGAAGAATTCCTGGAGAGCTTTGAAGCGGGATCTTATCCTTGCGTGTATCGACAAACCACCGTGCCGTCTATGGAGCACGGTCCCAGCGCACGCCAGGAATTATTCCACAGGCGCGACCATACCGCTGGGGTTCTGTTTGCGACTCGCGGATGTCCCAACCAATGCGACTTCTGCACGATCGCCGTGATGTATTCCCATAAGTTTCGTCAGAGGCCCGTAGCCGACGTGGCGGCGGAATATGCCTCTTTCCAGGGAAACGTAATTATCTTTTGGGACGATAACATCGCGGGCGACATGCAGTATGCAAAGGCGTTGTTTCGCGCCATCGCTCCCTATCGAAAGTGGTGGAGCAGCCAGGCGAGTATTCACGCCGGCGGCGACGACGAATTTCTGGAAGCCGCCGCCCGCAGCGGATGTAAGCAGTTGTTCCTGGGGTTGGAGTCCATCTCCCGGCAGAGCATGGCTGAAGTGAATAAGCGGTTCAACCGGCCGGACGAGTATTTGCGAATTATCGAGCGCATCCATTCGCATGGGATTGCCGTTCAGGCCGGGATTGTTTTTGGATTCGATCACGATGCGCCCGGGATATTTCGGGAAACCATCGAGTTCCTGGAGAGCGCGGCAGTGCAGAATGCGACTTTTAACATACTGACGCCATTCCCAGGCACGCCGCTGTTTCGAAGAATGGAAGCCGAAGGCCGTATCTTGACGCGGGACTGGCGCAAGTATAACAGTCGCGACGACGTTGTTTATCAACCAATGCGGATGACCGCGGCGGAACTGTTAGCCGGTTTTCGGTATGCGAATGAGCGTTTCTATTCTCTCTCCAGCACGGCAAGACGGCTATCACGCTCACCGGTGCAATTATGGTGGACGCTGCCGCTGAACCTGGCCTACGGTTATCGATGGCGAAGGACTGCGCAGGCCACGGCCTGACTCAGTACGGCACGGTCACCGTCCCCGCCGCCTGCCACCCGGAGTTCTGGGAGTCGTTCCCGTTCCGCGCCGCCATGTAGATCACCTCGTTGCTGGACAGGAAACCCGGCAAAAACGCGAGATTCAAGGTCAGCGTCAGCGTGTTACCAGTGAGGACCGCCGCGGAGCCAACACCGTACACCGTGCATTGGCTGTTGCTCACCGCTCCCGATCCATTCAGCGCCAACCCGGTAAGCGAAAGGTCCGAGTCGTCCACCAGATACAGAACATTGAGCAGCCGGCTGTAGGCCAGGTAACAGGCGTGAAAGCCGGTCAGGAAGTTATTGATCAGGATGTTGACCACCCCGAGGTCCTGGACGCCGTTCGTGTCGGTGAACGTGAAGGTAAACGTCTGGCTCGTGGCATTACTGCGCGCGGGGCTGACGCCTCCCACTGCCGGGCCGGACGGAGCGGCGCCGGGCACGTTCCACGTTCCCAGCGGCTGCCATCCGGAGTTATTCCCCGCCTGGTCTCCGACTGCCAGAAACAGTGCTTTATCGCCTGAGAACCCCGGGTTGAAAGTCAGATTCAGGGTCAGAGTCAGGGTGCTCCCCGATCCCCCGGCGGACCAGCCGCTGCCGTTCACGAGACACTGACTGTTGGTTATGGCGCCGGAGCCGTTCAAGGGTATTGCGGGCAGCAAGGCGTTACCCGCGTCATTCACCAGGTACAGCAGATTCAGTGGCTGGCTGTAGGCCAGGTAACACGCGTGCCGGGCATCGAGTGAGCCGGCGATCAGCAGGTTGACCACGCCGATGTTCTGGTAGCCCGCCGGATCGGAAAACTGAAGAGTAAACACCTGGCTCAGGCCGCTACCGGCAGCCGGAGTCACTCCCACCGCGCTCAGGCCCTGAGTGATCGTGAAAGACTGTCCGGCGACGGTCAGTACGGCGGTCCGTGGTGCGCCGCCGGGACTCGGCGCGACAGTGTAACTGTAGGTTGCGCTGCCTATGCCTTCAGAGACAGTTGTTACCCACGGCGCATCGGTGGTAGCGAGCCAGTAACATCCGGATTGCGCGGTCACAGCGAACGTTCCGGATCCTCCTCCCACCCCTATCGACGCAGGGGAAGCCGACAAAGCGACCACGCACGAGCCCGGATTGAAAAGGCCGTTGGCGTTTCGCTGGTGGTCCATCACGATCACCAGCGGGTTGTTCGCCCGCGGCCCCGAGGCGGTGTCCCATCCCGCGAACTGATATCCGGTGTTCGCAATGGCGGTCAGTTGCACCGTGGCGCCGGCATCGTAGTAGCCGTCACTCGAAGCGGGAGTGGCAACGATGGAGCCGTAAGTCGAGGGAAGAGCCACGGTGTAGAGCTGGTATTGAACCGCGAAGTTCGCCACAAACACCGCCGGTCCGGGACCGGTGGTGACGGTGTGGACTTGCGGCTGTCCGTCGCTCCAACCGGTGAACGAATACCGCACACCGGGCGCGGACGCCGGCGCCGCCGCGCCGATGGTGTGCTGGCTGCCTACCGGCCAGGTGAAACTCTGCGGCGTCGCATAAGGGATGCCGTCCACCGTCACGGTGAGGCCCGGTGGATTGGTGGCGAGGAACCTGGTGGTCGTGGGCGGGCCGACGGGTGTCGGCGCAAGGCGCCCGATCCTCTCGCCGGTGTCCACCGTGAACCACAGCGCGCCGTCCGGACCCGATGTAATGTCCAGAAGAGCGGCTGGCGCGGGGTATTCGGTGATCGATCCACCCGTGGTGACCCGCCCGATCAGGCCCGCGCCTTCGGTGAACCAGAGCGCCCCGTCCGGTCCCGCCGTGATGGGGCCCAGTTCGTCATTCGTTCTTGTAGAAACGGTGAACTCCGTGATGGCGCCATCAAGGCTGATGCGTCCGATCTTCAGGCTCTGGGACTCGGTGAACCAAAGCGCGCCGTCCGGGCCCGGCGTGATGCCGAGCGGGTTGGAGCCTGGCGTAGGGATGGGATACTCCGTGACGGCGCCGGCCGTGGTCATCCGCCCGATGCTGCCGCCCTGCGCGGTGATGATCGCGAACCACAGCGCTCCGTCCGGACCGACCGTAATGCCTCGGATGCCAAAGGCATTGGCAACCGGAAATAGCGTGACTGCGCCGGCGGTGGTAATGCGGCCAATTCTGTCCCCCGATCCGTCGGTAAACCACAGCGCGCCGTCCGGCCCCGCCGTGATGTAGTAGGGCAACTGAATGGGAACTCTGTACTCCGTTCGATTTCCGGCGGTATCGATGTTTCCGACTGCGCTTTGGAAAAGGCCCGTGTACCACAGCTTGCCGTCCGATCCAAGGGCGATTCCCCACGGTGAGAAATTCGTGTTCCTCTGATACGCGACGGTCACCGCTCCGCTGGTGCTGACCCGGGCCATCAATCCGCTGGTGGTTCCGGTGAACCACAGAGCGCCGTCCGGCCCGGTCGTGATGGACACCGGATTGGAGAGCACCGGCGGCGTTGGAAACTCGGTGATCGAGGGCGGAGTATCGGGCAGGGCCGCCCGTCCGATCTGCCCGGCGGATTCCGCAAACCACAGCGCGCCATCCGGTCCCACCGCGATGCCGTACGGCAGGGCCGCCGGCGACGGGAGATCGTATTCCGCAATAGCGCCCGCGAGAGTGATCCGCCCCAGCCGGTTGCCCGCCATTTCCGTGAACCACAGCGCGCCGTCCGGCCCGAACGCGATTCCCTGTGGACCGGCCGCCGCGTTCGGCAGGTTGTATTCGGTAATCACACCGGGGGGAGGGATTGTGGAAACGGTCCCGTTGCCACCCACCGTGATCCGCCCGATCTTACCGGACGCGGACTCGGTGAACCACATGGCGTAATCCGGCCCCGGCGTGATGCCGCGGGGCAATCCGGACGCGGTCGGAATCGGGTACCTGGCGAACGCGCCCGCGGGACTGATCTCGCCGATGTTGCCCGAGCCGTCCGCAAACCAAAGCGATCCGCCGAAGCCCAAGGTGATTTCAAATAGCTGGCTGTTCTTCCAGGGAAGCGGGTACTCCGTGATGGCGCCGGCCGGAGTGATCCGGCCGATCCTACCGGTTCCCTGTTCGGTGAACCACAGCGCGCCATCCGGTCCGTCGACGATGCCGAACGGCACGCTGCCCACCGCGAGAGCGAACTCTCCGGTGACGACGCCGGCCGTGGTAATGCGGCCGATCCTGTCGACTCCGCCCTCGGTGAACCACAGCGCCCCGTCGGGACCGGTCGCGATTCCGTTCAGGCCGGCCGACGCGTGCGGCACCGCGTACTCGCTGATCTGCCCAGATGGAGTGATCCGGCCGATCCGCTGGCCTTGCTGCTCGATAAACCAGCAGGCGCCGTCGGGACCCAACGTGATGGCGGCCGGAGCGCTCCCCGCGGTCAGCCCTGCAAACTCGGTGATCGACGGTTGGCCGAAAAGCGGGAAAGCGCAGATCGACAAGGCCAGGGCGAAACGGCCACCTGGCCGGGCATACCGAAACCGAGGGCGCTGCATATTGCCGATGGTAATCCCGTTCACTTCGCCACGCCACGCTGACCGGCGCTTCGCCGCCGCTCGCCGATGCGAGGCGGCAATTGGCCGGCGCCGGTTTGAACTTTCCCCCGTGCCTTGCTTACTCTACAGATATGGCTCGCTACCTGCCGCTGATCTTGAAAAACTGCTGGCGCAACCGGCGCAGGACCATCCTGACGATCGCCAGCGTCGGGGTCTCCATGTGCCTGCTGGGAGTCATGATCGCCATGTTCCACGCGCTGTACCTGAGCAACCCGACACCGGAACAGGCGCTGCGCCTGGTGACGCGCAATCGCATTTCGCTTACCCAAACGATCCCGGAATCCTACGGCGCCCGCATCCGCCAGGTGCCCGGCGTGCGCGACACCATGATCTCGGACTGGTTCGGCGGCACGTACAAAGACGCCCGCGATCCCAAAAACTTTTTCGCGCGCCTCGCAGTGGAGCCCGCCAAGCTGTTCGACATCTACAAAGACCTCCACATTCCCGAAGATCAGCGGCGCGCCTTCGAGCGCGAGCGCACGGCCTGCGTCGTCGGACGCGACCTGGCCAACAAGTTCAACTTTCAGCTCGGCGATCGAATCCACATTGTCGGCGACATTTACCCGGGCGACTTCGAGTTCACCGTGCGCGGCATCTTCGATAGCGACCGGCCCAGCGAGATCCTGTATTTCAACCGCGACTACGTGGAACAAAGCATTCCCGAAGGGCGCCGCGGGGATGCCGGCATTTTCGTTACGTTGATCGACACTCCGGCTTCAGGCGCGCGCATCACCGAGGCCATCGACAGCCAGTTCCGCAACTCCACGGATCAGACCAAGACCGAATCCGAGCAGACCTACGCCCTGCAATTCGTCTCCCTTCTGGGCAACGTGAAAATGTTCCTGATCGGCATCACGGCCGCCGTGATGTTCACCATCCTGCTGGTTTCGGCGAACACCATGGCGATGTCGGTGCGCGAGCGGGTGAAGGAAGTCGGCGTTCTGAAAACCCTGGGCTTCACGCCCGGCACGATCCTCGGCATGATTCTCGGCGAAGCTTGCGTCCTCTCCCTGGCGGGCGGAACCATCGGGTATCTGCTCTCGACGGTGCTGACCAGCGGAGTTCGCAAGAGCCCGGCCGGCACGCTCCTGCCTCCCATTCCGCCGTTCGATCTTTCGGTGGCGCTGGCGTGCCTGGCGGCGGCGGGAGCGATCGGGCTGATCAGTTCCCTCGTGCCGGCGTTGACCGCGTCGCGCACGCCGATTGTCGATGCGCTTCGGAGCTCGGACTAGCCATGGCCATCCCACTGGCGTACAATCTGCGGAACCTGGTGGTGCGAAAGACCACCACCATCATGACCGCGCTGGGCATCGCGCTGACCGTCGCGGTGCTGCTCGCCATCCTGGCGCTGGTGGACGGCCTGCGCGCCACGCTCGCGAGCTCCGGCGATCCGCTGCACGTGCTGGTCATGCGCAAGGGCTCGGAATCCGAAATCGTCAGCAACTTCGCGCGCGCGCAGTTTCAGGATTTGAAATTCAAGACCGGAATCGCCACGGGGCGCGATGGCCAGCCCTTGGCCTCGCTCGAAGTCGTCACCGTCATCAATCTGGGCGGCGCGGATGGCGAGGAAGGCACGAACATCTCGGTTCGCGGCCTTCAGCCGGCGGGCATCGAGATGCGGAGGGGCATCCGCATCGCGAGCGGCCGATGGTTCGAGCAGGGGAAGCGCGAGGTGGTGGTGGGCAAATCGGTCGCGGACCGCTATCCGGAGACTCGCATCGGCCGGAAAATCACGTTCGGCCGCGGCGACTGGGACGTGGTCGGCGTGTTCGACGCCCAGCACGGCGCGCAGGGCAGCGAGATCTGGGGCGATGTGAACCAGATCAGCGCCGATCTTCAGCGCCTCGATGTATTGAGCGCCGCCCTGGTCGACGCTACCGACCCGGTCACCGCCAAAGCGCTGATCAACGACATCAACAACGATCAACGGCTGAACATGAACGCCATCTCGGAGAAAGAGTATTACGACTTGCAGACCGCTTCTTCGGCGCCCATCGAGTTCATCGGGATTTTCGTGGCGGTCGTCATGGGTGTGGGCAGCAGCTTCGCGGCCATGAACACCATGTACGCGGCGGTGGCGCGGAGGGCGCGCGAGATCGGCACGCTGCGGGTGCTGGGCTTCTCCCGCGGCAGCATTCTCGCCAGTTTCTTCGTCGAGTCGGTGCTGATCTCCGCGCTGGGCGGAGCGATCGGCTGCCTGCTGGTGCTGCCGCTCAGCGGAATCACCACCGGGATCGGGAACTCCAATTTCGCGGAAACGGCATTCAACTTTCATTTGACGCCCTGGCTCATTGCCGGCGGGATTGCGTTCGCCGTGGTGCTGGGCAGCGCCGGCGGGCTGTTCCCCGCGAGAATGGCCGCGCGCAAGGAGATTCTCGCGGCGTTGCGGGAGATCTGATCCTCCATGGATGCGGAACTCAAGAACCTTCAGATCGACCGCGGCAAGCGGCGGCAGAACGGGCCCTCGAAGTGGGCCACCCGCTGGATCGTTGCCGGCGTGCTGCTCTTCCTCCTGCTGGGGGCGTGGCGCATCGTCTCCGAAAAACTGAACGCCGCGCCGGTGGTGGAAGTCGAGCGCGTGAAATCCATCAGCGCGGCCAGCGCGCCCCAAGGCGTGGTGCTCAACGCCACCGGCTACATCGTGGCCGCCCACAAAATCGAGGTCGCCGCCAAGGTGATCGGCAGGGTCAAGTGGATCGGCGTGGACAAGGGCGACCGCGTGAAAGAGGGCGACACCATCGTGCGCCTGGAGGACGACGAATACCAGGCGCAGCTCGAGCAGGCCAAAGGCCAATTTGCCACCCTGCAAGCCAAGCTGGATGAGGCCCTGCACGGCTCGCGTCCCGAAGAGATTGCCCAGGCGCAGGCCAACCTGGACTCGGCCAAGGCCGATCTGGAGAACGCCAAGGTCACGCTCGACCGCACCATCGGCCTGGTGCGCGAAGGGGTCTCGGCGCGGCAGACTCTGGACGACGCGCAGGCCCGCTACGATTCCGCCGTGCACAAGGTCAATTCCCTGCAGAAAACCTGGGAGCTGGTGAAGCTCGGACCGCGCCAGGAAGAGATCGATTCGCTGCGCGGCCAGGTGCAGCAGGCCAAAGGGATGGTGGCCTATGCCGAGACCAACCTGGCCAACACGGTGATCCACGCGCCGGTCACGGGGACCATCCTGGAGCGCGCCGTCGAGAAGGGCGAATTCGTCACCACCAGCTTCGTGGGCGATCGCGGCGCCAAGGGGTACGTGGTTTCGCTCGCCGACCTGAACGATCTCGAAGTCGAGCTGGACATCAGCCAGAACGATTTTGCCAAGCTGCGTTCCGGCCAGCACGCCAGCGTGGCCACCGACGCCTTTCCGGACCGCAAGTACGATGGCTTCATCAAGGAGATCTCGCCCGAGGCCAACCGCCAGAAGGCCACCGTGCAGATTAAGGTGAAGATCGCCAGGCCCGACCAATACCTGCGGCCGGAGATGAACGCCAGCGTGGCCTTCGTCTCCGAGCAGAAACCGGTGGCGGATGGCGCAACCGCCAAGCCCGTGGTGATCGTTCCCAATGCGGCCGTGCGCGACGGCGCGGTGTTCGTGCTGCTGGACGGCAAGGCCCTGCGGCGCGGGGTGAAGACGGGCGCCACCAGCGGGCAGGGCGTTCGAATCGAACAGGGGTTGATCGGCGGAGAGGATCTGATCGTGAACCCGCCGGCGGGCTTGAAGGACGGCGACAAGGTGCGGCAGAAAACGGGAGCGCTATGAGCGAAGTTGTCATCGAAACACGCAAGCTGACCAGAGTGTTCGTGCGCGACGCGGAGCGCGTGGTGGCGCTGCACGAGGTGAGCCTGGAAGTCCACAAGGGCGAATTCGTGGCCCTGATGGGACCGTCCGGCTCGGGCAAATCCACGCTGCTGCACCTGGTGGCGGCGATGGACCGGCCGACCTCGGGCGAGATCCGCGTGCTGGGCCACGATCTCCGCGAGCTGGGCGACCGCGAGATCGCCCACTGGCGCAACGAGAACGTGGGCTTCATCTTCCAGCAGTTCAACCTGATTCCGGTGCTGACCGCGCTGGAGAACGTGGAGCTGCCGCTGAAGCTGACCAATCTGAAAAAAGCGGAGCGTTTCGAACACGCCACCACCGCGCTAAAGCTGGTGGGGTTGGGCGACCGGCTGCATCATTTTCCGCGCCAGCTTTCCGGCGGCCAGGAGCAGCGCGTGGCCATGGCGCGCGCCATCGTCACCGACCCGGCCCTGATCCTCGCCGACGAGCCCACCGGCAACCTGGACGCGGCCTCGGCCATCGAAGTGCTGACCGTCCTCTCCAAGCTCAATCGCGATTTCGGCAAGACCGTCGTGATGGTGACGCACGACCCTCACGCAGCGCAGTTTGCCACCCGGACCCATCATCTGGAAAAAGGCGAGATGGCGGAGGAGACCTCCAAACCGGCGTAACCGGCGCCGGCGTCAGCCGTTCAGAGCCAGGTTCAGATTCTCGATGGCCTCGTCGATTTCGGCGGTGTTCTTGAAGCCGATCGTGACGCTGTCCACGCAGCCGATATTCATCGCGAATTTCAGCGATGCCTGGCGTTCTTCGCGGCTGGTGAAGCTGCCTTCGCCGACCAGCTTCATGCTGATCGTTCCGGTGCCCTGCGCGTGCACCTTCTTCATGTTCGCGACCACCTCGTTGACGTCGCCTTTGGCCGGGGTGTCGCGCGCATCTTCGGTGTCCATGTGGCTGCCGGCGTGGTTCATGCGGATCATCGCCACGTCCAGCCACTTGTTGCCGGGGAAGGTTCGCAGGGGCGGAAGGCCGTGGACGGACGCACCCTGCGCGAGGATGACCTTCTTGGACTTTAATTCCGAGAAATCGTCCGCGGGGCGCGCAAAGTCCTCGGGCCAGGTCGGCTTGCGCACGCAATGCAGCAGCAGGATGTCCAGGTAATCCGTGTTCATCTGCTGGCGGTACTGGTCGATCGTCGCCTTGGCCTCGTAGGTGGGACGCGGCGTGCTGTACTTCGTCATGATCCGGTAAGTATCGCGCGGGATGCCCTTGAGCGCGATCCCCAGCATCTCCGGCATGCCGTGATAGCTCTCGGCCGTCTCAAAGAAGCGGATGCCGTGATCGTACGCATAGCGTATCAGGCTGGTGAACCCCTCCTGTCCCAGTTCCCGCTGCACCCGGCCGCTGAACGTGCCGGTGCCGAATGCGAGGCGCGTCACTTTTACGCCGGATTTGCCGAGAGTCACCCAGTCGGTGGCCGAACGCTTGCCGGTCTGCGGGCGCAGCGAAACGGGGAGGCCGGCGAAAGCGGTGGCAGCCAGGCTGGATTTCAGGAAGTCGCGTCTGGACGGTCGATGCATGAGTCCCTCCTACTTGGGTCTTAATTTATCACAATGCGACGCCCGCGCGCTGGAGTGCCGCTTCCACCTGGTCCTTGCTCCAGCCGGTGCTGAGGAATAATTCCTGGCGCGCGCCGGCGCTCAGGGCGATCGCCTTCCAGCCGTTTTGCGTGGGCACGGTGACGCGCACTTTCACTTTTCCCCGCGCATCGCGCACCGGACGGATCACGCCGGGAATGATGGACCGGATCTCCGGATTGGCGGCCAGCAGCGCTTCCAGCACGGGCCGCAGGCCATCGATGATGCTGTGCTCCACCTTGAGCCGGTTCTGCGCCGTCCGCAAACGCATCTACCGCCAGCCCCCTCCGCCGCGCAGCAGAACGAAGCGGCAGATGGTGGCGGTGCGGGATTCGACGCGTCCATGCCGCTTGTGCACGACGCGCAGCTCCTGATCGCCGAACCCGCGGGGTCCCCCGCCCACCGGGATCACCAGCAGCCCCGGGTCCTTCAGTTGCTCCACCAGGGACGGCGGGACATCGGGCGCGCCGGCGGCCACCGAAATGGCGTCGTAGGGCGCGAAGTCGGAGTGCCCCAGGCTCCCATCGCCCTCGAGGACCGCCACGTTGGCATCGCGGCCGGTCTTTCGCAGGTTGTCGCGCGCCAGCTGGACGAGCCCGGGAATGATCTCCATGGCAACCACCCGCCGGGCGAGGGCTCCCAGCACGGCCGCGGCGTAGCCCGATCCGGCGCCGACTTCGAGCACCGTCTCCGTGCCCGTCAGTTCCAGCAGCTCCGCCATCAGTGCGGTCATGTACGGTTGGGAAATGGTCTGGCCGTAGCCGATGCGAACCGGGTCGTCGCAATAAGCCAGCACGCGCTCGTCGGGCGGCACAAACTCCTCGCGCGGGATTTCGAGCATGGCGCGCAACACCCGCTCGTCGCGGATGCCGCGGCGCCGGAGCTGCTTGTCGACCATCTGGCGCCGCTCGACTGCCCAGTCGGGTATCACTTTCCGCCCCAATCCTATAATAGCTGTCATGGCTCACCTGGTTACGCTCATCCCGGGCGACGGGATCGGACCCGAAGTCGCGGAGGCGACCGTGCGCGCGGTGGGCGCCACCGGCGTGGCGATCGAGTGGGAGCGCGTGGAGGCCGGGGCGCGCGCGCTGGCCGAACAGGGCCAGTTGATACCCGACGATGTGTTCGGCTCGCTCGAAGCCACGCGTGTGGGGCTCAAGGGGCCCACCACTACGCCCATCGGCGGCGGGCACCAGAGCATCAATGTGGCGCTCCGCAAAAAGCTGGGACTGTATGTGAACTTCCGCCCCATTCGCATGCTGCCGGGCCTGAAAACGCGATTCCGCGACCTGCCGCTCGACATGGCGATTTTTCGCGAGAACACCGAAGACCTGTATTCCGGCCTGGAGCACGAGGTCGTTCCCGGCGTGGTGGAGAGCCTGAAGATCATCACCCGCAACGCCTCCCTGCGCATCGCGCGCGCCAGCTTCGAATACGCGCGGCGCGAGGGCCGATGCAAGGTGACCGCCATCCACAAGGCCAACATCATGAAGTTGAGCGACGGCCTGTTTCTGAAGTGCTGCCGGGAGACGGCGGCGCTGTTTCCCGAGATTCAGTACAACGAGCTGATCGTGGACAACGCCTGCATGCAGCTCGTGATGCGGCCCGAGACGTTCGACCTGCTGGTGATGCCCAACCTGTACGGCGATATTATTTCCGACCTCGCCGCGGGGCTGGTGGGCGGCCTGGGGATCGTGCCCGGCGCCAATATCGGCGACCATCACGCCATCTTCGAGGCGGTCCACGGGACCGCCCCGGACATCGCGGGCAAAGGGCTGGCGAATCCCACGGCGCTCATGCAATCGGCCGTGCTGATGCTCGCGCATTTGGGCGAGCGCGAGGCGTCGGCGCGGCTGCAGAATGCCATCTGCCAGGTCTACGCCGCCGCGGAGCATCTCACCGGCGACGTGGGCGGGAAGGCCTCCACCACGGAATTCACCGGCGCCGTGATCCGCGAATTGCGATAGCCGTAGTACGATACGGACAGGAGCGTGTTCTGAGGCAACCCGATCTCGAGCAGACCACCACCAGCCAGGCCGCGGCCCCAACCTGGCTCGTAGCCGTCCGCGCCGCGGAGTCCAAGAAGGCCACCGACATCCAGGTGCTGGACCTCACCGGCATCACTTCGTTTGCGGACTTCTTCGTCATCTGCACCGGCGCGAACCAGCGCCAGATCCAGGCCATCAGCGACGAAGTGAATCTGCAGGTGAAACACCATTCGGGCGAGCTGCCCATCAGCGTCGAAGGATACAGCCAGGCGGAATGGGTGCTGGCCGATTACGGCGATCTGCTGGTGCACATCTTTTCGTCCAAAGCGCGCGAGTATTACGGCCTGGAGCGGCTCTGGCGCAGCGCCAAAAAGGTCGAGATCCCGGGGGCGTGAAGATCTTCCTGTATTTCATCGGCCGCGCCAGGGACGCTCACGCCAATGGCCTGGCCGAAGACTTCGTGCGCCGCGCCGCGCGCTTCTCGCCAGTCGAGATGCGCGAAATCCGCCCCGAGCGCGTCGATCTGCGCGCCAAGCACCCTACCGCGCGCCTGGTTTTTCTGGATCCCGCCGGCAGGCCCGTGGACTCCGGCGCCTTCGCCGCGCTGGTCTCGCGGGCCGAAATGGAGGCGCGCGACCTGGTGTTCCTGGTGGGCGGCCACGATGGATTGCCCGCCGGTTGGGCGGCCCGCGCCGACCTGCTGCTTTCGCTTTCCGCCATGACCTTTCCGCACGAACTGGCCCGCGTCATGCTCGCCGAGCAGATCTATCGGGCATTCGCAACGTTGCGGGGCCATCCCTACCCGCGCTAACGTAGTTCGATGGATGTCATGGTTTAGGCGAGACAAACCTCCGGAGGAAAAACTTCCGAAGCTGGACAACGGCGAGCGGCGCGTGCGCACCGAAGGCCTGTGGCAAAAGTGCGAGGGCTGCCGCCAGATCACCTGGAAAAAAGAGCTGGAAGCCAACTGGAGCGTGTGCCCCAAGTGCGGCTTCCACGGCCGCATGGACGCTGTGTCGCGCCTCAGGATGCTGCTGGACGACGCGAAATACGAACAGTTCGACAGCGACCTTACCTCCTCCGACCCGCTCGGCTTCATCGACAACAAGCCCTACAGCGAACGGCTGCGGGCCATGCACCAGGCCACCAATCTCTCCGATGCGATAATCGCCGCCGAAGGACGCCTGGACGGCCGCCTCATCCAGATCTGCTCCATGGAGCCGCGCTTCATCGGCGGCAGCATGGGCTGCGTCGTGGGCGAAAAAATCGCGCGATCCATCGACCGCGCCATGGAACGCCGCACCCCACTGGTAATCGTCTCGGCGTCCGGTGGCGCCCGCATGCAGGAGGGCGCGGTCAGCCTGATGCAGATGGCCAAGATCTCCGCCACGCTGATGCGGCTCGACGAGGTGCGCCTGCCCTACATCAGCGTGCTCACCGATCCGACGACCGGCGGAGTCACAGCCAGTTACGCCATGCTGGGCGATCTGAACATCGCCGAGCCCGGAGCGCTCATCGGTTTCGCCGGCCCGCGCGTCATCGAGCAGACCATCCGGCAGAAGCTGCCCGAGGGATTCCAGCGCGCCGAATTCCTGCTGAAGCACGGCATGCTGGACGCCGTGGTTCCGCGCCTCGAGCTCAAGCAGTACATCTCCACGGCGCTGAAATTCTTCGTGGATTAAGTGAACTACCCCGATTCGGTTCACTTCCTGTACGCGCTCGGCAACGAGATTAAAACCGCCAAGCTCGGATTGGAGCGGATCCGCGTGGTGCTCGATGCGCTGGGCCGCCCGCAGGACCGCCTGCCGATCGTGCACGTGGCCGGCACCAACGGGAAGGGCTCCACCTGCGCGATGATCGAATCGGGCTTGCGCGCTGCCGGCCTGCGTACGGGCCTGTTCACCTCGCCGCACCTGGCCGAGCCCACCGAGCGCATCCGCATCGCCGGCCGGCCGATTTCGGCCCAACGGTTCGCCGAGGCCTTCGATCGTGTACACGCCGTGGTGGAGAGCCTGCTGGCCGCGAGCGGGATCGATCTGCACACCACGTACTTCGAAACGGTGACGGCCATGGGCCTGCTGGTGTTTCACGAGGAGCCCGTGCAGATCGTGGTGCTCGAAGTGGGGCTGGGAGGGCGGCTCGATGCCACCAACGTGGTGGATCCGGCGTTGTGCGTCATCACGCCCGTGGATTTCGATCACGAAGCGCTGCTCGGCCGGAGCCTCGAGGCCATTGCCGGCGAAAAGGCGGGCATCCTCAAGCCCGGGGTGCCCGCGGTGTTCGCGCGCCAGCGTCCGGAAGCGGCCGGCGTGCTGGAGGGCCGCGCGTCCGGGTTGGGGATTTCCGTGGCCCGCACCGCGGACTGGCCGGTGAGCGATCTGGAGCTCGACGCCCGCGGCAGCCGGTTCCATCTCGCGGGCCCGCGCGATCTGCGCATTCACTGCCCTCTGGCCGGCGAGCATCAGGTGGAGAATGCCGTCACCGCGGTGGCGGCGCTGGCCAGCCTCGGCGTGCCCGATGCGGCCATCGAGGGTGGCCTTGCGCGAACCGAGTGGCCCGGGAGGCTGGAGCGCGTCTGGGAGCGGCCCGAGATCATCCTCGATGGCGCGCACAATCCCGCGGGCGCCCGCGCGCTGGCGCGGTATATCGACCGCTTCTATTCCGAGCGCCCGGTGCGACTGATCTTCGGCACGATGCGCGACAAGTCCGTCGCCGAGATCGGCGCCATTCTGTTTCCGCGCGCGCGGCAGGTGATCGTGACCGCCCCGCAACAATCGCGCGCGCTGGCGCCCGAGGCCATGCGCGATGTCGTCGATCATCCCGATCTGCGCACCGCGGCCACGCTGCGCGACGCCCTGGCGCTGGTAGAAGACGTGCCTCCCGGCGACGTCGTTTTCATTACCGGCTCGTTGTTCCTGGTGGCGGAGGCGCGCGCCCTGCTCTCCGCTCACCCCTTGCTATGATTGGGGCCAGCGATGAGTTTTCTCCGGTCCCTGTTATTCTCGGCCCCGCTGATCGGGCTCGCGACCATTTTCATGGGCACCCTGTCGATCCTCGCCTCGCTCTTCGATCCCACCGGCAACTCGCAGCATAAGCTGGCCCGCGCGTGGGGGAAATTTCTGCTGGCCGTGAGCTTCATCCGGGTGCGCGCCGAAGGGCTGGAGAAGCTGGATTCCGGCGGCACCTACGTGTTCGTCGCCAACCATGCGAGCTACATGGATATTCCCGCGCTGCTCTCGCGGCTGCCGCACCAGTTCCGCTTCTTCGCCAAGACCGGCCTGTACAAGATTCCGTTCCTGGGCACGCACCTGCGGCGCGCGGGCCATCTTCCGGTGGACCGCTCGAGCGCGCGCGCGTCGCTCAAGAGCATGACCGAAGGCGCCCGCATCATCGCCACGCGCGGAGTTTCGGTGCTGTTGTTTCCGGAAGGCGGCCGGTCGCCCAAAGGCCTGCGCCAGTTCAAGGAGGGCGCGGCGTACATCGCCATCAAGGCGGGAGTGCCGGCCGTCCCCATTGCCATCGTGGGGATGCGGCGGCTGCTGCCCATGGGCTCGATCCACCTGCGCGCCGGCACGGCCGCCGTGCGGATCGGCGATCCGATTGCGACCCAGGGCCTCGAGCTCTCCGACCGCGTGGAGTTGACGCAGCGTCTGTACGCGGAGATCTCGCGCCTGCTGGAGGAGCCGGCCTCGGTGGCGGAGCCGGTGACGCGCGGCTGATCGGTTTCTGCACTCTGCGAATCCTCAAGCTGCTGAATGAACCTGCGCTCGAATTGGCGAAAGCTCAAGCCTGCTTCAGCCGCTCCAGGATGTATGAGTTCAGACTCTTGCTTTGACGCCTGGCTTCCAGGGCAATCCGGCGATGAATCTCGGGTGGCAATCGCAGGCTCAACGCACCCGAGAATGGTTTCTCCGGATCTTCCTTCCGCTTGGCGCAGAATTCCAGGTAATCGTCCACGGAGTCCTCGAAGGCCTTCCTCAGTTCCTTTACGGACGCACCCTGAAAGGTGATCACATCCCGCGTGTTGATCACCTCGCCGCTGAAAACTCCAGCGGCCTCATCGAATTCGGCCAGGCCTTCATAGCCCTTATAAGTCATCGTGCTTCGCCCCCTCTGCCTCGATTCCTGCCTCTATCAAAAATCGGCGCACCGCTGCCACGGCACCCCGATCCGTCTCTTTTTGTGAATGCGGCCGATGGAACACGGCGCGAACTCGGTTTAGCGCAACCCGCACTCGGGAGCCCCTCCCTTCGCTCACCTCCGCACCCAGGTGAATCAGCATGCTCTCGATATCCGGCCATGAGATGTTCGCCTGCTTCTCAAAAACCGCTTGAATGATCCGGCGGTGCTTGTCCACCTTCGGATGGTATCACACCATGATACCATCGGCGAAGTGCGGCATTTCCGCCTGAATCAATACGCGAACGGCATTGTTCCTAATCCGGATCGAAGTGCCGGTCCACGTACATCCAGATCACCCGCGCCCACCGGGTCACGGCCGGACCCAGCGGCAGGTACGCCACGAACGCGCAGGGCACGCACCTGCGGCGCGCGGGTCATCTTCCGGTGGACCGCTCGAGCGCGCGAGCGGCGTACATCGCCATCAAGGCGGGAGTGCCGGCCGTCCCCATCGCCATCGTGGGGATGCGGCGGCTGCTGCCCATGGGCTCGATCCACCTGCGCGCCGGCACGGCCGCCGTGCGGATCGGCGATCCGATTGCGACCCAGGGCCTCGAGCTCTCCGACCGCGTGGAGTTGACCGGGCGTCTGTACGCGAAGATCTCGCGCCTGCTGGAGGAGCCGGCCTCGGTGGCGGAGCCGGTGACGCGCGGCTGAGGCCTTCGCGGAAGCCTGAGTCTGCACAGTAGAAATCTGAACAATAGTTCTCGAATCTCTCATTTGGACCTTGAATCGCGGGGCAAATGGGTGGAAAATCGCCATAGCACCAATCTAAGTCCGAGTCAGGCCGTCTCCATGGAGACGGAGAGGAGAGACCTAGATGATCCGTCCGACAAAGTTCCCCGCGGCATTCGTATTGCTTTGCGCGATCGCCGCAAACCTCCCGGCGCAATCCATTTACGCGACATTAACCGGAGTCGTATCCGATCCCTCGCAGGCCCTCGTGACCGGGGCGACGGTCCGGCTGCGCGACCAGCAGTCTGGTTCTCTCCGCGAGACCGTCACCAACAGGGAAGGTTATTACACGTTTGCCTCCGTCCCCGTTGGCACATACGAATTGACGGTCGAGATCGCGGGCTTCGAAACCTACAGGGAAACTGGCATCGCCCTTGGCGGCGGCGAAAGGCATAATGTGAATGTCAGCCTGAAGGTTGGCAGCACGAGCGAGACCGTCCTGGTTTCGGGCACCCCGGAGTTGCTCACGACCGTCGATTCGGGCGAGAAATCCGCGACCCTGAACGTCAAACAACTGGACAACTTCGTCCAGGTGGGAAGCAACGCCGCCGAATACATCAAGATCATGCCGGGGTTCGGCATTCAGAACGGAAGCTCGAACTCCGCGAACTACAACGGGTCGACCATCGGCATTAATGCCAACGGCAACGCCGGAAGCCAGAGCCCGTTAAACAACGCCTACGCCTACAATGGGCTTCCCAGCAATACGCTGGATATCACGGCCGACGGGGCGCACGTTTCCGACCCCGGCTGCAATTGCGACACGCCGGTCAATCCCAACGCGGACATGGTCGCCGAGTTCAAGATCACCATGTCGAACTACAGCGCCGAAAACCAGAAGGGCCCGGCGGTCATCAGCTCGGTAGCGAAATCGGGCGGGACCAATTTCCATGGCTCTGGCTTCTTTTACGCCAGAAACTACGTCCTGAATGCTAACGACTGGCTTTCCAACGTGAGCTCGCAGCCGCGGCCGCAGAACAAATATTACTACCCCGGCGGCACGATCGGCGGCCCGTTGTTCATCCCCCACACCAACTTCAACAAGAGCCGCACCAAGCTGTTCTTCTTCACCGGATATGAGTATTTCTACCAGGTTCTCGATACCGGCCTGCTGCGCTCCACAGTCCCGACGCCAGGAATGATCCAGGGCAACTTTTCGCCTGCTGAAACTGCGAAGTTGGGCAACATCACCGCTTCCGGCGGGCCCCCGGGCCAGATCAACTCGCGCAACATCGGGCTTTACCCCGGTGGAATCATCCCGGCCTCGGCCATCGATCCCAACATGCAGGCCATGATGAAACTCTATCCGCAGCCGAACTCCGATCCCAACGCCGACGGCGGCTACAACTGGACTGCCGATCTGACCTTCAGTCAGCCCAACACTCAGTGGATGTCGCGCGTAGACTACAACATCAGCGATAACACCAAACTGTTTGTCCGGTACAATCTGCAGCGGGAAACCCAACCGTTCCCGGTTCAATTGTGGGCCAACACGACCACCCAACAGCTTCCCTACCCGACCGAGGTTCTGGGCAAGAACCGTTCCGACTCGGTAACGGCTTCCCTGACGCACGTTTTCAGTCCGACCATGACCAATGAGTTCGTCTTCGCCTACACCTTCATCGGTTTTCCGAATGTGTTCCAGGATCCGTCGAAGGTGGATCCAGCCAAGGTCGGTTTCAATTACAAGCTCCTCTACAAGAACGGAGTCGCTCAAATCCCGAACCTGCAGGGCGGCTCGGAAGCCGCGAAAATCTACAACTATGGCGGCTTCGAGGTGGGCGGCCCATCGGCGGGTCTTTATGCCAACAAGTGGATGCCGAGCTTCAGCGATACCTTCGCCAAAGTTTGGGGCAGGCATACCCTCAAAGCGGGTATCTTCTACGAGTACATCCGGAATGCCCAGCCGGCCAGCAACGCCACTAACGGAACTCTCAGTTTCAGCAACGGCAATTCCAACAGCCTTGGGGACGACTATGCCGATATGCTGGTCGGCAACCTGAATTCCTTCAGCCAGTATTCGTTTAACCGGGTCAACGACATCTCCTACAACACGTATGAAGGTTTCGTGCAGGATTCCTGGAAAGTGAACAAGCAACTTACCCTGGAGCTCGGAATGCGCATTACGCATTTCACCCCTTGGATAGACCGGCTCGGATACGGGTTCTCGATCTTCGATCCCAGCCAGTACAACACCAGTTGCACGCCCACCCAGTATTGCGGATTCATCTGGGACAAAAGAAACTCCAGTGTTCCGATGGGCGGATTCCCGACCCGGGGTGCGTTCTACCAGCCTCGATTCGGCGTGGCTTACGACCTCTTCGGCAACGGCAATACGGTTCTGCGCGGCGGGTGGGGCATGTATTACTTCCACTCGGGGCAGTTCACCACCGGGCTGGACGTCGCCGCCGGTGTCCAGACCATCAGCTTGAGCAACAATCAAGGAGTAGGCACCTCGCCCTATGTAGTCGGTGGTTCGTCCAACGCCACGCCTCTGATTGCGTCGGAGCTGGACACACTCAATTTCACCAGCGCCGCGCTCTCTCCGGGCGCGGTCGATAGCAAGGACGACAGGCAGCCGCTGACCAGGAGTTACAGTTTCACCATCGCCCAACGCCTGCCGTGGTCGAGCCTGCTCGAAGTGGCTTATGTCGGCAACGAAAGCACGAACCTGCTCAACACTTCCGGCGGGCAGGGCAGCAATGTCAATCTGGTGCCGCTGGGCGCGATGCTGTCGTCGAAAAATGGCGGTGTCGATCCCAATTCCCTCAACGCGAACAACTTCCGTCCCATCACGGCGTACTCCAATATCAACCTGGCCACTAACAACCTGTACGACAACTACAATTCGCTGCAGGCCACGTGGGCACGCACCAGGGGCCGTTACACGGTCAGCTTGAATTACTCCTTCGCCAAAGCGCTGGGGATCATCAGCCCCACGTATGACTCTTTCAACCTGGCAAACAATTACGGCGTCCAGGCCAGCAACCGCACGCACCTTTTCAACGTCGCTTACTCCTTCGAGTTGGGTAACCCCGCGAAGAACAAGATAGCCGGCGGGTTCGTCAACGGATGGCAGCTTTCAGGCATCACGCAGGTGCAGAGCGGAGCCAACCTCACCGGAATCCAAGGCAACAGTTTCGGCCTGAACCTGAACAGCTATAAGATTCCCGGCACGACGTTCAACGTCAGCAACACATCCTTGCTGGGCACGCCGAATATTGCGCTTCACCCGCTGGTCACCTGCGATCCGACGGCGAATCTCGCGCCCCATCAGTACATCAACGCAAGCTGCTTCGCCATCCCCACCCAGATCGGCCAGAACGGGCCTGCTACCTTGCCGGTGATCTACGGGCCGGCGTTTTTCAACTCCGACCTGGGACTTTTCAAGAACTTCCCGATCAAGGAGAAGATGAAGCTGCAGTTCCGGGCCAACGCATACAACTTCCTGAACCACCCGCTTTGGTCCTTCAATGGCTCCAACCTGAGTCTTGGTTACAGCGGCACGACCGGGCTTCTCAATACTCCGCTCTTCGGCTACGTGACGCAGAAGCAGGGCCACCGTGTGGTGCAACTCGCGGTGAAGTTTATCTTCTGAGGATTGGCACTGCGGGACCGCGCGATCCTGTCCCTAATCCGGATCGAAGTGCCGGTCCACGTACATCCAGATCACCCGCGCCCAGCGGGTCACGGCCGGAACCAGCGGCAGGTACGCCACGAACGCGCACAGCATCACCATGTCGAACCGCAGTTTCGTCAGCCGCCAGATCAGCAGCACGATAGCCAGGCACGGCGGGATGGACAGCAGATAGCTGAAGTACATGGCGCCCAGGAAGTAGCCCGGCTCGCGCTCGTACTTCAGCCCGCACACCGGGCAGCGCTCGTGCATCGAGAGGAACCCGCGCCACAGCGGCGCCCGGAAGATCGGGCCCGTCCGGCACCTGGGGCAGAGCTGCCGGGCAATGGCGCGAAGCAGGGTCGGCACGCTTTGAGCATAGCGCGCGCGGCGGTCCGCCCCGCGGTCAACTGATCCACCGCGCCAGTCCGAATGCCGCGGCCGAGGCCAGCCCTCCGATGACCGTCGTCTGCAATCCGCCGCGCCAGGGCGAGATGCCCGTCATCCTGCCCTTGAAATAGCCGAAGACAAACAGCGCCACGAGCGTCGTCGCCACGGAGAATTCGAGCGCGGTAAAGAGCCGCGCCACCAGCATGTACGGCGCCAGCGGCACCAGCCCGCCCAGAATGTAGGAGAGCGCGATGGTGGCGGCGCTGTTGCGCGCCCGCTGCGGATCGGGCTCCTCGAACCCCAGCTCGAAGCGCATCATGAAATCCACCCAGCGCTGCTGGTCCGCCGTTACGGCGCTCACCACCGGTGCGATCTGCTCCTCGGACATCCCGTAGCCGCGGAAGACGTCGGCCACTTCGTCGCGCTCCTTATCGGGAAGCTCGACCGTCTCGCGAATTTCCCGCTGGCGCTCCGAAACGTAATGATCGCGGTCCGTGCGCGCGGCCAGATAACCGCCCAGCCCCATGGCGATGGATCCCGCCGCGATTTCGGCGAAGCCCGCGATCACCACCAGGTGGGCCGTGGCGGCAGCCGTCCCGGTGAGCCCGGCGGCCAGGGCGAACGGCACCGTCAGGCCGTCCGACATGCCGATGACCACGTCGCGAACGGTTGCCGAGGCTTCGAAATGCTTCTCTACGTGCGGTGCGGTTGGCATAGATTTCAACATCATCGCACGGGTGGCCGGCTCGACCACCCCGGGGAGGGGTGAAGTTTTGCGTAGATCCGCCGATATAGAAGAGCAGGAGAAGATGCTATGCTGCACGCATCCGAAATCACGGTCCAGGGCCGTCCGCTGTCGGACATTCTGGGAGCGCACATCTTGTGGACTGCGGATCCGGCTCGCGGCCGGCGCTGCCAGTTGGCCGATGCCACGTTAAACGAAGTCGACTTGCGGAACGCCAATCTCAACCGGGCGAGCTTCGACTGCGTGACCCTCTTGGACGCCGATCTGTCGTTGGCCGACCTGCGTGGCGCGGTGGTAAATTCGGTGGACTTGGGAGGAGCCCTACTCACCGGCGCCGACTTCACCGGGGCGCAGTTGAGTTTTGTCCGGTTCTTGCTCGGCCACCTGTCCGGCGCCCATTTCAGCGAAGCCAGAATCGACGGCTCGAATTTCCAGGGAGCGCGGCTCGAGGCGGCCGGTTTTCAGGATGCGGCGGTCAACGACACCCGCTTTGCGGGCGCCCTTTTGAACGGAGCCTTGTTCCACGGCGCCAGGCTGGCGGTGTGCGATTTTTCGAACGCCAAGATGGAGAGCGTGCAACTGCCTCGAGTGCGCGCGCAAAGCTGCCGGCTGTATGGCGTGAGCGGCAGTTCCATGAACTTCACGGGCGGCTGCCTGAGTGACTGCGATCTGTCCTCGGCAACCCTGCCTGACGCCAGATTCACCAAGGCTGCGATGCAGGGGGTCCGCCTGGCCAACGCGGATCTGAGCGGCGCGGACTTCCGCGAAGCCTCCCTGGGTGGCAGCGACTTCTCCGACGCCGTCCTGAAGAATGCGCGAATGGCTGACGCCAAGCTGTTTGCGGCGGATTTTCGCGGCGCCAACCTGGCGGGAGTGCGCGACCTCACCGCCCAGCAACTGCAACAGGCCCGCACGGACACCAACACGATTCTGCCGAATGGCAGCCGCGGACCTTATATGAAGTCATCGGGAGCCGAGAAGCCGGGCGCCGCCGGCGTTCCCCGCCGCTCCGGCCTCGGATTGAGCTGTTGAACTAATCTGAGCCGCGCGCGTCAGCAAGCGGGACGAGACGCTATCGACGGGCGGAGCGCCCGGATGAGGAGGTACTCTTAGCGGTAAGGACAGCGTGTGATCAAGAGAATCGCCTTCGTGGTCTGGTTCGGCCTTCCGATCTGGATCTCGCCTGCCGCCGCGCAGGTCGCTCGAACGGCCGGACCATGGCAGCCGTTCGAAGTCGAGATGACCGCCAAAACGGCCTTCGCCAACCCCTACGTGGAGGCCCTGCCCGACGGCGGCAAGCCCTACGTCACGGTCGCCTTCACCGGCCTGACCGGCGAGGCGCGCGGAAAACGCTATGCCGTCGCCGGCTTCTGGGATGGAGGCCAGACCTGGAAAGCCCGCTTCGCGCCGCCGGCGCCGGGCGAGTGGTCCTGGTCCGCTTCCTCCGCCGATCCGGGACTCCAGGGCGTCAGCGGCAGATTCGAGTGCACCGCCTGGAGCGACGCCGAGAAGGCCGCCAATCCCGCCCGCCACGGGTTCGTCCGGGTCGCCAAAAGCGGCCCCCGCCCGGGAAGGTACTTCGAGTACACCGACGGCACGCCGTTTCTCTGGATCGGCGACACCTGGTGGCCGTGGGCCAGGCGCGGAATCCCCTTCGAGCGCGCCAGGCAGGTGATCGACGACCGCTCGGCCCGCGGTTTCACCGTCGGCCAGATGATGTTCGGCGCGAACAGTGCAGTGCGCCTGGCGGGCCGCGATTTCAGCACGCTGGATCTCGAGGCCATCCACGATGCCGAGCGCTTCATCGCCTACGCCAACAGCAAAGGTATCACCCTCTGGATCATGCCCTGGTGGAGCGCCAATAACCTGGTGCAGACCGCCGGCCCGGAAAAGATGCGCCGCTGGACCCGCTACGTGGTCCATCGACTGGCCGCCTACAACGTCATCTGGAACGTCGGCGGCGAGTACAACATGTACGATTATGGCGGCCTGGGTCTGCCGTTCTGGAAGGACCTGGGCGCGCGGATCCGCCAGGAGGACCCGTTTGGCCACGCCATAGGGGTGCACAACACGCCTCCCGGCTGGTCGGCCGGCGACATGGGCGACTCCGCGCAGTGGTCCACCGGCTCCGTCCTGCACAACGAGCCCTGGCTCGATTTCAACGGCAGCCAGGCCGGGCATGGCAAATGGAGGAACGAGCTGGTGCCCACGATCATCTCGTGGGACTACGCCCGCACCCCGCCCAAACCGACGCTGATTACCGAGACCTGGTACGAGTTCGCCGAGGGCAGCGCCCCCGTCATGGACGTGCGCTTCGCCGCCTGGTCGGCCATGCTCTCCGGCGCGGCCGGCCACACCTACGGCGGCGGGCACCAGTGGTGGGCCGACATTCCCGATCCCTCGCTGACCCCCCGCCGGGACTCCTGGCCGAGGCCGCCCCTTACCGTGGACACCCTGGACTTCCCCGGCGCCGTGTCCATCGGGTTCCTGGCGAAATTTCTGAAGAGCATGGAATGGTGGAACCTCGAGCCGCATCCCGAGCTGGTTCTCGAATACCCCCAACCGCTCGCCGCCGCGATTCCCGGGCAGGAGTACCTCGTGTTCGCGCGCTACGGCGGCCGCCTGAAGCTCGATCTGAAATCCACCGCGGCGTCCGGCCAGTTCCGCTTCACCTGGATCGACCTCACCCTGTCGAAAGAGGCGCGCAGCGGAACCGTCAACGGCGGCGCCATGCGCGTCTTCCAGGCCCCCGATGACTACCCGGGCAACCTTCAATACAAGGATTGGCTGCTCCACCTCGCCAGGGTCAATTGAAGCGCGCCGGCGAAAACACCATCCGCACCCGGTAGACAGGGCCTCCCGCGCGCGGTATAAACACATCATGCGACGCAGAACGTTTTTGTCTGCCTCCGCCGCCGCCGGATTCGCACTCTCCGGCAAGGTGGCGAAGGCTGCCACTGGGAGCGATCTTCCCAAGCGCGTGCTGGGGAAAACGGGCGAGAAGCTGACCATCATCGGACAGGCCGGGGGGCGTTTTCCGATGTGCAGCTTCGAGGACGCCAAGGCCATCACATTGCGGGCTTACGAACTGGGCGTCACCTATTTCGATTGCGCCCGCATCTACTGGAACGGCCGGTCCGAAGAGGCATATGGCGCCGTGCTGCCCCCTTTCCGCAAGAACATCTTCCTCACCAGCAAATCGCCTGAGCGCACGCGGGCGGGCGCCGAGGCGGACCTGGCCAAATCGCTCCGCGCGCTCCAGACCGATCACCTGGATCTCTGGCAGATCCACCAGGTCCAGTCGCTCGAGGAGGTCCAGCAGATCTTCTCGCCGGGCGGGGCCATCGAGGCTTTCGAGGCGGCCAAAAAAGCCGGAAAGTGCCGCTTCATCGGGTTCACCGGCCACCACGATCCCGACGTTCATCTGGCCATGCTCCACCACTACGATAAGTTCGACACCATCCTGATGCCTCTCAATCCGGCCGACCCGTCGTACCTCAGCTTCGAGAAGAATGTGCTGCCGGTCGCCGTGGAACGCGGCATGGGGATTCAGGCCATCAAGGGGACCGCCAATGCCGCCCTGCTTTCCAACTTCGCGTTGCGCGAGTGCCTGAACTATGTCCTGAGCCTGCCCATCACCTGCTTGGCGCTGGGGTGCACTACCATCGGCCAGATCGAAGACGACGTGCGCATCGCCCAGCGGTTCAAACCGATGGCCGAAACCGAAATGGCTGACCTTCGCCGCCGCGGCGCGCGAGTGGCCGGCCCGCAACTCGAAAACTGGAAGAAGAATACCCAAACGGGCCGCGCCGGTCGGCATCTCGACGGCTCGCTGGGCTGAGGGCCCATCATGAATCGGCGGAATTTTCTGCGTTTGGGGCTGGCATCCGTGGCGCTGCCTGCCCTCCCTTTTCAGGCGGAAAAGAGCAAGCTCAAGATCACCGGCGTACGCCTGGTGCGCACCCGTCCCCGGAATCCGGTGCCGCGTTACACGCCCGCGCCGGGCTCCTGGTCCACCGGCGGCGTGGAAGTCGCCAACCCCATGTCCATCTATCCCGAGTACAAGGCGCGGCGCTCCTTATTCCAGCCGGACCCCGGAAAGCTCGGCGGATTCACCGTCGAAATCTCCACCGACAAGGGAGTGAAAGGACTGGGCAACGGCGGAACCGGCGGCGGCACGGTCGTGGAGCAGCATTTCACCAAGCTCCTGGTGGGCGAGGATCCCTTCAACGTGGAGCGCATCTGGGACATCCTCTGGCGCTCCAGCATGTACTACGGCCGCGGCGGACTGGTCACCTACGCCATCAGCGGCGTGGACATCGCGCTCTGGGACCTGGTCGGCAACGCCCTTCAACTGCCGGTCTACAAACTGCTCGGCGGCGAAACCAAGCCGCGCATTCCCGCCTACTGCACCGGCAACGACGTGGAGCAGCACATCAAGTTCGGCTTCCACAGGCTGAAGCTCGCCATCCCGTACGGGCCAGCCGACGGCCGCGAGGGCATGCGCCAGAATGCCGAGCTGGTGAAGCGCACGCGGGAAGCCCTGGGCCCGGATGGCGACATCATGCTGGATTGCTGGATGTCCTGGACCGTGCCGTACACCCTGGAAATGGCCGAGATGGTGGCGCCCTATCGCGTCTACTGGATGGAAGAGTGCCTCCAGCCGCACGACTACGAGGGATTCGGCCGGCTGAATGCCGAGATCAAGTCTACCCGCATCGCCACCGGCGAGCACGAGTACACGCGCTACGGCTTCCGCCAGTTGCTGGAGCACCGCTCCGCATCCATCTGGCAGCCCGACGTGCACTGGTGCGGCGGATTCACGGAGCTGCGCCGGATTGCCAGCCTGGCGGCCGCCTACGACCTTCCCGTGATTCCCCACGGCGGCGGCGACTTCGAGCCGATTCACTTCATCATGGCGACCACCAACAGCCCCTGGGCCGAGTTATTCCTGCCGGCGCCCGGCGGTCCGGATGAAGTGTATCGCCGCTGGGAGGAAGACAACCACATCACGCGCGGCCCCGAAGGCATCTACGCCCGCCCCTCCGATCGCCCCGGCCTGGGCTGGGACGTGGAGATTGCCTGAAGCCATACGATTGTCGCCTTCAATATGGCAGTATGGCTCTATGGCATCTCGAAAGATGACCTTCGCGCTCCCGGAGGACTTAGCGGCGCAGTTCATCCATCGCGTCCCGGCTCGCGACCGATCTCGTTACCTGGCTGCTGCCTTGGCCGAGAAACTCGCCGAGCGGGAGCGACAACTCATCCGCGCCTGTGAGTTGGCGAATCAGGATGCGGAGGTGGCCCGAGTGGAAGACGAATTCGACGCTTTGCCCGACGAGATAACCGAGACGTGGACCGATGCCCCGTCGCGGTGAGGTTTGGTGGGTTCGACTCGATTCTACGCTCGGCTGAGAGATTCGCAAGACGCGGCCTTGCCTCGTGGTCACCGCGAACGTAGTCAATGAACGGCGCAGGACTGTGGTCGTTGTACCGCTGACGAGTTCCGCAAAGCGCCGCGCTGCTGGTACCTGTCGTTTGTGGCGGCCGGCGAGGTGTCGCTGTCCTGGATCAAATCCGAGCCGTCGCCAAAAGAGCGCCTGGATCGGGCCATGGGTGCGATCTCGCCTGAAGATCTGGCGACGGTCGAAGATGGACTTCGTCAGATTCTCGAACTCGGCTGAGCGGAGGCCCTGCCCCCCGTTCTCGCATGGCCCATCGGCCGCGCGAATATCCGGGGTGCTATTCTAATCTCACCACCAGAGGGGGTGTCCTATGGCCGATGAACGAACCGCAGTCCGCGGTAGTGAGCGCCAGCAAATCCCGAATTCCACCGCCGTTGGCAGCCCGGATCCAAACCAGCAGATCGCCGTGACGCTCGTTTTGCGGCGCCGCGCGCTAAAACGGCCCCCGCGCTCTCGGCCGGTAAAGCGCGAAGAATTCGAGCGGTACTACGGCGCCGATCCCGCCGACGTGGAACTCGTCGAGCAGTTCGCCGAGGACAATGACCTCACCGTCGTCGAGATAGCTCCGGCGCGGCGAACCGTGATCCTCTCCGGGACCATCGCCAACATGAACGAGGCGTTCGGAACCCAGCTTCGCCTGTTCCAGGCGCCCGAAGGGGTTTTCCGCGGCCGCACCGGGCCCCTGTCCCTGCCCACCGATCTCGCGGACATAGTGGTTGGCGTGTTCGGGCTGGATGAACGCGCGCAGTCCAAGGCGCGCTTGCGGCGTTCGGTTGCCGGCGTGGGGCCCAAGGCGGCAGGCGACACTTCCTATACTCCAATCGCTGTCGCCAAACTGTACAACTACCCCGCGGCCGCCACCGGATCGGGACAAACGGTGGCCATCATCGAATTGGGCGGCGGATACCGCAACTCCGACTTGACCTCGTATTTCACCAGGCTCGGCATCAAGCCAAGTCCCACGGTGACGGCTGTCTCCGTTGACGGCGCGGTGAATCAGCCCGTTGGCGATCCTAACAGCGCCGATGGCGAAGTGCTGCTCGACATCGAGGTCGTCGGCGCCATTGCGCCCAAAGCCCGAATCGCCGTCTACTTCGGGCCCAACACCGATCAGGGATTCCTGGACGCCATCACCACCGCGGTCCACGACAACGTGCGCAAGCCGTCGGTGGTGTCCATCAGTTGGGGCGGCCCCGAGTCCACGTGGACCGCTCAGGCGCTGGCCGCCTATGATCAAGCCTTCGCCGACGCCACGCTGCTCGGCGTGACGATATGCTGTGCGTCCGGAGACGACGGCTCCTCCGACGGGGTCACCGACGGACTGGCGCACGTGGACTTTCCCGCTTCCAGCCCGCATGTGCTTGCCTGTGGGGGCACGCGTCTGGAATCCTCCGCCGGCAAGATCACGAAAGAGGTCGTGTGGAACGAGGGCGCAAACGGCGCCTCGGGCGGCGGGGTCAGTGAGACCTTCCCGTTGCCAGCATATCAAGCCAGCGCCAAGGTTCCGGTTTCCGTGAATCCGGGCAAGTTCAAGGGCCGCGGTGTTCCGGACATCTCGGGCGACGCCGATCCCGCCACCGGGTACCAGGTTCTGGTGGATGGGCGCAACGCAGTATTCGGCGGTACGAGCTGCGTCGCGCCGCTCTGGGCGGCGTTGATTGCGTTGTTGAACCAGCAATACGGCAAGCCGCTCGGGTTCGTAAACAACGCGCTCTACGCGGGCACGGTGGCCGCCAAAGCGCTCCACGACATCACCTCCGGCAACAACGGCGCCTACACCGCCGGCCCGGGATGGGACCCTTGCACCGGCCTCGGCAGCCCCAACGGACAACTACTTCTCACCGCGCTGAAACCAGCCTCCACCGCGAAGCATTAGCAGCGGCCGGGATCATCCGAGCTGACGGGTTCACCCATCCGCGCGGCGGATTCCGCCGTACGATGTTGTCCACGATGTCATGCAACCGTTGAGCGGGATTCTTAGAAGGCATCGACGGCTTCGCGTAGGATGTTTCCGCGGAGAAGAGGCTTCAGGGTTTTTCGGTTGACGACGTCGCTCGCGCCGCCTAACAAGTCGCCGATGTAGAGCTTCAGCCTCGCATACTCGAAGATCCCGATCGGCCGCTCCCGATCCAGTTCCACCAGCACGTCGATATCGCTGGCCGTTGTGGCCTCCCCTCGCGCGACTGAGCCGAAGACGGCGGCGTGAGACACGCCCATTCGGCGCAGATCGTCCTCGTGCGCTCGCAGTGTCCGCAGAACATCGGTGAGACTGTTGCCCATCGTCATCCACGAGTCTGGCAAAGGCATCCTTCAATTGCCTTTTTTCGAGTTGTCCTTCCCGGCTGAATGCCGCCGCGCGGCATTCGCTTCTCCCGGCTGCCACTCGCCCAATCCCTTCATCATGAATTTCGTGAGGAATTCGCGCAGGTATTTCATGCTGATCCGCGGTTTCCGGCCCACATGGAAAACGGCTTCCGCGCCCGCCGCGATTATGATCGAAGAGACCAGCGCCCGGTCCTGTTGCGACATGGCCGCGGGCGGAACAAAGCGCCGAAGATCCTGTTCTAAATCCGCCGTAAGTCCACTCATCGCCGAAGAAGGATAGAGTTGCGAACGGATATGGTGCTGGTTTCGATCGATGAAATCCAATGCCCCGTCGATCGATTGCAACAGGTTAAGATAAGACTCGTAGCCGAGCGACACAAGCTCTTCCGCGCTCGTCGCCTTGGCGCGCGCCTCTCGCCCCTCGCTCCGGATCCTCTCCAGCAGATCCTGCGACAGCACCCTGAAGATGGCCTCCTTGGTGCGGAAATAGTTGTAGAAGGTCCCCGGGGAAACGCCGCTTCGATTCACGATATCGCGTATGTTCGCGGCGTCCATGCCGATCGTGCAGAAGACGTCCCAAGCGGCTGCTTCAATGGCGGCGCGATTCTGCTGTTTTGTGACTTTTCTCTTCTCTGAGGCGCGATATTTCCGCGGGGGGGAAGTCTTCATCGCTCCGAATCGTCGCGATTCAGTCTGATGATATCGCCCAACGCGCCCGGCGATCAAGAACCGGCACAGCGTTCGCCCTGCTGCAACCCGTACTTCTTGCGCTTCGGCGGGTGCACGTTGGCAAGCGACAGGTCCCCGCCGTAATGCGCAATCACTTTCGGATCCATCACGCGGCGCCACAGGGGTGTGATGAGCGCGATCACCGCCATGGTTCCGTAGCCCGAGGGCAGCTCCGGCGCCTCCTCGAAGCTGCGCAACGCCTGATAGCGGCGGGATGGGTAGGCGTGGTGGTCCGAGTGGCGCTGCAGATGATAGAGCAGCACGTTCGAGGCTACATTGTTGGCGTTCCACGAGTGCCGTGGAGCGCAGGGCTCGTAGCGGCCGTCCGGACGCTTTTGGCGCGCCAGTCCGTAGTGCTCGAGGTAATTCACAACCTCCAGCAGGCTGAAGCCCACCACAGCCTGGATGAGCAGCCACGGCAGGATCGAAAGTCCGAAAATGCCCAGCAGCGCGCCGAACAGCGCCGCGGTCATCGCCCACGCGTTGATCGCGTCGTTTTGTATGCACAGCGCCGGCTTGCCTTTGCGCTGGAGACGGCTCCTCTCGATCTCCCACGCGCTTGCCAGCGAACCCGCGACCGTCCGTGGCAGGAACGCCCAGAAGCTTTCGCCCAGGCGCGAGGAGGCTGGGTCTTCCGGCGTGGCGACGCGTACATGGTGGCCTCGGTTGTGCTCGACAAAGAAATGACCATAGGCCGTTTGGGCGAGGGTGACCTTAGACAACCAACGCTCTGCTCTTTCGGATTTGTGGCCGAGTTCATGAGCTGCATTGATTCCGACTCCGCCGACAACGCCGAGCGTCACTGCAAATCCGAAGGAATCGATCGCGGATAGCGTGCCACTGCTCCACTTTGCGCATGCCCACACGAGCGAGGCGAGTTGCAGCGGTAAGAAGAGATAGACGCACCAGCGGTAATAACGGTCGCGTTCCAGGCTGTCGATGACACTGTCCGGCGGGTTCCCGGAGTCCTTGCCGATGAGCGTGTCAAGCGCCGGCACAATGCCGAATATAAAGATAGGGCCGAACCACCAAAACAGGCTCCAGCCAGTCGCCTTCACAAGGCTCCCCGCAAGGAGTGGAAGCATCGGGATAGCCAGGCCTAGCAGCCAGGCGTAACGTTTCGTATCGTGCCACGCCGCCGCACGGCAGCCGTTCGGATTTTCCGTTCTCGCTGCTATCGCCATGGCATCCCCCCTCGGTCGCGGCACACCATGGAAATAGAATTTACACAAAGTTGACGTACATGTCAAGTTTTAGTTGTGAGATTTTAAACGCGCAGCGCCCCCCCGGTCACTGCGTGTCCGTCACCGTCAGCCGGCGAAAGTCCAGCGTGCGGCGCATCGTGCCGTACTTCAGGGTGAGCTGCCCGGAGTCCACCGCGGCTTCCACGAACGGCCCGCCGAATAGCGGCCAGTGGTCGTAGTCCAACAGGGCGCCGTTCACCCGCGGAACCTGCCCGTAGGTGAACTCCAGTTGCCTGCCGCGCAGCGATCGAAACGTCACCGAGGGCGTGGGCTCCGTCTTGAACTCCAGCGGCAGGGCCAGGATCGCCTTGCGGAACGCCTCCAGGCCGCCGAACTCCGAACGCGCCGCCACCTGCACCACCATCCCGTTCTTCAGGTAAGGGCTGAACAGCCGCCGGCCGCCGCCCTCGATCGGCTTCCACGAATACGGCTGCAGGGGACGGCAGGCGATCAACGCATCACCGCCGCGCGCGAAGATCCAGCCCGATGCGTCTTCCCGCACTTCGGCCAGGTCCTTGGAGAAGAATCCGTTGACGTGCGGAAAACGCGTGCCCCGCGGAATGTCGTACAGCACGATGACGCTGTCCTGGTCCTGAAAAATCTTTTCGTAGGGCGACCCGCCCACCAGCTTGTCCGGCGAATCGTAGCTCTTCTTCGAGCTCACCACGCCCGAAATCGCGATATCCGGCGGAAACGTGAAGTACGTCTCCAGCTCGCGCAGCGAAGAATACGGATGCAGCGTGAACAGCGTGTTCTCGACGCCGCGCGCGTCGGCAACGTTCCAGGTCACGTCCCACGAGTGTTCCTGGATGGGTTGCAGCGTGCCCCCCTGGTCGGACCCCACCGCGTACTCGCGCCGCACGAATGTGGTTTTGTACACCGGCCCGTGCAGGTCGTCGAAAAAGCGCCACCGGTTGCGGGTCCGCTTGCGTTCGTAGTGCGTGTAAGGCTGCGTGCGGTCGGTGGCGATGCGCTTCAGGATCTCCGGCGGTTCATACGCGCTGGCCAGCAGGTAAAAGATCACGTACCCGTCCGGCGGATCCATGGGCCGCCCCAGGCCGAACAGCACCCAGCCGAAATCGCTCGATACGTTCTGCCACTTCTCCAGCGCCGGATGGTCGTACACCCGCGAGTGAGCGCCCACGAAAATGCCGTCCAGGTTCTCCGCTGCGTAATCGGCGATCAGGTAGTCCAGCATCATCGCCGCCCGCTTCTTCATCGCCGGGTCCTTCGCCCACTCCGCCAGGTACGACACCGAGAGAAAATACAGGCCCATGTAATGCGGGCTGTCGTATTCGCCTTGCCCGCGCGTGGTGGTGAGCCGCACCCACGAGTCGATCCACCCCGCCGCCTCGCGCAGATTCTCGGCCGACGATTTCCCCGTGTACCACTGCGCTCCGTCTTCGTCCGGCCACAGTTGCGCCATCAGGTAAAGCGAGGTGTAGTACAGCAGCCAGTGGTTCTCGGTGTCGCCCCGGTAGGGCATGTACGTCCGGAAGGAGCGCCGCAGCGCGTCCCTGGCGGACTGCGACAGTTGGCCGCGGTCCAGGTAGGCGATGGCCGTCACCGGGTACATCCAGAACATGTCGCCCGAAGGTCCGGCCGCCAGCAGTTCCTCCAGGCGGCGCGAGCACAGCGCGGCGTCTTCGCCGAGGCGCAGTTTCGCCGCGATGTTGGCGTAGCCCATCTGGCTGGGGTCCTTCGGGTGGGCGTACACTTCGATCACCGAGCGCACCCGCTGGTCGAACTCCGGAGTCCCCGCGCTCAGCGGCAGCGCCAGCAGGCAGCACGACCACAGCAGGCGGGTCATCGCGCCGGCGCCTCCGGCACGAATCTCATGCGGAAAATCGCGCTGCCTTCCAGTCCGTCCCTGGTCCACGTGCGGCCGTAATCGGGCGACATGAATACCGCCTCCTCGTGCACGCTGGCGTACATGCGGCCCGGCTTGGCGGGATCGAACGCCACGCTCCACACGGCCTGCCCCGGGAGCCCCCCGTTGCGTGGTTGCCACGTCTTGCCGCGGTCCTCCGAAACGGCCACCCCCACTCCCCATCCGGCCGCCGCGATGCGGTCCGCGTTGGCCGGGTCGAAGGCGACGTCGTACAGGTTCCTGCCCACCCCCAGGTTCCCGTTGCTCTCGAACGTGACGCCGCAGTCCGTGGACGCGAACAGCCCGCCGCCCTCGGTGGCGGCCAGCCAGTAGCACGCGTCGTGCGGCGACTGCTCGATGTGGAGCGCCTGAATTCCCGCCGCGCCGGCCAGGCGCCACGACCTGCCTCCGTCCTCGCTGCGGAAGATCCCTTCTTCGTTGCCGGCCACCAGGACGCCGCTGCGCCGCCGGTCCACGCGAATCGCCGCCGTGTATTTCCGTCGCAAGCCGGAGTTGGCATCCTGCCACGTGGCGCCCCCATCGTGACTCACCCGGATGCCCGCCGTGTGGCTGAAATAGATCGTGCCGGGAGCGTTGGGGTCCACCGCCACGTCCTGCAGTTCGGTGACCTCGCTGCCGGTCAGGATCTTCCAGCGCTCTCCGCGCTCCGACACGCGCAGCAACCCGTTGCCCGCCGCAACGTAGAGCACCGTTGGCTCCGCCGGATCGTAATCCAGCGCCGACACCAGCGGATGATTGAAGCCGGCGTGCCTCCACTCGCCCGAGCCCGGCTTCATGAAGATGCCGCTGGGCGGCAGTTTGGCCCCCACGACATAGTCTTTCGAGGTCACGCCACAACTGTACAGTGTGAACTGCGCGGCGGCCGGAACCGGCAACGCCGCCAGCAGAAGCAACCAGCGCATTCTGGTCTACTGTAACAGGTGGGGCATGCTTTGGCTTGCCCGTGGGTTCGCCCACCGGAATCCCGACGCTATCATGAAGCCATGGCGACTGACGGCGTTCCCTACCGCTGCCTGCGGACGCGCGACCCCATCGCGGTGGATGGCAACCTGGAGAAGAGCGCCTGGCGGCTGGCTCCCCGCTCCCCGCGCTTCGTCGATATGGTTACCGGCGATCCCGGCTTTTTCGATACGCGCGCCGCCGCGTTGTGGGACGACGAGCACCTCTACGTGGCGTTTTGGATCGAGGAGCCCTTTGTCGAGGCGCGCCTCACCGAGCGCGACTCCCTGATCTTCAACGAGAACGACGTCGAGGTGTTCATCGACGGCGGCGACTGCTACTACGAGTTCGAGATCAATGCGCTGGGCACGGTTTACGAAGTGTTCTTCGTGTGGCAGGACTCCTTCGGGCCGGGCCGCCGCTTCGATCTGCGCGAGTTCGACGTGCTCTCCCGAAAGGCGCTGACCTTCGGCGGAAACTACGACCGGAACGCCGCGACGTTCTGGCGAGGCACTCACCCGCGTGGCAACCGGTGGGCCTTCCTGGATTGGGATTTCCCAGGCCTGCGCTCGGCAACGCGGGTGGACGGGCGGATCAACCAGCGTTCCGTCGTGGATCGCGGATGGACGGTAGAACTCGCATTCCCCTGGGCCGGCATGAAGTGGCTGGCCAACGAGCGCCCGCTGCCGCCGCGGGAAGGCGACATCTGGAAGATCTTCTTCGGCCGCTTCGAAAAGCTGGAATCGGCCGGCGTGGAGATCAACCCGCATCCCGCCTGGGTCTGGACCCCGCACGGCGCCTACGACACCCACATGCCCGAGCGCTGGACCGAGGTCTCGTTCTCCAACGAGTTCGTGCAGGCTCTCCCCGGCGGCACGAATCCGTAGACTCGCCCATCACCGCCGGGATAGCTCGCGGGTCAGCCAGGCTTCCGCCAGCTTCCGGTCGTGGACGTGCGGCAAGCGCCCGCCGCGCTTGTCCGCGACGTGCGCCCGGGCGGAATCCACCAGGATGCGCCGCATGATCTGCGCCGAAACGGCAAAGAAGTGCGTGCGATCCTGCCATCGGACACCCTCGACATTCACCAGGCGAAGATAGGCTTCGTTGACCAGCGCCGTGGTCTGGAGCGTCTGCCCGAGTAGCTGCTGGCGCATGTGGCGGTGGGCGATGTGGTGCAGTTCGGTATAGACCAGCGGCGTCAGTTGGTTGAGAGCGGCCTGGTCGCCGTCACCCCAGGCGCGCAGCAGCCGGGATATTTCCACCGAACAGGACGGCACAAGACTTCAGGTCAATTATACTTCCGGGCCTGATTTTCCGGTCGCCGGGCGTTACAATGAGCGCGGAGTTCGCTCATGCGCCCGGACCGCTGGCTGCAGGTCGAGCAGCTTTACACTCCGCTCTCGAACGGGAGGAACCGGCACGGGATGCGTTCCTGCGACAGTCCTGTCGCGACGACGAAGAACTCCGGCGCCAGGTCGGCTCTCTCCTCGACCAGACCGAAAGCGGTCTGCTCAATCATCCTTTGCAGTTAGGCCCCTATCAGATCGTGGGCGTCATCGGCGCGGGCGGGATGGGCACGGTCTACCAGGCCCTCGACACGCGCCTCAACCGCACGGTCGCCATCAAAGTCTCCGAGGCGCGGTTCAACGCCCGGTTTGAGCGCGAAGCGCGCGCCGTGGCGGCGCTGAACCATCCGCACATTTGCACGCTCTACGACGTCGGTCCGAACTACCTGGTGATGGAGTATGTGGAAGGCCGGCCTTTGCATGGTCCGCTGCCGGTGTCGGAGGCGTTGCGTCTGGCCATCCAGATGGCGGATGCCCTGGAGGCGGCGCATCGCAAGGGGATCGTGCACCGGGACCTGAAGCCCGGCAACCTGCTGGTGACCAAATCGGGTGTGAAGGTGCTGGATTTCGGCCTGGCCAAGATGGAGGAATCCGCACTCGGCGAGGAAGAAGAGACCCGCACCGCCAGGCCGCAGACGGAAGAGGGCACCATCGTCGGCACTACCGCTTACATGTCGCCCGAGCAGGCGGAGGGCAAGCCCGTGGATTCGCGCAGCGACATTTTTTCGTTCGGCGCCGTGCTCTACGAAATGCTGACCGGGCGGCGTGCCTTTCGCGGCGACACCAAGCTCTCGATTCTCTCCGCGATCCTGAAGGACGAGCCGGAGCCGGCCAGTTCGGTGCGCAAGGAGATTCCGCGTGAGCTGGAAAGGATCATCACGCGGTGTCTGCGCAAGGACCCCGAGCGGCGCTTCCAGCACATGGACGACCTTAAAGTCGCGCTGGAAGAAGTAAAGGAGGAATCGGATTCGGGAGCTGCGGCGATGAAAGCGGCGCCGCCGCGCGGGCGCCGCAGGCCGATGATCCAGGCGGCTGGATCCCGCCGTTACGTCATTGGAGCTGCTGTCGCGATGCTGGCGACGGCCGCGGGCTTGAACGTTGGCGGGTGGCGCGAACGCCTGTTGGGGCGGGCCGGCCCGCCGCGCATCGAATCGCTGGCGGTATTGCCGCTGGCTAACCTTTCCCGCGACCCTGAGCAGGACTACTTCGCCGACGGCTTGACTGAAGCGCTGATCACGGATCTCGGCAAAATCCGGGCGCTAAAGGTGATCTCGCGGACATCGGTGATGCGCTACCAGAAGACGGACAAGGCGCTGCCACAGATCGCGCGGGAACTGGGTGTGGATGGAATCGTCGAAGGCTCCGTGCAGCGGGTGGGAGACCGGGTGCGGATCACCGCGCAACTGATCCATGCGCCGAGCGACCGGCACCTGTGGGCGGAGAGCTACGAGCGCGACCTGCGCGACGTTCTGGCGCTCGAAGGCGACGTGGCACAGGCGATCGCGGCCCAGATTCGGATCGAGGTGTCGCCGGAGGAGCGAACGCGCCTGGCGAGCGCCCGTCCCGTTAACCCCGAGTCGTACCAACTCTACCTCATGGGCAGCTATCACGCCGGAAAAGCGACACTCGAAGGTTTCAGTAAGGGCATCGAATACTTCCAGCAGGCCGTCGAGAAGGACCCCAGCAATGCTCTCGCCTACGCTGGAATGGCTCGTTGCTACGCCTACTCCGGTGGAGGGTTTGGGTATCTGCCACCGAAGGAAACATCGCCGAAGGCGCGCGAGGCGGCGCTAAGGGCATTGGAGATTGACGACACGCTCGCCGAAGCCCATGGCGCATTGGCCGTGATCAAGTGGCAACACGATTGGGATTGGCCGAGTGCGGAAAGAGAGTTTCAGCGCGCCGTCGAGCTCAATCCCAACAGTGAAGTGGTCCACGGCGAATACCTGGGGTATCTGGCGAGCATGGGGAGACTGGAGCAAGCGGTGGCCGAAGGCCGATTGGCCCAACAACTTAACCCGCTCGGTGGGGGATTCGGATGGGCCTACTTCTTCACGCGCCATTATGCCGAAGCCCTGCCCCATTTACAGAGATCGCTTGAGCTTGACCCCAGCCTCTCCGACGCTACTCAAAACCTGGCCTTGACACTCGCCTTTTTGGGAATGCACGCCCAGGCTCTGGCGGAGGCCGAGAAGTTAAGCCAGTATGCACACTCCCCCGAGCATCAGAAGGAGGCTCTTGTCCTGGCTTACGTCTATGCGGTCTCCGGGAAACCTGTGGAGGCCCGGAAGATCCTCGAAGACTTCAACACCTTCAGCAAGACGAGCTACGTCGATGCATTCTGGGTTGCCCGGGTGTACGCCGGGCTGGGAGAGAAAGACAAAGCCCTGGAATACCTGGAAAGAGCGTATCGAGAGCACTCAGGCACCATGTGGGCTCTCAAGATGGATCCCCAGTGCGACCCCCTGCGCTCCGACCCGCGCTTCCAGGATCTCCTGCGCCGCATGAATTTCCCGCAGTGATGATTGGCGCACCGGTGATATAAATGGGCGGCTGGTCGCGCCCATGATCCCGGATCGCTGGCGGCAAGTCGAGCAGCTCTACCATTCCGCGGTTTCCCGCCCACAGCCGGGCCGGCCGTCCCGGCTGGTCTATGTCCGTAGCATTGCCGTGGCGAACATCTGGCGTATCGAGACCTCCGCCCCCGGTGTTCCAGCGTCGTCTCCGCCCATCGCAACCATTACCTCCACGCGCGAGGACGCCAACCCCCAGTTCTCACCTGACGGGCGCCGTGTCGCCTTTGAGTCAGATCGCTCCAGATCAAACGAGATCTGGATCGCCGACCCTGACGGTTCCAACGCCGTACAGCTCACATCAATAAACGCCACATCGGGCGCTGACTGGACCGGTATGCCCCGCTGGTCGCCCGACGGCCAACTGGTCGCCTTCGAGTCCAATCCCGAAGGCCATTACGGCGTCTATGTGGTCTCCGCCGCCGGGCGGTAAGCCGCAACGACTCATCTCCGATCTGGCCAACGAACCCGTCGCCAGCTTCTCCCGCGACGGAAAGTGGATCTACTTCAGCTCCAACCGGACCGGAGAGTTTCAGATCTGGAAGGGTCCCACCGCTGGTGGAGAGCCCGTACAGGTCACGCACAACGTGGGGTACGTGGCCTTCGAGTCGCCGGACGGCGCCTGCCTCTACTACACCCAGACTCCCGACGCGAGTGCCTTGTGGCGCCTTCCAACCTCCGGCGGCCAGCCCGTCAAGGTTGTGGAAGGAGTCATTCAGCGGGCGTTCGCGGTGCTCGAAAAGGGCATCTACTATATCGACCAACCTTCAGTCGAGACATGGCTGCAGTTCTACGACTTCGCCACCGCCAGGTCCACCACCGTGGCTCGAAATCTGGGCGACGTGGAACTCGGCCTCACGGTATCTCCGGACGGCCGCACGATTCTGTACACCCGGCTGGACTCCTCTGTCAACGACCTGATGCTGGTGGAAGACTTCCGCTGGGGCCGCCGCCTTACTTCCGCACGAAGCCGTGATACGCACCGCTCGCGTCCACGTAATATCCCGTAATCGCGCCCGAACGCGGTGACTGTGCCGTCAGCAGCGCGTAAGCATCCGACGTGTCCATGCCAACGGCGTAGGTGCCCGGGCTGGCGCCAACGGTGGGGAACGGCGTTTGCCCGCCGGTAGAGGCCGCGCCCGGGGCGTCGAACGTAGTGATCTTGCCGTCGGCAGCGCGCACGTAAGCGTGCATCGCATTGCCCGAGCCTGCGTAGAAGCCCGTGATCACATCCGCCGGGCTGATGGCGATGCCTCCGTGCCGTAGCCGCTGGCGGTGCCTGCGCCCGGAGCGTCGATGGTGGTGATGGTGGGCTCCTTGGCGATGGCGGAGACGCCGAACATCAGCATTCACATGGCCGGATCGAGGCAGGCAGGATAATCGATTTGAAGTTTTTCTTAGCCGTCCGGCTGCCCGTTCTCGCGCTTCCACGCCGCCAGGAGTTGGGCTTCCTTCTCCGGCTTCGGCCCGGCGAGCCTGGTTCTCCCGCCCGCATCCTGCGTCTTGTACCACTTCAGGGTGTCCGCCACGGTCTGCGCGTAGGGGCGGAACTTCAGCCCGGCGTTCACCGCGCGCGCGTTCTTCCACAGGTGGAAGCCCCGCGTCTCGCCGCGGAAGGGCGCCCAGATGGGGAACAGGTCTTCGCCCTGTTTGGCGATCCACTCGCCCGGGACCCACACCAGCGTGCTCGCGGACTTCGCCGCCTGGCGGCAAGCCTGAAGCAGATCGCCCCACGCCAGGCGGTCCTCAGGACCGGTGGCGTTGAACACTCCCGTGGCGCCTTGCTCGATCAGCGTCACCAGCCACGCTCCCAGGTCGCGCACATCGATGAACTGCACCGGGTCGCCGGGCGCGCCGGGAGCCAGCACTTCGCCGCCGCGATCGATCCGGACCGGCCAGTAGGTGAAGCGGCCGCTGGGGTCGTCGGGCCCCACGATGTAGCCCGGCCGCACCACCGTCGTGCGCCGCGGCAGCGCCTCTTCGGACGCCTTCTCGCACAGCGCCTTCAGCGGCCCGAAGGTCTGGTCGGTGACCTTCTCCACCGCCGGGTCCGGCGTGGTGGCGAGCCGCCCGCTTTCGTCCTGGCCCTCGGTGGCGTTGTCGGCGTACACGGAAATCGACGAGATGAAAATGTACTGCTTCACGTCAGGCGCCAGCAACCGCGCCGAAGCCGACACCTGCCGCGGAAAGTATCCGGAATTGTCGATCACCGCGTCCCACTTGCGGCCCCGCAGCGCCTTCAGGCCTTCGCCTTTGTCGGGGTCGCGGTCGCCCAGCAGCGTCTCGATCCCGGGGAACAGCCCGGGCCGCGTCTTGCCGCGGTTGAACAGGGTCAGCTCGTGCCCGCGCGCGACCGCCGCCTCCACCGTCGCCGGCCCCAGGAAGCCGGTGCCTCCGAGGATCAGGATTCGCTTCTTTTGCGGCGCCGCCCCCAGCAGCGCGGCTCCGGCCAGCGCCGAAACGAAACCCCTGCGGGTCGCGGTCCATTGTGAATTCTCCATGACACAGCCAGTGTACCTTGTGCGTGGTACCCTGATCCCATCATGATGGCCATCACTGTTTTCCCTACTGAGAAAGGTTCGCCACATCCCTTGGGAGCAACCCCGAGTGCGGAAGGCGTAAACTTCTCGATCTTCTCCGGCAACGCCACCGGAGTGGAACTGCTGCTGTTCGCCAGGCACGACGATCCCCAGCCGTTCCAGGTGATCCGCTACGACCCGATGGTCAACAAGACCTTCCACTTCTGGCACGTCTTCGTGCGCGGGCTCCAGCCTTGCGCGCATTACGCCTATCGCGTGGACGGGCCTTCCAACCCCGCGGCCGGGCAGCGGTTCAACCGCAACAAGGTGCTCATCGATCCTTACGCGCTCGGCAACACCAACAGCCTCTGGGACCGCGTCGCGGCTTGTGGGCCGGACGACAACGTGGCGGTCTCGATGCGCTCGGTGGTGATCGACCCGGCGGCCGCCTACGATTGGGAGGGCGACCGGCCCCTGAATCGCCCCATAGACGACAGCATCATTTACGAGATGCACGCGCGGGGATTCACGCGGTCGACGTCCTCCAACGTGGGGAAGCCCGGAACATTCGCCGGGATCGTCGAGAAGACGCCGTACCTCCAGGAGCTGGGCGTGACGGCGGTCGAGCTCCTGCCGGTGTTCGACTTCGACGAGACCGGGGTTCTCCGCGAAGTGAACGGCAAGCCCGTGACCAATTACTGGGGATACAGCACGCTGGGTTTCTTCGCGCCGCAAACTTCGTTCTGCGTGAGTCCGGGGAGCGGCGATCACTTGACGGAATTCCGCGACATGGTGAAGGCCCTGCACCGCGCCGGAATCGAAGTGATTCTGGACGTGGTGTTCAATCACACCGATGAAGGCAATCAGTTGGGACCGGCGTTTTCGTTCCGCGGCATCGACAACCAGACCTACTACTTCCTGGTGCCGTGGGACCTTCAATACTACATGGACTTCTCGGGCTGCGGAAACACCTTCAACTGCAACCACCCGATTGCCCAGAAGCTGATCATCGAGTGCCTGCGCTACTGGGTGCGCGAAGCCCACGTGGACGGCTTCCGGTTCGACGAAGGCTCGATCCTTTCGCGCGGCGAGGACGGCATGCCCGCCGAGCATCCGCCGGTAGTCTGGCAGATCGAGCTGGACGACGAGCTGGCAAACACGAAGGTCATCGCCGAGGCGTGGGATGCCGCCGGGCTGTACCAGATCGGCCACTTCCCGGGCGATCGCTGGGCGGAATGGAACGGCCGCTACCGGGACGACATCCGGCGGTTTGTGAAGAGCGATCCGGGGATGGTGGGCGCGGTGGCTTCGCGCCTCGCGGGCAGCTCCGATATTTACCAGGAGCGCGGGCAGTTGCCGGTCAACAGCATCAACTTCGTGACCTGTCATGACGGGTTCACGCTCAACGACCTGGTTTCGTACAACGAGAAGCACAACGAGGCCAACGGCGAAGACAACCGCGACGGCATCAACGACAACCTGAGCTGGAATTGCGGGGTGGAGGGCGCAACGGACGATCTCGACGTGGAAGAGCTGCGCGGGCGGCAGGTGCGAAACTTCGCGACGCTTCTGCTGCTCTCGCGCGGCGTGCCGATGTTCGTGGCCGGCGACGAGGTGCGCCGCACACAGGGCGGCAACAACAACGCGTACTGCCAGGACAACGAGGTCAGTTGGTTCGATTGGACGCTGCCAGAGAAGAACAGCGACCTGCACCGCTTCTGGAAACTCATGATCGACTTTCGCAAGCGGCATCCGGCGGTGCGCCTGGGACAGTTCTTCACCGGCGCGGTCAACGAGCGCGGCTTGATCGACCTTGCCTGGCACGGGACCAAGCTCAACCAGCCCGCGTGGACCGATCCGGACGCGCGGACGCTGGGCATGACGCTGGCGGGCTTCGACGGGAACCCGGACATCCACGTGATGATGAACATGTATTGGGAGAGCCAGGATTTCGAGCTGCCCGACGTGCCCGGAAGGAGCTGGTTCCTGGCAGTGGACACGGCCGCGGCGCCACCGCTCGACTTCGCCGATCCCGGCGCGGAAGCTCCGGTTGCCGGGCCCACGCATACGGTGCAGGGACGCAGCATCGTGGTGCTGGTGAACCGGGCGGCGTGATTCACTTCTCGATGGCGAAGGGAATCTCCACCATGGATGCAACTTCCGCGAACCGCGGTCCGCGCATGTCGTAGGCCACCACGCGAAGCACGTGCTTGCCGGCGGGGACGTCCACCATGTCCCACCATTCCTGGCCGTTCAGCAGGAAGGGCGCATTGCGGCGATAGCTGTAAGGGCTGCCGTCGATGAAGAACTCCACGCGCTTGATGGGCCAGCGCGGATGGCGGTCCCGGACGATCGCCTCGATCCAGGCGGGTTCCTTCAGGACCTGGCCGGCCTCGAGGCCGAACACTTCGATCACCGGCGTGTCGTCCGCGGCGTAGTCCGGCCGGGGCGGGACGGGCGAGCCGGTGAGCCGTGCCACTTGCTCGAAGAACAGCCATTTGACCGGCGTGTTGATTCTCCAGACCGTGGGCGGCGCCTGGAAGCCGTCGCGGTAGTTGTCCAGGCCGTTGTCGTAGAAGCCCCACCCGACGCGCTCTTCGACGGCGGCGCGCAGATTGAAGGTGCTGACGCCGTCTTCGTTGATGATCAGCGGCCGGTCGTAGCCCACCCACCGGCGCATGGCCTGGATGGTCTGGTGGACCTCTTCGGGCGTCTGCCCGTTGGTGTGGAACATGATGTAATCCACCGCGCGGAGCGCCGCATCGCCGCGGCTGCCGCGCGGCATGATACCGCCAGACCAGCTCATCGAAACCGGGATCTGGCGCTCCACCGCCTGCTGCGCCAGCGCGACGGCATCGAGCGCGCCTTCCGGTTGCAGGATGCGGTGCTTGTAGGTGCGGGGATTGGTCTCGTTGTTGATTTCGATCAGAACGTTGCGATACGGCAGGCCCTTGAGAAAACGGCATCCCTGGCGGATGGCTTCCCTGACGTACCGATCGTCGGGCGCGACCTGGATCCGTTCGTTGGATCCAAAATAGAAAAACCCGACGATGGCCACCATTCCCAGCCGATCGGCTTCGGCGATGACGCGGCGCAGGCGATCGGCATACGCGGGCTTGAGATTTCCCTGGGGATCGAAGCCGCTGTTATTGTGCGGTTGCAGGGTGACCTTCTCGCCGTAGTTGCCGTCCGGCGGGCCGCCGCCTTGCAGGTTGACGGTGAACGCGAGCAGCCCGCAGCGGCGCCAGGAGGGCAGCGCGTCCAGGAACTCGCGGACATTCCTCTCGGGGTCCCACGGCCCGTCCGGGTAGTCCCAGAAGATTTCGCCCTGAGTCACGGAGTGGTACGGGTTGGCGCGGGAGCCCTTGCCAGGGTAGTTGGCATCATCGAAGACGGCCTGCACCGCGCGGACGTTGAGCAGCGTCCCGGCGAGGTTGTGATTGGCCGACGGGAAGCCCGAGGCGGCGGTGTAAGTGGGCTGGCCGTTGATGGTGAACTGAGCGCCGCGAATGCCGACGACAGTCTGTCCCCGGCACTGGACACCAGCGGATGCCAGCAGCAGAATCGATAAGATGGACCGCATGTTCCGAGGTCAGAGATCCAGGTTCTGGCGCGCCCAGGCGATGGACTTCGAGACGTTGTCGTCCTCGAGCTTCAACTGCGCTTCGGCACTCATGCCGGTGGTTCGCGGAAGCGGGTTGCGGGGCTTGTTCTTGCGCACGATGTCCAGGACTTTGGCGAGGTCGCGGCCGGGCAACGGGCTGTAGGAGTCGTCGAAGGTGACCCAATATTTGTCCGTGAAGACGGGGATCTTGAGCGGATCGCGGGTGATCATCTCCAGATCGAACGGCATGTTCGGATCCTTCGCGCGGAGGGTGCGGACCATGCCCTTAAGATCGAGGAATCCTTCGCCGAGCGGCACTTCGGAAAGCAGGAAGCCGTCTTCGTAAGGCTCGACGGCCATGTCCTTAATGTGGCAGGCGATGATGTAGGGCTGGAGATTCCGCAGCGTATCCATGGGATCTTCGCACAGCGAAACGTTGTTGCCGAAATCGAGGTGGACGCCGACCCACTCGCTCGCGACGCGCTTCAGCCAGGCGGCCTGTTCGAGCGAGCGCCAGCCCTTGTGGTTCTCGATGCCCAGGCGCATCCGGTATTTGCGCAGCACGGGTTCGGCGAGCGCGATGGTGTTCTGGCAGCGTTCGAAATCCTTCTTGAAGTCGCCGAACGCATCGAACTGCTCGTAGCGCCGCTGCGTCATGGCGGTGTGGAGCGAGAAGACGCCGGCCTCTTTGGCGGTCTTGACCGCGGCGTCGAAAGCCGCCACGCCCGCCTGGTCCCGCGGCAGGGGAATGTCGAGGATCGCGCGCATGCGGTACGCCTCGACCTTCTGTCGGAAGGCGCGGACGGCCTCCGCGTTGGCCACGTCGAGGCGCGTCTCGGCGACGCCGAAACCCAGGGTGTGACAGTACTCCACGAAGTCGAACGGCTGGCTCCCGCCGCGGGCGGCGCGCGTTCGCGCGGGGAAGCCTGCCGGAGCGCCGCCCATATTGCGAATCTGAGCGCCCTGCGGTTCGGCCGGCGCGGATTTCGGCGCGGACAAGGCCGCCGCCGAACATACCCCGGCCAGCATCTGTCTTCTCGTCATGTGCGATCTCCTTTCCACCTACCGGAAATTCTCGATGAGTCTCCAGCCGACCTCGACGAACTGGCAAAGCGTTCGCTGGGTGGCTCCGAACGAAACGAACTCGCCCGGGTCCATGCCGTCCGGCTCGTAGGCGCGGACGAACTCGGGCATCCGGCAGAGGCGTTCGACGACGTCACCGGGCACCGGATTGGCGATGCGGGCTTCGCGAGGGAAGTCCTGGGTCACGAAGGCCTTTTGATACTGGGGAGCGATGGACATGATCAGGTCGGCGCCGGCCAATTCGGTGAGATGGTAGTCGCCGCGCAGGGCCGCCACCAGCAGGACGGCTTCGTAGCCGCGCTCCTTATATATAGCGTAGGCGCGCTTGGTGGCGGCGAGTCCCGCCTGGCGAATGTCGGACTCGCTGACCGCGGCCTGGCTATCGTGGGCGACCTCGCGAAGAAAATCATCCAGGCGGCCGATCATGATTACGGCGAAACACTTTCCCGGCTCGATGCCCTTCTCGCGGGCGCGGCGGACGCCGGCGCGATGGCGCTCGGCGATGGCGACCACCTGGGGAACGGTGAAGCTCACGGTGCAAGTGATGGTGATGCCGTCGGCGACGGCGTCTTCCAGGACATCGAGGCCCGCGGCGGTGGCGGGCAGTTTCACCGCGATATTGGGCGCCCACTTGTTGAAGCGCCGGGCCATGGGCGCCATGCAGTCGCGGTCGCCCGCGCGCGCGGGATTGACCTGGGCGCAAACGAATCCGCTGCGGCCGCGGCTGGCCTCGAATTGGGGAAGGAACTTTTGGGCCGCCTGGGTGACGGCGATCTGCATAAGCGCTTCGGCCTTGGCTTCGGCCGGCAGATTCCGCGCGAGCACGCCATCGATGGCGGCGGCCCACATTTCGCGGTCCTTCGCCAGGGCGAGATTCGCCAGGAACGGATTGGTGGTGACACCGACGGCGCCACGCTCGAGGCCCAGGTCCAGTTCGGCCGCCTCGGCGGAGTCGTGCCACCATTTCGTGCTGGTATTCCGGATTACCCAATTCAAGTACGTATCTGCCGGCATGGTTTCCTCGCGTGATTCAGGTTGACGTTTCAAGTCTAACTCCGTGCATGGCGCGCGGCCAGTCGGGGGGCGGGGGACCGCGGTGGCGCGCGGCCAATCGAGGGACGGGAGCGAGCACGGGTGGCGCATCGGGTGACGAATGTGCCCGAGAGTGGGGAGCCAAATCGATACCGTGTAAGCTCCTCTGTTTGCTCAGGTTGCGGGGAAGAGTCGAAAACGGGAGGCGCATCTGGAGCAAATTCGGGCTGAAGGGATCGAGTTTCGTGGTTGAGCGAGTCTTGGTACATATCGTCGAATCTGGCCGGAAACCGCTTGCTAACGCGCGCGGCCACTCTCGATTCAAGCTTGGCACAGCGACCGGCGGCGGGAGGGTCATTTTGACTGATCGGCTATGAAAACACGGGCAAAATAAACTTTGAAAATCTGTGACTGGGAATTGGCCGGGGTTCGAGGATGCGGCACAGTGTTATTTGAGATAGACCTGAACCGCCTGCCGGGCGAGCAGCTTGCCGGAGAGACTTTGGGCCACGAAGTTTACGGTGTAGGGGCCTTTGCCGTTCCAGTTCCAGGCGGAAACGTTGGCGCCGAACTCCTTGTGTGGGTAGAGGGTGTCGTTGTTTGCCATCAGAACCAAATCTCCGCCATCCACCTGCCAGTACATATTGTAAGTATTCACATCGGTCTTGCTCAGCATGGCCTTGAATGGCTCTTGCATCCCCGAAAGAATCGAGCCGTTTTTCGGCCACCAAATCGTTATTGCGCTGGCAGGGCGGGTGGCGGACCTGCTGTTTTGGCCAAAGGCGGCGGCATCGTCATTCCAACTATAGACGTGAGACCAGTTATAGTTGACCACGCCGATTTTGACCTTATAGGCATCGTTGGCGGGAAGTGTGAAGCTTACAGAATAGCCTCGGCTTTGGCCGGGCTTGAAGGTCTGGCTCTCAAAAAGTTGCTGCGCAACCTGTTGCGCGCCGCTGTTATAGACTTCCGCGTCGACAATGATGCCGGTGGCCTCGCCGCCGGTAGCGGTTACCGTGGCGGTTATCTCCGCGGTCTGTCGAGCCGATACAGCAACGGGGTTGACGGCAGCCGAGCTGGAAAAAGCCGCGGCACTGGCGGAGGGTGGAATCGGATTGGCGCCGTTCTGGAAGCCAAGGCGAAACCACCGCGCAAGAGTGTTCTGGGCGGGCTTATGCTGGGGAGTGTAGTCGGTCTTGCCGGGGCCGCCCCCGCCGGGGTCGCTGAGCCAGTCCCAAAAGTGCACGCCTCGCATGTAAGAATAGTTTTGCCAGTAATCCAGCAATGCCTCGTAGTCATTAGCCTGTTCGGCGGCGTCATAGGCGCCAGTGAGGTTATGGTCCCAAGGGTGAGCGTGGAAATCCTGCATGCTCCTGTAGCCGACTTCCGTAAATACTAGCCAAAGATATTTGAAATTTTGAAGGCGCGGGATTACGGCATTCGGTGGGCGGTGTGCGGTATTTGCCGGGGTGCGTGGGCGCTCGGCGGTCTTGTATGGCTGTACGTTCCGCAGCAGCCTGCGCCGTAGCCCAAAGGGAACGAAACCTACGGTTTCTTTCCCTTTGGAAACCCTTTCTTCCCTTGGCCGTCT
>DASQZT010000071.1:0-14129 GCA_035638575.1 Bryobacteraceae bacterium
GGCGGCTCGTAAAACACGCTCGGTGTCAGAAAACGGACCACCGCCGCCAGGCTGACGCTGATCGCCGAGCACAAGGCGACCAGCCCGGCCGTGCCCCAGCTCACAAAGGATCGTCGCTTCATGCGTTTCTCCCCGTAACGGGATGCTGAAAAGGCCCAAAGACCGCTTGCTGACGCGCGCGGCTCGGAAACGCACGCAAGGAGTCAGAGCCGCGACCGTCAGGGAGCGGTCCAGTTATACCGTTCACTCGAATACCTCCCGCTCCTGCTGCTCCAGGGCCTCCATGGTGATGGCATGCGTAGGACACCGCTGGGCGCAGAGACCGCAGCGAATGCACTTCTCTTCGTTCTTGATGATGGCGCCCGCCTGGCCCGGGGGAAGTTCGGCTGCGGACATACCGTAGCGGTTGCGAATCAAGGCGTCGTACCGCTCGTCGCCCTGCACCTGGGCCAGGTCCACCAGCCGAAGGCAATTCTCCGGACAGACATCCACGCATCCGGCGCACAGGATGCACTTCGATCCGTCGAAAATAGTGTTGACCTGGCACTTCAGGCAGCGCAGCCCTTCGGCGCGTCCCTGGGTCTCGTCGAAACCCAGTTCCACTTCGGCGATCCCGATGCGGCGGTTGGCGGGCAGCACCGGCATGGTCTGCCTCGGGATTCCCAGGAAGCCGCGCGGCATCTCCCAGTTGTTGAAGATGCGGAAGCGGCTCAGCACTGTCTTGGTGCTCTTCCCGTTGAAATAGACGTGGATGGACCGGGCCGCGCGATGCCCGTTGGCCACGGCCTCCACCAGCACGCGCGGACCGAATGCCACGTCGCCGCCGGCGAACACACCCGGAGCCGTCGTCATGAGGTTTTCGTCAATTTTGAGAATTCCGCGCGGCGTCACCTGTACCTCTTCGTGGCCGCCGAGGAAGGACAGGTCCGCCTGCTGTCCGATGGCGAGGACCACGGTGTCGCACGGGATCACCTTTTCTTCGTCACTGAAGGCCGGGTTGAAGCGGCCGTTTTCGTCGAAGACCGAGACGCAGGCGCGCACCTTGAGCCCGGTCACGACACCGTCGCCGCCGACGATCTCCTTCGGCCCCCACCCGTTGTCTACGGCGATGCCTTCGTGTTCGGCTTCGTCGACCTCGCTCTGCCAGGCGGGCATCTGCCGGCGCGATTCCAGGCTTACCAGGTATACGTGTTCGGCGCCGGAGCGCAGGGCCATGCGTGCCGCGTCCAAGGCCGGCTGGAGGCTCTCCGCGCCGGATTCGGCGGCGCCCGACTGCCACGATTCCTGAACCAACCGCACGGCGGCGCGCGCCACGTCGATGGCCACGTTGCCGCCTCCCACCACAACTACCTGCTTACCCAGTTCGATTTCGTAGCCCAGGTTGACGTTGATCAGAAAGTCGATGCCGTTGTAAACGCCCGCCAGGTGCGCGCCCGGAATGTTCAGCTCGCGGCCCTTGTTGAGGCCGGTGGCCAGCAGCACCGCATCGAACCTGGAGCGCAGGTCGGAAAAAGAAATGTCCCGCCCCACGGTCACGCGCGTGTGCAGCGTAACCCCCATGGCCAGGATGTTATCGACTTCCATCTTGATGATTTCCCGGGGAAGCCGGAAGTGCGGGATGCCCAGGTAGAGCATTCCTCCCGGGACCGGCGCCGACTCGAAGACTTCCACCGAGTACCCCAACAGCGCCAGATCGTGGGCGCAAGTGAGACCGCACACCCCCGCTCCCACAATGGCGATTTTCTTTCCTCGCTTGGGCACGGGCGGCAGGTTCTTGCGGGCAGGGTCGTGCCCGGCGCCGAGGTTGTGGCGCTCGGTGGCGTAGCGTTTGAGCGCGCAGATGGCGATGGGCTCGTCGATCTTGCCCCGCCGGCAAGCATCCTCGCAAGGGTGCGCGCAGATCCGTCCCAGCACGTAGGCGAACGGATTGGGGGCGCGGGCCAGCAAATACGCCTCTTCGTCCCGGGATATCCCGATGGCTTGGACGTACCGCCCGCATTCGGTGTGGATGGGGCAGGCAGTACGGCACGGGATGTTCCGGTCGAAATACTCCCGGTCGGGGACCGTTACGCTGTAGCGCATGGCGGCGTCCGCGTTACTGCTTCTTCAGCTTTTCGATTTCCTCGTCGCTCAAGGCCGGGAAAAAGGCCTTCGGGTTTTTGTCTTTGCGCTCGGTCTGGTCGAGGACCAGAAACTCGAAAATCTGTTTTCCCTGGCTGTCGCTGATGCCGGAGTTCGGCTTGTGCATCATGCGTTTGACGTAGCGCTCCCATTCATCGCGCTTCATCATGGTATTGATGGGCCGCGCGATCGTGTGGCACTTGGAACATTTGGTCGAAAACACCTTATACGCCGCTTGCATCGGCGCGGGATAGGCGGAGACATCGATTTTATCCGGCCCCTTGTCCTGTGGAAGCACCACGTTGCTCGTCTGCGACACCAGTGAGAGGGGCGCGAGCAGCATCATAATCTGGATCAGTCTTTTCATATCAGTCACTCCTTTACCACATTAACCGCACATCGATTTTGAAGAGTTTGTCCGTAACCACCGAGCCCGAAACCGGGTCCTGATCCCGTTCGTGGCTGTAGGCGGCGCGCAGCACGACGTTGCCGAGCTCCGTGAGCGCCTTCTCGCTGCCGAGGCTCCAGGCATCGGTATGGTTCGCCGTCCCGCCGCCGATAGTCTGCTTCATCCGGTCGTACCTGGCCATGACCGCGAAGCCTCGCTGGATGTAGTAATCCAACTCGCCGCGATACCCGTTCGAAATGAAGTGGGTGACATTGGCGCCTGGCTCGTCCTGCCAGTCGTCGTCGCTTCGCAGATACCCGCCCAGAACGTCCAGCTTGTCGAAGAACAAGTAATTGCCGAAGACACCGTAACGGCGAATGGTGGGGCGGTACGTGAACTCGTCGGGGGCTCCCTGGTTCTGCACCTGGTCTTTGGTCCCATGGTATGTCATGAATGTTACGCCGCCGTCGGGGCCGAACCAGTAATCGGCGTCGAACCAGTAATCCTTGGAGTTCTTGGTGGAGTTGAACAGGATCTCGCTGCCGTCGGCGTTCAGCCCGTTGGTGACTTTAGCCGAGACCGCGAACACCTGCTTGAAGTAGTTCGAAGCCCATGTGTATCCCACGTTGACCCCCACCGGGTGCTGGTCCAGCGTGAAGTTCACCGGGCTGGTGTTGGTCAGCACGGGAGCGGGCTCGGAGAACAGGTTGTAGAACATGGCTGCCCGCGTGCCTTCTCCCTCCTGCATGTGCATTTGGCCGGCCTTCACGAAAAAGCTGCTGTTGGCGCGGCCCGCGGTGTAGCCCATCACCGCCTGTTCCAGGAATGAACTGCCGCCCTGAGACAGTTCGAAGTGCGTGAAGTACGAGAATCCGCTGTCCGGAACCGACCCGGCGCCAAACAGCGCGGCTTCATCCAGGTTGAAGCTGGAACTCGAGGTGGGATTGATGCCATCGTTAGTCTTGTCCACCGAGAAGCTGCCCTGGGCGATCAGCGCGAGCGAATTGGTGATGCTGAATTTGATGTCCTTGTCCAACGCGGAGATCTTCGGCGCCGGCTTGGTTCCATCCATTTCGTCGGGAGGAAGCCGGTACCCCAGCCGCTTGAACATGTAGCCGGTCTTATTCAAGGCGGGTGGAATGGTATGGCAACTGTAGCACTTCAGCCCGTACTTCCGGGCGAACGCCGGAATCGCCTGTGCCGGCTGTGGAGCCAAAACAGCGTAACCCAGGGCCGCCAAAACCGGCAGGACGGCCGGGAGCCAGGACCTTCTTCGCGGTAGAGCCATGACCGCATGGAGGGCACGCCAATGGCCAGGCAAAGACTCCTTTTATCTCAATAGACTGGAAGTGCTCACACGCCTGCATGGGGAGCCGATTCCCCAGAATTACTGCGGAGCTGTGGAATCTATTCCCCAGCCGGCGGCTCCCTGTCTCGCTTGAGGAGGGCGTAGAACGTCTTGCGATCCACGCCGGCCTCGCGCGCCGCGGCGCTGATGTTGCCGTCGCAACGAGCCAACAGGGCTTGCGCATAGGAAAGCTCGAAGCTCGCCAGGTACTGTTCCCGCGCTTCTTTCCACGGCAGGCTGGAGAGATTGCAGGCGGCGCCGGTCGGTTGCGCGTCGCCGGCGATGTCTTCCGGCTCCAGAACGCCGCCGGGGTGAAGTGCCGTGAGGTTCTCCATCAGGTTCTTGAGCTGCCGGACATTGCCGGGCCAGGACTGTCCGAGCAGCGCTTCATAGAATCGCGGGGAGGCGGCCAGGCTTTTGCCGTAGCGCCGCGAAAACCGCTCCAGGAAGAGCCGCGCCAGGTGAGGGATATCTTCCGGCCTTTCGCGCAACGGCGGCAGTTTCAGCGTGACCACTCCGAGCCGGTAGTAAAGCTCTTCGCGAAATGTGCCGGCCTTGATCTTCGCCGCCAGGTCCTGGTTCGTCGCGCACAGAATCCGGCAATCCACGCGCACCGGCTCGATTCCTCCCAAGTGCCGCAGTTGACGCTCTTCGACGAAGCGAAACAGGCGTGTTTGCAGTTCCACGCTCAGATCGCCGATCTCGTCCAGGAACAGCGTGCCGCCATCGGTCGATTCGATCAGCCCTTTCTTGGTGCGGTCGGCTCCGGTGAACGCTCCGCGCTCGTAACCGAACAGCTCGCTTTCGATCAGCGAGCCCGGCAGGGCGCTGCACTCCACCGGCACGTAGGGTCTGTTCTTACGCCGGCTCTGGCCGTGGATGTAGCGGGCCATGACCTCCTTGCCCGTGCCGCTCTCGCCCAGAATCATGACCGTGGCATCGGTTGCCGCGGCCCGCCGCGCCTTGTCGGTCAACTCCAGCATGGCGGCGCTTCGGCTCTGGGGATGGTCGGTTTCGCCGAGCGCCTCCAGCCGTCCTCTCAGCCTCTCGACCTCCTGCTCCAGCTCGGCGTGCGAGAGCGCCCGCTTCGCCACCAGCAAGAGGTCTTCCCGCTTGAACGGTTTCTGCAGGTAATCGAATGCGCCGTTGCGCATGGCCACCACCGCACCTTCGAACGATCCGAACGCGGTGAGAAAAACGATGGGCACGCCGGGATGCGCCTCGTGCAGCCGTGCGAACACCTCCTCGCCCGACATCCCGGGCATCCGCATGTCCAGCAACACCAGTTCGGGGGGCTTTGCCAGCGCATCCGCCAGGCCCTTGACCGGATCGGTGTAAGCCGTCACGGTGGTCTCGGGAAACTTCAGCATCCGCTGAATGTTCTCGCCCATCGCCGCCTCGTCGTCAATTACGAAGATGCGATTCACGATGGATTGCCTCCGACAAACCAATGGTAGGGCTGGCCTCGCGTAAAACGCGCCGGGGGTATCTCGGCAACGAAACTGGCTCCGCCACCGCTCCTCTCTTCATACCACAGGCGGCCGTCGTACATGTCCAGGAGGCTGGCGCCAAGGAAGAGTCCGAGCCCCAGCCGTTCCCGCCCGGGACTCTGGGAAATGAACGGCTCGAACAGGTGTTCCCGGATACTCTCGGGAACACCCGGTCCATTGTCTTCGACTCTGAGGACCACCTTGGCCCCCGCCGTGCGGTATGGTTCCAGCCGGATCCAGATCGTGGCGCCCTCTCTTCCCTTGAGCGCATCGAGGGCGTTGTTCAGCAGTCCGCGGACCACTTCGCTCACCACGTGCCCGGGCAGGTTGACGCGGGGGACATCCGCGATTTCCCGCACCAGCCGGACCCCCCGCTCATTCGCTGAAGACGTGAGCGCCGCCAGCGCCTCTTCCAATGCCTCGGACGGAGCCGAGGGTGCGAAGACCTCGCTCCCACGCTCGCGCCGCAGTGCCTGGAGCAGTGTGCGCGCGATGTTGCCCATGTACCGCGTCTCCTTCAACATCTGCTGCAGGTCGCCGCAGAGCGCCGCGTCTTCCTTGCGTTCTTCGAGCAGCACTTCGATGCGGCTGGTCACGATCGCCAGCGGATTGTTGAACTCGTGCATGAAGCCGGCCGTGAATTGGCCCAGTAGCGTAAGTTGATGCGACAGCCGGGCCTGCTGGTCCGCTGCCGAAAGCTCTTCTCGCAATCTCGCCGTTCGATAGCGCACGCTCTCCAACAGCAGCTTCAGTTGTTCCGCCTCTTCGCGGGCGTTCCTCGCCTCGGTGAGCGCGTGATTGCGCTGGCGGCGGGAAAGCAGGAGGGCCGGAAGAGGCGCCAGGAAACAGGCGACGGCCAAAACCAAGCCGGCGGCCAGGGCCGAGGCAGGAAGGATCCATCGCAGGAACCAGCAAAGCGGCAATACCCAGACGCCGCAGAGCCAGAGCAAATGGCTCCGCCAGGCATGCGGGCGGCCGTGCGTGCTGTTTCCGCGCTGCTCGTCGAGCATATGGGGAGGCTGCTGCGATCCTGGCGCATTCTAACATGGAGCTTGCGGCGCCCCGCGACAGGTCCCTAACTCCAATAGTGCCGGTCCAGGCTCCTGTACTGCACGGCCTCCGCCAGATGCTTGGCCGACACCTGTTCCTTCTGGTCCAGATCGGCGATCGTGCGCGCCACCTTGAGAATGCGGTCGTGCGCGCGCGCGGAGAGTCCCAGGCGGCGTACGGCCATCTCCAGGGTGCGCTCGCCGGAGTCGTCCAGCTCGCACAGCTTGCGCACCATGCGCGACGGCATGTGGGCGTTGTAGAACCCGCGCTGCTGCTGGATGGCGCGGGCGCGCTCCACTCGCTGGCGGATCTCGGACGAGGCCATCCCGTCGCCTTTCTCCCGCAGTTCCCGGTACGGCACGGCGGGCACTTCGATGTGAAGGTCGATGCGGTCCAGCAGCGGCCCGCTGAGCTTGCCCATGTACCTCTGAATGATGGCCGGTGTGCAGCGGCATTCGCGGGTGGCGTCGGAAAAGAACCCGCACGGGCAGGGATTCAGCGCACAGATCAAGATGAAGCTCGCCGGGAAGGACAGCGTCATATTGCTGCGCGCCAGCGTCACCAGGCGATCTTCGAGCGGCTGCCGGAGCATCTCCAGGACGTTGCGGGCAAATTCGGGAAGCTCGTCCAGGAACAGCACCCCGTTGTGCGCGAGACTTACTTCGCCCGGACGCGGCGTTCCCGCCCCGCCGCCGATGAGGCCCGCGTCGGAAACCGTGTGATGCGGTGCGCGAAACGGCCGTTGTGAGAGCAGGCCCGCTCCCTTCGGCAGAAGGCCCGCCACGCTGTGGATCTGCGTCGTCTCCAGCGCCTCCTGGAACGTGAGCGGCGGCAGAATCCCGGCGAACCGTTTGGCGAGCATCGACTTGCCCGAGCCCGGCGGTCCGATCATCAGGACGTTATGGCCTCCCGCGGCAGCCACTTCCAGCGCGCGCTTGGCGGTCGCCTGGCCGCGCACGTCGCAAAAATCGGGAATCGACCCATCGGCCGGCAATGCCGCCCGCGGCGTCGGCACAAACGCTTGAAACTGGTCGGGGTTGCTGAGGTACGTCACCACTTCGGCCAGGTGCCGCATGCCGAAGACCCGAATGCCTTCCGTCACGCCCGCCTCGGCCGCGTTGTCGGCTGGAACCACCACGTTCAAGATGCCGCGCCTCCTCGCGCAGGCGGCGATGGACAGCACTCCTCGCACCGCGCGGAGCGTTCCATCGAGTGACAGCTCCCCCACCAGCAGATGCTGATCGGCCGGCCTCGCCAGGCCCATCGCGCCGAGAATTCCGATGGCCATCGGCAAATCGAATCCCACCCCTTCCTTGCGCACGTTGGCAGGTGCGAGATTGATGGTGACGGCTTTGTTGGGATAGCCGAATCCCGAGTTGAGGAGCGCGGATTTGATGCGCTCCCGGCTTTCGCGCACCGCGGTGTCCGGCATCCCGACGGTGACGAAGTCGCGAGCCGAGCCGTTGTACATGTCGACTTCGACGTCGATCACGTGCGCTTCAATGCCGAAGACGGCGGCGGAGCGCGTTCGGAAGAGCGCCATGAGTAATACGTAGTCCGGGCGGCGCGGCATTCGTCTCAGGAATGTTGCCAGTGGCAAGGCCCCTACACGCCTGGTTTGCGCGTCCGGCGCCGCACCGGGTGATATGATCCGGTATGACAGGTCCGAATATCTCCTCGGGTCGCCCGTCTCTGGAGCGAAAACCGTATGGTTACACGTCGCGACATCCTCACCATGGCTGGCGCAGCCACCGCCTGGCTCGGCTCGCCATCTCAATCACCAGCTCAACCGCCGGCGCGCACGCGCATGGGCGGCGCTCCCACGGCGTTTGTCCTGCGCGCCGCGGCCACCCGGCGCGGCGGAAAGACCTTCGACATCGTCGAGCACTGCCACGGAATCGGCTTGGGCGGCGTGGAAACCAATCCGCCTTCCACCGACCCGGAGGGCATCAAGCAATTCCGCGCACGCCTGGAAGCCTACCAGATGTTCTTGGTGTGTAGCCCCCGTCTGCCGCGGCAGGAAAGCGACGTGCCGGCTTTCGAGACGCAGGTGAAGGCCTGCAAGGACGCCGGCGCCGTGGCCTTCCACGCCGCCATGACCGGCCGGCGCTACGAGGATTTCGATTCGCTCGAGCCCTTCAAACGGCTGTTCGAGCAGTGCCGGAAATCCGTCGAGCTGGCCGAGCCGGTGCTGCGCAAATACCGCCTCAGGCTGGCGATCGAAAACCATAAGGGCTGGCGCTCCCCCGAGCAGGCTGCCTGGATCGAGCGCCTGTCGAGCGAGTGGGTCGGCGTCTGCCTGGATTTCGGCAACAACGTCTCGCTTTGCGAAGATCCCATGGACACCGCGCGCACGCTCGCCCCCTACATCGTCTACGCTCATATAAAGGATATGGGGCTCGAAGACTACGAAGACGGCTTCCTGCTCTCGGAAGTCCCCATGGGAAAGGGCTTCCTCGACCTCAAGGGTATGGTGCAGTTTCTGCGCGAGAAGAACCCCGGCGTCTTCTTCGAGCTGGAGATGATCACCCGCGAACCGCTGAAGGTCCCCGTGTTTACGCCGAAATACTGGGCCACCTTCGACGACCAGTACAGCCCGCTGCCCGGCAGGGACCTGGCGAAAGTCCTGAACCTCGTGCGCAAGAACCATCCGAAGTCCCCGCTGCCGCGCATTGCCGGCCTCAGCCCCGACGATCAGGCCAAGGCCGAAGACGAATACAACCTCGCGTGCGTGGCGTACGCCCGCAAGAACCTCGACATGTGAAAGGAGACCCGTGAAGCTGCATCTCCTGGTGGTGGCGCTGCTCGGCTGCGCCATGGCCGCGCAGGCACAGACGCCGCCCGGCCCAAACGACGCGCCGGCGCTCCGGAAAGCCTCGGCGCCCTTGCCATTCCTCAAGAAAACCGGCCCGGTCACGCAGTTGATCGTCGACGGCAAGCCCTTCGTCATGCTCTCGGGCGAACTCCACAATTCCAGCGCGTCCAGCACGGAGTACATGAAGCCCATCTGGAACAAGCTGGCCGCGCTGCATCTCAACACGGTCATCGGCACCGTCTCCTGGGAGCTGCTGGAGCCCGAGGAAGGGAAGTTCGATTTCAACCTGGTGGATTACCAGCTTCAGGAGGCCCGCCGGCATGACATGCGGCTGGTCCTGATCTGGTTTGCCAGTTGGAAGAATGCCAACTCCAGCTACGCTCCGTTGTGGGTGAAGGCCAACCTGGAGCGCTTCCCGCGCATTCAAACCAAGGACGGCAGGAACCAGGAAGAGCTGACGCCGCTCGGCGACGCCTCTCTCGCCGGCGACGCCAAGGCGTTTCGCGCGCTCATGCGCCACATCCGCCAGGCCGATCCCCAACATACCGTAGTTATGATGCAGGTGGAAAATGAGACCGGGATGCTTGGCGACAGCCGCGACCGCTCGCCTCTGGCCGAAGCGGCGTGGAACAAGCCGGTGCCCGCGGAGCTGATGAACTACCTCCTGGAGAACCGGCAGCATCTCCTCCCCGAGCTCGGCAAGGTCTGGGAGGCCGGCGGCTTCAAGAGTTCCGGGACGTGGCCCGAGGTGTTCGGTTCCGACCCCCATTCCGCAGAGATCTTCATGGCCTGGTATGTGGGCCGCTACGTCGGCAAGGTAGCGGAGGCCGGCAAGTCCGAACTGGCGCTGCCCATGTATGCCAATGCCTGGTTGGTGCAGCGCGATGACCAGTTGCCGGGCGGATATCCCAGCGGCGGCCCTGTATCGCGCGTCCTGGACGTCTGGCGCGCGGCCGCTCCCAGAATCGATCTGCTGGCGCCCGACATCTACCTGCCCGATTTCAAGGGCGTGTGCGCCAGCTATACCCGCTCGGGCAATCCGCTCTTCATTCCCGAAGCCCGTGCCAGCGCGGCCAATCTGTTTTGGGCCGTCGGGCAGCATGCCGCGCTGGGCTATTCGCCCTTCGGCATCGAGAACCTGAACGAGGACAATCCGCTCGGCGAGGCCTACGAGGTTCTGGGCAACATGATCCCCGTGCTGGCGAAATACCTTCCGCAGGGCAAAGTGCTCCCCGTGCTCCAGGGCGATGAGAACAGCCAGAGTGTGGCGTTCGGCGGTTATCGGCTGGAGATCGGCTTCCCGGGACGCCGCCCGCCCGGGCAGCCGGCGCTGCCGCAGTCGCAGGGGCCGCAGGCGCCGCAGGCGCAGGAGACCAAAGCCTTCGGCCTGTTCGTCAACACCGCTCCGGACGAGTTTCTGGTCGTCGGCTCCGGCCTGCAAGTCGCCTTCCGGCCCGATTCCCCCGGGCCTGGAATCGCCGCGATCGGGACCGTCGACGAAGGGCGATATGCGAAAGGCCAATGGATACCGGGCCGGCGGCTCAACGGCGATGAAACCGGCGGCGGCGTCCGGCTCATGCTGCGAGGTCCGCGAATCGGCCTCCTGAAAGTCAAAGTTTACCGGCACGATTAAAATCAAAAATCCGCAAAAACCGTCAAGCACGGGCGGCAGGCCGATCGTAGACTCTGAACCAGGAGGTCGCTGAAAAGGCGTTTCCGGGCCGCGCCCGTTGGCAAGCGGTTCTTCAACTTTTTTCCGCATCCTCCGGGGAGGCTGACGATGTTCCTTTGGAAACGTGCCGCGCTGCTCGGCTTTTTGAGCTGGCTGATCCCGTTCGCCATCTCGATCCCGGCTTTCCCGTTGAAACAGGCCAACGGCGCGCTGTTTGAAACGTTCATGACCCTGGTGGTTCTCCTGACCGCCGTTGCGCTTCTGCCGGTCTACTTTCGGAACCGGACGGTCTCGGTTCCCGACGCCGTCCTTACCGGTGCCCTGTGGTTCTTGGTGAACCTGGTGTTTGACTATCCCATGTTCGCCTACGGCCCCATGAAGATGACCGCTGGGCATTATTACTCCGCGATCGGCCTGGACTACCTGGTCTTCCCCGTCTTCGCATTCGGCGCGGCGCGGCTGGCCCGGTCATGAAACCGTCCACCGAGCGCGATTACCACGAGCGCATCGTCCGCACGCTGGTCTACATCCAGGACCATCTGGACGACGAGCTGGACCTGGAGCGCGTGGCGTCCGTGGCGGCGTTTTCCAGCTTCCATTTCCACCGCATTTTTCGCGGGCTTGCCGGTGAGCCGTTCAAGGAATACATTCGCCGCCTCCGCCTGGAGCGCGCCGCGCGGCATCTGAAACGGCTCGGCGAGTCCGTCACCGAAATCGCATTAGAAGCCGGATTCGAAACCCACGAATCCTTCACGAGGGCATTTGGAGCCATGTTCGGAGTATCCCCTTCCGCTTATCGCGCGGCCCACGGCCCGGAGGCCGCCACCGCGCCCGAGTCCGCTTCCGGCACGCATTACGATGATGTGTCCGGCTACCGTCCGCCGGACTACGGCGACCCTCCGCCGGTGGAAGTGGGTGAGCTTCCGCCCATGCGGCTGGTTTTCCTTCGCCATGTGGGGCCGTACGGGCAGGTGGGCGCCACCTGGGGCCGCCTGATGGGTTGGGCGGGAGCGCGCGGCCTGCTCGGCCCGGGGATGCGCTTGATCGGGATCGTCCACGACGATCCGGATGTCACGCCGCCGGACAAGGTCCGCTACGACGCCGCCGTTACGGTGAGCCGCCCGGTCGAGCCCGAGGGCGAATTCGGCGTGCTCGAGCTCGTCGGCGGCGCCTGTGCGGTGCTCACTCACCGCGGCCCGTACGACGGCTTGGGCAAGGCCTATCAGCGCCTCTATGGCGGATGGCTGCCCAAGAGCGGCTACGAGCTGCGCGAGGCTCCCGCGTTTGAGCAGTACCTCAACTCGCCGCAGAATACCAGGCCGGAAGATCTCCTCACCGTGATTCACGTGCCCGTGGAGAGGTAGTTGCGGCACGCGCCAGGAGCTACGATGTTCGCGTATGAAATTGCTCCTTCCGCTGTTGATGGCCGCTTGGGCTTTCGCGGCGGCGCCCACGACCGGGATCAAGGTCGATCAGGTTGGATATCTCACCGGCGCGCCCAAGGTGGCCCTGGTCGCCGCCAAACAGGCCGCCAAAGATTTTGCCGTCCGGCGCGCCGATAACGATGCGGTGGCGTTCCGCGGAACTCTCTCGGACCCCGTCGAGGATGCCGATTCCGGCGACCGTGTTCAGGCCGCCGACTTCACCAGGCTTACCCGAGCCGGCAAGTATTACCTCGACGTCCCGGGCGTCGGACGGAGTTGGAATTTCACCGTCGGGCCTGACGTCTATTCGCGCGCGTACTACCTCGCCATGCGTTCCTTCTACGGGCAGCGCTGCGGAATCGCCGTGGACCTGGGCCCCGAGTTTCCCGGCTACAAGCACGATGCCTGCCACCTCGAAGGCGCTTACCACGCCTCCTCGGGCAAGACCGGCCCGCACGTTTCCAAGGGCGGCTGGCACGATGCCGGTGATTACGGCCGCTACGTGGTCAACTCCGGGATCTCCACCGGCACGCTGCTGTGGGCCTGGGAAATGTTCGCGCCGCGCCTCCGCGACGTCAAACTGAATCTGCCCGAGACGGGCAACGGCACTCCCGACATCCTTAACGAGATCCGCTGGAACCTCGACTGGATGCTGACCATGCAGGATGAAGACGGCGGCGTCTGGCACAAACAGACCAGCGAGCGATTCTGCGCCTTCATCATGCCGGAGAAAGACACCTTCGTCAGCTACGTGATCGGCACCGGCAAGGAGCCGTTCAAGAGTTCCTGCGCTACAGGCGATTTCGCCGCGGTGATGGCCAGTGCCGCCCGCGCCTTCAAGCCGTTCGACGCCCGGTATGCCGCCACCTGCCTGCGCGCCGCGCGCGAGGCGTTCGCCTGGCTGGAAAAGAACCCCGGCATCACCTTCAACAATCCGCAGGGCGTCTCGACCGGCGGTTACGGCGACGGCAACTGTAGCGACGAACACCTTTGGGCCGCCGCGGAACTGTATCGCTCCACCGGCGAAGAGGCTTACCACAAATACTTCCTGGAACACTACGCGGATTTCCGCAAGTCGATCCGCCCCATCGCCCCGCAGACCTGGGGCAACGTGGCGAACCTGGCGCTCTGGACCTACGTGCTCGGCGGGGGCAAGGATGCCGCCGCGTCCGCTGCCATCCGGCAGGACTCGCTGGCCGCCGCCGATGAGATCGTCAAGCGAACCGCCGCCGGCGGTTACCGCATCAGCATGACCTCGCGCGATTACGTGTGGGGCTCCAACGCCGTGGCGGCGAACTACGGCATGCAACTCCTGGTGGCCAACGCCTTCAAGCCCGACCCGCGCTACGTCGAGACCGCCATCGAGAACCTGCACTACCTGCTGGGGAGGAACACGTTTTCGCTCTCCTGGGTGACGCAGGTCGGCGAGAACCCGTTCCGCCACCCGCACCATCGCCCCAGCGGCGCCGACAACAATGCGGAACCGTGGCCCGGCCTGTTGTCGGGCGGTCCCAACCGCGGACGCCAGGACCCCGCCATGCGCGCCAAGGTGCCGGCCGATCTTCCGCCCGCCAAAGGGTACATCGACGATCAGGAAGCCTACGCGGCCAATGAAGTCGCCATCAACTGGAACGCGCCGCTGGTATTCCTTCTGGCGGGAGCCTTGGCGGCGAAGTAAGCCCCGCTTGTGGGGCACGGTCGAAAACCTATACCGATGCACCCGCAGTAGGGACGGGTGGAATGACCTGATAGCCCAGGGATCGAAGTTCCCGCACGAACTTGGCTACCCGGTTCCGAAGCAGCTTGGGGTTGGGGGCTTGT
>DASQZT010000072.1:0-5618 GCA_035638575.1 Bryobacteraceae bacterium
GACCCTCGGCGCTGGATCTCATCACTTTATTGCGCAAGGAAATCACCGAAAACCCGGAAATGGTCGCCCATCTCGGCCTAAATCCCACCGATCGCGGCATCAACGCCGCCGCAGACGCCTAAAAAAAGTACAAACTCCAGAGGCTAGCCGTAGAAGTGCGGGTTGGGAAGGCTGTGGTCCCCGGGTGGATGGTTTCGGGCGCTCGGAAAGTGCATGGGCCGTGGTTCAGCGCCGGGACCCGTCACTTGGCTGGTTTGCCATCTCGGACTTTTGGCCCGGCGGTAGTCCCAAACCCGGCGTTGGGCAATAGATCCTCCCTGGTCGCCCAGCGTTTATCGATCTTCCGGCTCCGGACGGTTTACCGACTCGGAAGGTGTCTGGTCTGGCTGTTGTCACGGCCTGGGTCGGGGAGCCAACAGCGTCCCTCGTCTTCGGATCCGAGTCGAGATTTCTGAAGAAAACTCGAGCTGATATTCCTAAAGATTTAGGATGAGGCGTAGATAAGTTTGTAGCTGCTCAAAGGGTAGACCCAACAGTCGTGTCACCAGCCGCCATTTCAGGCAATGTGGGCTGTCGCAAAACACTTGTTTCCCGACACCCGAACGAGTTTGCCAAGAAACGCGGACCAACTCCCTCCCGGGAATGGACGGAAAACCCTGTCGGAAAGGTGCAGTATACGGATACCATAGACTCACGGTTTTCCGTCCATGTTTGTCGGCTACGTCCGGTTGTCTTCCGAAACCGATCGCCAAAACTCCGATCTGCAACGCGATGCGTTGCTCGCTGCCGGCATCGATAGCCGACACCTCTTCGAAGATCGGGCTTCAGGCGCGCGCGCCGATCGACCCGGTTTGACTCAAGCACTGGCCTTCGTGCGACCGGGTGATGTGCTCGTGGTCTGGAAGTTGGATCGGCTGGGGCGGTCGTTGACGCACCTTATTGAGATCGTCAACACCCTCAAGGCAAATCAAGTCGCCTTCCGGTCGCTGACGGAAGGCATGGACACCACAACTGCGTCTGGCGAGCTGTTTTTTCACATTTTCGGCGCCCTGGCCCAATTCGAGCGGGCCTTGATCAAGGAACGGGTAACCGTCGGCCTAGCGGCCGCCAGGCACCGGGGCCGCATTGGTGGGCGACCGCCAGCGATCCCCCCGGAAAAGCTCGACGCCATCGTGGAGTCCTTACGCGGCGGCATGTCGAAAGCGGCCGCCTGCCGGACGTTCGGTGTCAAACGCACCACTCTGATCGAGACTCTTAGGCGAATCGGCGCGCCTACTTCGTCTGAACCGGGCCCAGGTAGCGATCCAGCCAGTCGAGGATCTCCTTGATGATGTCGGGACGACCAGCGGGGTTCAGGTGACCTCCCTCGCGGACCACGTGCTGCTTGTCCTTTGCGGGAGTACCTAGCAGACGGAACAGCGGGAGTTGGCTGGTCTCCAGTGGAAATCGGAAGTCGTCGCGCCCGTTCACCATCAACACCGGGGCTTTGACCCTGGGAGCGAAATTCCAGGAATCCACCTCTGCGGGCACTTTCTCGAAGGAGCCTCCGGACATCATCACGACGCATCGGATGCGAGGTTCGACCGCAACCAGGTGCGGGGCCATGGCAGCCCCATAACTGTTTCCGTAGAAAGCCAGCTTGCGTGCATCGATGTCCGGCCGTGTCTCGATGTAATCGATGGTTCGACCGAGGTCCTTGGACTGCTGAAGGTTCATCTCCCTCCATCGGTTGGGTTCGCCCAGCAGGTGGTAGTAGTCCCCAGGCCCGCGTTCCAAGGTGCCTTTGTATGCGGGCACGATGACCGCTCGTCCCGAACGCACGACGAAATCAAACAAACGGCTTTTGGCCCCGATCCGCTGGTCGGTAAGGAAGTTCACTCCGCCAAAGAAGACCACCGCCTGGTATGGAGGCGCCGCGTCTTTCGGCAGGTACAAATGAGCCAGCATGCGTTCGTTTCCATAGGCCGCCTGAAACGTGATGTCCTCGGTGCGCCAATAGGAAGGACTTTCGTCGTGGGCTTCCACTGTCGGTTTGAGATCCGTCTTGTCATAGGAGTGCAGTCCCTGGAAGATTCGGAACACCTGATCGTCGGCTGGCTTGTCATTCCTGCGGTCGCGGGAGACAAACGACACGATCCCGGCCAGCGACTCCCCCGGGGGTGACACAGGCTGGATGCAGCGCAAACCGAAAGTGGGATCGCGATCGAAAGGGCGCCGCGCATCCGGAGTCTTGTATTGGTAACTTGGCTCATTCCAGCCGCCGCCGAGAATATAGCGCCGGTCTCCGGCCAGGTTCCAGCACCATTCCTTGACATTGCCGGCCATGTCGTAGGTTCCGTATTCCCCGAGTCCCCGGTAAGATCCCACGCGGGCCGGTCCCTGCCCGCCAAAGTTGCTCAGATTCAAGACGTCGGAATACGCGCCAACACTGGCGGCGAGATACCAGTGATACACGGTAGGCAGACTCTTTCCCGCAAACTCGGCATAGGCGGCCGCTTCATACCAGCTCACGCCGCCAACCGGGTAGTCGGCTCTTCCATCCGGATAGGTCCCCAACTCCCAGGAAGCAGGACCGGGTTTTCCGGTGGCGTCGCGGAATTCCGACATGGCCTGCTCCCAGGAGAGGGTCCGGCCGTCTTTGAGAAAAGGCTGCTTCCAGTATTCGCGATTGCGGTATCCTCCGCGATCGACGAACCCCTTGAATTGGCGATTCGTAACCTCATACCGATCGATCCAGAACGCCGGGATATCCGCCGCCGCCAACGCCGGAAAGGTCGTCGCCGAGCGCGCAGTCTTCTGCGCGCCGGCCACCCACACCATTCCTCCTGGCGTCTCCTCCGAAGTATGAAGCGGGAAGTTGAGGTTGGCCCCGATACCGCTGGCTTTTTCGATCGGCTCGAAGCCCTTCTTCACCACCCGAAATCGGTAGTATCCGAAAGGAATGCGCGAGGTCGTCAGGGGTGACTGGCCCAAAAACTCCCAGCCGGAAGGGCCACCGGTTTCCGGCGCCGCGTATTCCGCTACGTAAATGTCCGCCCCAGCCGGTGTGGTCGCGATCGAGACGGACGACAAAGCAAGATGTTCTCTGAGCTGGATCAGCTCAGGGGTAGATGCCGCATACGGCTCAGCCTGGCGAAGAAGGCGAATAGCTGCCAGGGGGTGCGACTGCGCCATCAAGCGCGAGATCTCCGGCACCGCAACCTGCTGCGCCCAGCGCGCCCGCGAGGCGCGAACGAACCATCGAACTCCGAGCGCTCCGGCAGCCAGGGCCACCGCCAGCACAGCGGCGATGACCGCCGGCCGGCGCCACGGGACGTTGCCCGTCCTCACGCTCAGGCTCTGCCGGCACGATTCCAACGCCGTGTGCAGGTCATCGGCCGAGCCGTAACGGGCTTCCGGCTGCTTTTGCAGGCAGCGGAGCACAATTTGCTCCAGGTCATGAGGGATCCCGGTACGGACGCGGCTGGGCGTCTCCGGCGTCTCGCGCAAAATGGCGGCAAGCGTCGAGATGCGCGTCTCACCCCGGAACGGGCGCTGGGCGCACATCATCTCATACAGCACGATGCCCAGCGAAAACACATCGGAGCGGGCATCCAGGGGCTTGCCCTCAGCCTGCTCGGGCGACATGTAAGCCACGGTTCCGAGAATTTGCCCGGCGCGGGTCCCTGCTGTCTTCGTAAGTGTCTCCGCATCGGCGGGCGCGGCGTGCTCGGAGAGCTTCGCGAGTCCGAAATCGAGGACCTTTACACCGGCCCCGGCAATCATGATGTTGCCCGGCTTCAGATCGCGATGAATGATCCCGTGCGCGTGCGCCGTTCGCAGGGCGTCGGTGATCTCGATGGCGTATTGCAGCGCGCGCTCGACCGGAAGCGGGCCCTTCGTGAGTATCTGCGCCAGGGTCTCACCGTCAACATGTTCCATTACCAGGTACGACATGCCGTCCTGCTCCCCGACGTCGTAGAGGCTGCATATGTGAGGATGGTTCAGGGCGGAAATGGCGCGGGCCTCGCGCTCGAACCGGTGGCGAAAATCGACTTGCCCCGCGAATTCGCGGCGCAGCAGCTTGATGGCGACCGTGCGGCCCAGACGGGTGTCGCGCGCACTGTAGACCTCGGCCATGCCACCCTGTCCGAGCTTTCGCTCGATACAGTAAGGCCCCAGAGACGCGCCCACCGCAAGCTGCATCGGGGTGTCTTCTGGCAGTTCCACAGGTTCCCGGTATCCGTTTCGATTCTACAAGAAACGTAGGGCGACAGCACGTTCGAGATGTGCGGCGGGTGACTCGAATTAGAACACAGGCACGAATGCTTGTGCTACAGGTACACCTTGGGCAGATACTCCAACGCTTCGGCGAAGGGCTTGGCGCGGCCCGCGGCCACTTCGTACGTGCGCTCGTGACTCTGGATGGCGGCGCGGCCCATCTCATCGTAGGGGCGGTTGCAGACGTCCAGGAAGCCGATATTATAGTTTTCGCCGTCGGAGCGGCCGAGCGCGCTTTCGTCGTACAACGTGAACCAGTGCACGCCCACGCAGTGAGGATCGGCGGCGGCGTCTTCCCGGCACACGCGGTAGGCCTTGGCGCGCTCCGCCTGGTTCTTAAGGTGGCCGATACCAGAAGCGGGCAGAGCCGGCGTACGTCTCCTCGCCGTAAAAAGGCAGGAACGATTCGACCGGGGACTGTTCGGACAAACTCGTCGAATGTGCGGGCGCGGCAACCAGCCAAGGAACACAAAACTGCGGGAGAGATCGCGGGGGGAAAACTAAAGCGAAGGTAGATCGAGACCGCGTGGAATGCGGTCGGTGCGAACATCGACCATTTTGCCCGCACAGCAAGACGTCGGCACTGGCGACATGTCTTTTCGGCGGCGTAAGGCGCAGCCGTCCCATATTTTTTCCGAGGAATCCGTGAGGCCAGAATCGGTCCAGCCGCTGGCCAGGTTTCGCTTGCGACTTCCAGCGTGGCACGCTTGCCATCAAGCGTGCAAATTGCTTCTTGGCAAGGGGTTCCGCTTCTCCACCTACCTCGTTACCTCGAAAACTGGGGTGCTGCAAACGAATCGATTCACGTAACTCATTGAAAACATGGAGCGGGAGATGGGATTCGAACCCACGGCGTCCAGCTTGGGAAGCTGGCATTCCGATAGAGTAGGACGGTCGTAGAATTCACCAGAGCTTACTGAACGCAATGTGTGCCGTGGTCGCGGAATGGTGCCTCCTGGCTGAATGCCTGGTCCGTGGTCATGGTACAAAGAATTCCCCTCTGGTATCGCCTGGCCACGTATGTAATTCTTCCCCGCGATCATTTGCGGACAGCCGGCGAGCCATTGCCCCATCGTCAAAGCCTGCCCTCCGCAAGGAGTTCGGCGCGGATCAGCAGCAGGTCGTCGGCATTCATGGCCAGGACATGAACGGTGGCGCGGCCGATGGGGGTGCGGCCGACGATGCGAGCGCCCTCCCATCCGAAGTGCTCCGGCCAGGTATCCCGGCGCGGATGAAACAAGCGGATGGTTTCGCCTGAGGCGGGGTCAATTCCGGCGATGTTCGGGCCTTTGAAGCGATTGCAGTGCGGGCAGGCGAGCGCCAGGTTGTTTGCCACGCTCTGGCCACCGTGTTTCTCG
>DASQZT010000073.1:0-21764 GCA_035638575.1 Bryobacteraceae bacterium
CGCGCGGCGGATGCTCTCGTCGTCTCCCTCCACGACCGTCTTTCCGACGCGCAGGAAATAGTGCGGCCCGCACGCGGGACACGCGACCGGCTGGGCGTGAAACCGCCGGTTCGCCGGATCGTGGTATTGCTCCGCGCAGTACGGGTCCAGGGGCCAGTCCTTCATGGTGGTATTCGAGCGGTCGTAGGGCAAACCCAGCACGATCGTGTAGCGCGGCCCGCAGTTCGTGCAATTGATGTAGGGGTATTCGAAACGCCGGTCGCCGCGGTCGAACAGCTCGCGCAGGCAATCGCCGCAGACCGGCAGGTCGGGCGAGATTCGTACCGACGGGCGCGACTCGCGGCGGCTCTCGCGGATCACGAAATCCTTCAGGCCGGAGGGCGCGGCCGGCAGGACGTCGATGGCGGTGATGCGCGCGGCGGGCGGGGGCTTTGTTTCGAGATCGCGCAGGAAGGCTTCGAGGGCCGGTTCCGCGCCCTCCAGGTGAATCTCGACCCCTTCCTCCGCGTTCAATACCCAACCGGTCAAGGTGTTGGCGGACGCCAGGCGAAACACGAAGGGACGAAAACCCACGCCTTGCACGACGCCGCGAACCCGAATGGATCGCGCGCTCACCATCGGGCGGAGCCTTTTCCCACGATGCAGCCCCGCCCCTGCCAGCCGATCTCGATCGCCCGCCCTGCCTCCGCCAGAACCGGAACCGTGCGCTGGCCTCCCGACGCGGCCAGCATGCGGTCGAGCGCGGCGGAGTCCGACTCCACGTCGTATTCAACGAAGTGGTTTCCCTGCCATTCGAGCCACTCCCGCATTTCCCGGGTGTAGGGGCAGCCCGGAGTTCCGTAGGGTTCGTACAGGAAGCCGGCGTCGCCCGTTTCGAGGCCCAACTCGCGGTGCTCGAAGAAGACGTGCACCGTCTCCCACAGCGTGTGGTAGAGGATCTCGATCACTTCCTGGTGGATGAACGGGTGCGCGGTGGGAGCTTCGACCGAGTCGCCGCCTTCGACTCCGGGAAGCGCGAACGTCATGGCCCGCCGCTCGAGCGCCGCCTCCAGCGCGGACCACACTTCGGCATCGCCCGCGGGAGGTCCGAAGCCCATCGCCATATCGTCGGGACAGAGTATGGCCTCGAGCCACGGACCGAAGAGCAGCGACAGGTCCAGCGCCGGCAAGGCCCGCTTGCCGACAATCACCGGGTGCACGAACTCCACCGGGACGTGCTGGGCGTCGGTGGCGTAGGGGCCGCGGCCGAAGGCCAGCAGGCGCCCGCCGCGCAGGAAGCGCTCGGACATTTCGCGGCAGGCCACGGCCAGGCGCGGCGCCTCGCGCGCGAAAAAGTCCTCGCAGATCTGGTTGCGCTCCTGAAGCTGATCTTCGACGCGCTTCGCCAGCTCGCACGTGCCCGTCATTCGATCACATCCTAACAGATGCGCGGCAGTGGGTCGCCGACCAGCATGTCCAGCACCCGTGTGCCTCCGTACAACGTCGAAGCGAGGGCGGCTCCGGCGGGCTGCTCGCGCATTTCGCCAATGATCCCGGCCGCGTGGCCGCCGCGAGCGCCGCGCACGGCATCGCGGACGGGAACTTTGTCCTCCGACAACTGCACTGCCAGCTGGCAGTCGCGGGCCAGTTTCGTTGAGCGACGTGGCGACTCCGCCGCGCATGGGGTCGCGCATCCATCGTATCCCGGGCGCCGCGGCGCGGGCGAGCGCTTCCACCAGCGGGAGCACGGATCGGGTGTCGGAACACAGGTCCGCTTCCATGCCCAGCTCTCCGCGTGCGAAAAGGATGGTGATGCCGTGATCGCCGATGGGTCCCGAAAGCACGACCTCGGTGCGCAGGCCCGCCTCCAGCACAAAAGTCACGACCAGCGTCTCGGCGCGCGCGCCCGACATCGAGAGGTACATGCGGCTACGGAACATGCGGTTACGGAACATGTGAGGAGCGCCGCCATCGCAGAATATGCGATCGACCCGCGGATGAGCAGGTTCACCGTGCGCGGCTCTGCGGGCGGGCTCCTGTCTTCTTTCGGCCACAATCCGATTCTGGGCATCCGCGACTTTACTGGACAGGTGCGGCTTGATCCGGAAGCGCCCGGGCAGGCCTCGCTCCATCTCGCCGTCCGGGCGGGGTCGCTCGAGGTGCAGAACGACGCCATCGACAAGGACCGCAGGAAGATGAAACGCGTGATAGACGAAGAGGTTCTCGAGATCGCCGCCTACCCCGAAATCTCGTACCAGACCACGGGTGTGAAGGCGGCGCGCATTGCCGCCGGCAGCTTTCGACTGGAGATCGACGGCAGGCTGTCGCTCCACGGCGCGACACGGCCGCAGCGCGTGACGGCCAACGTGACGATCATGGGCGCCATGTTGCGCGCCAATGGCGAGTTTTCCCTGCAGCAGACCGACTACCGGATCAGGCCGGCCTCGGTGGCCGGCGGCGCGCTCAAGCTCAAAGACGAGCTGAAGTTTTCGTTTGACATCGCCCGCCGCCAGGTCGAAGCCGTGGATTCCGAAATCGACCACCCGCACAAACTCCGGCAGCTCACGCCCCAAAAGGCGCCGCGCCACCTCGCTCCCGAAAGCGTCGTCGCCCAGGAAGATTGTTCCCGATGCCGGCCACCAGGATGCGAGGTCCGGTCATTTCCGATCTCCTCCGGCGGGCAGCGGTTCCACTTCCCCGGGATCGACAAAGAAGCGATGGCCGGGCTGGCGGAGCAACCCCATATCGCGTTCGGGGTCGTCCTCCAATACCACCGCCAATTGAAGCTTGCCCTCGTAGCTCTGTTCGATGCACTCGATGATCGCGGTCTTTCCCGCCAGAGCCATGTCGAGGATGTCGCCGCCCGCCCGCGGGCGCAGCCGCACGAAATCGCCGGCCCGCAGTTCGATCCCGTTCACTTGCAGATGGTCCAGCGCGGGCTTGTCCTCCAGGAGGTGCCACTCCCACTCGTTCATCGCTCCTCCTCGGGACGTGCCGCAGCCGCGGAGCATGCCGTGGGTCTACCGAATAATTGGCGTCGCCACCGATGGCCCTAAGGATTTTCCCCACAGGTAAACTTCTACTAGTCAGTGGACCTTATTATGCCGATATATAAGCTGTAGGCACGGTAGTCGGGGAAATGACCTCCGAGTGACCAGGAACGACGCCTCCGCGATTGGAGACGAAGTTGTTTAAGAATCTGAAATTGTCCGTACGGATATCGCTGGTGGGCCTTCTGCCCGTGGTGTGCTTTGCCGGTCTGCTGACGTGGGTGCATCTGCGGACCAACACCTGGTTCTATGACGCAAAACGCGAGAAGACCACGCACGTGGTCCAGGCTGCGTGGGGGGTTCTGGATTTCTACGGATCGGAAGCCAGGGCGGGCCGCATGACTACCGGACAGGCGCAAGAAAGCGCGAAACAGGCTCTCAAAAACCTGCGTTACGGCCAGAATGACTATTTTTGGATCAATGATCTGCGCCCCCGCATGATCATGCATCCGACCAATCCTGCATTGGACGGGCAGGACCTGGCGGACTACAAGGATCCTGCCGGATTAAGACTGTTCGTCAAGATGGTCGAGGTCTGCACCAGCCGCGGCGAGGGCCTGGTCGAGTATATGTGGCCAAAGCCGGGCGCCAGTGAAGCGGTGCCCAAGATATCGTTTGTCAAGCTCTACAGCCCTTGGGGCTGGATCGTGGGCTCCGGCATCTACGTGGAGGATGTCAGGGCGGAATTAAGAGCTATGTCGCTGCTTCTGCTGGCCGCCGGAGGGCTGGTATCCGCGCTGTCGTTGCATTGGGCGTATCGGATGGCGCGCTCGATCGTGGGGCCGATCCACTACGTGGTGACGGAGTTGGCGGGAGGCGCCGGCCAGATCGCGGCGGCGGCAGGCCAGATTTCGTCGTCCAGCCAGTCGCTGGCCCAGGGGACCACCGAACAGGCTGCTTCGCTCCAGGAGACCTCCGCCGCCGGCGAGGAAGTCACATCCATCACGCGGAAGAACGCGGAAATCAGCAAGGAAGTCGCTGCCAACATGGCGGACACCTCCGAGCTCGTCGCGGATGCCAATTGCAGGCTGGAAGAGATGATCCGTTGCATGCATGACATCGACGTCTCCAGCCACGAGATCGTCCGCGTCATCAAGGTGATCGACGAGATCGCGTTTCAGACCAACATTCTCGCCCTCAATGCGGCGGTCGAGGCGGCCAGAGCCGGTGAAGCGGGCATGGGGTTTGCCGTGGTGGCGGACGAAGTGCGGAACCTGGCGCAACGTTGCGCTGCCGCCGCCAGGGAAACCGCGGTCCTGATTGACCAGTCCGTAACCGCCTCGAAGACCGGCGGCGCCAGGCTCGAGAAGGTTGCGGGCGCGGTGAGCACGATCACCACCCGGACGGCGAGAATCAAGACGCTGGTGGATGAGGTCCACATGGGCAATCGGGAGCAGGCGAAGGGGATCGAGCAAGTCGCGAAGGCCATCGTACGGATCGAGCAGGTCACACAGAGGACCACCGCCGTTGCCCAGGAAAGCGCCTCCTCCAGCGAGGAGATGTCTGCCCAGGCGGAGTCCATGAGAAGCCTGGTGCGGCGCCTCGAAGACCTCGTGCACTCGGCCCCGGCACGCTCCGCGCCGTAGCACAAGCCCGCAGCCCCTGACCTGATCCTGGTCCAGTCCCACAGTTGAGTTGAAGGGCGCTATCGATCCGTCGCCGTCCCGGACCCCTCCGCGCAGAACCGTTCCATGGCCGGCCGCGCCCGCTCGAAGCTCGCCTCGAGTTCCGGCAGCACCACGGCCGCAGTGGCCAGATCGCCCGCGCTGCCCAATTGCTCCAGCTTCCATGCCACTTCCCGTATTCCGCGCCCGCCCACATTGGCGGCCGCGCTCTTGATCGAGTGAGCGTGCAGGCGCGCCGATTTGGGGTCTGTCTCGCTTATGGCCACGGCCAGGGCCGCGATCTGCCGCGGGATGTCCGCCAGGAACACGTCCATGATGCGCCGGGCGCGTTCCTCGTCGCCCATGAGCCGCTCCACAAGGTCTTCGCGGTCGAAGGGCGCGGCCGCCGCGGGCGGAGGTGCTGCTTGCGGCTCCGGTTGTGGCGCCGGTTCCACCCGGGGTGCGGCGGCGTCCGCATGTCCAACCGTCCACCGCTCGATCACCTGCTCGAGCACCGCCGGCTGGACCGGCTTGGAAACATAATCGTTCATCCCCGCTGCCAGGCACTTTTCGCGATCGCCGGTCATGGCGTGGGCCGTCAGCGCGACGATCGGTATCTCGTGGTTGCGCACCGGCGTGGGGAGATGACGAATCAGCCGTGTGGCCTCGTACCCGTCCATCCCCGGCATCTGGCAGTCCATGAGAACCAGATCGTAGTCCGCCTGGTTCAGCGCCCTCAGCGCGGTGGGGCCGTCGGCCACCGCTTCGGCGCGATACCCCAGGTTACTGAGGACTCCCGTTGCCACTTCCTGGTTGGTCAGGTTGTCCTCCACCAGGAGCAGGCGGAGACGCGCCCGCTGTTCCCGCTTGGCGAGTGGGCGGCCCGCGGATGCGTCTTTCTCCGTGGGGGCATGACCGTGGCCGAGTACGGAGGCCAGGCAGCGGCCCAGTTCGCCCTGCATGACCGGCTTGGTGACGCGGCCGGCAAATCCGCGACGCTCCCAATGCGCCACGTCGGATGCCCGGGTGAGCGGCGTCAGGACCAGCAGGCGGGTGACGGCCAAGGCCGCATCCTCCCGGATCAGCGCGGCCATTCGCTCGCCGTCCATCCCCGGCATCTCCAGGTCCACGATCGCCGCTTCGAAGGGCTTGCCCGCCGGCGGATTCCGCAGCAGGGCCAAAGCCCCTTCCGCGCTGCCGGCCTGCTCCGCGTTGCATTTCCAGAAGGCCAGCAGCTCTATTAACAGGCGGCGGCTGGCGGCATTATCGTCCACCACCAAAACCCGCCTCCCCGCGAGTGACAGGGCGGGCGGACGTTCCACCGCGGGCTGCCGCTCCAGTGCGGCCGTGAACCAGAAACGCGAGCCCTCGCCCTCCCGGCTGTCGAATCCTACTTCCCCGCCCATCATTTCTACCAGCCGGCGAACGATGGACAAGCCCAGACCGGTGCCGCCGTAGCGCCTCGCGTTCGAAGGGTCCACCTGGGAGAATGGTTGAAACAGCAGGTGGCGCTTCTGTTTCGGGATGCCGATCCCAGTGTCCTTTACCTCGAAGCGGACCGCCCCGCCGTCGAGACTCACCCGCAGCGATACCTCTCCGGCGTGCGTGAACTTCACCGCGTTCCCGGCGAGGTTGACGAGCACCTGGCGCAGGCGGCCGGGATCGCCCCGAAGCCGTGTGGGCACATCCGGCTCGATGAAGCAGAGGATCTCCAGCCCCTTTTCCTGGGCCTTCACGCCGATCAAATCGGAGACTCCTTCCACCACCGGGTGCAGGTCGAAATCGGCGTTCTCCAGATCCAGTTTGCGAGCCTCGATTTTGGAGAAATCGAGGATGTCGTTCAGAACCGACAGCAGGGCCTCCGCGCTGTCGCGGACCGCCAGCGCCCGCTTGTGCTGGCGTGCGTTCAGTTCGTCTTCCAGCAGGAGTCCGGCCATGCCCAGGATGCCGTTCATCGGAGTGCGGATCTCATGGCTCATGTTCGCCAGAAACTCGCTCTTCAAGCGGTTCGCCGCCTCGGCCTCCCGCACCTGGAGCCGCAACTCTTGTGTCGTGCGCAGGCCTTCCACCATCTGGTTGAATGCCCCCATCAGGTCGCGGAATTCCTCCACTTCGCTCGCCGGCGCCGTTTGGTTCAGATCGCCGGTGCCGATGCGCCTGATGAACTCGATGATGTCCTTCAATGGCCGGAGGAGCTTCGAGATCTGGAGGTATTGGATCAGCTGAACCAGCAACAGCGCCGCCAGGGCTGCCGCCACGGTCTTACCCAGCACTCCCATCAAGCGGGCGTGCTGCCTGGCCATCGAGACGCCCACGCGCACCGTACCCAAAGGCCGGGCCCCTCCCAGGCCGGCTTTGCGGTCCAGCACGAGGTCGGCGCTGGGAGCGGATACCACGCGGGCGGCTTCCACGAAGGGAGCCGGCGATGCCGCGCTGCCCAGCACTCGGATGGCGGCCGCTGGTTTCGCCGCGTGAGACTGGTTGGGGATGAGAGAGTCCGGGAAGCCGCTCCCGCATGCTTGGGCCAGCGGGATGCCGTCTCCATCCTCTATGCGCACGTAAAGCACGTCTTCCCATTCGATGGAGCGTGCGGCCAGGGTCTCGAGTGTGTGGTGATCGTTCACCAGCAGGGGAAGCTCGCTTTGGCTGGCGAGAAACCCGGCCAGGGACGTCGCCCGCAGTTCCAACTGGTTCTCGGAAGCGATGCGCTGGCTCACCACGAATACGGTTGTCAACGCGGCAGCCAGCACGGTGCTCCGTACAAAGGCCTGCGCCAGCAGCCGCCGCAGCAAGCTGTCCGGCATGATCCTTCCGCGCCAGTTCATCGGTTGCATGACAGAACCGCCTGCCTGGCCTCCGCGTTGCCGGTTTTTAACTGATAGAAGACGGCGCGCAGATGGCGCTTGGATTCAAACTGCGGGCAGATTCCGCCCAGCGATTCCATGGCTCCGACCAGCAGCGAGCCATCCGGCTCCAGCGCTTTTGCGATTCGGCCAAACAGCGCGATCCGGTCGCGCTCGGTGAAGTAAATCGCCACGTTCCGGCACAAGATGACATCGAATCTTCCCAGCGCGGATAAATCCTGCATCAGGTTCAGCTTCTTGAAAGACGCCATCCCGCGGATCTCGTCGCGAATCTGCCAGCCGCTCGCGACCGGCAAGAAGTACTTCGTCCGCAGGGCATCGCTCAAACCTCGTGAGATCTCGACCGGGCTGTACACTCCGCGGCTCGCCCGGGCGACGGCCTGGTCGGAGATGTCCGTTCCCAGGAGACGGAGGCCGTAGCGATCGGGATCGCCCAACAGCTCTTTGAGCAGGATGGCGATGCTGTAGACCTCCTGGCCGGTGGAGCAAGCCGCACTCCAGATCCGGATCCGCGCGGCGCCGTTGCGCGCCTGGCGATCGATCAGTTCCGGGACAATCTTGTGCCGCAGCAGATCGAAGGGAGCGGTGTCGCGGAAGAACAACGTTTCGCCCGTGGTGATGGCGTCGATAATGCGGCGCTCCAGAGCGCGATTCGGGTCGGACTTGGCCCGCGCCAGCAGTTGGGTAAAGTTCGTGGAGCCGGTTTCTTCCACCAGGCCGCTCAGCCGGTTTTCGATCAGGTACGCCTTGCTCTGATCCAGCGTGACGGCGCAGAGCGAGTAAATGTACTGCGCCAGGGCCTGATGTTCTTCGGGCAGAAGCTTGATCACGCGGCGCCCTCGCGGACCGCCCGTACGATGGCCGCGGCCATGGTGTCCAGCGGCACGACCCGGTCCACAACACCCGTCTGAATGGCTTCCTTCGGCATGCCAAAGACAACGCAACTGGCTTCGTCCTGCGCCATCGCCAGGCAGCCGCCCCCCTTGAGCATCCGCAGGCCGGCGGTTCCGTCGTTGCCCATTCCGGTCAGAATCACCGCGATCGACCGGCCGGGAAAGTGAAGGGCGGCGGAACGGAACAGGTAGTCCGCCGCGGGCTTGCAGTTGTTCTCGCCGGGATCGTCGGTGATGCGTATGACGATTTCTCCCCCCGCGCCCGGGATCAGTTTCATCTGCCGGCCGCCAGGCGCCAGATACGCGCAGTTCGCCAGGCCGCCCTCGCCATCTTCGGCTTCTTTCACCCGGATCGCGCTCTTCTTCGCGAGGCTGGCCGCCAGCGGTTGGGTGAACAGCGCCGGCATGTGCTGGACGATGAAGACCGGTGCGCCCAAATCGGGAGGGAGTGCCGGCAGCAGCCCCGCCAGGGCGGCCGGGCCTCCCGTCGAGACTCCGATCAGCACTAACGGCGGCCCTGACCGCCGCGGACTCCTGGCCTGCCGCTCCGGTGTCGTGGCCGGCGCCGCGCGCGGGAGTGTGGCCGCCGTTACCCCGGTGGCGCCGCTGCGCAGGATATTGCGGATCTCGCGCCGCCGCGTGAAGGCCTGGACCATGGGCGCCAGCCGCTCGCGCAGCAGCGCCAGGTTCTTTTCCGGGGAGCCACCCTCGGGTTTCGTAAGGAAATCGAAGGCCCCCAGCTCCAGCGCACGCAAAGTCATCTCTCCGCCGCGCACCGTGTGAGAGCTGAGCATGATCACGCCGGGCTCCAGACCGGCGGCTTTCATGGCCTGCAGCACCTGGATCCCGTCCATCTCCGGCATCTCGATGTCGAGTGTTACCAGGTCGGGCTGGAGTGCGGCGATGCGCGCCAGCGCCAGCTTACCGTTCGCGGCCGTGCCCGCCACTTCCACCCCGGGCACCTCCGTCAGCGCCTCGGAAATCGCGCTCCGAAACAGCGCCGTGTCGTCCACCACCAGGACGCGCGTGCTCATCGGCCCAACCTCCGCGGCGACGGTGTCACGGCACAACCTCGGCTAGAATCTGGTCGGCGTCGAGAAGCGTGACCACTCGGCCATGTGCGCGGCAGACGCCTTTGAAGAATCGCGCCTGCCCCCAGGAAACGTTGGGGGGCACCGGCTGCCACTGGTCGCTCGCCACTTCGACAACCTCGTCCACCCGGTCTACCAGCAGTCCGATGAATTCGTTGCGGTCATCCAGGATCAGGACCCGGCTGTCGCCACACGCGGCGATTTTGGGGAATCCCAGCCTCAGGCCCAGGTCGAGGATCGTGACGATTTTTCCCCGCAGGTTCACGATGCCCGCAACCTCCTCCGGAGCGTGGCGCACCGGCGTGAGAGGACCCAGCCGGATCACCTCCTGGATCCCGGCGGCGTCCAGCCCGCAGAGTGCCTCGCGCACGAAAAAAGACGCCAGCAGGACCGACTGCGGAGCCTGCGTTGTAGGGCTATGGGGCATGGCTTTCTCCATCGTCATACGTGGAATCGGGACACCGTCGCCTGGAGTTGCTCGGCCGCCCTGGAGAGATCCGTGGCGCTGGCCTGCACCTGCTCGCTGGCCTCCGTCATCTGGCCGGCCGCATGATCCACGCTGACGATGTCGTTGGCAATCTCCTGCGTGGCCTGTGAAGCCTGCGCAACGCGTGTATTGGCGTCCTCCACACCGCGCGACGCATCGGCGATATTCCTGGCAATGTCCTTGGTGACCGTGGCTTGTTCCTCGATCGCCACCGCAATCGAGGACACGATGTCGCTGACGTCGTGAATCACCTGCGAGACCTTCTGGATTTCGCCAATGCCGGCGACGGTCGAAGACTGCACGCCCGCGATCCGGGCCTTGATGTCTTCGGTGGCCGCAGCCGTCTGCTGGGCCAGTTCCTTGATCTCGTTGGCGACTACGGCAAATCCTTTGCCGGCCGAGCCCGCGCGCGCGGCTTCGATGGTGGCGTTGAGCGCCAGCAGGTTCGTCTGCGAAGAGATTTCAGTGATAGCCTCGGTGACCTTGCCGATCTCGCGCGCCGCCTGGCCGAGCTGATTCATCTGTTCGGTGATCCGCGCCGCCTGGCGCGTCGCCTCCTCGGTGATGCGCCGTGCCTTTTCCGAGTTCCCCGCGATCTCGCCGATCGTGTCATCATCTGCTCCGTGCAGGAGGTGACCATCTTCAGGTTCGCGCTGGTCTGCTCCATGCCTGCCGCTACCGAAATGACATTGGCGGTCATCTGTTCGGCGGCGCTAACCACCGCGTTGGACTTTTCCGACGCTTCCCTGGAGCCGCCCGACATCTGGCTCGAATGGGAAGAGAGCTGGGCGGAGGAGGACTGCAGAGCCTGAATCCCTCCGTTGATCTGTTTGGTCAAGTCGCGCAAACTGGCGCCCATGCGCTGAATGGCTTTGGAGAGCAGGCCGATTTCGTCGCCCCGCTCCAGGTATTCGCCTGGCACGCTGCGCGAGATATCGCCGGCCGCCACCGCTTCAACGTGGGCCACGGCGGCAGCCAGCGGTCCCGTGATGCTTCGTGTAACCACCACGCCCAGAAACAAGCCCATCACCAGGGCCACCACGGCCAGCACCGCCACGATCAGCGGCATTCGCTGGGCAACGTTGCTGACGCGCTGTTCCGCATCCGCCAGGCGGGGACGTTCCCAATTCAGATAGGACTTCAGCGCCTTGTCCACGGATGCATACCCCGGAATACCCGGTAGGTTTCGACGGCTTGTGCATGCTTGCCTGCCTGGGTCAAGTCCAGCACCCGGCGGTTCGTCTCGTGCCAGGAAAGTCCCGCCCGCTCGAACTCTCCCGCCAGCCGGTGGCCTTCCCCCGCGCTTTCCCGGTTCTGCAGATCCTTCAACAGATCCTGGTACTGCCGTATCAGGAGGTTCTGATTTTCCCGGTCGCCGCCCGTGCGCGACTCGTGGCACTGCTCGCAGCGGCTTCCCAGTGCGATGTGGCCGACGGTCGCGGTCACCCGGCCCATATCGCCGGCAACCTGCTGGGCGATGAGCGTCTTGTCAACCTCCAGTTGCGCCTCGCTGAGCGCCGTACGGATGTCGTTTAGCCCCCACAGGGCAAGACCAGCCAGGCAGACGGCCGGTCCCAGTCCACTGCCGAGAACCCACGCCAGCTTCTTGCCGATCCCTGAATTCGCCAGTTTCTTCGTGATCATTTTGATGGTCTTCCTCGGTTCAAATCGGGTGTCCGCCCTTGTGACGGACGGCCTTTCGAATACTTTCTTGGAATTCGTCTTTGTTGAGCTTGACTTGATATTCATCGACACCGGCAGCCATGCCGCGGGCGATCTCTTCCTCCCCGGCCAGAGACGAGAGCGCGATCACCCGCAACCCGGCAAACCGCTGGTCGGCGCGAATCTGCCGCGTTAAGGCCAATCCGTCCAGCCGCGGCATTTCGATGTCCGTGGCCACCAGGTCCACTTCGCCGGCGTGATGGTCCAGGAGTTCCCAGGCCGCCTGGCCGTCTTCGGCGGCCAGCACCCGGCAACCGACGGCCTCGATGAGGCGCTGTATCTGGCCGCGGAAGAACTCCGAATCGTCGGCCAGCAACACCGTGGGGGCTTGGCCCTGGGCGTTCTGGAAAGCGGCCGGCGCTGCCTGGGCCCGCGCCGTTTCCGGGCACGCGGCCGCGGCCAGCTCGAAGATATCCAGCACCAGGATCGTGCGCTCTTTCACCACCGCCGATCCGGCGATGCCTCGCTGCCGCAAGGTGACCGTGTCGATCGCCACCCTCGTTTCCAGCATGTCCAGCGGCTCGGCGGCCAATAATCCCAGCGGCCTGCCCAGCCTTTCGAAAACGATGACCACCCACCGCTGGTCGCCGGAGAGTTCGCCCACCGCGGCGGTATCGTGCAGGCTCACCAGCGGCAGGCTTGACCCCCGGTACTGCATGGTGCGGCGGCCGCCCAGGTACTCGATCTGTGAGGCACGCACGCGCTCGATGCGCGATACCTGCTCGATGGGTACGGCACAGGTTTCGGCGGGCGCGTTGTGAAACAGCAGCAGGACGTGTGCTTCGCCCTCGGCGGCGATCTCCTCGGCCGCGTGCCGCGATATGGCTTCCGCCTTGACGGTCGACAGGCCGGCCCGCTCGGACAACCCCGCGATATCCAGAATCACGGCCACCCGCCCGTCGCCCAGAATGGTGGCGCCGGCATAATCGTGCAGCCCTTTCAGATGGCGGCCCAGCGGCTTTACTACGATCTCGACGGTATCGTGCAGCTCCTCGACCACCAGGCCGTACTCGAAGGCGCCGGTGTCCACCAGGACCACGTTCATCACCCGCTGCGCCTCCCTCTGGCAACCCGCGCCGAGTGCGCCGGACAGTTGCACGAGGGGCACCAGCCGGTCGCGCAGGATCAGCACCCTGGAATCTCCCACGCGGTCGGTGCGCTGCTCGATCTGCCCGGCGGGGATGCGGATCAGCTCGCTCACGTTGACCTGCGGGATCGCGAACCGCTCTCCGCCGTCCGACACCAGCAGCGACGGAATGATCGCCAGCGTCAGCGGTAACTTGATCCGGAACCGCGTGCCCCGGCCCGGCGCCGAATCGATCTCGATCTTGCCTCCCAACCTGTCTAGGTTGGTCTTGACGACATCCATGCCGACGCCGCGTCCGACAGATCGCTGACCTGGTCGGCCGTGGAGACACTCGGCAGAAAGATGAGCGCCATCTTGTCGCGGCCCGACATGGTCTGAAGCTGCTCTGGCGTGACCAGGCCCTTGGCCGCCGCGGAGGCGGCCACCTTCTCCATGGCCAGGCCTCGGCCGTCGTCTGCGATCTCGATCACCACCTGGCCGGCCTGGTGCGAGGCCCCCAGCTTAATCGTGCCTGCGGCCGTCTTGGCAGCCGCCAGGCGTTCCGCGGGCAACTCGATGCCGTGATCCACCGCGTTCCGGACCATGTGGGTGAGTGGGTCGCTGAGTCCCTCCAGGATGGTCTTGTCGATTTCCACCTCGCTGCCTTCAACCTTCAACTGGATGTCTTTGCCCAGGTCGCGCGCCAGGTCGCGCACGATGCGCGAGAACTTGCCAAACAGGCTGCCGACCGGCTGCATGCGCGTCAGCGTGACCACCTCCTGAAGTTCCGAGGTCACCATGCTCATACGCTGGGCGCCCGAGCGGATTCCCCGCTCGTCATTGCGCGCGAGCGACTCGTTCAACTGGTTGCGGCTGAGCACCAGCTCGCCCGCCAGTGTCATCAGGGAATCGAGAAGCCCCACGTTCAGCCGGATGGTGGTCTCCGCCGGAGGAGCCGGCGTGCTGGCCGCCTTCGCGGGGAGCGCCTCCGGCAGCACGGCTGCAGGCGGCGGGGAAACCGTCGTCGCAGGAGGCGTGGGAGCGATCGGCAGGGCCGCGGCCGGCGCCGGGGCCGGAGCCGGGTCAGCCAGAGTTTTCACCGAACCGTTCTTCTCGATCAGCCGAACGCGCTCCGGTGGCACTTCCACCAGCTCGCCAATCAGGTCCGGCTCCAGCAGCGTGGCATATAACACTTCCAGCAGCAGTTGATTCGAAGGCTCGTCATCGAGGGTTCCGGCCGAACCCAAATCCATGACGGTCTCGAGGATCGTGCCGCACTCGATGAGGCTCTTGAGGACCTCCCAGGGCGTCTTGCCCCGCCGCTGGATGTCGTGGATCAGATCGTATTCGATCAGGTAGATACACTTGCCGCCCCTGCGCGCCTGGTGCAAATCGAAGGCTGATATCTGGATGCGCGAGCCCGCCTGCGGCCCCGCGATCGTCGCCTGTTCGTGCACCGAAGGTTTTTCATCGGCGCCTAAATGGTCCTCCATCAGTCCGGTGAGTGCGGCTACAAATTCGCCGATGTCGGCCTGGTTGCTTTCCCGGTGGTTCTGAATCAGCTCGCGCAGCTTGTCGAACGCCAGCAACAGGATGCTGACGATCTCCGGCGTGGGCGCCATCTGCCGGCTCCGGATCAGGTCCAGCACGTTCTCCGTCTTGTGCGCCAGTTCCCGGATCTTGACCAGATCGAAAAAGCCGGCGCCTCCCTTGATGGAGTGTGCGGCCCGGAAGACCCGGTTCACCAGTTGCTCATCGATCTCCGCCCCGCCCTGCTCGATCGCCAGCAGGTCCGCCTCGATCGTGGCTACGTGTTCGCGGCACTCGGCCAGGTAATCTTGCACCAGGTCGTCTTCGAGATTGGGTGCGCTCATGGGTCTCTACTCACTCGCCCGACACGCTGAAATGTTGATGAATGCGCATCGTCTTGAACAAGTCCACGATCTCTTCTGAAGCGTGGATCACGCTCAGCCTGCCGCCGGCCTTGCGAAGTGAGTTGTGAGCGGCGATCAGCAGGCCCAGCCCGGTAGAGTCGACCATCTGGACATTGGCCAGGTCCACGACCAGCTCCTGAACGCCTTCCTTGATGGCGCCGCGCATCGCGGTTCGCAGCTCCGGCACCGAGGCAGCCACCACATCGCCTGCCGGCCGCACCACCGCTTGGGCGTCTTTCCGTGTAACCAATGTGTCCGTCACGCTCTATTCCTCCCATCAGAACTGCTTGGTCATGGTCACCGCGTTGCCTTCGTTGAAGCGCATGCGGGTGGCATACGGGCGAAGGATCGCGATTCCGCGGCCATTAGAGGCGGAGATCCCAGCCTCGCGGCCCCAGGCGGCGCGCCAGTCGAATCCGGCGCCGTCGTCGCGCACGCCGCCTGTTGCACTGCGGGCGTCAATGCTTCGCTGAACGTCTCCACGTCGGCTGCCTCCACGGCCCAGATGCGGATGTCGGCGGGAATCGGTGCGTAGGCACGTTTTGGTCACACAGCTTGGCAGTTGGTACGGCCTGTTCGATATTCCCCGACGGAGAGGCTAGGATTCGATCTGAAGCCGATAATGATTCGGCACTCGGACAACGCGCCTCACCGGCAAATTCGGAGCGTAACGGCTCACCACCCTTCGGATGGCGTCATGATCGGCTTCGCAGCCGACAATCACGGACTGCAATGCGCCGGGCGGTAGGTGGAACCAATCGCCGTCCAGATTCAGGTGATCCTTCTCCATATTCGCGCCGCCGATGATCCGAAACTCCTTCTCGTAGCTCCAGTCCTCGGCCTTGGTCAGGAACATTTCGAAGGCGATCTGCTCCATCTCATGTGGAACCCAGCGCGGATATTCCGAACGGTAGGCGACCTGCAGTGCTTCGGAGAAAAGAGGATTGGCGGTGTCGAACTCGAGGCAGATGCCTCGGTGGTTGTCCGCATAGTGGGACCACATCAACGTTGAGCATGGATCAGGCGTGAGGCAATAGAGGCCGCGATGACTAATCACCAGCTGGTTGCAGGCGGAAAAGCCGTCGATAAATTTCTGCCGCCTGCCGGCGTTGGTACGGAGCATGGATTCGTATTGTGCCTGCTGATGCGGAGACACGCCGGGCTGTGGAAACTGCCGGGTCCAACATATCAATGCTTCAATCTGATCGGGTGTCTCAATTGAGTGGTTGTCGTACCAAGGCCTGCAATCCCACGGATCGTTCAGGTTTGCGGGATTCGAGCAGTGAATCTTCTCCTCACGCAGAGTTGCCGAGAGCCACTCAGGGCAGAACCTCTGGTAGTTGTACAGCCGGGCATAACCGACCTGCCGCGCAGTGCGGAGAGCATGCTCCATCAGAACCGATCATATCGCCCCTGTCAAGGCAAAATAGAAATGTCCTATTCCCAGCAAAGTAGAAATGTCCTATTTTGACCTGATCCCCGGAGAGGCCATGGTACGTTGATGTCGTCCGCAAGGGGTCGCGCCCGAGCGGATGCCCAAGGCCGAGGCGACGACGGGGCTGGCTCCGAAGAAGGCATCGGCAACAGACCCTCTGAGGGGAATGTAGAAGTGATCCTCAGAGGGTTTTGTTTTTGATTTTCAAACCTCCCTTTCTTTGGTGAAGTCTCGGAGGAGAGGAGGCCTTGGGCTATAAAGCGCGAAGATCGCCGGGCCGGTTTTGCCCGGCGCTCCTTTTGCTTTTGGTCTCGACGACGGTGCTCAACTGCGCGCATTGGATATCCTGGCGGCTTGGCGCACAGAGGGGCCGGACCGCAGAGAGAAGTTCTTCATCCAGTCGCTTTTGCCTGTGGGCTTGCCGGACGGGTGCGGGGGTTTGGCCTTGGTCGTTTGGGGTGACGCCAGTTCCGGCAACGGCGCCGCGCAGCGGCGCACGCGCACGTAGCGCCCCTGGAACTGCACTGCGATGGTCGCGTCCAGGCGCTCCTCGAGGCGCACCCAGGCTTTGCGCATTCCAGTCCGAATATCCCGGCGGTCGATCTGATAGACCTTTCCGTGATACCGCACGGTATAGTCATTGGTCACCTGCCGCGGTTCGACGTGACTGAGGATGGCCGCCAGATCGTGGTCTTTGCCCAAGGGCCGATGGGCGTCGGCAGGGTCGGCCGCTGGCACCGCCAGGGTCTGGTTCCACCACGGCAGGTATTCTTCCTCCAGGTACGTATTGGCCTCCTCGATCGTGCCCACTCCGGCCACTCGCATCCCTTTCACCAGGCGGTCCTGCGCCGTGGAAAATTGAGGCTCGACGCGGCCCTTGGCCTGGGGCGAGTGCGCCGGAATCCAGACCACGTTCAGTTCGCGCAAGGCCCGCTCCACCTGCGTGGGTGGCATCTCGGGCCGGTCCCGCCCAGCACGCTCCTCCCCCCGTTTGGTCTTCACCGACACCTGGAACATCCCGGCCTTATCCGTGTAGAACGCTAGCGGCCGGCCGAACCGCTCCAGATACGCCCACAGCAGGCGCAGGTTCTCTTGGCTGGTGTCGTGTCGCACGAATCGCGCGAACAGCCGGCTGGTGGCATCGTCGATCATCGAAATCAGGTAGATCGGTTCGCCGCGGCCTTCCAGCCAGTCGTGAGTGCTGGTGTCCCACTGCACCAGTTCCCCACAGCGGCTTCGCCGCGGCCGCCACTGGTGCACCTCCACCACCCGAACCTGGCTGGCTCTCCACAATCCCGCCTGGACCATCCAATGCCGCAGCGTCTCCTTACTCACCGTAATCTGGTGCAGTTTGTGCAGGTACTCGCTGGCCAACGTCGGCCCGAATCCCCGGTACACCGGGTCGGATAGAATCAGGATGGCTCGCTGTTCCAATTCGGTCGACAGCTTCCGATTGGATTCTCGCCCTCGCAGCTCATGGATTACCGCCTGGTCTCCTTTCCGCCGCAGCTTCCGCAGGAGTCGCCGCACCTGCCGCTCTGTGATGCCGATCTCCTCGGCAGCCTGCTTCTGCGTGATCAGTTTCTTCTTGGCCTTCTTCAATGCCACGAGACGGTCTCGCTCGGCCTGGGTCATCAGCAGTTGTCCTTCGTCCCCCCTCCAGGCTGGACCCTGTCAATAGGACATTTCTACTTTGCCCAAGGCGATATGATCGGTGTCGCAGCAAAGTAGTAATGTCCTATCTACTATTGGCATTATCGCTGCCCTGATGCTGGTGGCGCGCTGACGCGGATCGAATTCATCAAAATCACGGACGAGAAAGCGGCGGAGTTCACGTCGGGTCGGGTGCAGATGATGAAGTTCCCCTGCCGCTTCTGCGGCAAGGAGCATGAGGGTTTTTTGGAGCGGTCGAAATTCGGGCCGAAGTGAAAGCCGCCGTGCTGGCGAAGGGCTACCTGTACATCCTCTCGAATCCGGCGATGCCGGGATTGCTCAAGATCGGCCTTACTACCCGAACGGTGCCGGACCGCGTGGCCGAATTGAGCGCCGCCACCGGCGTTCCATCAGCGTTTAACGTTGAAGCATATTTTGAAAGCTCTGCTCCGCAGGAACACGAAAGAGCCGTTCATCGGAAGCTGCGGAACCGCCGTGTGGCAAGCAAAGAATTTTTTCGGGTTCGGTTGGACGAAGCGGTTGAATGCTTGCGGGCCGTGACAGGCAATTTGCCTCTTGGCAATCCCCGTCAGTTGATGGAAGATGAACGGTCGCTGATGGATCTTCGGGATCATATAATCGCATCGGGCCGTTCGGCTCCAGCTATTCGCCGATGCCGCGTATGTCATTATGCCTTTTTCGCAGCAGAGGAGACTTCAAGCTGTCCGCGATGCCGCCAGAGGTTTTGATGGCTCCTTACGGCGCAGTTGCTTCATCAGCAGAATGCTCTGCGGTCCCGGTCTCCGCTCTCCTGATTCCCACGTCCAAACCGTCTTGCACCGGTGTTTGCCTTTGAGGCCCACTGTAATGGACCCTAAGAGTTGGACACAAAAATGGCCTTTTCTTAGATGGTCGGCGGCATTGAAAATGAAGGAGAGTCAATGCCACGAACGCGTAAGATAGGGCTTCTCGGCTGGTCGCCCGTACTTCCGAAAATGTTCCCTGGCCCACTCGTCATGCCAACGATGAAAGTCAGAAAAGGGTGCGAGGTCGTATGTATCCTGATCTGCTCACTTCAGCCCGCGGGGTTCGCTTTTGTTGAAACGGATTGTAGGCCTAAGCCGGACAGAAGGCAATCGAAACGAGCGCAAATCTTGCTATTTTTGTTTCGGCCTGTACGGACCTGAAAGGAAAGATGTTAGATGCGCCTCAGGCGCGTTTTGGGCACACGCCAAAGTGCAACTCGCGGTAGCCAATTGCAATCAAACAGGTTATTTTGGCGGAGGAAGAGGGATTCGAACCCCCGAACGAGTCACCCCGTTAACGGTTTTCAAGACCGCCGCCTTCAACCGCTCGGCCATTCCTCCAATCCTTATTATACGGGGGACGCCGGATGGTTCGGCGCTTTCTGCTCGAGCAGCAGGTCCAGCCTGGCCTTGAGTTCGTTCAAGCCTCGCATCACCTCGTCGTGCTGGACCTTTTCGGCGGGAGGCGTCTTCCCCTGGACGTAGAACACTCCCCCCGGTTCCAGCACGCACCGCTCCACATCCTCGATCCCCCCGAAACCCTGCCGGTGCAGCACCGTCATCAGTTCCGCGCGGGTGAGCAGTTCCTTGGCCAGGGCCGGCCGGATGATGTGGCCGCGCTCGATCAGCACTGTCGGCTTGCCCTCGAAAATCTGGTCCAGCCGGCGGTGGCGAAACAGGAAGCGCACCACCAGGTAGTTCACCGCCAGAAGCGTGAACGCGCCCACCACCCCTCCGGTGAGCGAGTTGTCGTTGCCGATAATGGCATTCTGAACCGTGTTCGACAGCGAGAGCAGCACCACCAGGTCGAACGGATTCAGTTGGGCCAGCTCCCGCTTGCCGAAGATCCGCAACGCCACCACCAGGAAAATGTAGACCGCCACTGGCCGCAGGATCTTGTCCAGCAAAGGCACTCCCAAGGCAAAAACCTCGTTCCACATGTTGTTCGCATAAAGCCAGCCCGGCATTCAGCTTGTCCTCCGTCAATTCAGGTTGGACCGGCCGCGCCCGGCCTGACCGCGCCCAACCTGACCGCGCCCAACCTGACCGCCGGACCCGCGGAGCCCGCCCCGCCCATCCTCCTCTGCATTATAGGCGTGGGCTTCGACGGAAATATCTTGGGTCTCAAAGGAAATCTCTTGGATCTTGGGCCGGAATAATGTAAAACAGAATGAGCGATATGTGTTTTTTGGCCTGGCGGCCGGCTGCCGGCTGTCGAAACCTTGTGGATATCATTGCGCGCCTGCGGATATGCGGACGGCGGCGATTCATTCGAAAGCACTTTCCGGCCGCGCCGGCGCCCTCGCCGGTCGCGTGTTTTATCCGGAGGCTAAGCGCCTCAAACGGCGAGGCGTTATTTTCACGCGCTCAAACGGCTTCGGAGGCTTAAGCTAGGTCATTCGCCATGTCAGCGACCAATGCGGCCGAAAAGGGCCTGCCCATCAATGTGGATGCCGAGCGCTTCGTGCTCGGCTCGATTCTCCTCGACGACACTCTCTTCATCCAGGCCGCCGGCACTCTCGAGGCCGAGGATTTCAGCCTCGAGAAGCACCGCCGCATCTTCCGCCGCATGGGCGAGCTCCAGGACCGCGGCGAGAGAATCGATCGCATCACCGTAGCCAACGAGCTCATGAAGTTCAACGAGCTCGAGGCCTGCGATGGGCTCAGCTACCTGGTCTCGCTCGACGACGGCCTGCCCCAGCTTCCCAACGTCGACAGCTACATCCGCATCGTCAAGGACAAAGCCGTCCTGCGGCGCATCATCGCGGCCTCCCAGCACATGATGAACCGCTGCCTCCTCGACGCCGAGGAGCCCGACCAGATCCTCGCCAGCGCCGAGGAGACCCTGCTGAAGCTCGGCGAGGCCCGCGTCAAAAGCGGCCTCATGAATGCCGACCAGATCCTGCGGGAGTACGAAGGCGGGCTCAATGCCTTCCTCGATCCCAGCAAGCGTATCAAGGGCATCAGCACGGGCTTCACCAAGCTCGATGAGTTCACCGGCGGCCTGCACGGCGGCGATCTCTGCATCATCGCCGCCCGGCCTTCCATGGGCAAGACCGCCCTGGCGTTGAACATCGCGCAGCACGTGGCGCTCAAGCTGAAACAGACCGTCGCCGTCTTCTCCCTGGAAATGTCCAAGGAATCGCTGCTGACCCGCATGCTGTGCTCGGCGGCGCGCGTGGACAGCCAGCGCTTCCGCGCCGGCTACCTCACCCAGGAGGAGCGCCGCAAGCTCAGCCACGCCCTGCACGAACTCGCCGAGTCGCCCCTCTATATCGACGATACGCCGGGCATCCACATGATGGACATGCACGCCAAGCTCCGGCGCCTGCAGGCCGAGCGCGGTAAGGTCGGGCTCGTCATCGTCGATTACCTCCAGTTGATGAGCGGGCAGGGCCGTTTCGAGAACCGCAACCAGGAAGTCAGCGCCCTCTCGCGCGGCATGAAGCTGCTGGCCAAAGAGCTGAACGTGCCGATGATGGTCCTGTCGCAGTTGAGCCGCGCCGTCGAAAACCGCCAGGGAGACCACCGCCCGCAGCTCAGCGACCTCCGCGAGTCCGGCTCCATCGAGCAGGATGCCGATGTCGTCGGCTTCATATTCCGCGAGGAAGTCTACCGCCGCGATCGCGAGGACTTGCGCGGCCTGGCCGAGCTGATCGTGGCCAAGCAGCGCAACGGCCCCGTGGGAACCGTGAACCTCGTGTTCCTGCACGCCCAGACCAAGTTCGAGAACCGCGCCGAAGACACCGGCGAACTGCCCGACGAGTAGGTGGCGCAGACACTTGTGTCGGGGCACCCTCTGGTCCGTCGAGACATTCGGCACCGCTTGTGGGGCACGGTCGAAAACCTATACCGATGCACCCGCAGTAGGGACGGGTGGAATGACCTGATAGCCCAGGGATCGAAGTTCCCGCACGAACTTGGCTACCCGGTTCCGAAGCAGCTTGGGGTTGGGGGCTT
>DASQZT010000074.1:0-20451 GCA_035638575.1 Bryobacteraceae bacterium
ATCGTTCGTGGCCCAGTATCCGGATTCGTTCGACGGCTGGTATCGCCTGGGCTGGGCGCGAATGATTACCGGCCGGTCGGAGCCGGCCATCCAGGCTTTCCAGAAAGTGCTGGAAATCGACCCGAAGTCATCGGGCGCTTATATCAATATCGCCTCTGCCTACTCAGGTCTGAGAAAGCCCGGGGAAGCCGTCGCGAACTATGAAAAGGCCTTCGCTCTGGAGCCGAACGCGCTATATGGGCAGTTTGTGAACCACGAGTACGGTTTCACGCTGATCACGTTGGGCGAGGTGCCGCGAGCCGAAGAAGCATTCCGCAAGATGCTGTTGCGCGACGATCCGAGTAAGGCACGCGCGCATCGCTCGCTGGCCTTGCTGAGAATGTATCAGGGCAAGTATGCGGAGGCGATCCCGCACCTGAAAGAAGCCATCCTGGTCAACCAGGCATTAAAGGCGACGCTCAGCGAACTGCGGGACCGGATGTACCTGGCGCGCGTCTACCGGACAAAGGGCATGGTGGCGGCGTTCGAAGCCGAACTGCATGCCGCCGGCCAGATACACGCCACGGCCGTCGTGTCGCCGGACTGGTCCTTTCATTTGGCCAGGATGTATGCACGCGACGGGAAACTCGAGGAAGCCGGCCTGGTATTGCAGAAGGCGGAGAAAGCCCTCAGCGATACCAGTGCAATGTCTTCCGTAAACCGGGATACACGGCGCGATCAGGCACTCATCGAGACGCTCAAAGGCGAGGTGGAACTCGCCGGTTCCAGGCCGGCCCACGCGACAGAAATTCTCGAAGTGGCCTCTCGGTTGTTTCCCGACCCAACGATCATGGAGTCTTTGGCCAATGCGTATTGGAAACTCGGGAACCGGGAAGAAGCTGCTCGAAACTATCAAAAGCTGGTGGAAACACCGCGTCTAGGCGCTGAGTCGCAGGAAGACTGGATACTGGCTCATTACCAGCTTGGCAGGATTTACCAGCAGGCCGGCGACGACACTCAAGCCAGGCAATACTACGAAAAACTACTGGCCATCTGGAAAGACGGCGACCCGGACCTGCCGGCAGTTGTGGATGCGAGGAAACAGTTGGTTCGCTTACGGAGGTAGGGCGGGGCGGAGCCGTCCCCGGCAGCGGTTCGGGACGGCTCCCCAGCGTTCTACTGTATTTCTACGGTTTCCACTTTCAAGGTGTTATCACCGTCCTTGGTTCCGGTGATTTTGGCCATGACCTGAGTACTGGCAGGCTTGGTAGGGTCGCTCGAACGATCGGCCTGGCTCTTGAGGGCATCCGCGACTTTGGCGTTGCCGGCCTCGTCCAGCTTGTACTCCTTGTTAGCGGCAAACAGCGCAAACATGGTGGTGGAGCTGGTCGGATCGCAGGTAGCGGCGCTCTTTTGCTGATCGTAGCAACTGGCGTCGATGAGCCTTCCCTGCCAGGATTCGGCGAACGCCAACATCGAGAATACGGCCAGCAGAGCGAACAATGTGACACTTCTTCGCATATTTCTTCCTCTCTCGGATTCGAAATTGTCGAGTGACGCTCGACGATCACTGAGCACCTGCTGTTCCAAACTCGTGTTTCCATCGGGTTGTCGAGATCCGGGGTTACCATTCGCACCGGGATGCGGGAAGAAATACCCGGCTCACGGGTAAAGAAGGGAGAGGCTTGTTCTTTGCGCGGCAAAGTAAAGTGAAAAGCCGCACTATTGGCGCGTCACCAGGATCCACTCGGTGCCCGATTCCCGGTACCGGACCAGGATGTGCGGCTCCTCCACGTCGTACCACGCGCTTGCATGATATCCGATCGCTATGCGGATGGTTCGAGGCGAGCCGGTCTCCGGGTCCGACTGGATGCGTATGCTCCGCTTCGACGAACTACTCACCGATTTCAGGGGCGCCTCCCATAGGTCCACGTATGCAGGCCGGCGCGGCTTCCGGCTTTGGAGCATGACGGCTGCGGAGAGGCGCCACGGCAGTTCGTAGGGGTTATACAATCCGCCTGCAAATGAGGGCCGGCTGGATGGCGAATCATCCTCGATGGATTGAAAGGCTTCCGGCCGGCCATCCCGTGTAACCGCTCCATTGAAGCGGCGAAGGACCATACTCGTTCGGTCCCACGCGGCATGGAACCGCAGGTCCATCGGCGCGCCGGTCAGATCGTTACGTGCGCGGAATGTCACGGTAGCGTACAGCAGCACCGAATCGGAGCCCGGAGTGATGCGGTACTCGGCATCGCCGATGTGCGCGCCCGCGGCGTAGATCTCATAAGAGCAGGTAACCGGCGCGGTCCAAGGCGCTTCGACGCGCACCTCGTGCGCCCAGCGCAGTTGGGGAAACCTGTTGATGACGAACTCGCCTGCGCCCGCGAGCAGGACGATCACTCCGGCGACGGCCAGCGGCCACCATTGGCTCTTCTGGGTGGAGACGGGAACGGGTTCGCGGTCCCGCGGGCCGGGCGAAACGGCGGCGATGCGCCAGAGGCAAAAGGCTGCGGCGGCTACCGCCGGAATTCCGGCAAGGAGGGCCATCCGCGAACTCGGGTTGTCGAGCGCCGCACCGTGCCCGGCGACGACCAGGAGCGCGACCGTGCCGTTGGCGCCCATGTGCACGGCGATGGATGGCCAGACCGAACCGGTGCGCCAGGCGACATAGGTCAGGGCCAGCGCAAGCACCGCCACCGTGGGAGCGCGCAGCGGCGACACGTGATACGCGGTGAACAGCGCCGCGACGGCGAGGATCGCGGTGCGCGGGCGGCAGCCGATGCGCTCCCAGGCGGCCAGGATGTATCCGCGAAACAGCATCTCCTCGCAGAAGGGCGCCGAGACGGCGGATGCCAGCACGTAGACCAGCGTGCCGCCGATGCCGGTGGGCAGAAACGAATCCGGCACCGTAATGCTGTATCCCAGAATTTTCTGGCCCAGCCATCCCGCGAGCACGGCCGGTGGGAGCAGGCCCGCGCCGATCACCAGCCCCATGCCGCACGGCCGCACACCGACCCATTTCAGCCGCAAGGCCGGCGCGAGCGAACCAGTGGCCCGGGCAAACAGCAGCGCCGGCAGCAGAATCAGGAACAGTTCGGTCAGGATCAGGCCCGGCCAGATGCGCCATGCCTGGGCCGCGCTGCCCAGCGTGAGCCCCAGAACGAGCGAGATCAGGAAGAGCAGGTTTGCCGGCAGAATCCCGGCTTGCGCGGATGGCGCGGAGACGACCGCGACCGGCGGATCGAGCGGCTCCATATTTACCGATCTGGTTGTCTGAATCATAGCACCGCGCGGCGTGGGGCGGCCGGCGGCGGCCGGAACTCAGGGGCGCCGCAGTTGCTTCAACAGGCCGGCGGGGACATCGAACCCCGGGTTCAGATCGACGGCTTCTTTCAGGTGCGATTCCGCGGCCTGGAGATTGCCGGAACGCCAGTAGGCCATGGCCAGGTTGGTGCGGACCAGCTCGAGGCCGGCATTTTTGGCCAGCGCGTCTTCCCACAGGCGGATCGCGTCGGCGTAACGGGCGCGCTCCATCATGATGCCGCCGAGACCGACCGAGGCGGTGACTTGCCCGGGATCGAGGCCGATGGCGCGCTCGAAGAGCGGAACCGCCAGATCGGGTTGCCTGCCATTGCGATAGAGTTCGCCCAGATACATCAGGACCTCGACGTCGTCCGGCGATTCGCGCTCCGCCTGCTGGAGCATCGCGAGCGCGTGCGAACGCCAGGCGCCGGTGGAGTCGCGCGGCGCGGCGATGGCGTAGGCCAGGGCGAGATCGCGCGGGTTGGCGGGGCCGCCGCCGAACGGGACGAGGCCGGCCTCCGCGCGGACGGCCGCAGGCGACCGGCGGGGGCGGCGGGGAATCGAGTGATCGGTGTAGACCACGTGCTGGGCGTCCACCACGGCGTTTTTCGGCATGTGGCAGGCGGTGCAATCGTCGGCTCTCTTCAGGCGTGCGGCGCGCGTTTCGGTGCAGGCGGAATCCTCATGACAGGCGAGGCACTTGCCGCGGAACCATTGGGCACGGTCCGCAGGGCGCGGCACGGAGTGCGGATCGTGGCAGGAGCCGCACCACAGGCGGTCGCCCGCGGACCGCTTGCAGGCGCTCTGCGCCAGCTTCTCGACGTGGCCGGTGACGGTCATGCCGGGGCCGGCGCTGGAGCGCACGAAGACGGTCATCGAGGCGGAGAGGCGATCGCCCGGCTGGAAGGAGCGCCAGTCGCGGCCGGGCCGCATGACCCGCACTTCGCCGGGAAGGTGGCACTGCCCGCAGATGCTGTCGCGAGCCTCGGCGGGCAGCGTGGCCGGATTGACGATGCCGGCGCCGCCTTCGGAGCGCCCGGCGCGCATTAGAGCGATGTGCCGCTCGCCGGAACCGTGGCACCGCTCGCAGGCAATTCCCGGCTCGCCAAAGGGGGGCGAGGCGAAGCGGTTTTGGGTGCCGGGGAGCGGCTTCAGAAAACTGGCATGGCAGGTGAGGCAGCCTGGCTGAACCGGGCGAGTGAGGTAGGGATAAGCGTAGCGATCGTAATTCGGAGCGAGGTCCCAGCGCGAGCCCTGCGCATAGTATGCGACCGGCGCTTCAAAAAGGAAGCCGTCGTCGGCCAGCACGTAGCTTCGGGCGGTCGCGCCCGAGCCCACGAACCAGGCGAGCGGCTTGGTGCCCTGGGACGATCCGTCCGTTTTGCGGTATTCCAGGAAATACTGTTTGCCTTTGCGGTAAACGCGGTAGCGGAAACCCGTGGGCTGATGCGTGAACTCCGCACGGGCAAACTGCTCGGCGGCCAGGCCGCCGCCGATGGGTCCGCTGCTGGCGGCCATGGGAGTCCGGGAATAGCGGTCGTAGATTTCACGATGACAGTCCGCGCAGGCCGCGCTGCCCGTGTCGCCGGAGGCAGACGGCGCCAGGGCGACGGCCGCGAGCAGCCAGACCCGGCGCTTGCGCGCGGTCATTCCATCACCTGCCGGTAGAGCGCGACGTAGCGCCCGGCGGCGTCGCCGGCCGGGATGCCGACGAGTCGCGCCGCGCGCTGGCGGAATACTCCTTCGAGGCCGTGGCCCTTCGCGGCGGTCTGAAGCTCCCGCGCGCGGGACGCGCCGGCAGTGGTGATGGCGTCGGCGAATACGAGACCGGCTTTGAGGAGGTTGATCTTTCCAAAATACTCCAGGTAGCGCGGCGTGAAGAATTCCTGGCCGAGATCGAGAAGCGGCCACTGGTCCGCTTCGAACACTCCCTGGTCCGCGGCGTCCTCGACGGTGAGGACGGTGCGGACGCGCTGAAGCTCCGGATAGGACCACGGCTGTGCCTCGAGAAACGCGATGGCCAGCGCGGACTGCCAGCCGTGCGCGTGCAGGATCGCGGGCGGCTCCGCGCGCCGCAGCCGTTCCAGGACGGAACGGCAGAAGACGACGTAGTGGCCGAGGTGGACCGGGGTGTCGCTCCCGATCTTCGCGGCGGGCGCCGCGGAGTCGGGCAGCACGATGCTGACCCGGTGGCCCAGGCGTTCGAGGCCCACGGCCAGGCCGCTTAGCGCGGGGCACAGCGAGTAGGCGGCCATCGCGATGTGGAGCGGTGCTAGCGGACGCGCAAAATCGGCGCGCACATCTATCCCCGTGAAGATGTTGTCCTGACTCTCGAGCTGTGCCAGCCAGCCCCGGTCGATGGCGCCGCTTTCGATCTGGCCGCGGAGCCGTTCCAGGCGCAGCAGGTGGCTCTTGATTCGGCGAGTGGCATATTCGCCGGTGGTGCCGTAGTTGATCATGAAGGCCCAGTCGCTGGCCTGCGCCAGCAGCAGCTCGCGGGCGGCCTGGTCGAGCGCGCGCCGCGTCAGCCCTCGTGCATCGGCGCGCGCGGAGGCCAGCTCCTCCATGGCGCGCGCGGCGGAATCGAGATGCGGATAGATCCAGTGGTTCTGGGGATTGAGCCACACTTCGCTGAAGCCCCTCTGCCCCCAACTCGAAGGCGAAGGCTCGGCGCGATCCTGGACCGGGTATTCGTCCAGATACTCGGAGAGCGTGACCAGCCGGATGGTGTCCTGCCGCGCCGCCTTGCGGATCACCTGGTCGAGCCAGCGCGGGCCTTCGAACCACCAGTGGCCGAACAGCTCGGCATCGTAGGGCGCGAGCACCAGCGGCTTGCGGTCCATGAGCGGCGCCAGGTCTTCCACCTGCCGGATGCGCTCGCCCAGAAAATGCCCGGCGTGCATCTCCGCCTTCAGTTCGGCTCGCTCCGGCACGTAGGGCTCTTTGGGCACATCCTTTCCGGTGACCCGATGGTACTTGATGCCGGTATCGATGCGGATCCCGTCCGGATGGATGTACGGCAGGATGTAGCCGAGGTCGAGATCGTAGCCGATGTCGCGGTAGAACTCGCGGTAATCGAAATCGCCGGGATAGCCTTCCACCGAACTCCACACCTGGCGGGACGAATCCGGATCGCGGCCGAATGCCGCGAGGCCCGATTCGCAGGCCACCGGCGCGTGGACGCCGTAGCGCGGACGGGGGATGGCGCGGGTCACGCCGTGGGATTCGAGGATCGTGAAATCCGCGCCGTGCTCGCGCAGAATGCGGTCCACCCCGGAATAGAAGCCGCACTCGGGCAGCCAGAATCCGCGCGGCCCGCGGTGGAAGGCGCGGCGGTAGTGTTCGATGCCCAGGCGGACCTGCGCGCGGACGGCGGACTCGCGGACCGAGAGCAGCGGCAGATAACCGTGGGTTGCGGCGCTGGCGAGGATCTCGATTTTTCCCAGGTCCTGAAGGCGGCGGAAGGCGCTGACCAGGTCGCCGCGGTAGCGGCCGGCGAACGCCTTGCGGACACGCTGGAACAGCTTATGGTACATGCGCGCGAGCCGGTTGAATTCGGGCAGCGCGCGCGTGCGGGCGATCTCCTTGCCGGCCAGCTCGATCAGGCGGTCGAGGCGCTTCCGGTAGCGCTTTTGAAGAAGCGCATCGCCGAGCATGGAAGCCAGCGTGGGGGTGAGCGAGAAGGTCAGGCGGAAATCGATGCCGTCTTCCACGAGTCCGTCCATCATCAGCAGCAGCGGGACGTAAGTCTCCGTGATCGCCTGGTACAGCCAGTTCTCTTCGAGCGAATACTCGTGCTCCGGGTGGCGCACGAAGGGAAGATGGGCATGGAGGACCAAAGCCAGGCAGCCGGTTTCCATGGCTGGTTACCGCTCCGGCGGCGCCGAGGAACCGGGAAAAACCTGGAACTGCGTTTCGTTGGCCTGAACCGGGCCGGGGGCGGCTGGCGCGGGCGCCGCATCCGGTTCGGCAGGCTCCCCGCGCGGCATGGTCACCTGGTTCGAGCGGGCGGCCGCCACCCACTCGCCGTCGCCGCCCCGGAATCCCAGTTCGGCGCAGTATGCCGCCGCGGGCTCCGCCACGTCGACGTACCAGTTGCCTGCCGATGGATCGACCTCCACCTCGAAGTAGCCGTGCTCGGCCGCCGGGCCGTCGAGCGGAGTGCCGGTGACATCGTAGATGCGCAGGGCGGCCTTTCCGGCCTGCGCCGCTTCCCAGTACAGGTGCAGCCGATGCGGCCCGACGGCGAGCAGGGCCAGCATGGTCTCGCCGCGCAGGGTCGGGAGATCGCCTTCTTCGAGAGCCAGCGGAGGAACGCGCCGGAACACCTGGCGGGCGCGGCGGAGAAAGGCGCGCACCGCCAGTCGAATCGCGTTCAAGACGTCTCCCATATGGCTCGTTGGGGATCGCAAGACCAGCAGAAAACAGGTCGGCGAATATTCGATGGTACAGCATCCGGCAGGGGGCCGGGGTACCCGGCCGTGCGGCGCGCCCCGTGGGAGGTGTAGCATCATCATTGAGAATGCCAACAACCGAACCTGAAGCGCCCACACCATCTTCGACCGGCACCGTGGAACCGGCCGTAGCCGCGGCGATTGCCGGAGGCTACTACGGCGCGCCATTCGATATCCTCGGCATGCATCCCGTCGCCGCCGATGGCCAGCCGGGCATCGTGATCCGCAGCTTCCAGCCGCAGGCGGCAGCCGTCTCCCTCCAGCGGGACGGCCAATCGCATCCGATGGAGCGAATTCATCCCGACGGCCTTTTCGAGGCCGTTTTTCCCGGGGAGGAGATCTTCTTTCGTTATCGACTGTCGATTACGTTGCCGGACGAGCGCGTCTACGAGATCGAAGATCCTTACCGTTACCCGCCCGTGCTCACCGATTTCGACCTGCACCTCTTCAACGAGGGCAACCACTTCCGGCTCTACGAGAAGCTGGGCGCGCACGTTTTGGAACATGACGGCGCGGCGGGCGTGTGTTTTGCCGTGTGGGCGCCGAATGCCGAGCGTGTCAGCGTGATCGGGGAGTTCAACCAGTGGGACGGACGCCGCGATCCGATGCGCTTCCGCGGTTCCTCCGGCTTGTGGGAACTCTTCGTTCCGGGCCTCCAGCAAGGCGAGCTGTACCGTTACGAAATCAAGACGCGCTACCAGGGCTACATGGCAGTCAAGACCGATCCCTACGGATTCGCCGCGGAGCTGCGTCCGAAAACGGCCTCCGTGGTGTGGGACCTGGAGCGCTACCACTGGAGCGACCGGCAGTGGATGGCCGCGCGCCGCGAGCGCAACAGGCTGGACGCGCCCATCGCGGTTTACGAGGTCCACCTGGGCTCGTGGAAGCGCGAGCTCGATCCGAAATACGGCACCCGCTGGCTCACCTACCGCGAGCTGGCCGACCAGTTGGTGCCGTATGCCGTGGAGATGGGCTACACGCATCTCGAGATTATGCCCATCACGGAGTATCCGTTCGACGGCTCGTGGGGCTACCAGGCCACGGGCTATTTCGCTCCCACCTCACGCTACGGCACGCCCGACGACTTCCGCTATTTCGTGGACCGGGCGCACCAGGCGGGGCTGGGGATCGTGGTGGACTGGGTTCCGGCGCACTTCCCCAAGGACGGCCACGGCCTCTCGTTCTTCGATGGCACGCACCTCTACGAGCACGCCGACGCGCGCATGGGCGAGCACCAGGATTGGGGCACGCTCATCTACAACTACGGGCGCAACGAGGTGCGCTCGTTCCTGCTCTCCAGCGCGCTCTTCTGGCTCGACAAGTACCACATCGACGGCCTGCGCCTGGATGCGGTGGCTTCCATGATCTACCTGGACTATTCGCGGGAGCCGGGCCAATGGGTTCCGAACCAGTTCGGAGGGCGCGAGAATCTCGACGCGGTGGCGTTTCTCAAGCGCTTCAACGAGGTGGTCCACCAGGAGTACCCGGACACCCTGACCTTCGCGGAGGAGTCCACATCGTGGCCCATGGTTTCGCGGCCGGTGTATCTCGGCGGGCTGGGCTTCGATCTGAAATGGAACATGGGGTGGATGCACGACATGCTGGAGTACGCGTCCAAGGACCCGGTCCACCGCCGCTATCATCACCACCACCTGACCTTTTCCCTGCTCTACGCCTTCACGGAGAATTTCATCCTGCCGTTCTCGCACGATGAGGTGGTCCACGGGAAGGGCGCCATGCTGAGCAAGATGCCGGGCGATTACTGGCAGAAGTTCGCCAACCTGCGGGCGCTGTACGGGTACATGTACGCGCATCCCGGCAAGAAGCTGCTGTTCATGGGGAGCGAGTTCGGCCAGTGGAACGAGTGGAACCACGAATCGCAGCTCGACTGGATGCTGCTCGACTTCGATTCTCACCGGCAATTGCAGCGGTACGTGGCGGCGTTGAACCATTTGTATAAGTCCGAGCCCGCCCTGCACCAGGTGGACTTCACGTGGGAAGGCTTCCAGTGGATCGATTTCCACGACGTGGACAACAGCATCGTCACCTTCCTGCGGCGCGGCAAGGCGGCGGGCGGCGCGATCGTCGTGGCGGCGAATTTCACGCCGGTGCCGCGCGAGGGCTATCGCATGGGAGTGCCGGAGCCCGGGGTGTACCGGGAGGTGCTGAACAGCGACGCGGCCGGCTGGGGCGGCGGCAACATGGGAAACGCCGACGGCGTTCCCGCCGAACCGACTCCCTGGCAGGGACAGCCGTACTCCATTCTGATGACCGTTCCGCCGCTGGCGGTGGTGTACCTGAAGGCGGTCGGCGATGGACCGGGAAACGGCGCCGGAAATCAGCCTGCGTAGCGGCTGTGTGAAAGGAGTGGGATATTATTGGCGGGACATCATGACCGATCTGAATCCACGCATCACCGTCGAACCCGGCAAGATGGGCGGCAAGCCGTGCATCCGGGGCCTGCGGTTCACCGTCTACGATCTGGCTTCCTATTTAGCATCGGGGATGACCGAAGAGGACATCCTGAAGGACTTCCCATATCTGGAGAAGGAAGACTTCCAAGCGGTGTACGAGTTCTTCGCCAGTATTCCCGAAAGGATCACTGTTCTTGAGGCTTCCCGTTGACGAGAACCTTGCTCCGCGTCTGGCGGCCGATCTCGCCGATCTCTTTCCCGGCTCGGTTCACGTTGCCTCCTTGGGCATGGGTGCGACGCCCGATGCCGTCCTATGGCGGCATGCCAAGGAGAACCAGTTTACTTTCCTGCTGCAAACCGGCAACTGTTCGACGTTCGCCGTAGGCAACTGATCGCGGCAAGGGGGCAACCGAGTGACCCGGCGCCCGCGCGGCTCTCGCGCGCTTATAATCACTACCAATGGGCGGATCCGGCAAAGGTTGCGATGGGCGCAGCCCCCATCTTCGCGTTCACGCCATCAACATCTACGTTCGAGATCAGGATCGGAGCTTGCGATTCTACATCGATCAGCTCGGATTCGATCTGGCCTTCGATGCGCAGCTTCAAACCGGTGACCGGTGGGTGGCCGTCGCCCCTCCCGACGGCAGCGCACTGCTGGCGCTGATCGCCCCGAAACCCGAATCCCGCGCGTCGAAGCTCATCGGACGGCCCACCGGGATTGTCTTCGTCACCGAAGATGTCCTCGCCAAGTACAGCGAATGGCGCAAGCGCGGCGTTGAGTTTCAATACACGCCGCGGCTGAGACGCGTGAAGTATGGACGCCAGCCGGCAGTGCCGCGGCCGCGTGGCGAAGAGCAGGATTTGATTTGGGGCGGCGTGTTCACGCACTTCATAGACTTGGATGGGAATTCGTTCGCGCTGGTGGGCTTCGACGAGGTGACCCGGGAAATCGAAACCGAACGGCGCGCCACGATCGAGAAGCTGGAGGCGGAACGCCGCGCCGCACAGGAACTCGAAATTGCCAAACAGGTCCAGGCCAGGCTCTTCCCGCAAACCCCGCCGCTCATCCGAACCCTCGAATACGCGGGTGCGTGCATCCAGGCCCGGCAGGTCGGCGGCGACTACTTCGATTTCCTGGACCTTGGACGAGGGCGCTTCGGCCTGGTGACCGGCGACGTTGCGGGCAAAGGAATAGCCGCTGCCCTGCTGATGGCAAACCTCCAGGCGAATCTCCGCATTCAGTGCGAGATGGCGTTGGACCAGCCCCGCGACCTGTTGCGATCGGTCAACCAGGTGTTCCACAAGAACACGGCCGAGAGCGCCTACGCCACGCTCTTTTTCGGCGAATATGACGACGAACGGCGGCGGTTGCGATATGCCAATTGCGGCCACCTGCCGGCGCTTCTCCTTCGCCGCGGCAACACCCTGGAGCGGCTCGAGTCCACGTGCGTCGTGTTGGGGCTGTTCCGCGATTGGGATTGCGTGATCGACGAACGCAGCCTGCGCCCGGGGGATACCCTCGCAGTCTATACCGATGGGATCACCGAATCGTTCAACGCCGCGGGCGAAGAATTCGGAGAAGACCGGCTGGTCGATGCATTGCGCCGCCATCGGCATCTGCCCGCGCAGGACATCATCTCCGCCGTGGTCGACGAAGTCCGGCGGTTCAGCGTCGAGGAACAGCACGACGACATCACGTTGACCGTGGCCAAGTGCCGATGAGATCGCGGCTGTCTTACTGCACCGTCCACGAACCCATCGATTGCCAGCCGGAATTGTTGGCGCCGGTGGAGTCGCGCGCGGCCATATAGATCACCCGGTTCCCGTCGAAGGAGCTGCTGAAAGTCAGGTTCAGAATGAGCGTCAGGGTGTTGCCGCTGCCGCTTGCGGAAGAGCCCGCGGAGGTCACGCTGCACTGGCTGTTGCCCACGCTGCCGGAGGCGCCGAGGGCCAATCCCGGTGACAGTCCTCCGCCGTCGTCGCCGACGAGATACAACACGCCTGAAGGACGGCTGTAGGCCAGGTAGCAGGCACTGTGGCCATCCAGGGAGTCGTTGACGAGGACGTTCACCACCCCCAGGTCCTGATAGCCTTTGGTGTCGCTGAAGGTGAACGTGAAAGTGGCGGCCAGCCCGGCGCCGCGCGCGGGAGTCACCCCGCCCACCGCGGGGAATGTCGTCGAGCCCGGCACCGACCAGGTTCCCAAGACCTGCCATCCGGAGTTGCCGCCTTCGAGATCGCGCGCCGCCAGGTAGATTACCTTGTTGCCCGCGAAGCTCGCGGTGAAGGTGAGATTCAAGGTCAGGGTCAAGGTGTTGCCGCTGCCGCTGGCGGAAGAGCCCGCGGAAGCGGCGGCGCACTGACTGTTGCTCACGCTGCCCGACGCGCCCAGCGCCAATCCGGGTGACAGGCCTCCGCCGGCGTCGCCGACGAGATACAGCACGCCGGAGGGGCGGCTGTAGGCCAGGTAGCAGGCGCTGCGCCCGTCCAGCACGTTGTTGATCAGGACGTTGACCACGTCGAGATTCTGCCAGCCATTCGGGTCGGAGAAGGTGAACGTGACCGCGGCGGCGCCGCTGCCGGCGCCCGGGCTCACGGAGACCGGGCTGGGCGGATTGGCGCTCACGCTGACCGGCCCCGAATCGGCGACTCGCGAGTTGTTGTTTTTGTTCGATTCAACCACCGCATTGGCGGGGTCTGCGATCGCGCCCAGGTACCAGATCCCGGCAGCCAGGCTCGCGGGAACCCCGACCAGGACCGTGCACGTCTTCGATGCCCCCGCTGCAAGACCCGCCACCGTGCAGCCCGAGCCGGTGTCCACGGAGGAGGTGGAAATGGCGGAGCCGGCGGAGAAATAGAACTCGACGACGAATTGACCTGCCGCTCCGGCTCCCTGGTTCAGCACGGTGACGCTCGTCGAGATCTGTCCGCCGGGAATGGCTGCGGATGCCGCGGTCAGGGAGGTGATGACGAGGTCCGGGAGCGCACTCACGGAAATGGCGGCCGAGGTTCCGGCGATTGACGAGTTGCCGGCGTCGCTGGCCGTGATCGTCTGGCTGCCGGCGGTTTTCAGAACGACGGAAAACGTCCCGGTTCCGGCGGAGAGCGTGGCGTTCGCCGGCATAGTCGCGGCACTGTCGGTGCTGGTGAAGTGCACGGCGCCCGTGTAGGAAGCCGCCGCGTTGTTGAAGGCATCCAGCGCCGTCACGATTGCGTTGAAGGGAACGCCCGACCCGGCCGATAGCGGCACGGAGACCGCGAAATGGGTCGCGATTCCGGGCTGCGCCCAATTGACCGCCAGCGCATAAGCATCGACCGAACCCCAGCCGGTGGCCAGATCGAAGCCGGGGCCGGCAGTGTAGCCGGCCATTTGTCCGACGATGGAGAAAGGGGAGGTCTGATTGCAATCCGGCGAGCCAACCCGGCAAGGCACCGCGTTGCTGCCGGAAGTAACGTCGTGGTAAACGGAAGGGACCCTCGCCGCCAGGGCATAAAGATGCGGGTCGGGATTCCCGTTGCGCCCTCCCGTGTACTGGTTGACGATCGCCATGATTCCGGCCATGGAAGGCGAGGCGGCCGACGTGCCTCCCACCGGCGAAAACTGGCCCTCCTGGCAGATTTCGTAGCCGACGTGTACGGACCCGGCGTTCAGCGAAACGTCGGGAAGGTATCGATGGTGTTGGTTGGTGGTGCCGGGATCTACCGCGGGAACTCCCACGCCAGTCTGCCAGGAGGGCGTCGCGTAGATTGCGCTCACGCCGCCGGAGCTGGCCGCCAGGTTCGCGGCCCCGAACATGGAGTAACTGCTCTCGTTCCACACCAGCTCCGGTATATAGCTCTTCGCCGAGGCGAAATGGGAATCGTTAGACGCGTTCCACCACGTCGCGGGCGAGTCCGTGTCGTTGAACTCGGTTCCGCCCACCGCAACGTTGTATGGCGTGGAGGCAAACCCGCTTACCGCAAAGCCGTTGCTGGCCGGCCTGTTTTGGGGGTCGCACGCGGCCGAGCCCTCGTCGCCTGCCGCCACGAACACGGACATGCCCTGCGCCGCGGCCTGCGACCAGAGAGCGCCGAAGAACTGGTTCTCGGCCGTTCCTAAGAACGCCTCGCACTGTCCGAAACTCACGCTCACCACCGAGGCGATGTTATTGTTCACGATGTACGACGACGAGAGATCCACGCCATCGGTCGCGTTGGTGCTCCTGGAGACGACGAACTTGATGGCGGCGCCCTTGGCGGCGGCGCCCGACCATTCGACGTCCAGGTCGGCTTCCGCTTCGTCGCTTGCGCCGAGGATGCCGGGGTTCGGTCCATTGACGATGATCTGGGTGTTGTTGCCCGGGAGGCCGTAGGTGCTGCGGAACGTGGTGATGTCGCTCGGAACGATATTCGTGCGGCCGGGAATGGCGATGGCCTGGCCCGTGCCGTCGAAGCCCATATTCCACAGCGGCAGAAGATCGTAAATGGTGGCGAAATCGTAAGGCGCAAGGGCGTGAGCGCCGAGTGGCAGATTGTACCGGGGAGCCGCGCCGGCGGGCGCCGCCACATTGTGCAGGGGCCGGCTCGGAAAATCGTGCAGCGAGACCACGCCGGCGACGACAGGGGCCAGGGCATCGGGGATGGCGATATCGGTGGCATTGGCTATGTGGGATTCACCGTTCACCAGGTAGCGGTGGATTTCGGTGTGGAACGCGCTTTCCACCTGGCCCGCCGATCCGCTGAACTCGATCGTTGTCCTCCCCCCGGCGACGTTGTCGACGGTGAAGCCGCGGCTTTCTAGCCAGCTTGTGACAGCCGTCAAGTCCTCCTGAACCGGGCCGAACTGTTGCCCGAACTGCTCGGGCGCGAGCCACTGGTGATAGCGGGGAGACGCGGGATCCTGCTGGTCCGAGAGGAGCCGTTCGAGCGCCGCCTGTTGCTCCGGAGTGATCATGAGCTGGAGCAGGATGCGCTCCATGGGAAGGTCCGGGGGCACGCGGCCGGCGTCGTTGGCCGGCGTAGCGAGTGGGTGGGTGGTCCGCGGCAGGCGGACGACTGCCGATTCGTCAACGGGACGAGTGATGCGCGGCTGCTCCTGGCCGAACAGAGTTGTGCTGAGAAAGCCTGTAAACAGGATGATGCTGGCGCGGCCCATCCTCCCCCCAAGACTGTGCACGAAGCCAGCCCTTCGCACGAGTACGATCCTACCTGACATGGTAATCAATGGCAGCCGTCGGCGCCAGCATCGGCATCGACAGTTTGAACATGGGAACGCGGAAGGCGGCGGTATTCGATTTCGTGGAACAATAATGCGATGAAATACTTTCTGGCGAAGACCGATCCCGATACTTATTCCATCGATCACCTGGAGCGGGAACGGAAGACCACCTGGGATGGCGTCACCAACCCGCAGGCGGTTCGCGCGATCCGCGAAATGCGGCCGGGCGACCGCGTCTTCATTTATCACAGCGGCGGCGTGTCGGGGGTGGTCGGACTGGCGACGGTGCGGTCCGACCCGCGGGACGATCCGAAGAATGCGAAGTCGGCGGTGGTGGATCTGGAGTTCGACGGGCGGCTGGACCCGCCGACGCCGCTGGCCGAAATCAAGCAGTCGAAGAAGTTCGACGATTGGGCGCTGGTGCGGCAGGGGCGGCTCTCCACCATGGCGGCGCCGCAGAGTTTCGTGGAATGGATGAGGAAGCGGTATCCCGGGGCGGGGATCTGACCGGTCAGGGCGCCGTGTAACCCCGGCGCCACGACACGCGCAGCGGCGCCGAAGCCGGCGGGGGCTGCACTTCGACCCGCACCTTGTGGTAGCGGCCATCGTTGGTGGCGTGATCGGAAAAATAGCCCAGCAGGTATTGGTTGCGAATCTGCAGGCTGAGCCGCTCGATGGCTTCGGGCAGTTCGGCGATCTTGCGCACCCAGACGACCCTGCCGCCGGTCTCCTCGGCCATCTTCTCCAGGAAGTGGGCCCGCTCGAACAGCCCGACGGCGAAGAGCCCGGCGCCGCCTTCGCGCACCAGGGAGAGAAGCTCGCCGTCGGAATAGCGGCTGTTGTTGTCCATCCCATCGGACAGCACCAGCAGCACCCGGCGCGGGTTGGCGGCGCGGCGCATCTCCTCGAGCGAGCGAACGATGGCGTCGTTCATGGCGGTCCAGCCGCGGGGCTGGACGGAGCGCAGTCCCCGCAGGATTTCGGCGGGGTCCGGCGTCAGGGGCGTTACGAGCTGCGGATCGTCGCTGAACCTCACCAGAAAGAACTCGTCGCCGGGCACGGCGGTGTTCAGGAACTGGGCGACGGCTTCCCGCGACTGGCCGATGTGGTTGTGCATGCTGCCGCTGGAATCGAACACCAGGCCGGCGGAGATGGCCGCGTCTCCCATGGAAAACGCCGCGATCTGCTGTTCCACGTCGTCTTCGAACACGCGAAAGCTGGTTTTCGCGAGGCCCAGGACGGGACGGTCCCTCAGGTCGGTGACGGTCACCGGGATCTGGATCAGTTTCACATCCAGCCGGAAGGTGGCGTGGCGGATGGCCTCCGGCGCGGCGGCGCGAACGCGCGGCTCGATGGCCACGCGCTGCACGGGATCGAACGACTGGGCCAGGCAGGCGGCGCAGAAGGTAAGGCCGGCCAGCGGGATGGATCGAACGATGGACTGCGGCATAGACTCCGTTTACGCCGGTAGCGAATAGTATATGCCTTGGCGGACTCCCCGGCATTGCCGTGATAATCGGGTCTGAATCGCCTGGCGGGCGGTTTCTCACGGTGGAGCGTGGCGTGAAGCAAATCACACAATTCCTTGCGAGCAGGCAAGTTCGGGGATACCCTGGGGCGAGCGACAACTGAGGGCGATTATGCGGTTACAAAAAGGAATTCTCATCACGGCGGTTCTATTGAGGCTGGTTCCGGGCGTCGTCCCGGGCGCCCGGGCGCAGTTTCTCCAGCAGGCGAAGCTGGTGGGGAGCGGCTCGGTGGCTTCCATTGGGGCCGACCCCGGCGTAAAACAAGGGGCGGCGGTTGGGTTATCCAACGACGGCAGCACGGCCATCGTGGGCGGGCCTCAGGACAGTAACCTGGTTGGGGCTGTGTGGGCCTTCACACGAAGCAACGGGGCGTGGAGCCAGCAAGGCACGAAGCTGGTCGGGACCGGAGCGGTGGGGACAGCGCTGCAGGGCGCATCGGTGGCGCTCTCGGGCGACGGGAATACGGCGATCGTGGGCGGTCCCCGCGACAACGGCTCCGCCGGGGCAGCGTGGATCTTCACGCGCGCGGGTGGGGTCTGGAGCCAACAGGGCACGAAGCTGGTGGGCACCGGCGCGGTAGCCTCGGGCGGCGACCTTCCCGGCGTGAGGCAGGGCAGCGCCGTGGCGATATCGGCCGACGGGAACACGGCCATCGTGGGAGGACCCAACGACAACTTCGGCGCCGGCGCGGTGTGGATTTTCACGCGCAGCGGCGGGGTCTGGACGCAGGTAGGCGCCAAGCTGGTGGGGACGGCGGCGGTGGGCCTCGCGGAGCAAGGCGTCTCGGTGGCGCTCTCCGGCGACGGCAATACGGCAGTGGTGGGCGGACGCGACGATAACAGCGGCGTGGGAGCCGTGTGGGTGTTCACGCAGAGCGGCGGAGTCTGGACGCAGCAAGGCGGAAAGCTGCTGGCGGCCGGCGCCGTGGGCAGCAATCCGTTTTTTGGCAGCTCCGTTGCGGCTTCGACCGACGGGAACACGATCGTGGTGGGCGCGCCTAACGACAACGGCAGCGTCGGAGCCGTGTGGGTCTTCACCCGGACCGCCGGGGTGTGGAGCCAGCAAGGCGGGAAACTCGTGCCGGGCGACGAGGTGGGCGCCGGGACCGCGGGCACCAGCGTGGACCTGTCCGGCGACGGCAATACGGCCATCGTGGGCGGACCCGCCGACCAGGCGCCCAGCGGCGCGGTGTGGATCTTCAGGCGCACCGGCGTAGGGTGGTTCCAGTTGGGGAGCAACCTGACGGGCGCCGGCGCGCAAGGAACGGCCGAGAGCCTGGGCACCTCGGTGGCGCTCTCGACGGATGGGAGCACGGCGATAGCGGGTGGGCCGTTCGACGGCGCGGACGTGGGGCTCAACCCCTCGGCTCTGGGCGCGGCCTGGGTGTTTGCCCAGGGAGCGATTGCCGCGACATCGCCTGTGGCGGCCGGTCCGGCTTTCGGCAGCGGCTCGAGCCAGACCATGGTGTTCACGTTCAGCGATCCACGCGGCTTCCAGGACCTGGACGTGGTGAACGTGCTGATCAACAACTTCCTCGACGGGCGCAATTCGTGCTACCTGGCTTACAGCCGAACGTCGGCGGTGCTGTACCTGGTGAACGATCCGGGCACGGCCCTGCTGCCGGGGCTGGTGCTGAACGGATCGGGGAGCGTCTCCAACAGCCAGTGCATGGTGACAGGAGCGGGCTCTTCGGCGGTGGGCAGCGGGAACATCTTGACCCTGACGCTGAACATGAGTTTCGGCTCGGGCTACGCAGGGAACAAGGTGACCTACATGGCGGCGCGCGATCTACAGGGCAACAACTCGGGGTGGCAGGCCCTGGGGGTGTGGGCAGTGCCCGGCGCCACAACGTTCCCATCGGTGACCGGAGTGAGCCCGGCCCGCGGCGCGGGCAGTAGCCAGACGTTCACCTTCACTTTCAGCGACACGAAGGGCTTCGCGGACCTGGGGGTGGTAAACATTCTGATCAACACCTTTCTGGACGGCCGCCAGGCGTGCTACCTGGCTTACAGCCAGCCATTGAACGTGCTGTACCTGGAAAACGATGTGGGTTCGGGGCTGTTGCCGGGACTGGCGCTGAACGGCACGGGCACGCTGGGCAACAGCCAGTGCACCATCAACGGGGTAAGCTCGTCGGCAACGGGGAACGGAAACACGCTGCTGCTCACGCTGAGCGTGACGTTCGGCGGCACGTTCACCGGCAACAAGGTGATCTACATGGCCGCGCGGGACACGACCGGCGCCAACAACTCGGGCTGGCAGTCGATGGGATCGTGGACGGTGCAGTAACGGGGCAGAGGCGCGGGCGGCATCCGCTCAGGGCAGCGTCGTCTCTTTCGGAGCGGAGCGGCTGACCCGATAGTCCCCGGAGCTGAAGTACTTTTCCAGCCAGCAATACAGCGCGATGAACAGGTAGCGGCTTCCCATCTCGCGGATGGCCAGCTTGGAAACTCCCGCGCGCCGGTTGTGCCAGGTGATGGGGATGACGGTCCAGGAGTATCCACGAACGATGGTCTTGAGCGGCAGTTCCACGGTGAGGTTGAAGTGCGGCGAGAGGAACGGGCGGCAACCCTCGATGGCTTCGCGGCGGTAGGCTTTGAAGGCGTTGGTGGTATCGTTCAGCCGCATGTTGAACAGCAGTTTCAGAAACAGGTTGGCCATGCGGTTCAGGAGGAGTTTGTGCGGGGGGTAGTCGATGACTCCGCCGCCCTGGATGAAGCGCGAGCCAAAGACCGCGTCCCAGCCTTCGTTGAGGACTTCCCAATAGCGGACCACGTCGCGGCAGTCGTCGGACTCGTCGGCCATCATGACCACCACGGCGTCGCCCTGAATGTGGTCGAAGCCGAGAGTGATGGCGCGCCCGAAGCCGTTCTGCCCGGTGTTGCGCAAGGGCCTCAGGGTGGGCACGCGCGCCAGCGAATCCTGGAGCACGTCCCAGGTGGCGTCGGTGCTGCCGTCGTCGACAACCACGATCTCGTGCGCGATCTGGCGCAAGCGCAGCTCCACGTGCAGATGCTCGACGGTGGCGGCGATGCACCCCTGTTCGTTGCGCGCGGGGATCACCACGGAGAGCAGGCGGAGCGGTTCCACCGGCGCCGGCGGTTGGGATCTCATGTTCCGCTCAACTCCAGCCACTCCGGATGACGCGCGGCGTGTTCGGCGATTTGCGCGAGTATTTCGGGGAGGGTCGTCCTCGGCTGCCAGAGGAAGTCGCGCGCGGCGTCGGAATTATCCATGACGATCCACGGAACATCGAAGCGGCGCGGGCGCGGGTCCGGGACCGGAGCGTGCGGAGCGAACCGAGAGTCGCACCAGGCGGTGAGCCGCGCCAGCGACATGGCGTTTCGAGGGCCGCCGCCGGCGGTGTAGATGCGCCGGCCGTCACCGCGCGCGGTGCGCATCTGCGCCTCCAGCAATTCCGCCAGGTCGCGGGGATGGAAAGCATCGCGGACCTGGTGGCCGGCGCCATCGAACCCGATGTAGCGCAGCGGCCGGCGCGCGAGGTGCGAGTGGATCCAGTAGGAGAAGATGCCTTGATCGGCGGTGCCGAATTGGCGGGCGCCGGCCAACACGCC
>DASQZT010000075.1:0-40232 GCA_035638575.1 Bryobacteraceae bacterium
ATTGAGAACCACATGAAGCTCGTATCGATGCTGCTTCTCATCGGGCCGGCGGTGGCGCAAACCTGGGTGGTCCAGACCAGCGGCACAACCGCGTCGCTGCGCGGTGTCAGCACGGTGGATGCGAAATTGGCCTGGGCGAGCGGCTCGGGCGGCACTTACCTCCAGACCACCGACGGCGGAGCAACCTGGACGGCCGCCAAAGTGCCCGGCGCTGAAGACCTCGATTTCCGCGGCGTGCAGGCCTTCGACAGCCAAACCGCATACCTGCTGAGTGCCGGATCCGGAAACCAGTCCCGAATCTACAAAACCTCCGATGGCGGCGCGCACTGGACGCTCCAGCTCACCAATCCCGATCCTGGCGGATTCTTCGATGCCGTGGCCTTCTGGGACGCGCGCCGCGGCATCGTGATCGGCGACCCGGTCGAAGGTCGCTTCGCCGTGTTCACCACCCAGGACGGCGGGGATCACTGGCAGCGCCGGCCCACACCCGATGCCAAGCCTGCGGAAGGCGCTTTCGCCGCCAGCGGCACTTGCCTGGTCGTCTCCGGAACGCGCGAAGCGTGGTTCGCGACGGGCGGACCGGAAGGCGCGCGGGTCTTTCACACCGCCGCGGGCGGAGCCTCGTGGACCGTCGCCGCCACGCCCCTGCGGAACGACGGGCCCTCCGCCGGGATCTTCTCCCTGGCCTTCTCCGATCCGCGCCACGGAGTCGCCGTCGGCGGCGACTACACCAGGCCCGAAGATGCCCTGCGCAACCTCGCCGTCACGGCCGATGGCGGCCAATCGTGGACCGAGCCCGCCGGGGCCCATCCCCGGGGCTTTCGATCCGCCGTGGCGTACTTGCCGGACCGGAAAATGTGGATCGCGGTGGGCGCCTCGGGGTCCGATGTGTCGGCCGACGGCGGAAAGACCTGGAAGCCGTTCGACAGCGCCGCGTACAACGCCATCAGCTTTGTGTCATCGGTCGCCGGATGGGCCGTCGGGCCTCGCGGCCGGATCGCGCGTTTCCGCCCCTGAAAGGCTAAACCGAAGCGGCCAGCGCCTTCTCGGCGGCAGCCCGGCCGTCTCCCGCGGGCTTGTAGCCCTGGAGCCGCAGCGCCGTCTCCAGCGCATCCAGCACCAGCAGAACGTTCTCCGCCGTCGAGCCGTAGCCCATCAGGCCAATCCGGAAAACTTTCCCGGCCAGCGGGCCGAAGCCGCCGGCGATTTCGATGCCGCGCTCCGCCAGCAGGTACTGGCGCACTTTGGCATCGTCCACGCCCTCGGGCACGCGCGGCGTATTCAGCGTCCACAGCCGGTTCCCAGGCTGCCGGACGTGCATCTCCAGGCCCATCGCCTCGATCCCGGAGACGAATGCCAGGTGGTTCCGCCGGTGGCGCTCCCAGCGATTCTCCAGCCCCTCCTCGGCCACCAGCGCCAGGGCCTCGCGCAAGGCGTACAGGAGCGTGGCCGAAGCCGTGTGATGATATTTGCGCCCGGTGTAGTAACTGTCCAGGAGCAGCAGATCCAGGTACCAGGAATGCACCGGAGCGGTGCGCGCCCTCAGCCTTTCCAGCGCGCGCGGAGAAACCGTCACCGGCGACAGGCCCGGCGGGCAGCCCAGGCCTTTCTGGGTGCAACTGTAGGCGATGTCGATGCCGTTCTCGTCCACCAGCACGGGCATGCCGCCGAGCGAGGTCACGCAATCCCCTATGGTGAGTGCGTCCACTTCGTGCGCCGCCTCGCAAATCGGCCGGGCGTCGTTGAACAGGCCGGTCGAGGTCTCGGCTTGCACGAATGCCACCATGTGCGGCCGCTCGCGCCGGATGAACTCGCGCGCCTCCTGAGGATCGAAGGGCTCGCCCCACTCCCTGGCGAGCCGCACCACCTCGGCGCCCTGCCGGCGAGCCATCTCGCCGATCCGATCCGCGAAAAACCCGTTCGTCAGCAAGGCAAATTTCCGCCCGGGCTCCGCGAAATTGGATACCGCGGCCTCCATTCCCGAGCTACCGGTTCCGGAAACCGCCATATTGAATTCGTTGCGCGTCGAATAGGCATACGCGATCAGCGATCGAACCTGGTCCGACACTTCAAAGAAGAAGGGGTCGAGATGGCCCACTACCGGCTGCGACATCGCCTGGTACACGCGCGGCGCAACCATGCTGGGGCCGGGGCCAAACAGCAGTCGCGGCGGGGCTTGCAAAGGAGGATAGGACTGCGGCATAAGCCCCTAGTTTAGCGCGCTGGAATCCGGCGAGCTTACCCAACCTGGGCCCACGCTAGCCGCTAGTCCCGCTGCCCCGCGCTAGCCCGCCAGCACCACTGCCCAACCTGTGCCCCCCTGCTCCGCGCTCGCCGCCGGCCCCCAACCTGCCCCGCCTGACCCGGTGTTCGCCGGTAAACTCACGAGATTCGCCGATTCCCAAGGGAATCCCTCCGCATCCTGCCCTACCCTGAGGGCATGGACCCACGGTACACCGATCGACCCAGACAGTGGCGCGGACACTCCGGCGTGATACCAGGATTCATCCTGGTAGGCATCGGCGCCCTGTTTCTGCTCAACAATCTTCACCTTTTGTATTTCCAGGACTGGTGGCGATACTGGCCCGCCATCCTGATCGCCGGCGGCATCGTCAAGCTGGTGGACTCCACCCATCCCGGCGGTCGCGTCTTTGGCGGCATCCTGGTGGGTGTCGGCGGCCTCTTCCTGGCCCATACGCTCGGATACCTGTACATTCGCCCTGGCGACCTGTGGCCGCTGATTCTCATCGGCCTGGGACTAATGCTGCTGTTCCAGCGGACCATGAACTGGCCGGGCATGCAGGGTGGCCAAGGTGGCCGGTCCGCTTCCTCCGGTGTGCTGCACGCCTTCGCCGTTTGTGGAGGCGGCAAGCGAAAACTCGCTGAATTTCAAGGCGGCGAGGTCTCGGCGGTCTTCGGCGGCTATGAGATCGACCTCCGCAAAGCAACCATGACGGTCGATTCGGCCGTCCTGGAAATCAACGTGGTATTCGGCGGCGCCGAAGTGCGGATCCCGGAGAATTGGATCGCCGCCGTCGAGGGCGCGGGCGTGTTCGGGGGGTTCAGCGACGAGACCGTTCACCCTGCCGAGCAGACCCCCGGAGTGAAGCGGCTCATTGTGAAAGGCTCGGCGGTCTTCGGCGGCGTTGTGATCAAGAACTGAGGGGCCATGCACCCGATTCTGGAATCGAGCCGGAGGCTGCTGCTGTACCTGCTGGCGTGGGCGCCCATCGGCGTCCTGCTCGCGCTGGTCGCGCGGGGCGACGGCCAGGTCCCGTGGACGGACGCCGCCGCGGCCCTTGCGCCGGCCTGCCTGCTGTACGCTTTTGTGTGCCTCTCGCCGTGGTACATCTGCCGCGCCCTTCCCTTGCGTCTCTCCAGCATGAACAGCGTGGCGCTGACCTTCGCGGCGGCCGCGGCAGCCGCCAGCCTGCTGTTGGCGGGGAGCGTCCGGCTGGCCGCGCTGGCAATGGGCAGGACGCCGCCGCAGTTGGCGCCCCTGTTCGGAACGGGCGTGCTCCTGTACCTCCTCTCGGCGGGACTGCACTATGCGGCCCTGGCCGTGGCGGCGTCGCGCGACGCGGAAAGGCGCGAGGCCGAGGCGCGCACCCTGGCGCGCGAAGCGGAGCTGCAGTCGCTGCGCATCCAGTTGAACCCGCACTTCCTGTTCAACAGCCTCCATTCCATCAGCGCGCTGGCCACCGTGGATGGCGCGCGTGCCCGCGAGATGTGCGTGCGGTTGGCGGACTTCCTGCGCGCCAGCCTGGGTCTCGGGAGCCGCGAGAGCATTCCGCTAGAAGAAGAGCTGGCCCTGGCGCGCAGCTATCTCGAGCTGGAACAGATCCGATTCGGCCGGCGCCTGCGGGTCGAAACCGAAATCGAGGCGGCGTGCCAGGAGTGCGCCGTCCCGGCGCTTCTGCTTCAGCCGCTGGTGGAGAATGCCGTAAAGCATGGCATCGCCAACCTGTTGGAAGGAGGCTCCATCCGGCTGGCCGCGCGCCGCACCGGCGAGAACGTTTCCATTACCCTGGAGAATACCCTCGATCCGGAAACGCTGTCGCGGCCGAGCGTGGGGCTAGTCCCCGGCTCGCGGCAAGCCCCCAGCCTGGGGCCACCCAGCCTGGGACTCGGCCAGGCCCACGTCCGCCGCCGCCTCGAGATCCGCTACGGCGAAGACGCCGTCTTCGATGCCGGCCCGCGCGGCGAGGTCTATCGCGTCGCGCTGCGGTTCCCCTGCGAGCCCTCCATCGCTTCGAGCAGCCGCGCATAGCCCGAGCGGCTTACCGGCAGGCGCGTTGCGTCGTTGAGAATGGCGATCCGGCTCTCTTTTCCATAGGGCTCGATGCGGGCCACACGCTCCAGGTTCACGATCACGGAGCGGTGAATTCGCACGAAGCGTTTCGGGTCGAGCGCGGCCTCCAGGCTGGCGATCGACTGCTGCTTCAGGTAGCTCTTGCCGCCGCTGTGGAACGCCACGTAGTCGTCCTGGGCCTCCACGAAGTCCAGCTTGTCGAGCGGAATGACGTGCACGCGCGTCCCGTCCCGCACCACGATGCGCTCGGGCCGCTGGGCCGCCGTTCGCTCCGCGCCCACTTCCAACGGAAGGCGCCGTTCTCCCAGCCGCGACTTGGCGCGCTCGATGGCCCGCTCGAACCGCTCGGCGCTGAACGGCTTCAGCAGATAGTCCACCGCGTGCGCGTCGAACGCCTGCATGGCGTACTGATCGTACGCGGTGACAAATACGACCACCGGAGGTTTCCCTGGGGAGCGATCCAGCAGTTCGAGCACTTCGAACCCGTCGAGCTTGGGCATTTGCACGTCCAGGAACAGGAGGTCGGGCGCCGCCACCGCGACGGCCTTCACCGCCTCGAACCCGTTGGCGCATTCCGCCGCGATTTCGATCTCCGGGTGGGACTGCAACAGTTCCCGCAAGTAGGCGCGGGCCAGTTCCTCGTCGTCGACAATCACCGCCTTCAATGTGCTTTTTCGACCCCATTAGCCACTGTACAGCAGTTCCGGTCCGCTCTCGCATCCGATCCGGTTTTGTGCGAGAATGGGGAGCATCCAAAGTCCCACCAGGCCGCCTGCGGAGGAGGCTGGTCGGAAAGGCGTGTCTGTGAGTAAAGAAGCCGAAACGCCCTTTGACAATATCGAAGGCTCCCACGAGTATGTGGCCATGCTCGCCGAAGCGCTGGAAGAGGCCCGGCGTGACGTGGACGCCGACATCGCCACGGCTGATCGCGAAGGCGCCCAACGTCGCAAGCAGGCTCTCCTCCTGGTCTCTTATAACCTGGCAAAACTGAACCTCCATATAACCTCCAGCCGGCGTATTTTAAATGACCTTCGCACGCTCCGGCGACTGTTGCTAGCGGAACGGGACCAGCCGGTGGAGGAGCGGGCCAAGGTCACATCCGGCGATTAACCTGCAGACCGGGACGTGGCGGCGAAAAATCGGGTTCGGCGTCCTGGACCGCAACACAAGCTGTAGGTGTACACCGCTCACCGGTGATGTGAAACTCACCATCAATTGCTGTAATGCGCAGCACTTCCCCTTGACAGAACCGGTTACCAAGCGTACTATTCAATAGTTGTTGCGAAACGGTGTAGCAACACTTGACAGCGGTGGTTTGTGGGGGACCCCGTATGACATTTCAGATCGGTGACAAAGTTGTCTATCCCAACCAGGGCGTTGGGACGATTGAGAACATCAGTAGCCGCTCCTTTGGTTCCGTCTTCGAAAAATTCTACCTGTTGCGCCTGGGACCGAACAGCATGACCGTGCTGGTCCCGTTTTCCAATGCGGACAACATAGGTCTGCGCCGCGTGACCAAGGACCGCGAGATCGCGCGCATCCTGTCGTTCCTGTCCCATGGGTGGTGCATCAACCACCCGGATTGGAAGGCCCGGTTCAAGGAAAACACGGACAGGATGCAGAGCGGGGATCTCCTGAAGGTGGCGGAGGTGTTCAAAGCCCTTCTGCAACTCCACCTCGACAAGCCGCTCTCCTTCCGCGAGAAGAAAATGCTCGACCGCGCCCGCCACATGCTGGTTTCGGAGGTCTCCATTTCGCGAAACGTCCCGGAGATCCACGCCGCCGGGATGCTGCAGCGGGCCTTGGACAAAGCCGGGCTGAGCCTGCCCACCGCCCTTTAGCGTCGCCCTGCCGCGCGCGCGGAACGGAACAGGTGAACAAAAGCCCCCTGTCCGGCGTTCTATAATAACGAGCGCATGGAATTGGGCCACCGTCGTGGTCATCGGAGGAATCTATGTTCTGCCATCAGTGTGGTACCCAGGTCGCCAACGACCTGCAGTTCTGTCCCAATTGCGGCGCGTCCCTGGCCGCCGCGCCTGGCCCGCTGGGCGGTCCGGCGCCGTTGGCTTGGACGGCTCCGGTCGGCATCAAGGCGCAGCCTGGCCGATGGATCGGCGCGGGATGGGAACTGGTGAAACCCGACATCGGCATGTATATGCTGTTGGCTCTCGTCTTCATGGCGCTCAACTCCATGGTCCCGGTCATCATCCAGGGACCCCTGATGATCGGCTTCCACATCTACTGCATTAAGAGGATCCTCGGCCGGCACGCCGAGTTCGCCGACCTCTTCACGGGCTTCAATTTCTTTGTCCCCGCCCTGGTGGCCTCCCTGGTGATTTCGCTCTTCGTGTTCGCCGGAACGCTGCTTTGCATCATCCCCGGCCTGGTGGTGGCCGCCATGTACAAGTTCACCTACCTGTTCATCTTGGACAAGCGCATGGACTTCTGGCCCGCGATGCAGGCCAGCCACGCGGTGGTCAAAAACGACTATTTCGGCTTCACCATGTTTCTGCTCCTGATGGTGCTGGTGAATCTGCTCGGAGTCCTGTGCTGTCTGGTCGGGGTTTTCGTTGCCATGCCGGTCACCCTCGCTGCGATCACGGTGGCGTACCGCGAGATTGTGGGCTTCGAGCAGCGGACCGTGGACACGTTGGTATGAGCCTGGCCGAAGCGGCACGCCGCGTGCCTCTCGGGCCCCTGGCCGCCGCGGCGTTGCTGGTCGCGCTTTTCTCCATCCGGCTGCCCGCCACCCCTACCGTGCAACTCTGCGGTTTCCACTGGCTCACCGGCCGGCCGTGCCCGCTCTGCGGCCTCACCCGCGCGGTGTTCGCGCTGGCCAAGGGACATTGGCGCGAAGCCGTCCGCTTCAATGCTCTCAGCCCCCTCGGCCTGGCGATGCTCTTCTCGCTGTTCTGGGACAACCCCCTGCGCCGTCGCCTGTGGACCGCCGGCATCGCCGCGTTCGCAATTTACGGCGTCTTCCGGATCCTGAATTGATTCGACCTGACGCCGGCTCTGAGCCGCGCGCGTCAGCAAGCGGTTCTCCTGGCACCCACCCCAGAATCCGACTTGCACCTCCTTCATCGACTGTGTTAATGTCGAGTGCACTTTGAGGGATAACGAGGGTTCAGAGCCCTCCGGGAGGCGTGCTGGAATGCTGCTTGCTCCGCTAGTTTGGGCCATTGCCGTGGCGACGGCGTATTTCTTTTTCGCCAGGACGTGGTGGTTTCCGCCGCCCATCTCGCAACACGGCCTGGCCTATGACGCCCAGTTCAACCGCACCTTGCTGGTGGTGGGCATTATCTTCATCCTGGCGCAATTCGCGCTGGGGTATGTGATCTGGAAATTCCGCAACGACGGCCGCCGCGCCGGCTATAGCCACGGCAACAACAAGCTCGAAACGCTGTGGACCAGCGCCACCGCGATTCTCTTCCTTGGCCTCGTCGTGATGGGCTCCAAAATATGGGCCAGCGTGCATTTCGACGAAGCGCCGCCGGATGCCATGACCATCGAGGTGATGTCCAAGCAGTTCGCCTGGAACTTCCGCTATCCCGGCCCCGACGGCAAGTTCGGCCACACCGATCTCAAGCTCATCAACGACTCGGCCGGCAACCCCATGGGACTCGACGACAAGGACCCCGCCTCCAAGGACGATATCGTCAGCGCGTCCCTCAAGGTCCCCGCCGGCAAGCCCATCAAACTCATCCTGCACTCCCGGGACGTCATCCACAACTTCTTCGTGCGCGAGCTGCGATTGAAACAGGACATCGTGCCCGGCATGGAGATCCCGTTCCATTTTCAGGCCGACCAGCCTGGCATCTACGAAGTGCCGTGTTCGGAGTTGTGCGGCCTCGGCCACTTCCAGATGCGCACCACCATGCAGGTGATGAGCCAGGCCGAATTCGACCAATGGATGCAGCAGCAACAGGCCCAAAAGTGAAACTCCGGACTGCAAAGGTGAAATTATGTCTTCTCCCGTAGCCCACCCGGCCCACGCAGCGCCCCAGGGCTTCATTAAGAGATACGTGTTCAGCCAGGATCACAAGGTGATCGGCATCCAATACTATTTTCTGGGGCTGTTCTCCGTGTTCATCGGCATGGCGCTCTCGCTCCTGATGCGATTCCACATGGTCAACCCCAACGTCACCGTGAAGTGGTTCTCGTGGCTCTGGCCCACGGCGGCGGCGGGCGGCATCATGACGCCCGAGCTATACCTCTCGCTGATGACCATGCACGGCACCATCATGGTGTTTTTCGTGCTGACCACGGTGCCCCAGAGCGGCTTCGGCAATTACTTCCTGCCACTCCAGATCGGCGCCGAGGACATGGCGTTTCCGGTCCTGAACATGATGTCGTTCTGGACCACGTTCCTGGCCCTGGTGGTGATGGTGGCCGCGTTCTTCGTTCAGGGCGGCGCGCCGCTTTCGGGCTGGACCGCGTACCCGCCGCTCTCCGGCGCCGGCCGCATCACCGGCCCCGGCGAGGGCATGGGGCAGAACCTCTGGATCCTCAGCATCGCCATCTTCTGCGGCGCCTCGCTGATGGGCGCCATCAACTTCATCGCCACTACCGTGGATCTCCGGTGCAAGGGCATGACCCTTATGCGCATGCCGCTCACCTGCTGGACCTGGCTCGTCACCGCCATCCTCGGCCTGCTGGGTTTCGCCGTGCTGCTGGCCGCGGGCGTGCTCTTGCTGCTCGACCGCCTCGCGGGCTCCAGCTTCTTCCTGCCCTCGGGCCTGTACATCAGCGACCAGATCATCACCGCGCACAAGGGCGGCTCGCCGCTGCTCTGGCAGCACCTGTTCTGGTTCTTCGGCCATCCCGAGGTGTACATCGCGATCCTGCCGGGCATGGGCGTCACCTCGCAGTTGCTCTCCACCTTCTCGCGCAAGCCCATCTTCGGATACAAGGCCATGGTGTACGCCGTCCTGGCCATCGGATTCCTGGGATTCCTGGTGTGGGGCCATCACATGTTCATGAGCGGCATGAACCCCTATTCCGCGCTGGCATTCTCCGTCCTGACCATGTGCATCGGGGTGCCCTCGGCCATCAAGACCTTTAACTGGATCGGCACGCTGTGGAACGGCAAGATCCACTTCGACACCGCCATGATGTTCGCCCTGGGCTTCGTCTCGCTGTTCGTCACCGGCGGCGTGAGCGGCATCTTCCTGGGACAGCCGGCGCTCGATCTCTACTTCCACGACACCTACTTCGTCGTGGGCCATTTCCACATGATCATGGGCGTCGCGGCGATCTTCGGCATGTTCGCCGGCACGTTCTACTGGTTCCCCAAGGCCTCCGGACGGATGATGAACGAGACGCTGGGTAAGATCCATTTCTATTGCACGTTCATCGGCGTCTACGCCATCTTCACTCCCATGCATTACCTGGGGCTGGCCGGCAATCCGCGGCGCTACTCGGCCTTCACCGACGTCGAATACCTGGGCAAGCTGATCCCCGTGCACACCTTCATGACCTACGCCGCTTACTTCACCGCCGCGGCGCAGATCATCTTCGTGATCAACCTGTTCTGGAGCATGAAGAAGGGCGCCAGGGCGCCGGTGAATCCGTGGAACGCCACCACGCTCGAATGGACTGTTCCATCGCCGCCGCCGTTCGACAACTTCGCCGGCGTCCACCCGGTCGTGTACCACGGTCCGTACGAGTACAGTGTTCCGGGCGCGGCCCGCGATTTCATCATGCAGACCGATCCGCCGCAGGTCCAGTCCGAGGCCTGACGCATCCATACAGGTATGGCTGGAACCCTGACACGCGATATTCTGAAGGGCCCGCCCCCGCCCACCGATCGAGGCGGGGACGGCGGCTCGGGTTTGCCTTTTGGGCCGGGCGCCAACCGCCGCGCCTCTTTCACCGGCCTCTTCGTTCTGCTCGCCGCCAGCACCATGGTCTTCGCCGCCTTTACCAGCGCGTTCGTGGTGCGCCGCGGCCTCTCCGACGATTGGGCCACCATGCCCAAGCCGCCGATTCTCCTGGTCAACACCGTGGTGCTGCTCGTTTCGAGCTTCGTGCTGGATCAATCGCGCCGCGCTTTGAAAGCCGGCGACCGCGCCCAGTTCAACCTCTGGTGGACCGGCGCCACCGCGCTCGGAATCGCGTTCCTGGCCGGCCAGTCGGTGGCCTGGCTTCAGTTGAAGAACGCCGGCATTTTCGTCGCCACCAATCCGAGCAGCTCGTTCTTTTATGTTTTGACCGCCGCGCATGCCTTCCACCTGCTGGGAGGCGTCGCCGCGCTGGTGTACGTCGATGTGCAGGCCTGGCGCCTGAGGCTCGGCCCGGCCAAGCGCACCGCCATCGATGTGACGGCCATCTTCTGGCATTTCCTGGATGGCCTTTGGTTGTACCTGATGCTTCTATTCTACGTTTGGGGGTAAGGGATGTCGTCGACCCAAGTGACCACCATGGCCACATCTGATTGGGCGGGAGGCCGGTCGCCCTACGCGACCAATTCGAAGAAGTTCGGGATGTGGCTGTTCATCATCTCCGACGCGCTCACGTTTTCGGCCCTGCTGTTCGCCTACACCTACAGCCGGGTTTCCAATCCGGACTGGCCCAAGCCTTTCCACTTTTCGCCCAGCATCGTCTTCTCCAGCATCATGACGTTCTGCCTGCTTTCGAGCAGCCTGACCATGGTGATGGGCGTCCATGCCATGAACCACGGCAACCGCAAGGCCGCCGCGGGCTGGATCCTGGCCACCATGGCGGGAGGCGCTGCATTCGTCGTGCTGCACCTCACCGAGTGGCTCAACCTGATCAACAACGAACACGTCACGCCGTTCGACAATCCCTGGGGCGTTCCGCTCTTCGGCGGCACGTTCTTCGCGTTGACCGGGCTGCACATGACCCACGTCGTCATCGGGCTCATCTACCTGGCCATTCTCTGCCAGGCCGTGCTGCGCGGAAAGTTCAAGGCCGAAGACGTCGAGGTCGGCGGCCTGTACTGGCACTTCGTCGACCTGGTGTGGATGTTCATCTTCCCCCTGGTCTACCTGATGTCCGCAAAGATTTGAGGAAGGAGCGAAGCAATGAGCAACCACTCCGAAGAAGTCCAACACGTCGATGGCGCGACCAGCCTGACCTTCTCCAAGGTCTGGATCGTGCTCCTGGTCCTCACCGGCGTTGAAGTTTTCCTGGCCTACGAGCAGTTGCCCACCTTGATCATGCTCACGAGCTTCCTGGGCCTCTCCATCGTCAAGGCGGCCCTGATCATCGCTTACTTCATGCACCTGAAGTTCGAGCGGCTCAGCCTGTTTCTCACCCTCTTCCCCATGCTGATCTTCTGCATCGTGCTGATGCTGATCTTCCTGGGGGATGCCTCCCGCATCCCGGTGATGAGGCCGCCGGTATGAAACGGCTCGTGCTGATTCCGGCGCTTGCCGCGGCGCTTTCCCTTCCCGCGGCGGCGCAGTGCGTGATGTGTTACCGCACGGCCCACGCGCAGAACGAGGCCCGCTCCCGCGTGCTCGATTTCGGCATCCTGATTCTGGGCGCGCCGCCCTTCCTCATACTGGCCGGCTTCGTGGCCTTCGTCTTCGCCCGCAACGAGCGATACCGCGAAGACGAATAGTCCCTCCGGCTGCCGCTCCCGCCGCCTACGGGCGATCGGCCAGGATCAGCGGCGAAGGCCCGGGGGAATCGAGCGTGCGGGGGTTCTCGAAGCCCGCTTCGCGCAGCCAGCCGGCAATCTCGTTGAACGACCAGGTATCGCCCTGGTCTGTAAGCACCAGCATGTTGACCGCGAACATCAACGCCATGGGAGGGCCCGAACGGTCGTCGTTCACCAGGAATTCCTGGATGGCGATGGTGCCGCCCGGCGCCAGCGCCTCGTAGGTCTTGCGCAGCAGCGCGCGGCTGCGCTCCACGCCCTCGCTGTGCAGGATGTGCCCCAGCGTGGCGACCTCGTGTCCCGTCCCGAAATCCGCCTCCAGAATATCGCCGCCCACAAACGTGAACTGTTCCTCCACCCCGCAGCGCGCCGCCGTTCTCCGGGTCACATCCAGCATGCCGGGCCAATCCACGGCCGTCACGCTGACCCGCGGCGATTGCTGCGCCAGCGCGATTCCCCACACGCCGGAGCCCGCGGCGATGTCCAGCACCTTCAGCGGCACGCGCGTCGCGCCGAGATCCAACACCTCCGCCAGCGCCAGCGCCGGCCTGTAGCTCAGCGGAAAGAGGTCTTCCACAAACTCGTGGAAGAACTCGGTGCCGGTCTGCTCCCGGTTGACGCCCCCGGCCGCCGGCTTGCCCTCTTTCACCGCGTCCGTGAGCTTCAGCCAAAGCGGAATCCGCTGCGTGCTCGTATGGCGGATCAAGCCGCCCACGTACCCCGGCTTGCCGCTCACCAGAAACGCCGCGCTTTCCCCCGTCAGCCCGTAGTTGCCGTCCGCGTCCCGGCTCAACAACTGCAAGCCCGCCAGCGCGTTCATCAGGGCCCGCAGCCCCCTTTCGGACGCGCCCGTGTGGCGGGCCACCTCGTCGATGGTCCTCGGCCCGCCGTCCAGCAGATCGAAGATTCCGTGACGGACGGCCGCCTCCATCGTCAGGGGTGCGATATATCCCCAGGCCAGTTGCATGACTCGTTCCGGCGTAATCGCCGCTTGTCCACCAGTAGCCATCCATTCCCCTCGCTGTCGTCGGAAATTGCTTTTTGTAATTATATGTCAGGCGCTGGCAGCGGGCGCGCACCCTCGAATGCGCCGCGCCGATTCCGCGGCCCGCCCGGCGGCGCCGCCAGCCGCGTTACAATTACGCCTTGTGACCCGTTCCCAAGTCCCGCTCCGCGCGATACTGGCCGTGGGTATTGCCGCCGTGCTGCCCCTCTGGGGCGCTTACTCGTTCTATGAGACCCAGACGGCCCACCCGGCCCTTCCGGCCGACCCCTACCAGGTCGAGGCTCTCTCCGTCCGCCTGGAAGCCGTGCGCCAGATCGTTCCGGAAGATGCCGTGATGGGCTTCATCACCGACGCGCCGCCAACCTCCGACATGTTTCAGACGTGGTATTACGTCACGCAGTACGCCCTGGCGCCGCGCTTGCTGGAGCGCGGCCCCGATCGGGCATGGGTGCTGGCCATGTTCGCCAATCCATACGCTCTCCGCGAAACCGCCGCACGATACCGCTTGACGCTGAACCGCTTTCTCGGACCGAACATCGCCCTGCTTCAAAACGAGGCTCGCTAGATGGCCGGGATCCTGTGGGCCCTCGAGGCTGCCCTCGTCGGCTGCCTGTTGGCCTGGCGTTTTGGAGGATTTCGCGACTTGCGGCCCGCATGGGCAGCCGCCCTGCTGATCGTCGGGAGCGGCACGGCCGGCGGTTTCGGCATCACCTCCTGCCTCTTCTTCCTGTGCCGCCTGCTCATGCCCACCGAACCGGCTCTGCCCATGTTTCTGGAGATCGCCCTGGCCGCCTGGCTCGCCTTCGAGATCTACAGGCGGCGCAAGCGGACCCCCTCCGTCCAGCCCGCGGCCCGCCCGTCGTACGGGAACCTGGCGCTGGCGGCAATCCTGATCGCCGCCCTGCTGATTGCCGTCGCCGGGATGAGCGGCCCTTGGAAGGCCATGCCCCACGGCAATTGGGACGCCTGGGCCATCTGGAATCTCCGCGCACGCTTCCTCGCCGCGGCCGGCGACTTCGGGCACCGCGCCTGGTCCCCCGCGTTGGACTTCGCGCACCCGGAGTATCCGCTCCTGGTTTCGGCATTTGTGGCGCGCTGCTGGACCTTCGCCGGTTCCGTGACCCAGGAGGTCCCGCAGGCCGTCTCCTTGCTGTTCTTCCTGGCATTGGTGGTAACCGGCGTGGGAGGAGTCGCGGTATTGCGCGGCGGAAAGCTCGGATTGTTGTTTGGCATCGTCCTGGCGGGCACGCCCTTCGTCCTCCAGGAAGTCCCGGCCCAGTATGCCGATATCCCGCTGGCCTGTTATTTCGCGGCCGCGCTGGTGCTGATCCTGCTGGACCGGCCGGCCGCCGCGGGCTTGTTTGCCGGCCTGGCGGCGTGGACCAAGGACGAAGGCTCGCTGTTCCTGGTGGTGTTCTTTCTCGCGCTGGCGGTGTTCCGCCGCCGGAATGCCGGGGCCGCGTTGGCCGGAGTGCTTCCCATGTTGGCCATTCTGCTGTTTTATAAGTTCGTGCTGGCGCGCGGAAGCAGTTCCTTGTTGGCGGAGAGCGCCCCGGGCCTTCTGGCCAGGCTGGCCGATGTCCACCGCTACGGCATGGTGGCGTCGGCCTTCGCCGGCGAGTTTCAAAAGATGATGGTTTCCGGCTGGTATCATCCTCTTTGGCCGCTCGTCGTGCTGGCCGCCGGTTTAGGCTTCGCCAGGAAGCACCGTTCCGACCTGCTGCTGGCCGGCTCGGTGACGGCGGCCATGTTCGTGGTCTACTTCTTCGTCTACATCGGAACCGGGAGAGACTTGCGATGGCATCTCAACACCTCGCTTTACCGCCTCCTGGTGCACCTCTGGCCGTGCCTGATCCTGTCGATCTTCGCCGGCCTGAAACCGCCCGAGTGGAGCGTCACTCCTCCTCCGCCCGTCGCTCCCGTTACTACTAGTGGTGCGGAGCGATCATCGGGTCGACGCTGAGCGCGTTCGTGTCAAGCACATAGGTCACTCCGGCGGCCACCGAAACTTGCGTTTCTTCACTCCCCTCTGGCTTTGGCCGGCGGGAGGCAACACGCATACCATCACGTTTGTTCTTATGCACTTCGATGCCGCAGCAGCGACGCGGATTCTTCTTCACGGAATGCTCCTTCGATCACCGAGCGAAGGACGCCTGGGACGGTCGAGAAGACATTCCAACGCATGTTCATCCGCCGGGAGGCGGAGACAACAGCTCCTGGTTCCAGTGATTGCGTCCTGACCAGATTCGCCGTCGGGCTTAGAAGCACCAACGGATAAACGGCCTCTGATTCGCTGGGGATCTCTTCCAGCTTGCCAAAGCTGTCAACTAGCGCCCATTTTCATCCGTCCCGGTGACGGCCCCGAGGGGCCGTGAAAGTTGAGTCACAAGACTTTAAAAAAAGTTTCCGTTGATTCTAAACCACTTCCGCCTCCCCTCGCCCGCTTCCCCTTTGTCGCCGCGCTACTCTTATGGTCGGAATTACTCATGTGGAGCATTCTTCAAATCGAGGCCGCTTGCAGCAACGCGAGAAACCTGCCGATCAGTCTGAACCGCCGGAATCCGGGAGACGCATCTTCAAAGAAAACGCTCCAGATGCGTCACCCATTTTGGACCAACCCTCGCAACCCGCACAAACAGAATAGCTTACGTCTGCGTGAATTGTTGCTCTCACTCTCGGACAGATGCGTCGCCCGCTCCCCGTTTCCCCCCATTTCCCAGCCGCGCGCGTCAGCAAGCGGTTTCCCTTTGCGGGTCCTGGTACGGCAAACGTACCCCACCGCGTCGGCCGCTCTTCCCCTTTTTCCCCAACCTGCTAGACTAGTCCTGTCCTCCGCGATCTCCGCGAAAAATCTCCGCGTCTCCGCGGGAACCGTGCTTCAGGAACCCTGTGTATGAGTGGTCGGATTAGAGCGTCCAAAATGGAAATTCCGGTTTGGGGTGCCGCGTGCCTGCGCCAGCGGTGGTTGATCTGGTGCTCGCTCGCCATGGGACCGCTTGCGGGCGCCGCGTGGGGCCAGGCCGTTACGTTCACGGTGGCTCCCGCATACGCCGTCGGCAGTAGTACCCCTGCCGGGCTGGCCGCCGGGGACTTCAACGGCGATGGCAAACTGGACCTGGTCGTGGCCAACCGGGACAGCACCAGCGTGTCGATCCTCCTGAATAACGGAAGCGGGGGCTTTCGGCCGCCGCTCAACTACCTCGCAGGTTCTTTGCCACAGTCGGTGGTAGTCGCCGACTTCAACGGGGACGGCAAGGCCGACTTCGCCGTCGCCAACACCGGCTCCAATAGCGTGTGGATTTACCTGGGCAACGGCGACGGGACCTTCCAGGCGCCCTCGACCGCCTATGCCGGCGTCCACCCGCAATTTGTAACGACGATCGTCGACTACTTCAGCAGCAAGCTCGACCTGGTGGTGGCGGACTATGGCGACGCCGTCGGAGCCGGCGGCGGCATCTCTCAACTCATCAGCAACGGCGACGGGACCTTCCAGCCCGGCGTCCTGCTGCCCGCGGGTAACGGCACCGTGTCGGTCGTGGTAGGGGATTTCAATCACGACAGCATATTGGACCTGGCGGCGGCCAACGCCGTCTCCAACAATGTCTCGGTGCTGCTGGGCAACGTGGCCAACAGCTTCCAGCCGCCCGTCAACTACAACACCAGCCTGGTGGCCGCGGGCGGCAATCCAACCTCGATCGTGGTAGGTGACCTGAACGGCGATGGCAGGCTCGACCTGGCCGTCACCAGCCCCGCGCTCTATGACGTCGCGGTCCTGCTGGGATATGGAAACGGCCAGTTCCAGGCCCCCGTACATTACCCCCTGGACTACACGTTCCCCGGCTCGTCGCCGAGCTTCATGACAATCGGGGACCTCAACGGAGACAACAAGCTGGACCTGGTAGTGGCAAACACTAACGCCGATCGCGTCTCGGTGCTGATGGGGAATGGAGCCGGCGCGTATTCCTCCGTGAAATCCTATGCCGCCGGAGCCGCGCCGCGCGCCGCGGTGATCGGCGATTTCAACGGTGACGGCAAACTCGACCTCGCGGTCACCAACAGCGGCTCTGGCAATGTCTCCGTGTTGTTCGGAAACGGCGATGGGACTTTCCAGGCAGCGCCCCTCTATCGCACGGACAAGCAAGCCGAATCCATCGTGGCCGCCGACCTCAACGGCGATGGAAAGCTCGACGTGGTGGTAGCCACTTCGTATGCCGGCACCGTGGTGCCCATACTGGGCAACGGCAATGGCACTTTCCAGACGGGAGTGAAGTACTCCACCGGCGGCCAAACCACCTCCGTGGCGGTGGGCGACTTCAACGGCGACAAGAAGCTCGACCTCGTTACCGCGGACAATGTCGGCACCTATTCGGTGATTCTCGGCAACGGCGACGGGACCTTCCAGGCGCCGGTCATTTATAACTACACCTCCGGTACCACACCGCATTCCGTGGCCGTCGGAGACTTCAATGGGGATGGAAAACTCGACCTGGCGTTTGCCAACAAAGGCTCCGACAACGTGTCGGTCTGGCTGGGTAAGGGGGATGGCACGTTCGTGGCCTTCGCGAACTATGCGACTCCGCCGGGTGGCAGTCCTTACTACATCGTGGCCGCCGACCTCAACGGCGACGGAAAGCTCGACCTGGCCGTCACCAACTCCGGTCTCGCCAATGTATCGGTCCTGCTGGGCAATGGGGATGGCTCGTTTCAGCCGGCAATCAACTACCCCGTGGCTTCGTCCCCGCACTCCATCCTCGTAGCCGACTTCAACGGCGACGGCAAGCCCGATCTCGCCACGGCAAATTCGGCGGACGGCAGCGTGTCCGTCCTGCTCGGTAACGGAAACGGATCCTTCCAGCCCGCCCTGACTTACCCGGCGGGCAGCGCTCCTGAAACGGTCGCCACCGGGGACTTCAATGGCGACGGCAAGTTGGACCTGTCTGTGACATCCAATTCCGGCGTCTCCCTGTTGTTTGGCAACGGAGATGGAACCATGCGGGCGGCGGTGAACTACACCACGCCAGTGGGCCGCGTCGTGGTTGGCGACTTCAACCGCGACGGCAGGCCGGACCTCGTCGTGGCGGACTGGGCTTCCGACACCGTGGCGGTGTTGCTCAACACCAGCACTATCGCGGAGCCGGTAACCGTCACGTCATCGCCTCCCGGCCTGAGCGCCACCATCGACAGTGCAGCCACACCGTGCACCACGCCGTGCAACCTCATGCTGAATTGGATGTCGGCCCACACTATCGCGGTCACGTCTCCGGAAAACACCGCGGGAGGGCACTTCATGTTCCAGTCGTGGAGCGACGGCGGCGCCATCTCCCACAGCATTGTCATTGCCTCCGCTGCCACTTACACGGCCACTTTCAGCGCGCAGTATCTGCTCACCGTTGCCACAGTGCCCGAGGGTACGGGCACCGTGACGGGTAGCCCTGTAACGGCGGACGGCTACTACAACAGCGGGACGTCGGTGCAGTTGACCGCTAATGCGAACCCCGGAATGCGGTTCGCCGGGTGGAGCGGCGACCTGTCGGGCACGGACAATCCGAAGTCGATCACCATGAACGCGGCGCACAGTGTCACGGCCAATTTCTTGTCCGGCGCTCCGGCCGTGATCGGAGTTCAGCCGCCCTCGGGTAGCGGCCCCACTCACACCTTCACCTATCAGTTCTCTCACTCCGGCGGAGCGCAGAATCTGTCGGTGCTGGACGTGCTGATCAACAATTTCCTGGACGGGCGCAATGCCTGTTACCTGGCGTACGTGGTGGCGACCAGCACGCTGGTGCTGTTGGATGACGCCGGGGACGCGGGCGGGCCGTATGCCGGATCGGTCACGGGGTCGAATTCCACCGTGATTCAGAACAGCCAGTGCGCCGTCAGCCTGTCATTGGCCACCGCCGGCGGAACAAACTTTACCCTGATCCTGAACGTCGCGTTCAAATCGGGATTCGCCGGAAACCGGATTCAGTACCTGGCGGCGCGCGATGTGGTGCAGACCAACACCAACTGGCAGGCGATGGGAGTGTGGAACGTGCCCTCGTCGTCGCCGCCCACAGGCACCATCGCGGTGGCAAGCATGAGTCCGGCGCGCGGGGCCGCGGCGGCGGGAACTGCCCAGACGCTCACGGTTACCCTCTCGGACGGGAAGGGAGCCGCCGATATTGGAATCGTAAACATTCTGGTGAACAACTTCATCGACGGGCGGAGCGCCTGCTACCTCGCCTATGTGGCATCTGGCAAGACGCTGTTGCTGGTGGATGACGCCGGCGACGCCGGAGGCCCCTTCGCGGGCAGTATGGTGTTGAACGGGTCCGCCGGCTCCATCCAGAACAGCCAGTGTTCGGTGAGCGGCGCCGGCTCGTCGGTCTCCCTCACCGGGACGGTACTCAGCCTGACGTTGAACATCACATTCAAGGCGGCGCTCACCGGGAACCGCATCGCGTTCGTAGCCGGCCGGGACACCGCGGGATTGAACAACACGGACTGGCAGGCCAGCGGCACCTTCAGTGTCCAGTGAGTGCAGCCGCCCGCATCAGCCGCCCGCCTTCCCCACTGCCCCCCGCGTCGCGCCCATCCGCCCGCTGCCCCACCACCTGCCCGCATCAGCCGCCCGCCTTCCCCACTGCCCCCCGCGTCGCGCCCATCCGCCCGCTTCCCCTCCGGATCATCAGGTATTATGAGGAGGTTTATGGACAGAAGAACCTGGCTCCAGTTTATGGGCGTCCTTGCCGCCGCGCGGCCGGCGCTTTCCCAGCAGGGCCGAGGGCAGCAGCAACAGCCCCTGCGCGTCACCAAGGAACAGGTCGAAGCGGCGCTCAAGCTGCTCGGCCTGGAGTTTCAGGATGGCGAGATCGACCAGATGCTGCGGCGCGTCAACACCTCGCTCGCCAGCTACGAGGCGGTGCGCAAGATCGAGGTCCCCTACGACACCGAGCCGGCGTTCGGCTTCCAACCGGGCCTGCCGGACCGCGTGCCGGGAAAGGGGCCGGCGCGCTTCGAAACCACGTTTGCCGCGCTGCGCCCCGCGAAGGCGCCGCAGGACCTCGAAGAGCTGGCCTTCTGGCCGGTGAGCCAACTCGCGCCGCTGGTGCGCTCGCGCGCCGTCTCCTCCGGCGACCTGACCAAGATGTATCTGGCGCGCATGAAGAAGTACTCGCCCAAGCTGCTCTCCCTGGTCAACCTCACCGAGGAGCCGGCGTTGCAGCAGGCGGCGGCCGCCGACGCGGAGATCAAGCAGGGGCGCTACCGCGGGCCGCTCCACGGCATTCCCTTCGGCGTGAAGGACCTGTTCGACACCAAAGGCATCCCCACCACCTGGGGCGCCGAGCCGTTCCTGAACCGCGTCCCGGCCTACGACGCCACCTGCGTGGAACGCCTGTACAAAGCCGGCGCCGTGCTCATCGCCAAGCTCTCCATGGGCGCTCTGGCCATGGGCGATCAGTGGTTCAAAGGACAGACCAAGAGCCCGTGGCCCACCACCGCCGCCAAAGAGAAGGGCGAATACGACCGCGGATCGAGCGGATCGTCGGCCGGCTCGGCGGCTTCCACCGCGGCCGGGCTGGTGGGCTTCTCGCTCGGAACCGAAACCTTGGGTTCCATCGTTTCCCCGAGCACCGCGTGTGGAACCGTCGGCCTGCGTCCCACCTACGGCCGCGTGAGCCGTCACGGCGCCATGGCCTTGAGCTGGACCATGGACAAGATCGGGCCCATCTGCCGAGGCGTGGAAGACTGCGCGCTGGTGCTGAATGCCATCCACGGTCCCGACGGCCATGACCGCAGCGTCGCCAGCGACCCCTTCCACTGGGAGCCGCACAAACCGCTGAAGAGCCTGCGGGTGGGCGTCCTCCAGAAGGACTTCGACCGCTTGCAGGGCGACCAGAAGAAACTGTACGACCAGGTGCTGGCCGACTTGAAAAGCGCGGGCGTGGTGATGACCCCGGTGGAGTACCAGGAAGAGCTGGCCGGCATTCGCTTCCTGCTGGACGCCGAGGGCGCGGCGGCATTCGACGACATCACGCGCGACGGCCAGGTCCGCACGCTGCGCAGCCAGGGCCCTGGCGATTGGCCCAACACTTTCCGCAGCTCGCGCCTGGTTCCGGCCGTCGAGTACATCCGCGCGCAGCGCGTGCGCACCCTTCTGGTCGAGAAGTTCGAGAAGTTCATGGCCGACTGGGACGTCATCGTGCTGGCTCCCAATAACGGCCTGTTGACCACTACCAACCTCACGGGCAATCCGCAAGTGGTGATGAAGTGCGGCTTCCAGAACGACGTTCCGCGGTCCATCAGCTTCCTCGGCAGGATCTACGACGAGGGTTCGCCGCTGCGTGTGGCCCTGGCCTACGAGCAGGCCACCGAGTGGCACAAGCGGAACCCCACCTTGTTCACCTAGGCGACTCTATGAACCGCAGAGTCTTTCTGGCAACCTCCGCCGCCGGCATGCTGGCCCGCGCCCGGCAGCAGCCGCATGACCGGCGTCATCCAGCCGATCGGCGACGGCGAGCGCCGCGCGCGCGTGGAAAAGGCGCGGCAGCTGATGCGCGAAAACAAGATCGGCGCCCTGGTTCTGGAAGGCGGCTCCAGCATGTTCTACTTCACCGGAACGCGTTGGCCGCAAGGCGACCGCACGCTGGCGCTGGTGATGCCCGCCGAAGGCGACTTGGTGTGGATCGTGCCGGAAGCCGATGCGGAACGCGCCCGCGGCGCCATTCCGCCTAGCGGCGAAATTCGAACCTGGACGGAGGCGGAGGGACCATATAAGAGGCTGGCGCAGGCGCTGAAGGGTAGCCGCATCGGGATCGAAGAGCGCGTGCGGTTCGCGGTCTACGACGGCCTGCGCAAGGTGATCACCGATGCCGGCTTCGGTCCCGGCTACAAGGTTCCGGGCCTGCCGCACCGCACGGGTCACGGCATCGGCCTGGACGGCCACGAGTGGACTAACCTCGTCCGGCGCAACAAGACGATGCTTCAGCCGGGCATGTGTTTCAGCGACGAGCCCACCATCGCCATTTACGGCGAATTCGGGGTGCGGCTGGAAGACTGCATGCACATCACCGAAGAGGGCGCCCGCATGTTCACCAGGCAAAGCCCGGCCATCGATCAGCCTTTCGGGTAGGACACCATGCAGCAAACCGACGAGAACTCCGCAGCGGCGTATCGGGAACGAATCGCCAGGCTTCAGGACGCCATGAAGGAGTTCGGCCTTCAAGCGGTCGTGCTCGAGCCCGGACCGGCCATGACTTACCTCACCGGCGTGCGCTGGGGGAAGAGCGAGCACACCTTCGTGGTCGTTCTGCCAGCGAAGGGCGAGCCGGTCTGGGTGTTGCCGGGATTCGAGGAAATGCGCGCCCGCGAGCTGATCCACCTGGGCCACGACGACATCCGCGTCTGGCAGGAGGACGAAAGCCCCTACGCGCTGGTGGCACAAGGCCTGAAGGACCGCGGCGCCGGAGCGCAGCAAGTGTTAAAAGCCGCCGGGGTGGATACCGCGCAACAACCCGGCCGCGGGCGAGGACGTTAGACGCGATCGTGACAGCTAGAACTCCGGCATGACGATGTCGGAAAAATCCTGAATGATCTTCTGTTCCTCGGGCGAGAAACGCGTCTTGAACGGATTGCTGTTCACCACCTGGTTGCGCTGCTCGGGGGTCATGTTTTGCAGCCGGTTGAGCGCCCCCCGGATGGCCAGCCTGCGATCCTGGGGCAACTGCAGAAACACCTGCCGCGACTGGGCGATCTCGCGCTGCCGTTCGGGCGAAAGGCTGGCCAGCCGTTGCGCGCTTTGGAGCACCCGCGCCTGTTGCTCCTTGGGCAGGCTATCGAACCACTCGAGTTGCTTGCGCGCCTGCTCCTGCCGTGCCGGCGGGAGTTTCTCGATCACGCGCTCGCGCTGTTCGGGAGTCGCCTGGTAGAGACGCACCGCCAGGTTGCCCGGATTGGCCAGGCGCAACGCGGTCTGGGCGCCGCCCTTTTGGGCGCCGCCTCCCTTCGGGACGCCTTTCCCGTTGGGAGCCTTGGGGCCGGCCGGAGCCGCGGCGTGCGGAGGCGGCGCTTTGGGTGTTCCCCTTTGGTCGGCGCCGAAGCCAACGGCCGCGACAAGCCACAACAAGCCCCCGAACTGGAAAACCCGCGTCATCCCCGTACTCGATAGCTTACATCTTGGGCTCGGCATCGGGGCGAACCAGGTGATTCAATTCGCGCAGAATCTCCATGTCGTCGATGGCGTGCTCCAACTGGTCGGGCGAGGCGGCGTTCACCTGGGCCGATTGCGGAATGAATTCCGGGGGCACTGCCGCCGGCCGCTGAAGCATGACTCCCGCCGCAATCACCAGGCACGCGGCCGCCGCGACCGGCAGGCCCTGCCGCGCCATGAGCGGGCGGAACGGCCGCATCAGCAGATCCCACCAGGAAACCTCCTGCTGAATCCGCCGATGCAGCCGCCGGTCGAAATCGGCGGAAACGGGGGCCGTCTCCCAGCCATCCAGCGCCTCCCACACGGCCCGCTGTTCCTTGACGAAATCGGCGCACCCGGGGCAACTCCGGATGTGCTCCTCGAGCGCCGCCGCGGCTTGACTGTCGAGTTTGCCCGCGCAATATGCCAGCAACCGTTCAGCATGTCCGGGGCTTTCGATCTGGCACCTCATAAAACACCTCTTCTTCCCTAGGCCATATGGGCCAAGCGGGCCCGCAGCGTTTCGTAGGCCCGAAATAATAACGACTTTACCGCAGATTCCGAACAGTTCAGCACCTTGGCAATCTGCGAGTACTCCATCTCTTCATACTTGTGCATCAAGACCGCTGCTCTCTGTTTATCCGGCAGCATTCGAACGGCATGGCGCACTTCCTCCAGCCGGACCTGATACACCATGTACTGCTCTATGGACGGCTGGTTGTCCGAAACCTGCCGCGCCGGCAGGCCGGAAGAGTCGTCATCCAGGCGCTCCTGGGATTTCTCGTTCTTGGTATCCCGGAGCGCATTCAAAGCCAGATGCGTGGCGATCCGGAAGAGCCACGTGGTGAACTTCGCCGTCGGCTCGTAAGTACTCCGCGAACGATACACCCGCAGGAAGACTTCCTGCCCCAATTCTTCGGCAACCGCGTGATTCTGGACCATCCTGAAAAGGAAGTGAACTACGGACGAGCGGTATTTGTCCAAGAGGACACCAAAGCTCGCACCATCTCCCTCTTTCACTCGGAGCATCAGCTCCGTGTCGAAATCCAGGGCCGCCGCGGCTACCCCCACATCTGGCTTAACCCGTTCCGGCATCCGAGGTTGCGGTTCTCCGGCAAAATTCACTATTCGCACTTGAGCGACCGTTCCATCAGGCGCTGAATGGCCTGCCGCGGCGCTAACCCATCGTGCAGTACCTGGTACATCTGCTCCGCAATGGGCATTTCCACCGAGCACCGCCGCGCCAGGTCTACGGCGGCATTTGTGGTTTTGATGCCCTCCGCTACCATCTTCATGTGGCCCACGATCTCATCGAGCTTCCGTCCGCGCGCCAGTTCGACCCCGACCATGCGGTTGCGGCTGAGGTCCCCGTGGCAGGTTAACACCAAGTCCCCCAAGCCCGCCAGACCCGAAAGGGTCAGCGGTTTGCCGCCCAGGGCCACCGCCAGGCGGGTCATTTCCGCCAAGCCCCTCGTGATCAGCGCCGCCATGGCGTTGTGACCCAGCCCCATACCGTGTAACACGCCAGCGCCGATGGCCACTACATTTTTAATGGAGCCGCCAATCTCTACACCTATAGGATCAGAACTGGTGTAGAGGCGGAAGGTGGAACTGGAAAAAGCTTCCTGGAGGCAGTCCGCCAAGCCGGAAACCTCCGACGCTACTACAAGTGCCGTTGGCTCGAACCGGGCAACCTCGCGCGCGAAGGTCGGCCCGGAGATCACCGCCACGCTCGGGTGCAGAGAATCCGTCAGGACATCGCGGATTACTTCCGACATTCGTAGTAAAGTGCCGTTCTCCAATCCCTTGGTGGCGCTGACGAACACCATGGATTCCCGGAGAAACGGCCGCATTTGCCGGTAGAGCCCGCGCACGAGGTGGGAAGGCACCACGCTCAGCACCATTCCGGCATCCTCCAGAACGACCGGGAGTTCAGTTGTAATTTCAACATTCAAAGGAATTTGATTACCAGGCAGGTAGACGTCGTTTTGCCTGTCGCGCCGCATCCGGCCAGCCAAGTCGGGCTCATAAACCCAGAGGCGGACGCGCTCGAAGCGCTGCGCCAGCACGATGGCCAATGCCGTACCCCAGCTTCCGGCACCGATGATGGCGAGCGCGCCCTTCAAGTCTTCCCGCCCCCAAAAATGAATCGGTGCTCAGAGCCGGCGCGCAGGCGCTCGATATTAACACTATGTTTGTAGATTACAAAGGCCGACGCCACAAGTGCCGCCAGGATCAGCGGCAGCGGAGGCTGGAGGAGCAGCCACACCGCCAGGGGAAACGTGGCTGCCGCGATAATCGAGCCCAGGGAGATGTACCGGGTCCAGGCTACTGCGACTACGAAAACCAGCAGAGCGGCGGCCACCGCCAAGGGCGTCAGCCGCAGAAACGCGCCGGCGAAGGTGGCCACCGCCTTGCCGCCGCGGAACCTCAAGAACAAGGGGTAGGCGTGGCCGGCCATTACGGCCAGCACCGCGGCGCTCATCCAGAACGTGCTCTGGCCGGTCAGTTTCCCGGCGATCCAGACCGCCAGGTAGCCCTTAGCGATGTCGAGCAACAGGGTCGCCACGCCGGCCGCGCGCCCGGTGGTCCGCAAAACGTTGGTGGCGCCGATGTTGCCGCTGCCGGCCGTGCGGACGTCGCCGCCGGTTTTCCATTTCACTAGCAGGTACCCAAAAGGAATCGCGCCCAGCAGGTAGGCGATAGGCAAAACGAGCAGCTCCAGCATCACTTTGAGAGCGGAAACTCCGCAAGTTTAGTGTACACGGAACCCGTGGGCCGCAATTGGCTGCGGTAAAGGAAGAAGCTGCGCGCCTCGAAGCGGCCAAACTCGACCGGCGCCAGCGCCGCGACGGCATCCTGAAGGAGCCCCAGGTTCGGCCGCTCCTTAATCCGCGCCAGCGTGAGGTGCGCGGAGAAGGGGCGTCTCTCGCTCTCGATTCCGAGCGCGGACGTCGCGCGGTCCGTGTCCGCCGCGAGGGCCTCCAGGCCGGGGGCATCGATGCCGCACCAGAATACGCGCGGCGCGCGCGGATTGGGGAAGAACCCGACGTCATGAATATGCACCGCGATGGGCGGCCGGGACGCGAGGCCGGCCAAGGCGGTCTTCAACTCGGGGAGCCGATCCTCGGGCCACTCGCCGATGAACTTGGTGGTGACGTGGAAATTGGCCGGCGGACTCCACTGAATCCGAGCTTTGGAGCGCAGGCGCTCCACCAGGGCATCCAGGTTACGGATCACGTCCGAGGGCAGATCCAGGCCCGTGAACAATCGCATGGACGATTTCATTGTACAGTGAGAAAAGCCCGCTGCCCATGCGCCTCGGCCCCATCCTCCGGCGCCGCTTCTACGACCGCCCAACGGCGGAAGTTGCGCGAGCGCTGCTGGGCAAGATCCTGGTGCACGGACCGGCCGCCGGCAGGATCGTGGAAACCGAAGCGTACCTGGGCGGCTCCGACCTGGCGGCGCATTCCGCCCGCGGCATCACGGAGCGCACCCGCGTCATCTTCGGCCCGCCGGGACACGCGTACGTCTACTTCATCTACGGGATGTACGAGTGCCTCAACCTGGTGTGCGAGGCGGAAGGGAAGCCCGGATGCGTGCTGATCCGTGCGCTGGAGCCCGTGGCCGGCATCGAAATCATGCGGCAGCGACGGCCGGCCGCGCGCCAGGCGGAGGACCTGGCTTCGGGTCCCGGCAAACTGACGCTGGCCATGGGCATCACGCGCGCGCACAACGGCGCGGACGTCACGCGCGGCCCGCTGGTGGTGCGGGAGCCGGACGAGCGCGGTGAGGTCGAAATCGCCGTTACCGCACGCGTGGGCATCAGTCAATCGGCCGATCTACCGCTGCGGTTTCTGGTCCGCGGAAATCGATTCGTGAGCGGCGGAAGACGGGGGAGCGAGGAGTAGGTTATGTACCATGGGAGAGAATGTTCGACTGGAAACAGGATCCTCACCGGCGCTTCAATCCGCTGACCCGCGAGTGGGTGCTGGTGTCGCCCCATCGCACTCAAAGGCCGTGGCAGGGGCAGGTCGAAGCGGGCGGCGCCGCGGCGCAGCCGGATTACGATCCCGAATGCTATCTCTGCCCGGGGAACGCGCGCGCGGGCGGCGTGCGCAATCCGAGCTACACATCCACCTTCGTGTTCGATAACGACTACGCCGCCCTGAAGCCCGACACCGCGCCGGACCGCTTCGAGCAGGACGGCCTGCTGGTCGCCGAGTCCGAGCCGGGGGTTTGCCGGGTGGTGTGCTTTTCGCCGCGCCACAATCTCACCATCGCCAATATGGATCCAGTCGGGCTGCGCCTGGTGGTGGACCGGTGGGCGGAGCAGTTCGCGGACCTGGGCGCGCGGGCGCTCATCAATTACGTCCAGATCTTCGAGAATCGCGGGGCCATGATGGGGGCCAGCAATCCGCACCCGCACTGCCAGATCTGGTCGAACTACGCGCTGCCGAACGAGGTGCGGAAAGAACAGACGTCGCTCGGCGCCTGGCACGACGAGCGAGGCGGGTGCCTCCTGTGCGAATACGCGAAACTGGAAACGGCGCGCGGCGACCGGATGATCGAAACCAACGACAGCTTCGTGACCCTGGTTCCCTTCTGGGCGGTGTGGCCGTTCGAGACCATGGTGATTCCGCGGCGGCATCTCGCAGCCGTAGACGACCTTTCGGGCGCGGAGCGCGACGGCCTGGCCGATATTCTGAAGCGCACGACGGCGCGTTATGACCGGCTGTTCGGCGTCCCGTTTCCCTACTCGATGGGGTTCCACCAAAGGCCCACCGATGGAGCGGCGCACGACGAGTGGCACCTGCACATGCACTTCTATCCGCCCCTGCTGCGCTCGGCGACGGTGCGCAAGTTTCTGGTGGGCTACGAGATGCTGGCCGGGCCGCAGCGCGATATTACGCCGGAAGCGGCGGCGGAACAGTTGCGGGCGGTGTAGCAATTCAGGCCGCGGATGAACGCGGATGAACGCGGATAAGAATTCAGTGAACGATCTCGGCGGTGTATTCCGTCTCGACGTTCTCGAAGAAAACGCCTTGAAACTGGCCGGGACTGAGATTGCGCGGCAGCGTCAATTCGAGCGCGTGATCGGCGTCGGCGGCGAGCTGGGAGACGTCGGCCCAGAATCCTACGAAGTTGCGGCGGTTGGCGCGCACCGAGGCGTAAGCTTTTTGCAAGGTGACTGCGCGGCCGTCGATCGAGAGCGAGGCGCTCCATCGATCGTCCGGTTCGGCCAACTGCACGTAGAGCAGCAGGCGGTGCGGCGCGAGCCAGGTGCTGCGGTAGTCTTCTTCGGTCCATGGGATCGGCCATGCTTTGCGGCGGGCTTCGAGCTGGTCGAAGACGCGATGGGGAATCCGGAAAGTCGCGCGGACGGGGCCGCCGGTGAACTCGGGATTGTATGTGTCGATCTGCTGATAGTGGCGGAACGGCGCGCCGGCGAAGGTGACGGAGATCTCGATCAGCCCGGGCTTCACCACTCGGAACGCCAGGTCCCGAGGACCGCCCGCCTGTCCAAGCTGCACCGAGCTGACTTTGGCGGACGACGGGAGGCGGACCTGGATCGTCTCGGCGGAACCGGCTTCGCCGCGCACGCCTTCGAGGCGCAGGATGCCGCCGTCCAGCACCGCCGTGCCAGGCACGTTGAAGAGCCGGATCTCCCGCGCGTCGTCTTCGGGCTCGATCTCCAGCACGACTGCCGAGCCGCCGTCCATCTGCCGGGCGACGGTGTCGCTCCATGACCAGACGCCGGCACCGGGCTTCCCGATGAGCCGCTCCTCAACCGGATAGACCTCGCTCAGCACGTACTTGCCGTGGCCTTTCAGACCCAACGCTTCATCCAGCTTGAAACTGGCTTCGAGTCGGCGGCCGTTGGGGTTGAACAAAAAAACGTAGCCGGAATCGTTGACGATGGACGCGGTGCCGTCGATCTTGCCGATGGCAGGCTGCCCGAGAATCGTGCGCGTGTGGCGGAGGTATTCCTTATGGGCGTCGGCCCAGTCGATCCAGTGCAGGAACCAGTCGCGGTCGGCCGGGGAGAAGTTGTGGAACTCCTCGGGGTCGCGCGCGGGGATCATGTCGATCACGTTATTCCAGCCGGCGATGGCGATGGACGACAGCAGCGAATAGCGCCAGCCCAGGTAGTCCCAATCGCGGCGGCGGAAGGGCAGGAGCGTTTCGCCGGCGGCGGGCATGTGGCCGGTATCGTCGTTGCGGCCGGTCTGATGGGTGATGAAGCCGGGAACGATTTCGCCAGGCGCGAATTCGTAGTTGCGGTAGCGGTAGGCGGTGTAGCGCTCGCGGTCGGCGGAGACGCGGTCGAGCTTCAGATCGGGAAACGAGACGAAGCTCTCGGGCTGCTCGTCGGTGGAGGTGGGATGCGGATAGCTGCCCGCCAGCCACGTCCACGGTCCATAGTTCTGATAGGCCTGGCGGCCGTCGATCACGATGCCGGGGATGTCGCGGCGGAGGGTTTCCAGGACGCGGCGCCAGCCCCACCACTGCGCGTATTTACTGGCGCCGTCGAGATTGAGAAAGGTGTGGTCGAAGGCGTAGCCGCTGATCCCGGTGTGCTCGAGGAAGCCTTCGAGCGCGCCGATCAGCCAGTCCTGGAGGCTGTGGACGCCCAGGTTGGCGCGGGTGCCGTGGGCTCCCAGCAGCCACTCGGGATTTTGCGTGAACCCCATCACCGGATAGACGTAGGCTACGAGGCCCACCTTCTTCGAGCCCGCGTAATCGAGCATCTCGCGCACCGAAGCCGGGATCGGACCCGCGGCCGGATCCCACTGGTTGTTGCGGATCTTCTGGCCGAGGCCGAGCCACAGGACGTATTCCCACTTCCAGTCGTCGCGGCTGTCCTCGCGGCGCGCAAGCTCGGAATTGGCCGGCGCGAACAAGATGTGCTCGGCGCCGACGGAAGCGGCGGTATCGATGATGCGCTTGTATTCGGCGCGGCCTTCGGCGGTGGCGACATCGATCTGGTAATCGTTGGCGCACCAGCCCACCATGATGTTGAGCGGGTTGGCGGGCTTGTAAAGCAGGCTCTCGCGCACCGCTTCGGTAAACGCCTCGACCTCGGCTTCGTCGAGTCCGGGGGTCTCGTCGATCGGCCCGAGACGCCACTCGGGCAGCATATTCTTCGGCACGTGGCGGCCGGAGAGCTGGTAAGGCATGATAAGGCCGCGGTCCGCTTCAAACGGGCCCCAGGCGAGGTCCCAATCCATGGCCGGTTTGTAGGCGATGGAGAAATCGCTGCCGTCGCGGCGAACGGCGAGGAACGGATTCTGCGCCGTCACCAGCAGGCCGCGCGATTTTTCGAAATGCAGAAAGGCGCCGTAATCGCCGGTGCCGAGATTTTCGCGCGCACGGTTGAGAACGGCGGCATCGAGCACGCTCTCCACGAGTGAGGCGCGAAAGATTACGAATTCGTCAAGGCGGAATTTGCCCTTCGGCCCATCGGCGATAACCAGCCGCTTGCTGAGGAAACGGGAGTCTGGACCGAGTTCGTACACTACCTCGAGCTTGTATGGCCCCGCGGTGTAGGAGAAGGTGACGCGCGGCGGCTCCGATTTTTCGGAGGGCTTTGGCAGCGAGGCGCTGTCGAACACCTGGCCGCCGAGAGTGACTGCGAACCGGTCCTTCTGAAAGTGCCAGGTGGTATGGGTCGCGCGATCGGTGAGTGCGAGCAGGCCATTGGCGTCGAACTCGGCGCGGATCGCATCGTTGGACAATGTCGCGCCCGCGAGCGCGCCGGGTAGCGCGGCAACCAGGACCGCCACGAAGCGCAGCATTTGATTCAACTATAATCACAACATCTATGAAAGTCGATTGGAAGGGAGTGTTTCCCGCTATCACCACGCAGTTCCGGAAGGACCAGTCGCTGGACCTCGCAGCCACAGGGAGGCACCTCGAAATCATGATCGGGGCCGGCATCCACGGCGTGGTCCTGCTGGGTACCGTGGGCGAAAATACGGCATTGGAGTACGGCGAGAAGCTCGACGTTCTAAGGGAGATGAAGCAAACGGTGCGCGGCCGGATTCCGGTGCTGACCGGCGTGGCCGAGTACACCACGGCTCTCGGTTGCCGCTTCGCGCGCGATGCGGAACGGATCGGGATCGACGGCCTCATGGTGCTGCCCGCGATGGTGTACAAGTCGGACGCGCGGGAGACGCTGACGCATTTCCGGACGGTGGCGCGCTCCACTGGACTGCCGGTGATGGTGTACAACAACCCTGTGTCGTACCACGTGGATGTGTCGCCGGAAATGTTCGGAGAGCTGGCGGACGAGCCGACGATCGTGGCGATCAAGGAGTCGTCGGAAAACGTGCGCCGCATCACCGACCTGGTGAACACGGTGGGCAGCCGCTACATCCTGTTCGGCGGGGTGGACGATTTGGTGCTGGAGAGCGTGCTGCTGGGCGCGCAGGGCTGGATCTCGGGGCTGGTGAACGCGTTCCCCGAAGAGAACCGCGCGCTGTGGGACCTGTCCACGGCCGGCCGATGGGAGCAGGCGCGCGAGTTGTACCGCTGGTACACGCCGCTGCTGCACCTGGATACCGAGATCAAGCTGGTGCAGTACATCAAGCTGGCGATGGCGGAAACCGGGCTGGGCTCCGAGATGGTGCGCGCGCCCCGGCTGCCGCTCGAAGGCGCCGAGAGGGAGCGCATTTTGAAGATCATCCGCCACGCGATGGAGACGCGGCCCGCGCTGCCGGCGGCGGCCGCGCGATGAAGCGCATCCGTGTGATCGATTCGCACACGGGCGGGGAACCGACCCGGGTAGTGGTGGAGGGCGGTCCGGACTTAGGCACGGGAACGATGGCGGAACGGCTGGAGCGATTCCGCAGCGAGTTCGACGGATTCCGCTCGGCGGTGGTGAACGAGCCGCGCGGCAACGACGCCATCGTGGGCGCGCTGCTGTCGGAGCCGTCGGACGCGGGGTGCGACGCCGGGGTCATCTTCTTTAATAACGTCGGGTACCTGGGGATGTGCGGGCACGGCACCATCGGGCTGATGGCCACGCTGGCCCACCTGGGCCGCATCCGGAACGGCATGTGCCGCATCGAAACGCCGCCGGGAGTGGTGGAGGCACGCATGCGCGAGGATGGCCGCGTGACGTTTCGCAACGTGGCCAGCTACCGCAGCGCGGCGCACGTGCCGGTGGAAGCGCCGGGCATCGGCCGGGTGTACGGCGATATCGCGTGGGGCGGCAACTGGTTCTACCTGGTGAGCGGCCACGGGCAGGACGTGGCGCTGGAACGCATCGAGGAACTGACCGATTTCGCGTGGCGCATCCGGCAGGGCCTGGCGGCGCACGGCATCACCGGCGCGGGGGGCCACGAGATCGACCACATAGAGCTTTTCGGGCACCCCACCCTTGCGGGCGCCGACAGCAAGAACTTCGTGCTGTGCCCCGGGAAGGCCTACGACCGGTCGCCGTGCGGCACGGGAACCAGCGCCAAGCTGGCGTGCCTGTATGCCGACGGCAAGTTGAAGCCGGGCCAGGTGTGGAGACAGGAGAGCATCGTGGGGAGCGTCTTTGAAGGATCGGTCACGGTGACCGGCGGCAAGATTTTTCCGGAGATCACGGGCACGGCGCACGTGAACGCGGAGGCCGATTTGATTCTCGACGAACGCGATCCCTTCTGTTACGGAATCCGCGGAACATGGGCGCGAGCTACGACGTAGCGATCGCCGGCGGGGGCATCGTCGGAGCGGCGTGCGCGGCGGCATGCGCGGCGGAAGGGCTCTCGGTCGCGGTGGTGGAGCCTGGGCCCATCGGTGGCGGCGCCACGGCGGCGGGCATGGGCCACATCGTGGTGATGGACGATTCGCCCGCACAGATCGCGCTGACGCTCAGCTCGCGGCAACTGTGGATCGAGCTGTCGGGTGAGCTTCCGGCGGATGTGGAGTACCTGCCGTGCGGCACCATGTGGGTGGCGGCGGACGAAGAAGAGCTGGCGGAGGTTCGGCGCAAGAAGCGCGTGTACGACGAGATCGGCGTGAGGGCCGAAGTCGTGGGGCCGAAGGAGTTGGCGGAAGCGGAGCCGAATCTGCGGCCGGGGCTCGCAGGCGGGCTGTTCGTGGCGGACGATTCGGTGCTGTATCCGCCATGCGCGGCGCGTTTCCTGCTGGAGCGGTCGAAGGCCGCGCGGATCGCGCAGCGGGCGGTGGAGATCGGCGGCGGCGTCATCAAACTGCGCGACGGAACGGCGATCAGCGCGGGTGTGACGGTGAACGCTACCGGCGCGTGGGCGCCCGAACTGACGCCGGGGATCGAAGTGCGGAAACGCAAAGGGCACCTGGCGATCACGGACCGGTATCCGGGCTATGTGCGCGCCGTGCTGATCGAGCTGGGATATCTGAAGAGCGCTCACGCGACGTCCGCGGATTCGGTGGCGTTCAATGCGCAGCCGAGAAAGACGGGGCAGGTGCTGATCGGCTCGTCGCGGCAGTTCGGGGCGGAGGATGCGTCCATCGACGCGCACATACTGCGCCGCATGCTGCAGCGCGCAGAGGAGTACATGCCGGGGCTGGGGAAGTTGTCGGCGATCCGCACCTGGACGGGGTTTCGCGCGGCGACGCCGGACAAGCTGCCGCTGATCGGGCCGTGTCCCGGCGACGAGCGGCTGTTTCTGGCGACCGGCCACGAGGGGCTCGGGATCACGACGTCGCTGGCGACGGGCAAGCTGGTGGCGGCACAGGTGATGGGGCGGAGCTGGGCGATTCCGGCGGAGCCGTACCTGCCGGGGCGCAAGGCGGAGGCGCATGGAAACGTCTCCGGCGATAGAAACGTTGCGGGGCAGCGCGAAGAGGCGAGCATGGCTCGCCTGGACCGATTGACAATCGGTCCGCAGGTTGACAACCTGCCCCACAAGGACACGGTGACGGTCTCGGTGAACGGCGTCGCGGTGACGGTGCCGGCGGGGGCTATGGTCTCGGCGGCGGTCGCGATGGCGGTCGCTACGTTCCGCCGGTCGGTGACCGGGGAGGCGCGCGGCCCGCTGTGCGGGATGGGGATCTGCTTCGAGTGCCGCGTCACGGTGGATGGGCGCGAACACTCGCGCAGTTGCCAGATCCCGTGCGCGCCGGGTATGGAAGTAAGGACCGATGGGTGACGGCGCCTACGACGTGGTTGTGGTGGGTGCGGGTCCGGCGGGACTGGCGGCGGCGCGGTGCGCGGCGGAATCGGGCGCGCGCGCGGCGATGGTGGACGACAACCCACGGCCGGGCGGACAGATCTGGCGGGGCGAATGGATGGGCCGGGAGCCTTGCACGACATTTTGCGGCACGCGTGTGGTGGCGGTTCCCGAGCCCGGCGTCATCACGCTGGAAAGCTTCGACGGCACTCTCGAAATCGGCTACCGAAAACTGGTGCTGGCAACCGGCGCGCGCGAGCGGTTTCTGCCGTTCCCCGGATGGACGTTGCCGCATGTGATGGGCGCGGGCGGCTTGCAGGCGCTGGCGAAGTCGGGGCTGCGTATTGCGGGGAAGAAGGTCGTAGTCGCGGGCAGCGGACCGCTGTTGCTGGCCGTCGCGAAATATCTTCGCGGCCACGGCGCGGATGTGCGGCTGATCGCCGAACAGGCGGACCAGGCGGCGCTGACTCGTTTTGGCGCGGGACTGATCCGGCATCCGGGCAAGCTGGCACAGGCGATCGGGCTGCGCGCGGGGCTTCTCGGAATCCGCTATCTCACGGGCTGTTGGCCGATCGCCGCCGGAGGGGCGGGCGTGACGCTACGGCGCGCGGGCCGCACGTGGGACGAGCCGTGCGACTACCTGGCCTGCGGCTTCGGCCTGATCCCGAATGTGGAACTGGCGGCGCTGCTCGGCTGCGGCGTGGGCGCGGGCGGCGTCGAGGTGGACGAATACCAGCAGACGTCGGTGGCCGGCGTCTATTGTGCCGGAGAAGCGACGGGCATCGGCGGGCTGGAGCTTTCGGAGGTGGAAGGCGAGATCGCCGGCTACGCGGCCGTGGGCCGGCCCGAGAAGGCGCGGGAGTTTTTCCGGGCGCGCGAATCGCAGCGCCGGTTCGCCGCGGGGCTGGAGCGGGCTTTCGCGCTGCGCAACGAGCTGAAGACGCTGCCCGGCGACGACACGCTGGTGTGCCGCTGCGAAGACGTCACGTTCGGACGCGTTCGCCAATGCCCGGGCTGGCGCGACGCCAAGCTGCATACGCGCTGCGGCATGGGTCCGTGCCAGGGGCGAGTGTGCGGCGGAGCGTTGGAGTTCCTGCTGGGATGGAGGGCGGAATCGGTGCGGCCGCCGGTTTTCCCGGCGCGGATCGAAAGCCTCAGCGGCCCCAGATGTCCCCAACCGTGAAGCCGTCGGGGAACGGGTCGCCGGGATCTACCACGTATTGAGCGAAGCCGGTGATCCACGCCTGCCCCGAGAGCAGCGGCGTCACGGCGGCGTAGGGGCCGACGCGCGTCTCTTCGACCAGGCGGCCAGTGAAGATGGTGCCCAGGATGCCTTCGTGCACGAAATCCTGATGCAAGGGCAGCAGGCCTTTGGCGTGCAGGGCGGCCATTTTGGCGCAGGTGCCGGTGCCGCAGGGCGAGCGGTCGAGCGCGCCGGTCCACGATGCCGGGCGCGTCCAGTCGAGCGTGCCGGTGGAGACCACTACCGTGTTCTTGCGGTGCGCATCGGGCCGCGACGGCGGGCCGGAAAGCTGGGCGATGGTCACGCCCGTGATCCCCGGGTTCTCGGGGTGCACCACGGGCAGTTGCTCTCGCGTGGCCGCCTTGATCATCTCGGCCACGCGCACGATGTCGCGGGCCTCATCGGGCGTGAGCCGGAAGCCCAGAGGAGCGGCCTCGGCGATGACGTAGAACATGCCGCCGTAGGCCACATCCACCTGCACCGTGCCGATGCCGCGCACCTCAACGGGAGCGTCGAGGTGGGTGGCGAATGCGGGCACATTGCGGAAGGTGACCTTGCGGACTTTGCCATCGCGCACCTCCGCCTCGACGCCGATCAAGCCGGCGGGCGCCTCCAGTTTCAGCCGCGTGACTGGCTCGGCGACCGGCACCATGCCGGTTTCGATCAGCACGGTGACCACGCAGATGGTGTTGGTGCCCGACATGGCGGGGTACTCGGTCTGCTCCATGATGACGAAACCGGCGTCGGCTTCCGGATGGGTGGACGGCAGGATCAGGTTGCAGTTGGCCGCAGGGTATCCGCGCGGCTCGCGCAGCATGCGGAGGCGGAGCCAGTCGGCATGTTGCTCGAGATACGTTTTCTTCTCGAACATGGTCTTGCCGGGAACATCCAGGACGCCGCCGGTGATGACGCGGCCGGGCTCGCCGCAGGCATGGGCATCCACCGCCGTGATCATGCTGGAGAATCGCATGACGGGCGCTCACTTCGGCTCGATGGCGATGACCCAAAGGTCCGTCGCGCCGAGGTTCTGGCCGATGTGGGTGGCGCCGAGGCGCCACGCGACCTCGCCGGTTTCGAGAGTGGAAGGCTCCTGGCGGCCATCGGGCATCAGGTGCATGAGCTTAGCGCCCAACAGGCAGACGACAACGCGATCCTTGTGGGTATGCTGCGGCTCCTTCGTGCCGGCCGGAATCCGGATATCGTAGACGCGCGCGGAGGAGTTCTCGAACAGCAGCTTGTAGTTCGGCGAGAGGCCCGTGGTTCCCCATGTCACGGCGCTGCCGGCTCCCAGAAAGTCGACACGCACGAAGCGCATGTCCCGAGGGCCCGAGTTCTTCACGGTGCCGGCCTGAGCGGGCAGGAAGACGGTGTCGCCGCGCTTCACCGTCACGTGCCTGGGCGCCTCACCGTTGGGGGTGACGGCGAGGGAGCCGGCGTCCAGATAGACCGTCACGCCGGCATGCCGGGCGTTCAACGGCGCGGTCTCGCCGGGCCCCAAGCTGTACTCGACGGCCACGACCTTCGCATTCGAAAGCTTCGGGGACTGAAGCAAGGGAGAGGCGATCGCCAGAAAGCAGGCGAGCGCGGCGAGAAATCCGCAAGGGCCGGTTTGGTCAGGCACGTATTGAGTCTCGCAGAATACGGCGGCCGAGGGGGGCAAGTCCCGCCCATCCATAGCCGGGCCGGATCCCGGCGTCAGGCGGAGGGCGCCGGCGGAAGGTCGGGATCAGGCTTGTCGTAGCGGCCGGGCAGATAGGGGAACTTCTCCGCGATTCCGGGCTTGAGTTCTATGCCGAACCCGGGTTTGTCGTGCAGATCCATGTATCCTTTTCGGACGACCAGGGGATCCTTGAATATCTCCTCTTTGAAGGGATTGTAGGTCTGGTTCAGCTCCAGCATGTGGCGGTTGGGAATGGCGGCCACCAGCGCGGCGTTGGCCATGGTGGAGAGGCCGCCGTGCCAGTTGTGCGGGCAGCAATATTTCTTGCGGAGGTTCGCCATGCGGGCGATATGCCACGCCTCGGTGAGGCCGGTGACATTGCAGTCGGGCTGCACGATGTCGTAGGCGCCGCGGTCGATCCACTCTTTGAACTCGAATCGATTGGTGCGGCTCTCCCCGCCCGACACCAGGACGTGCGGAAGGGCGGCACGAACCTGGAGATAGCCCTCCAGGGCGTCCCGGCCGCTGGCGCCGATGGGCTCCTCAAACCAGTGGAACTTCAGCTCTTCGAGAACCGGCGCCAGTTCCAGGCACTGCTCGAGGCTGAGCCGCATGTTGGCCTCCTGGATCAGGTCGAACGCGGGACCCACGGCCTCGCGCATGCGGCGCAGGTAGGGAATGTACTTGCGGACGGTCATGCCGCTGTTGGCCCATTCCGACCCCAGGCGGAACTTGAAAGCGGTGTAGCCCTCATCCTTGTGGCGCACGGCTTCGTCGATGAGGTCGTCGGGGCGCTTGTACCAGGCGTATTCCACGCCGCCGGAGGCGTACATGCGGAGGTGGGGCCGCGGTGGGGCGTCGGTGGCGAGCAGTTTGTAGACGGGGGTGTTCCTGGCTTTGCCGATGATGTCCCAGCAGGCGGCGTCGATTCCGGCGAAGGCGCGCGTCCCGCTCCAGGCCGCGCCCAGGTATTCGACATCGAACGGGTTCTGGCCGATGAGCGTGGGGCGGATCAGTTCCTCGATGGTTTTCTTGACCGCGTCCGGGCCGGCGTAGGGGCTGGTCTCGCCGATCCCGGTGATGCCTTTGTCGGTCAGGATTTCGATCAGGATCAGGTCCGTCTTCCAGGTGACCGCGCGGCCGGTGATCCACTGCTTGCCGGGAGGCAGTGGGAAGGACATGATGGTGACTTTCACGTCCTGGATCTCGAGGTTTTCCCGCGCGACGCCTTCGAGCGGGTGGACTCGCTTGCGGAACGCCGGCCGGGTCTGGGCGCGGCCCAGCAGGGGGATGGCCGCGGTGGCGCCGAGAAAGGATCTCCTGGTGGGGCATCTCATCGGCATGTCTCCTTTCGAGCCTGTTCTCCCCAGCATACTCCCGGCCGGCGGCGCCGGCCAGCGATTTCCGAATCTCGGATCTGCTTCTCGCCCGAGAGGCATTGTTGTGCAACTTACAAGCCAGGATGATAGGCGCGCTCTAGGTGACGTTTGATCTCACCCAACTCGAACCACGCCGGCTTGAACTCCTGCGAGCCATAAAGGGGCGCTTGATCGAAAAAGTGCGGCGACAGCGGATCGGCGCTCTGCCCGAAAACGAGAAGCGAGCGGGAGACGGGCCGCCTGCCAAAGTCGACCACCGCGATGTAGGTGTCGCCGACCGTGCCATACCAGCGCTTCTGTCCGGGCGCGGGGCGGGCGCCGAAGGTGAAGATCGTTCCGGTAAAGGTGGGCGCTCCGGGAACGGGCACGCTTGGCTTGTCGTCGCGGAAGTTCTCTTCGGTACCGCTGGTGTGGATGCGCTGCAACCGGTTCACGTCGCCCCAAGCGACACGCCAGGCGCCAAAGTCCGATTCCAACCCGGATTTCGCCTGCTCCAGCGCCGTGACCAGCAGGTCCGGTTCGGCCGGAGAACCCCGGCGCAGTTCGGTGGCCCGCATCTCCATGCGGACGAAAAGAGTCGTGCCTACCGAATCGTTCCGGCCAACCTGGTCCCACTGCCGCAGGACGGCGATCGGTTCGGCCGACCTTTCGGCCCGCGCGGCGTCAGACTGCTGAACCTTCGCATATGCGGCGAGCAATTCGGGAATGCGCGCCGCAGCCAGTCCGATCTTCGAATCGAGACCAAGCTGGGTCCATTGCGCGAAAGTGAATTTTCGCGTGCCGCTCAAGATCGCCCGTGAGCGCTGGGAGCGCGGTGTATCCGGTTCAGGAGCCATGTACGCCGGATACTTCGCGGCGGCGGGACTGTCGGCGGGATCCGTTGTCAGCCAGGGAGTGGAGTTGCAGTTCTGCACATAACCGCTGCTGGGATTCAAAACCTGCGGCAAGTCCGCCAAAGCGTGCAGGCCCTTCCATTCGGTTTCCGGGTCGCTGCCGTCCAAGGGTTTGAGCCAGTCCAAATTGGGCGGCCGCTCAGGGATGGCGTTGCCGTGAAGGTAATAGATGTTACCCGCGCGATCCGCATAGATGGTATTCGAGCCCGTCAACCTCACCTGGGCGAGGGCCGCCTGGAACTCGCGGAGGTTGCGCGCCTTCGCCATGGCCCACCGCTGGGCCATGACGCCGCCTCCCACCGCCGCGGAGCGCACGGCAATTCCCGTTTCGCCGCGGATGCCGAGGATCGGCCCGTGATGCGTCTTGCGGAAGGTGACGGTGCGAGCCTCTACTCCCCTGCCGGTTTTGACGCGAATCTCGTCTTTCCACTCGACCACTTCGCGTTGACCTGTCCCGTAGCGGTAGAAGCGGGGGTGCGCGGGATCGTCGAATATTTCGAGGTAGAGGTCGGTTGTCTGGGCGTAATTGTTGGTGTGACTCCAGCCGAGATAGCGATTGTGGCCGGAACGGATGTAGGGCGTGCCTAAAATCGCAAACCCGGAAACATCCAGGCCCTCCCCGCTGTGCAGATGGGCCTCGTATCGCTGCCCGCCTCCGAAGAAGCCGACGTGCGGGTTGATCAGCAGCATGGCGTGCCCATTCGCCGTGCGGCCGGGACCGACAGCCCACATGTTCGACCCTTCCTCCGCATCGAGGGGATCGGCCGGCAAATCGCCGGGAAAACGGAGGTCGCTCA
>DASQZT010000076.1:0-20831 GCA_035638575.1 Bryobacteraceae bacterium
GGCCAGGTGTGGTGTGTTCCCGTTTACACACCGTTTGTAACCTCAACATACTTCATATAGAAATAATCCTTGACGACACACTATATGTTGGGGCATTATTACGGAGGTATCTCTCCGGTATGCCCCCTGAAAGGAGCTTCACATGGGACAGTTGTCGGTCGATTTGAGTGCGAAAATAAAGGTATTGGAAACTAAAATCACCCCAAACCTCCGAGCGGGGGTCTCGTTCCCCCGTTACTTCACCGCCAGGCTCGAAGCGGGCAAAACCCCTTACGATGACCTGCAGTGGGAGACCCGCACCGCCTCGATCGGCAACGACAAGGGCTCCGTCATCTTCGAGCAGCGCGATGTCGAGGTGCCCGTCGATTGGTCGCAGACCGCCACCAATATCGTCGCCAGCAAGTACTTCTACGGCAAGATGGGATCGCCCGAGCGCGAAACCAGCGTGGCGCAGCTCGTGCAGCGCGTGGTCGACACCATCGCCGCGTGGGGCCAAAAGGACGGCTACTTCAAAACCGACGCCGACGGCGAAAACTTCCGCTTCGACCTGGCCCACCTCATGCTCACCCAGAAGGCCTGCTTCAACTCGCCCGTCTGGTTCAACGTGGGCGTCAAAGAGACCCGCGGCTACGGCTGGATCTACGACGACAAGTCCGACCGCGTCACCAAGCTCGAGTCCGGCGTGCTGCGGCCGCAATGCTCCGCCTGTTTCATCGTCTCGGTGAAGGACTCTTTGGAGTCCATTCTCGATCTCGCCAAGACCGAGGGCATGCTCTTCAAGTGGGGCTCCGGCACGGGCACCAATCTCTCCACGCTTCGGGAAGAGGACGCGGTCCTCTCGGGCGGCGGGCGCGCCTCCGGTCCGCTCTCCTTCATGAAAGGCTTCGACGCCTTCGCCGGCGTCATCAAATCGGGCGGCAAGACGCGGCGCGCGGCCAAAATGGTGATCCTCAATGCGGACCACCCCGATGTCGAAAAGTTCATCTGGTGCAAGGCCAAGGAAGAGAAGAAGGCCTACACCCTGGTCGAAGCCGGCTACGATTCGTCGCTCGACGGCGAAGCCTACGGCTCCATCTTCTTCCAGAATGCCAACAACTCCGTGCGCGCCACCGACGACTTCATGCAGGCCGCGCTGCAGGATGGCGACTGGTGGACCAGGTCCGTCGCCACCGGCCAGCCGGTGAATCGCTCCAAGGCCCGCGATCTTCTGCGCCAGATCTCCGAAGCCACGCACCAGTGCGGCGACCCCGGCATGCAGTTCGACACCACGGTCAACCGCTGGCACCCCTGCAAGAACACCGCCCGCATCAACGCCTCCAATCCCTGCTCCGAGTACATGTTCCTCGACGATTCGGCCTGCAACCTTTCCTCCCTCAACCTCATGAAGTTCGTGGGCCCGGACGGCCAGTTCGACGCCGAAGCCTTCCGCCACGCGGTTGATACCATGATCCTGGCGCAGGAGATCATCGTCGATAACGCCAGCTACCCCACCCAGAAGATCGGCGAAAACTCGCACGCCTTCCGCCCGCTGGGCCTCGGGTTTGCCAACCTGGGCGCCCTGCTGATGTCCATGGGGATTCCCTACGACAGCGACCAGGGCCGCGATTTCGCCGGCGCCATCACCGCCGTCATGTGCGGCCAGGCCTATCTCACCAGCTCGCGCGTCGCCGAAGCCGTGGGCCCGTTCCCCGGTTACGCCGTGAACGAGCAGCCGTTCCTGGAAGTCATCCGCATGCACCGCGACGCGGTGAGCCGCGTCGATCGCCACCACGTTCCTTCGGCTCTGATGGCCGGCGCGCACGAGTGCTGGGACGACGCCTACGAATCGGGCCGCCGCCACGGATACCGCAACGCTCAGGTCACCGTGATCGCGCCCACCGGAACCATCGGCTTCATGATGGATTGCGACACCACCGGCATCGAGCCCGATCTCGCGCTGGTCAAGTACAAGAAACTGGTGGGCGGCGGCGTGATCAAGATCGTCAACAACACCGTGCCCGCCGCGCTCATCAAGCTCGGATATTCCCCCGAGCAGGTGGAGAAGATCGTCTCCCATATCGACGCCACCGGCACCATCGAAGGCGCGCCCCACCTGAAGCCCGAGCACCTGGCCGTCTTCGATTGCAGCTTCCGGCCGCAGAACGGCTCCCGGTCGATTCACTACATGGGCCACGTGCGCATGATGGCGGCCGTGCAGCCGTTCATCTCGGGCGCCATTTCGAAAACCATCAACATGCCCGAAGAGTCCACGGTGGAGGACATCCTGAATGCCTACACCGAAAGCTGGAAGCTGGGGCTGAAGGCCGTGGCCATCTACCGCGACAATTCCAAGAAGGTGCAGCCGCTCAGTTCCGGCTCGGGCAGCAAGAGCGAGAAGAAAACGGCCGCCGTAGCCGCTACCGCCGCCGCCGCGCCGCCGGTCGAGAAGGTGGTCTACCGTCCCGTCCGCCGCAAGCTTCCCGACGAGCGCCGTTCCATCACCCACAAGTTCTCCATCGGCGGCCACGAGGGCTACATCACGGTGGGCATGTACGACGAAGGCGCGCCGGGCGAAATCTTCATCACCATGGCCAAGGAAGGTTCCACCATCTCGGGCCTGATGGACGCTTTCGCCACCGCGGTGAGTTTCAACCTGCAATACGGCGTGCCGCTGAAATTCCTGGTGGACAAATTCGCCCACGTGCGTTTCGAGCCCAGCGGCTGGACTGGCAACCAGCAGATCCCCTACGCGAAATCCATCATGGATTACATCTTCCGCTGGCTGGGCGCCAAGTTCCTCAGCGCGGAATACGCCGTTTCCGAAGCGGGCGAGACCACAACGCTCCGCCCCACCGAAACCGATCCGCAGCAGGAGTTGCCCTTCACGCCCTTCACCTCCGACGCCCCCTTGTGCGCCGAGTGCGGCTCCATCATGACCCGCAACGGAAGCTGCTACAAGTGCGGAAACTGCGGAGGAACGAGTGGGTGTAGCTAGGGCAATGACGTCACGGGCCTGATCGCCCTAATTGCTGGCCGCCAAGATGCTGGGCGTTTTGTGCCGGGACAGGGATTTGGCCACAGGATTCCCGAGACTTCTTCAACGTCAGAGAGATGTGGCCGTCCGTGGGACCGGAGCCGAAATCTTGATCCGACGCGCACATTCCGCCTTGCCGGCTATTCGACCATGTTGATTGCAGGGTTCGGGCGGGTGGGCAACACCGTCGCCCCGGCACCGCTCCGTTCTTCGTACAAAACGCTAACGGAGCACAGATGGAGCACGCCCTACCGGCGTACGGTTACCGGATTGGGATGACGCGGCGCAAGCCTTCCGAGACGGGTGGCGAAGTCCTGGGCCTCCGATAAAACCTGCGGCACCTCTTCTTCGATGCGGTGATAAACCGGCCGGTAGTCCGCCTTCTCCCTCTTTTCCTTAAGCCGGAGCGCGATTTGCCCCAGGTAGATACATTCCGGTTCGGGGCTTTGGCTGAAGAGTCGCCACAACTGGCCGTGGGTCGATTCGCCCTGAACCGAGACGAAACCGTTTCGCTCTGCTCTGGTCAAGGCAAGATTGTAGACGTAGTAATACGCCCTGCTGAGAGAGCTGCGAAGACATGCCTCTTCACTACGCGCGGCAAGCTCCTGCGCCAGTTTCAGATATTCTGACCAGTCAAAAGGCTGGCGTGCCATCACACCAGCTCGTAGGTGAAGGTGAGATAACCTGCGGTCTGCCCGGCTCGTACCATCCACCAGTCATTATCAAATCTTGCCAAAGCGTCCCTGACATCCCGCAATTTGCCCGGCCACATGGCAACGGCATAGAGCGTCCGCGAACCCGCCTCATCAATGGGGGCCCGCAGATTGAAAACCGCATTGCCACCGAAGCATGCCTTTAACTGTGGCGCAGCTTCCAAGAGGATATTGGGAATTGCCCGGTGTTCGGTCAGAAAGTTCCGCACCGATTCATCGGCCGGAAGCACGTAAAGCTTACGTACGTCGTTCAGGACAGCTTGATGCTGGGCGTCAAATTCAGCCATCTGCTTCTCAAGCCCCTCAAAGATCGCAACACGCTGTCGGGGCTCGGGCCATCGCGGTACTGCCTGAGGTTGGTAAAGCGAGGCGGGCTGGCGGTCTGGCCAATAAATGCCCGAGCTTTGAGGTTCCTTATATGCGTTCATCCTCGGTCCTCTTCCACTCCCAAGATTTTAAACAAATCTTCCTCGTCTTTTCTGATGTGCCCGGCTATCTCGTCATAGGTGGTGGCGGTTGGAAAGCCCCTCTCAAAGCGAAGGAAAATAGCGTTTGCGAGCACCCCTGAGCCGTCGATAGTCACTTTGCGATGTGCCCATTTAGCGACCGTTGCCATGGTGATCACAGGTTCCGAATCCAGTGCCGCGAGTTGGGGCGTGATGAAGGGTGCAAGAAGAGCCACGAAAGGAAGCGATTTCGGCTGAAGGTGCATAGAAACCGCGGTGCTTTTCGGTCCCATTGCGACACCGCTGGACCGAATGAGCGCTGAAACGGCGGCATCGAAGATGGCGATGGTTTCATCGACCAATTGCCAGTCAACATTCTCCCGCGTAAATTTGCATGAAGCCGGTCCAAAGAAGAATGAAACGCGCTTGAGCGGAAGTTTGATCGTGAAACCTTGCTCGGAGGCCTTTCCGGCGGTGATAACGTCCACATCGTCTATACGGGGTTCCCATGGTTTCAGGGAGTCGAAGATGCCCTGAACGACTGAGGCCCGATCCATCCAAGGCTTAAACTCCGGACGCTCGTAGTCAACCGTGAACTCGAAAATGGAAATCGGTATTGTGACAAGCTCGGCCATTCGCTCTCCATAATGAAATCTACGTCCATTATCGGACACGATGGGCGGTGCGTGTACGCCTCGTCGTGGGCGGCCAGTCGCGGGGGAACCTCGTTGGACCAGGCACGTAGCTTTCGCCACCGCTGGAATAGCGGCCGTGGTGGCGCTGATGGGCGCGGCACTCTACGAGCGGATATTAGATTGATCAACCGTCGCAAATTGCCTCTCGTTCCGTCACCTGCGCTGCGGCTACATCGGTGACTCAAATCCTCGGAAGGAGTCGACAACGGTTAAAACAGCGCTTGACAAGGTCGCTCCATATTAGAACAGCAGTTTCGCTCCGAACTGAATGTTCCTGTTCCCGGTTGCGCTCGTAATGTTGCCAAACGATGACGTCCCCAAGGTTGCCGACGGATTGCCGAAATTCGTGTGATTGAACAGCGCGAACGTCTCGAATCGGAATTGGAACCTCAGCCGTTCCTTGATCGGAAAGTTCTTGAACAGGGAGAAATTCACCGTCTCCGCGCCCGGACCGTGCAACAGGTTGCGGCCCTCATTCCCATAGGCGAAATTCGCCGGCGTCACGGGATATAGATCCTGCACGGTGAAGTCGCTGGCATCGATGCATCCCACCAGGTGGCCGCGCCCGCAGTCGTCGCTTGGCGCGTGCACCAGGTCCGGCCGGTAGGTGCCGCTGGAACCCGTGTTCGCGGTGTCGGTGGCGGTCGAGACGTTGAACGGGATCCCGGTTTGCAGCGTCACGATGCCGTTGCCCTGCCAGTGGGTGAACATGCCCTTCGCCACCGGATTGGACACCCGGAAGAACGGAATGTCGTACACGAACGTGGCCACAAAGCGGTGGCGGATGTCCCAGTTGGAGTTGCCGTAATCCGCCTTCCACCAATACGGATTCATCGGCGTTCCACCGCCGTTGGAGTCGGTGCTGACATCCAGCGTATGCGACCACGTGTAGTTCGCCATCATCGTCAGCCCGCGCGAGAGGCGCTGGCGGAAAATCAGGCTCATGCTTTCGTAATTGGCGATCTCGTCCATGTTGATGGTGCGAATCACGCCGAAAAGCGGATTCGGACGCCGGCTGTTCACCGATCCCGGTCCTGGCAACAGCGGCGTGTTGTTGTAAAAGCTGCGGTCCAGGTGGTAGGAGTGCGACCCCAGGTATTGCACCTCCAGGCCGCCGCCGTTCCACAACTGCCGTTCCAATCCTGCGCTCCACTGGTTCATGCGCGGCGTCGGCTGGTGCCACGGATCGGTCACCGTGGTGCCCGCCGTCGCTGCCGATGGGCAGACCCCCGGCACGATCGGGTTCGTCAAAGTGGGAACTGTCTGTCCCACCGTGTACGTGCAAGTCAAAATCGTGGTGTACGGGGGATTGGTGTTCAGAAAAGTGTAGCTGTTGGTCTGGTTCGGGTTGTAATAGATGCCGCCTCCGCCTCGGAACACGGTCTTCTCCGTGAACCGGTACGCGAATCCCACGCGCGGCGCCCAGTCATTGTGGTTGGGAGCGATGAACCGGAAACCGGGAGTGCCTCCGACCAGCGCCGTCTGGTTGGGATTCAGCTCGGTGGCGACACCGTTGATCGTGTACGGCACGGTCGGCAGCTCGTAGCGGATTCCATAGCTCAGGGTCAGCTTTCGGGAAATCTGCCACTTGTCCTGCACGAAGAAGCCGTCGCGCCATTCCGCTACACGTCCACGGACCTCCGGCCCCGGCGTCGTAAATGACGATGGCGTTCCCAAAATGAAATCCGACGGCGCGTACCCGGTCTGGATGCCGTTGAACGTGAATGAGCCGCGCGCGCTGTTCACCGCCGCGCGCCCGGTAGCCAGTCTGCTGAGTTCGAAGCCGGCCATGACGTTGTGCGGGCCGTGATTCCAACTGATCTGTTCGGAAATCTGATTGGTGCTGTCGTTTTGATACCAGTTGGTCCCGCTGTTGTTGAAGCCGTTGAAGCCGTTGATGGTGAAGTCCGGAATGCCAGGGTTCTTGTACACCGTGTCCGCAGTGAAGTTCGGAATCCCCAGGCTTGCGCCCGCGCTGGTCTGATTGGTGGTGGAGAAGGGATTGACGGTGGCCGAGTTGAAGAAATACCGGCCTGCGCGCAAATCGTTTACCAGGTTCGGCGTCAGCGTGTGGGTGTAACCCACCGTGTAATTCGTGGTGGTCACCGGAGTCGTGCTGGCGTTGATCGGTATCGCCGCCCCGCCGAACACCGGCTGGTTCTGATAGTCGGCTCGCGCATAGATCCGGATCTTGTCCCCGATATTCTGGTCAATCCGGTCCACGGTCTGGTTGGTCGAGATCGTCGTCGGAACCGGCACCGAGTAGTTGCTGGCCAGGCCCGCCAGGTTGGTCCCGGGATAGTACTGCTGCAGCTTGGTCACCACCGGCGAGATTCGCGCGGCGGGAATGATATTGCCGGGGAACGGAGCATTTCCGTTCAGCGGGTCCTTGAGCGCGCCGCCCTGGATCGCGGAAGCCGGCACCCCGGAGAAATCACCCGTGAAAAATACCGCCGGCATGGAGGTCGACAGCGACGTTGTGGACTGGACCAGCCGGTATCCCTCGTATGAGGTCATGAAAAACGTCTTGTTCTTGCCGTTGTAGATCTTCGGAATCCATACCGGTCCATCCAGCTCATACCCGAACTGGTTTTGGCGCAGCGGCGGCTTGGCCGCCGTGGGATTCGCAGGCGTCGGCAGCGTGAAGAACGAGCGCGCGTCCAGCACCTGGTTCCGCAGGAATTCCACCAGGGCGCCATGAAGCTGGTTCGTGCCGCTCTTGGTGATCATGTTGATGTGTACTCCCATGTACGCCCCGTACTGCGCCGAATAAGTCCCGGTCTGGACCTCCACCTCCTGCACCGATTCCACCATCGGTCGTGTCGGCGTCGTGGTGATCAGGTTGTTCATGATGCTGATGCCGTCCAGCGACATGCTGTTCTGGATCTCGCGAGTCCCGGCGCCGATGAAATCCTCGCCCGGAGGTACGCCCGTCAACGAGGTTTTCGGTCCTGGCAGCACGCCCGGCACGGTGGTCGCCAGCGCCATGGGGTCGCGCAGGTTCAACGGCGCCTCCGCCACGGCGCGCGTGGAGATGATCTCCGAAACGCTGGCGTCGTCGGTTTTGATCGCGGCGGCCGTGGCCTGCACCGTGACCGATTCCACCACGTTGCCTATCTTCAGGGTGACGTCGTTCCGCACCACCTGGTTGATATCCACATGGATGCCGGTGATCCGGGTTACCTCGAATCCCGGCAGCTCCACGGTCAGGTCGTAGTCGCCCACCGCGACGAATTCAATGTTGTAATATCCCTGCTCCGAAGTGAGCGCCGAATAGGTGTTGTGCGTGTTCGCGTTGACGGCCGTCACTTTAGCGGCCGGTACGGTCTTCCCGCTGGCGTCGGTTACCGTACCCACCAGCGAGGTTGTGGTTGCAATTTGAGCCCTGCTGCAGACAGCCAGTGCCGTGAATAGACAAACAGCAATCGAGAATGGTTTCACAATGCCCTCCCCCAGATTCCAGACAGTATACACCGAACGGTCTTGGAATATGCTCTCGCCGCCTTTTTTAGTCACAGCACTTCAAAATAAACCGCAGCCGATTGATAAATAGAAACTTAACTGCAGAGGCGCCGCCCTCCGCCAGCCGTCCGCAGCCACCCCGTCTCCTACAATGGTCGTTTGGGGGCATCCTCGCGAGAGGCTCTGTCGCCCGCGCTCCTTGAAAACCGAATGCGTCTCTTTCAAACGGGTGTGGCGCGTCTGCGGGGCAAACCTCATCGCTCCCCGGACGCGCCCCCGGGGCCGGTCAGGCCCTGCCTCCCCCCAAACGCGGGTAAAACTGCGCTCACACCCCGAAAACTCCCTGTCACCCCGTCATCCGCCCTACAATATCTCTATCGGCATGATCGTGATCGTTACGTTCGCAGCGTTAATCGCACTGCTGGGCCTGTGGGCGGCAATCAACCGGCGGGCCTGACCATGCATCTCGACTTTCAAACCGCGCTGCTCAACGTGCTCCTGCTCTGGATCCTCACCGCGCCCCACGAATTCGCCCACGCCTGGGTGGCCACCCGCCTCGGCGACGACACCCCGGCGCGCGACGGGCGCGTGACCCTGAATCCGATGGCTCACGTGGACTGGCTGGGCACCGCGATTCTTCCGTTCTTCACCTCGCTGCTGGGCGCCGGATTCCTGGGCTGGGGCCGGCCGGTGCGCACCGATCCATCCAAACTGAGGGGCGGGCTGAACGGTCTGGCCCTGGTGTCGATGGCCGGCCCGGCCAGCAACGTGATCATGGCGGTCATCCTCGGAGCCCTGGCCGTGGCCGCCTTGCGCCCGGCTCCCGCGCTGTCGCATTTTGCCGAGCGCGGTGTGCTGCTCAGCCTTTACCTGGCGATCTTCAACCTGCTGCCCGTGCCGCCCCTCGACGGCTCCAAGCTGCTGCTGGTCGCGCGGATCCCCATGGTGGTCTACATGGAGCTTTCGCGGTTTGGCTTCATGCTGCTGATAGTCGCGATGTCCGCCACCCAGATCGGCCAGTGGATGAACGAATGGAGCTATCTGGGCGCTCGCGCTATCTTCTCCGTGTTGCGCTAGAGCCCGAAACCCCGGGCGGCGCGCCATGAGTTACCCTGGCAGTGAAGATGAATTCCATCCGGCTTGGCATAGCGACGGCGGACGGCCTGTCCGTCTGCGACCATTTGGCGCGCAGCACATCGTTTCTGATCCTGGAACTCGAGGACGGCCGTGTCGCCTCGGGCACCGTGCGCACCCGCTCCACCGGCCAGTGCGGCCATCACAAAACGTTCGTAGACCTCCTGGACGGCTGCCAGGCCGTGGTATGCGGCGGCATCGGGCAAGGGGCCGTCGACTCCCTGACGGCGCACGGCATCGAGCCGCTGGTGGTTACCGGCCCGATGAGCATAGACGATGCACTCAAGCACTACCTCGCCGGCACGCTGCCCATGACTGCCGAACGCGTCTGCCTCTGCGGGTAGGGCTTTTTTTCAATCCGCGTTCATCCGCGTTCATCGGGCCGGCCATGTTCCGCCTTTCTATGCCTCCAGCCCCATCTGCGTCAGCCGGTACCGGAGCGCATTGCGGGTGAGTCCCAGCAGGCGCGCCGCCTGGCTCTTGTTGCCGTCGGCGCGGCGCAGCGCTTCCCGGATGATCTCCTGCTCGTACTGGTCCAGCGTCAGGCCCTCCGGCAGGAAATTGGCATCGCTCTGCGCCCGCTGCGCGCTTGGCCCCGGCGCGCTCTCCATCTTGATATCCCGCGCATCCAGCTCCGTGCCGGTGCACATCACCAGGCTGCGCTCGATCACGTTTTCCAGTTCCCGCACGTTGCCCGGCCAATGATAGCTCACCAGCTTGTCCATGGCGGCGTCCGTGATGGATTCCACGCGGCAGCCGGTATCGGGCGCCAGCTTCCGCACGAAGTGGTTGGCCAGAAACGGAATGTCCTGCTTGCGCTCGCGCAACGGCGGGATGTTCAGCGGCACCACGTTCAGCCGGTAGTACAGGTCCTCGCGGAAGGTCCCCTGTTCCAGGGCGGCGCGCAGATCCGAATTGGTGGCGGCGATCACCCGCACGTCGATGTGCCGCGTCACGTTGCTGCCCAGCCGCTCGAATTCGCGCTCCTGCAGGATGCGCAGCAGCTTCACCTGGATGTTCGCCGGCACGTCTCCGATTTCATCCAGGAACACGGTGCCCGTATCGGCCTGCTCGAACTTCCCCGGCTTGCTCGTCTGCGCGCCCGTGAACGCGCCCTTCTCGTAGCCGAAAAGCTCGCTCTCCATCAGGTTTTCCGGAATCGCGGTGCAGTTGATCTTCACCAGCGGCCGGTCCCGTCGCGGCGAGTGAAAATGGATGGCGCGCGCGATCAGGTCCTTGCCCACCCCGCTTTCTCCCGCCAGCAGCACCGTCGCCCGCGTGGGGCCGACGCGCTCGATGGTGGCGAAAATCTCCTGCATGGCCTCGCTGCGGCCGATGATGTTGTCGAACTCGTAGCGCCTTCCCAGCTCCTCCTTGAGCTGGCGGTTCTCGTCGCGCAGGGCCCGCACTTCCAGTGCCTTGTTGACCACCTGCATCAGGTGATCGAGGGAAAACGGCTTCAGCAGGAAGTCGGTGGCCCCCGCCTTCATCGAATCCACCGCGGTTTCGATGCTGCCGTAGGCCGTCATCACCACCACCGGCACCAGCGCGTTCTGCCGCCGGATCAACGCCAGCAGCTGCAATCCGTCCATCTGCGGCAGCTTCAGGTCGGTGAGCACCAGGTCCGCGCGGTCGACAATTTTGAGCCCCTCTTCCGCGCTGGCGGCTTTATCCACCTCGAAACCGGCGGACACCAGTTGCAGCTCGATCACGCGCCGGAGCTTCTCTTCGTCTTCGACTACCAGGATGCGCTTTTTCATGCGGAGGGTTGGGGAGCGCGCGCGATCGGCAGCAGCACACGAAACACGCTGCCCTTTCCCGGCTCGCTTTCCACTGTTATCTTACCGCTGTGTTCATCCACGATCTTGGACACGATGGCCAGCCCGAGGCCCACGCCTTCCTTCTTGGTGGTGAAGAACGGATTGAAGATCGAGTTGAGATTCCGCGCCTCGATTCCCACGCCGCGATCGATCACCGCGATCTCCGCGGTCCCCTCCGCGGCCCTGGTTTTGACGGTCACCGCCCCTCCGGGCGCGGTGGCCTGTGCGGCGTTGAGCACCAGGTTGTAGAAGACCCGCTCCATCAGCTCGGCGTCGAAGGCAAACGGCGGTATCTCCGGCGCATAGTTCTTGTAGATCGAAATCCCGAGAGCCTCGCGTTCCACCATCGCGATGGCGCGATCCAGCATGTGCGCCAGGTCGGCCTGTTCCAGCCGCAACTGCAGGGGCCGCGCGAAGTGCAGGAACCGTGTCACCAACGAGTTGACGCGGTCCACCTCCGAGCTGATGAAACCGGCCATCTCGCGCGCCACTTCGTTTTCCGCCGCGACGCTCCGGCCCAGCATTTCCGAGGACGCTTTGATGGTCCCCAGCGGATTGCGCAGCTCGTGCGCCAGCCCGGCCGATAGCTGCCCCAGCGCCGCCAGCCGGTCGGAACGGCGCACGGCTTCCTCCGCCTGCTGTATGTGCACGTTGGCTTCGGCAAGCTGCTCCGCCGTGCGGCGATGTTTTTCGGACTGGATCCGCAGGTCCTCGGCCAGCGTATTCGCCAGGTTGCCCGCCATGGCGAGGAAGACCGCGCGCAGCGCCAGTTCCGTCAGGTCCGGCCACTCGACGAACGGCACGAACACCAGAAACGAGAGATAGGCGCCCGACGCCAGCACCGCGAAGATCCACCATCCCAGGACGCCCAGCGTGGTCGCCGCCGAGACCACCGGCAACAGGAGCAGCGGCCAGTACGGGCTGAAGATCCCTCTCGTGTATCCGATCAGAACGTAGCCGAACAGCAGCTTCAGAACGATCCAGAAGATCAGCCCGCGCCGGGCCGCCAGGGCCGGAATCTTGGATTCCAGGATTTGCAGCACGCAGAGCGCCACCAGCGGTCCGATGTCGTAGATGTCGCGATGCTCCGTGGTGTAGATGAGCGCGGCGAACAGGACGAGCCAGACCAAATCCTGTTGCCGGACCAGCCGGATCCATCGCTTCAGCACGGTAGCGGGCACGCGTGATATCCCAGTCGGGATTATGCCACAATAAGTTAAGATATTAAGTTCCATGCCCAACCCTAGTATGGTGGACCGGGACCGAGCTACCGATCCGGAATCCCAAGCCAACAGCGAACCCGGCGAATCCTTCGGCGATATCCTGTCGCAGTACGAACAGTCTCATTCCCACAAGGGCGAGGAAGGCGGAGGGAGCCGGGAAGGCAGCGTGATCGCGGTGTCCGGCGAATCGGTGTTCGTGGATATCGGGTTCAAGATCGAAGGCATCATTCCGCTGGTCGAGTTCCAGAACGCCGGTGAGACCGTGAAGCCCGGAGACAAGCTTCACGTTTCCATCAAAGGCCGCGGCCCCGAAGGCTACTACGAGCTTTCGCGCATCAAGGTCGAACGGCCCAAGGACTGGTCCGCGCTGGAGAAGGCCTTCGCCGACAAGACCCCCATCGCCGGGGTGATCACCGCTGTAGTGAAGGGTGGCGTGAGCGTGGACGTGGGCGTGCGCGCCTTCATGCCGGCATCGCGCAGCGGCGCCAAGGACGCGGCCGAAATGGAGAAGCTGATCGGCCAGGAGATTCGCTGCCGCATCATCAAGCTCGACGTGGCCGATGAGGACGTGGTGGTGGACCGCCGCGCCGTCCTGGAAGAGGACGAGCGCGCTGTCAAGGAGCGCCGCTACTCCGAGGTCAAGGAAGGCGAGACGGTGCATGGCACGGTACGCAGCCTCACCGAATACGGCGCTTTCGTTGACATCGGCGGTGTGGACGCGCTGCTGCACGTGGCCGACATTTCCTGGGGCCGCGTGAACAAGCCCTCCGACGTGCTCACGGTCGGGCAGGAGGTGGACGCCCGGGTCCTCAAGGTCGATCCCGGCAAGCGGCGCATTTCCCTCGGCCTGAAGCAGCTCCAGCCGCACCCGTGGGAGCTGGTGGGCGAGAAGTACAAGATCGGCGACCGGGTCCACGGCACGGTGACGCGCGCGGCCGAGTTCGGCGCCTTTGTGGAGCTGGAAAAGGGCGTGGAAGGGCTGATTCACCTCTCCGAGATGTCCTGGTCCAAGAAGGTGCGCAAGCCCTCGGACGTGGTGAAGCCCGGCGACCAGGTGGAGGTCGTGATCCTCGGGGTGAACCAGGCCGACCGCCGGATTTCGCTCGGCCTCAAGCAGGCGCTGGGCGATCCCTGGGCGGACGTGCAGCAGAAGTTTCCGCTCGGGTCTGTGGCGGAAGGCACGGTGGTCAGCCTCCAGAAGTTCGGCGCATTCGTGCAGCTCGCCGAAGGCGTGGAGGGCATGATCCACGTGGGCGACATCACCGCCGAGAAGCGCATCAACCACCCGCAGGACGTCTTGAAGATGGGCCAGGTGGTGAAGGCGCAGGTGCTCGAAATCGACAGCGAAAAGCGGCGGCTGCGCCTGGGAATGAAACAGCTCGTGCCCACCAGTCTCGACGAGTATATCGCCGAGCACAAGGAAGGCGATGTGGTGACCGGCCGGATGACGGACGTCTCCGGCGGCCGGGCCAAGGTGGAGCTGGGCGAAGGCATCCAGGCCACCTGCAAGCTGAGCGGCGAATCTTCCGAAAACGCGGAGAAGCAGGTTGAGCCTTCGGCGAACCTGTCGTCGCTGACCACCATGCTCGAAGCCAAGTGGAAGGGCGGGCAGGCCGGCGCCAAGCGCGAGGCCGCCAGGACCGGCCAGATCCGCAGCTTCCGCATCGTCAAGCTCGACGCCGCCTCCAAGCGGATCGAGCTGGACATCGCCTGAAATTCCCCATAACTTTTCACCCCCCTCGCCAGTTATATTCTCAGAAGGGTAAATGGCCGTCAGAAGACCGGCAGCGGAGGCATTGCGGGGGGACACCCGGGAGCGTCTTCTCGTCGAGGCCGCGCAGCGGGACCCGTCCAGATTCGGCGACCTCTACGAGCTGCACTTCGAGCGCGTTTATGCTTTTATTGCCCGGCGGGTGCGCGATCGGAACATTGCCGAGGACTTGACCTCCGAGGTGTTCCACAAGGCTCTCGCCAGCCTGAAGAACTATGAATCGCGCGGTGCGTTCGCATCCTGGTTGTTCACCATCGCCGCCAATGCCGTGACGGATCAATGGAAGCGGGCCGCTCGCGAGGTTTCCAGTTCCGAGGACCCGCCGGAAACCGGCGTGATGCACGATCTGGAAGCCATCGAAGACCGGGCCCGCCTGTTCCGCCTGGTGGACCGGCTCCCCGGCGAACAGCGCCGCGTCATCTTCGAGCGCTTCGTCGAACAGAGGAGCATTCGTGAAATCGCCGAACTGCTCGGGCGCAGCGAGGGAGCCGTGAAGCAGCTCCAGCTCCGGGCCCTGCAAAAACTGCGGTCTCAGATGGAGGGCGCCCATGCCTGAGCCTTCCCTGAGCCGCCGGCTCGACCTGGCAGTCGAGGCCATGCTGGAGCTGCGCCCGGATACCGCGGTCGATCCTGGCCTCGCTCCGCTGCTGGGCATTGCCCGCGACCTGCGCGGCCTGCCGCGAGAGAGTTTCAAAGCACGTTTGAAGTCCGACTTGGAAAGGAGAGCATTTATGGCAACTCAGGCGCAATCCGTTTCGGCCGTCCGGCAAACCGCCGCGCCGCGCCTTCGCATCAAGAACGCCGCCGCCGCCATCGAATTCTACAAGAAGGCGTTCGGGGCAAGGGAGCTGTTCCGCTTCGAGGGCCGCGGCGAAATCGCCCACGCCGAAATCGCCATCGGCAACTCGGTGATCATGCTGGGAGAGGAGGCGCCGGAGTACGGCTATCCGGGGCCCGAAGCCCTCGGCGGTTCCCCGGTGGCCATGCATCTTTACGTCGATGATGCCGACGCGATGGTAGCGCAGGCGGTCGCCGCCGGGGCCACCCTGACGTCGCCGGTGCGGGATCAATTCTACGGCGACCGTTCGGGCGGCGTCAAAGATCCCTTTGGGTACTTGTGGGGCATCGCGACGCGCAAGAAGGAGATGTCGCCCGAGGAGATGCAGCGGCACTTCGACGCCATGGAGAAGGAGCGGGAGAAGGCGCCGGGCGTCTCTCCGATTCCCGCGGGCTACCGTACCATCACGCCCTACCTGGTCGCGGCGGACGCGGCGGCCCTCATCGACTTCGTCAAGCAGACCTTCTCCGGCGAGGAGAAGTTCCGCACGGTCGGCTCCGCCGGCGGAATCCATTGCGAGATGCTGGTGGGCGATTCCATGCTGATGATCGGCGGCGGCGGCCCCGGGCTTTCCTTTTCCCGGGAAGCGATGCCCACGGCGCTGCACATCTACGTGGAAGACACCGACGCGGTGTACCGGCGCGCGCTCGAAGCCGGCGCGGAGTCGATCGGTGAACCGGCGGACCACGAGTACGGCGAGCGCGGCGCGGGCGTCAAGGATGCCGCCGGCAACTTCTGGTACATCGCCACCTACAAGGGCGCACGGTACGTTCCGGAGGGCCTGGGCACGGTGACTCCCTACCTGCACCCGCGGCGCGCCGAGCCGGTGATCCGCTTCCTGGAGCGGGCCTTCGGCGCCAAGGAACTGGAGAAGTATGCCTCGCCGGACGGCGTGATCCACCACGCCAAGATCCGCATCGGCGATTCCGCGCTGGAGATGGGCGAGGCTAACGGCCCCTACCAGCCCATGCCGGCGATGTACTACCTGTATGTCCCGGATGTGGATGCAACCTATGCGCGCTCGCTCCAGGCCGGGGCCACGTCGATTTCCGAACCCGCCAACCAGTCGTACGGCGATCGAAGCGCGAGCGTCAAAGACTCGTTCGGCAACACGTGGTACATCGCCACGCACATCAAGGATGTGACGGCGTAAGCGGCGCCTCGGGCGGGGCGATACTCGTCTTTACGGTACTGGGACCCGGTACAGGTTTCGCTGCACGGTCGGGCGCGAGAAGGCGTACACATCAGCCGTCTGGCCGGGCGCCACATCGCCCGAAGGAATGACCCGCACTCCCGGCAGTTTTTCCATCTCCGCGCTGGTAAGCGGTACGGCTCCCGCTGGATTCCTGGGCCACACCTGGCCCGGCGGCAGCGGTATCACGCGCGTCACTCCCGCATTGATCTGTTCCCAGAACCAGGACTTCCCGTCGCGCGGCCACTCGTGACGCGAGGCGGGAACTCGAATCGGCGGCCCTCCGGCGAGCGGGAAAGCCAGCCAGAGGCCGGATCCTTCCAGTTGAGTCGAATACACTGTGAGCCAGCGATGGTCCGGCGACATGCCCCGCAGCTCGGCAACCGGCACCTCGATGGCCTTGCGCAGCCCGGTGCCGTCCTCCCGGATGCGGTAGACGAAGCCGGAGGTCCCTTCCACCTTACGGAAGAACACCTCGCCGTCCGGTCCGAAGTACGGCTGCTCTCCGACTGCGCCGGGAATTTGCCGCGGCGCCGAGCGACGGTCGAGCGGCGCCAGCCACAGGCACGGCTTCCCACCTTGGCCGGGAGATGCGACCACCACCCGAAGGCCATCCGGAGAAATGTCATAGGCGGGCGTGCCCACTGCCGGAAAACCGGGCAGCAACGGGTCGCTGCGTCCAGTATCCACATCTGCCACCCGCAACTCGCTCGAAGCGCCGGTCTTGACCAGGTAGCACAGCCTTTTTCCGTCGGGAGTGAATTTGGGAAAGAAAGCGTAGCCTTCCAGAGAGATCTGCCGCTCGCCCCGGCCGTCGTGCAGCCACACGGAGCTTTGCTTCACCCCGACGGCCGTAAGGAACGAGCGGCCATCGGGCGACATGGCGATTCCTTCCTCTTCGGTCGGCCCCGAGGTGACCTGCTGCGGCTGGCCGTCGGGCAAACGCTGACGCCAGGTGTGGAAGGCGCCGCCGGCATTGGAACTCAAATACACCCACTGGCCGTCAGGCGACCATGCGGCAAAGGTGCAGGCGCCGCCAGGAGGCCCGACCTGACGGTCCGGAGAACCGCCGTCCATGGGGACCAAACGGCAGGGAACGAAAGCGCCCCGTTCATCCATTTCCACCACCAGCATCCATTTGCGGTCGGGTGAGGGATACGAGCGATGGGCCATGCCGCGCTCGTGGGGCGGGACATAAAGGTCCCGGGATCCGGCCCGGCTCTCCTCGGCGGTCACGATGGCCATGTGGATGCCCTTCTTGACCTCGGAAAACAGCAGCTTCGATCGGTCGATCCATACCAGTCCCGAAGCATTCGGCAGCCACACGCGAGGCTCTCCCCCCAAAACCGGCACTTCCCACGTGTCCCACGCCATGCCTCCAAGGGCAAATGTTGTATAGGCGATCCGGGACCCATCCGGAGAAAAGGCCGGACTCATTTTCTGGGCGTCGTCATGGGTGAGCTGCACCGGATCGCCACCGGGCAGTATCTTTACGTAGACCTGCCCGGGCCCATAGAAGGTCCTCGGACCACGAATGAAAGTGACCATGTGACCGTCCGCCGAGAGCGCCGGCTGGCTGACGGAATCCGGCAGATTGGTGATTTGCACCCACTCGGAGCGAGCCGGGGCGGAGGGCTTTCTCCAGTGCTCGAGGGCAAGGCCCGCGGCTATCAAGGCGACGGCGGCGACGGCGGCGATCGCGGCGAACCGTAGAGTCCGGCGGGACGAGGACGGGGCGAGCGGACGAGAGGAAGACGATAGCTTGCCCGACTCGGATTCTTCCTTGAGGTCCTCCATGGCGAGTTTGACATCGTCCATGTGGCGGGTGCGCCGGTCGGGATCCTTGCGCAGGCAGCGCGAGATAATCTTTTCCAGTTCGGCCGGCACGTTCGGGGCGATCTCACCCAGGGGCCGTGGCTCCTCGCGCAGGATGGCCGACAGCGTCGAGATCTTGGTCGCACCCTGGAATGCGCGGCGCCCGGTGACCATTTCGTAAAGCACCGAGCCGAAGGAGAAGATATCGGAGCGCGCATCCACCTTCTTGCCCTCGGCCTGCTCGGGCGACATGTAGGCCAGCGTGCCGACGATCGAGCCTTCTTCCGTTCGAGGCGAGTTGTCCTCTTTCAGCGCCGCCGTCATGGTTGCCGTGGCGCGGTCGGGGTCGTCGGCGATGGTCTCGGTCAGCTTGGCCAGGCCGAAATCCAACAGCTTCACGCGGCCGTCGTCTCCCACGATGATGTTGGCGGGCTTCAGGTCGCGGTGAACGATGCCGGCGGCGTGGGCCCGGGCCAGCCCGTCGGCAATCTGAATGCCGTATTTCAGCGTGTCCCTGAGGGTCAGGCCGGTTCTGCCGATGCACTGGTCGAGCGTCCGGCCGGGCACGAACTCCATGGCGATGAAATCCGTGCCGTCCTTGTTGTCGATGTCGTATACGTGGATGATGTTGGGGTGGTTCAGGGCTGAGGCTGCTTTGGCCTCCTGTACGAAGCGGAGCTTGCGCTCGAGGCTCACGGTCGCCTCCGGGCGCAGCAGCTTGATCGCAACTTGGCGATCGAGGTGGGTATCGAAGGCGCGATACACCATCCCCATACCGCCCTCGCCGAGCTTCGATTCAATCCGGTAATGGCCTAGTGTCTGGCCGATCATCGGCCTTTCATATTAGGCTTCCGGTCCTGGCCAAGTCAACGCGCGGATCGTCCGGATTGTATGACACTCCTATGGACCGTGGCGGGCGACCCGCTACGGCTCCGGCGCCTCGGACTGCGTTTCGGCCACGGAGCGTTCGGGGCCGGGCACCGGCGCCACTTCGGCCATCGGCGCCGGCGCAGGAGGCTTCGGCATATGCGCCGGATACTGGCCCATCAGCGTGCCATAAACCAAGTGGCCCAAAATAGCCGGCTGCGGGGAATGCAGCAGGACCATCAGGGGCGCCAGGCTCTTCCAGATCAGGTTGTAGGAGACGTAGTACCAGCCCACGGCAAACAGCACGCTCAGCAGCAGAACGCGCACCCGCGGCTGGCGATCGGCCACCACCAGGGCGAACAACGCCCCCAGCGAGCTGTACAGCAGCACGTAGAGCGCGACGCCGGAAAGCGTCCGGAATGCGAAACCGCTGTGGATCGCGCTGTCGCCGTAGAACGTGCTGGCCATCAGGTTGGCGTCGGTCCAGAAGCTCCGCCCCTGCATTTTGGCGCTCACCCCGAGCCACGCCAGCATCGCCAAAACGCCCAACATGCCCGACTGGAGACCCGCCAGCAGGGCCGAGAGCGGACTCGAGCGCGGCCGCACCGTGGCAGGGACCATATCATTCAGCCTATACTGACGATTGGACCTTAGGCAAAACAAAATCGAATGCATCGCGCAGTGATTACGGGAATCGGCGCTGTGAGCCCCAACGGAATCGGGCGGGAGCGCTTCTGGAAAGCCACGCAAAATGGAGTCAGCGGGGTGAGAAGAATCACCCGCTTCGACCCCACGGGCTTTGCCGCACAAGTTGCCGGCGAAATACCGGACGAGTTCGATACGAAACAGTACGTGCAGGTGAAGGACCGCCCGCACGTTTCGCGATCGGTCCCATTGGCCGCGGCCAGCGTGGCCGAGGCGCTCGAGGACGCGGGCCTGGATGCCGCCTCCATGTCGCGGGAAGAACTGCGCGGCATCGGGGTGATCGTGGGCTCGGGAGGCGGCAGCGGAGACTTCACCGAGGAGCAGTACCGCCTCTTCTACACCGGCCAACTGAAGCAGTGCAGCGTCTACACCATTCCCACCAGCACCATCGGCACGCTGGCCAGCGAAGTTTCCATGCGCTTCGGATTCCGCGGGCTGAGCCACATCGTGTCCACCGGCTGCACCTCTTCCACCGACGCCCTGGGCTACGCTTACCGGAATATTCAGACCGGAGTTCTCAAGACCGTGGTGGCGGGCGGAGTGGATACGCCGCTGGCGCCCCTGATCCTGCGCGGCTTCCAGCTCATGAGGATCATGAGCACGCGCTGGAACCACGAGCCGCAGCGCGCATCGCGTCCTTTTTCGCGCGACCGCGACGGCTTCGTCATCGCCGAGGGATCCTGGTTCTTCATCGTGGAGGAGCGGGAGCAGGCGCGCGCCCGCGGCGCGCACATTTACGGCGAAATCGCGGGCTACGGATCCACCTGCGAAGCCTACCACCGGGTGCGGCTCGAAGAGTGCGGCGAAGAGCCCGCGCGCGCCATCGGGATGGCGCTCGACGAAGCGGGGATTCCGCCTTCGGAGGTGCAGTACATCAGCTACCACGGCACTTCGACCGAGCTGAACGACCGCATCGAGACCCGGGCCGTGAAGCTGGCTTTCGACGGGCACGCCTACCGGCTCGCCGGCTCGTCGCTGAAGAGCCTGATCGGCCATCCACAGGGGGCCTGCGGAGCCGCGGGAGTGGCCGCCACGCTGCTGGCCATGCGCGACGGAGTGGTGCACCCGACCATCAACGTGGAAGAGCCGGACCCGGAATGCGACCTGGACTACGTGCCCTGTCCGGGGCGCCGGCTG
>DASQZT010000077.1:0-9421 GCA_035638575.1 Bryobacteraceae bacterium
TCTAACTGCTTATAGTCGAGCTCGAAGTTGGGATTGAAGTACCGTTCCCGTTCGATACCTCCTCGGGCATCATCTCTTTTATTGCGGATGAACATCCGCTGCAGTGGTGGCCTCATAACTTGATTCTCATTTAGGACGCAGCAATTATGCAAGAGAAAAGGGTCTTGATAGGCGGAAATAAACTCGAAGTCGCCCGTGACGGATGTAGAATCAATGGGGCCAGCGGGGCCGGCGGGAAAGAGACCCCAGTTCTTAGTGGTCTCCTGCGAGCCAAGGAAATCATCGAGGGCTGTGGCGTAAGCGCCGCGGGAATGCGGCGAGGTGACCGAGTCCAGAACCAGGGCCTTGGGTGTCGGGGATCAGCGGAACTGGACAGCCAAATTTGTTGTCGGACAAGACGGCAGCACCACCTGGCGGGTCTAACCAGCCAAGGGCATTCGCCCTTGATATCCCTTCGGGATATGGGAGTCGAGGAAGTCAGGAGCCAGAATGGCGGCGGCATCCTTTATCTTGGTGAGAGGTGTTTTCGGAGTTGCGGTCTCAAGATGCGCGCGAGTGTATGCCGCAACTTCTCGGCGACCTTGCCTGCAGTGTCTTGACGGCGACAATCGTCTACCTCGAATTCCGTAACGCCATTTCTTGGAGGTGCACCAACTATCTCCGAAGAATACGGCGCGGCGCGTAACGAGGCGTAATCGAAGGTGCCCGGCCATTCGTCGCGGACAGGAAGTCCGAAGCGGAGAAGTTTGGAGTGCGGGTTGACCGTCCGGGGATCATAAATCGCCCGCGCTCGACACAACGCGGTCTGGAGCCTCCATACGTCTTCGGATTCCTGGTGGGAAGGGGATTTCGCGCCAGAAATCGGAGTGCTCCCGTCAGCTTGACGGTTTAATTAAGCGCCGTTCCGTACAACTCCCCAGTGCATGGTCATCCGGAAGGAATCAGCAGGTGCATGGAATCAGCGCGTGATCTTCCGGCGCGTTAGCATACCCGAGTCGACAGGCAGCCCCAGCCGGGGAGATGACACTGAAGTACATCTCGTCCCCCGTGATTTCGACGGCCATGAACGCCAGATCGGTATCGAACCCCACTGCGGTAATGCCCGACCGCCGGTCGATGTTCCCCTTCCGCAACTGGCCTCCCGACCCCACCACAAAGTAGGCGATCCCCTTCTGTGGTTTGACGCGCTCATAGAAATGGTCGTGCCCGTTGAGGACGACGCTCACATTGTATTTTACGAAGAGCGGCTCGAGCACTTCGCGCAGGCGGAGGTCCGAGCCGTGCCGGTTGCCTGACGAGTACAAGGGGTGATGGAAGAAGACGATCTTCCAATCGCTGCTGGATGCCGCGAGCTCCTTGTCGATCCACTGGATCTCCTCCGGCACCGGGTAGGTGCTGTCGAAAGCGAAGAAGCGGACGTTCGGCTTCGGGTTGAAGGCGTAGTAGAGCTTCCCTTCCATGTTGAACAGCTTGTAGAACCGCTGCTCGCGCGCGTCGTGGTTGCCCAGCGCCGCGTAGAACTTCACGCCGGCATCCAGCAGCGGCTTGTAGGGCAGCTCGAACTTCTTCCGGAAGTCCTGTGGCCGCTCCGATCCGTAAAGGTTGTCTCCCACTAGCACGACGAAATCGTACTTGAACCGCCCGTGGAGTATGGCCATCTGCTCGGCTAGCTGGTACTGCGGCTGTTCGCCGGTGCCGAAGTCGCCCAGGACCGCGAACTTCAACGATCCGTCTTTATTCGGCAGTGTTATTGGCGTTTCGGCCGGGGACTGCGTGGCCGCGATCACAGTGGTCGTGGCGATGATGCCGCTGTTCCGGCAACCAGCCCCGGTCCAAATCGGGAGGAGCAGCAGCACAACGGAAAACGAATGGCGCCGGCGCATAATGATCTCCATTCGGCTTACTTGGGCAGTACGTCTTCGATGAAGTCGGCAATCACGTGCGCGTGTACGTCCAGCAGGATCAACCAGTCCCCGATGAACCGGTATTCGAGATCCTCAGTCAGCTTCGGCATCGTCTGCAGCACCTGGGGCGGAACGGTGGTCAGCGGAACGGTGTCGGGGTAGCGGCTGTTGACCGCGAGCTTGATCGCAGCCGGTGTGACCGGATTCTCGTCCATGATCGACGCCTTCAACTGCTTGCCGTCGGGCCCTCCAAAGACGCTGGCGCACAGGCGTTTGATGACCGGACGCGCCTCCGACGTGAAGATGTCCCCGGGCTTCGCCGCAGCGCGGGCCTTTAGCAGCAGTTTTGCCAGTGCGCGCTGGTTTTTGTCGATCTGCTCGGGCGTGGCATCCTTCGGCAGCTCCGGCAGCGATCGCTCGAGCTTGACGTGCAGAGCCACGTACTCCTTCACGCGCTCATTCATGGTCGCGAGCGCCTGGGCGTCCGCCGGCGTCAGCGGCCCCACGACACGCACCGTCGGCGGCGCCGACGCCGGGGATGCGGACGTGGCCGGGGGTGCAGAGGGATTATCGCCGCGTCCGCACGCACTCAGCGACAGGACGGCCGCCGCGACAAGACTGATGAGGACACTCCTGTTGTTGACATGGCTGCTCCCTCGTTTAGTGCCGGTGGTTGCCGGCCTGGTTGCGGAACCGCAACACCACGCCGAAGTCCTGCTCGCGAAGCATCCGGATCGCTTCTGACAACTCGTCCATACCCGCACCTGGTCGGCTTGCATCGGCGGCTGGACCCGTCTCCAACACGGGGATTTCCATTTCGGGTTCCCAGGCAGTTAGGAGTATACACCAACCTGCTAGCGCCGGCTCACGAACGATAAACGAGCTTGTTTCCGGATCAGTTTCTCAGTTTCTCACATGGCCGTATATCTCGGGCCCCTCCGGCCAGCGCCGGATTCCTGTCGCTAACAGCCCCTCGCACCAGAAACTCGCTGCCGGAGGATTCCGGGTCAGAAGTCGGGTTCTGGGAGATTACTCCCCATAAACGCGCCAGGTTCCGGCGATCCACCTTGCCGCGTGAGGCGGCGGCTATGACAACCGCCGACCTCGGCGGTCTGGCTGGCAATCGGGTTGGTTCGAGGTTTCAGTCAGTTCCCACCTGAAAGTTCCCATTCGCCCGCCCCCTGTGTTTTCCCCCAAAAACCCAGTCACAACAATGTTGCTTAATGGAATCAACAACTTGACATAATTCCCGAATGCCTCCGTAGTAATGTGGCATTGGAGGATCGATTTGCACTCTTCACGCAGAATCCGCGCGTCCGGCGCCAACGGAGCCAGCCCTCGCGGCCCCGTCACCCCGGAGGACAATTCCCGGAACGCCATCAGCCACGGCCTGCTCACCAGCTCCACCGCCCTCCTGCCCGCCGCCTCTCCCTCTCCCCCCGCAGTGACGCCAAAGCCTGGTATACCAAACGAACCTAGTCCCATTTCCGGACACTTGCCGGACGGAGTGGCCGCCATAAGACCTATCCATCGTCTTGAGCGGCCCGCGCTCGCTCCTCCCACACGCCCGCCGGCCGCTGTAAACTGTACTTGTCTTCGCGGAGGGGTTCGCATGGGAAAAGATCTGCGTTACGGGCTCCGCATGCTCCGGAAGAGCCCCGGCTTCACTCTCACAGCGGTGCTGGCGCTGGCCCTGGGCATCGGCGCCAACACGGCCATTTTCAGCGTCGTCAATGCGGTGCTGGTCCAGCGCCTGCCTTTCGCCGGGCCCGACCGCCTGGCGATGGTGTGGGAACAGAGCCCGCGCACCAAAACCAACGTCGTCAATCCGATCAATTTCCTGGAATGGCAGTCGCGCAACCACTCCTTCGACGCCATGGCCGCGATGATCGCGTTTCCTTCGAGCCTCGCCGGCTCGGGCGAGCCCGAACAGGTGGACGGCATGGCGGTCTCCGACGGCTTCTTCGCGATTCTCGGCGTCAAGCCCATCGCGGGTCGCTGGTTCACTCCCCAGGAAGACGTCCGCGGCAGCGACAACGCCGCCATTCTCGGCGAGGGCCTGTGGCGGCGGCGTTACGGGGCCGATCCCGGCATCCTCGGCCGCCAGATCCACGTGGACAACCGCAGCGTCACGGTGGTCGGCGTGATGCCCGCGGGCTTCCGATTCCCCTTCAGCAAGGCCGAGTTGTGGCAGCCCCTGGCCATCGATCGCGCACGTTCCGCGCGCTCCGGGCGCTACCTGAGCACCGTCGCGCGCCTCCGCCCGGACGCCACCGTCGCTAGCGCCCAGGCCGACATGAACATCATCGCCGGCCAGCTTCAGCGCGAGCGCCCGGAGTTCGACAGCAAGTGGGGCATCACCGTGGTGGGACTCCGCGAGCAGGTGGTCGGCGATGTGCGCCGTCCGCTGCTGGTGCTGCTGGCGGCGGTGGGGCTGGTGCTTCTGATCGCGTGCGCCAATGTGGCCAACCTGATGCTGATGCGCGCCGCCGGGCGGGGCCGCGAAATCGCCATCCGCTCGGCGCTGGGCGCGGGGAGGCTTCGCCTCGCGCGGCAGTTGCTGGTGGAAAGCGTGCTGATGGCCGCCCTGGGCGGCGCGCTCGGCCTCGCCATCGGCATCTGGGCCGTCGAGGCGCTCACCGCCGCGCTGCCCGACACCATCCAGTACGTCAGTCTCAAAACCATCCGGATCGATACCACCGTGTTTCTGTTCACCACCCTGGTGTCTCTGGCAACCGGCGTCCTGTTCGGGCTGGCGCCGGCCCTCCGCGCATCCCGCACCGGCATGACCGAAGCCCTGAAGGAGGCCGGACGCGGAATCGCCGGAGCCGGCAGTTGGACCAGAAGCGCGCTGGTGGTGGCCGAAGTCGCGCTCTCCGTCGTCCTGCTGGTGGGCGCCGGCCTGCTGATCCGCAGCTTCGCCCGCCTCACCTCGGTCGATCCCGGTTTCGACGCGCGGCACGTGCTCTCGATGCAGCTTTCCGTCGCCGGCCATTTCCCCACCAACCGGCAGTTCCTGGAATTCGATACGCAAATGCTCGAGCGCGTGCGCGCGGTTCCGGGCGTGGAGGCCGCCGGAACCACCCACTTCCTGCCGCTCGGCCGCATTATCCCGGGCACCGGTTTCTGGCGCGCCGACCAGCCGCGGCCCGCTCACGGAGCGGAGCCCGTGACCGAGGTTCTGGTGGTCATGCCCGGATATTTCGCCGCGATGAACATCCCGCTGGTTCGCGGCCGCGTCTTCACCGACCGCGATCGCGCCGGCGCACCACCCACCGTGGTGGTCAACCAGGCCCTGGCCCGCCAGTTCTACCCCGGCGAAGATGCCGTGGGCAAGCGCCTCTACGTCCAGTGGAACCATCCCGACCAGCCCTACGAAATCGCCGGCGTGGTGGGCGATGTTCGCCAGTCATCCCTCGACAAGGCCCCCGAGCCCGCCCTCTTCCTCTCCAATCTCGAGGAGCCCACCGGCCCCGTGAACCTCGTCGTCCGTGCGCAAGGCAATCCGCGCCTGCTCGTCAACGGCATCCAGTCGGCGGTGCATTCGCTCGACCGCGACTTGCCGATCTCGGATGTGGGCACTATGGACCGGTACGTCTCGGCTTCGGTCGCGGTCCCGCGCTTCAACACCATACTGCTCGGCGGCTTCGCCGGGCTGGCGCTGGTGCTGGCCGCGGTCGGCATTTTCGGCGTGATCTCGTACTCGGTGACCGAGCGTACCCGGGAGATCGGCGTCCGCCGCGCGCTGGGCGCCGACACCGCCATGGTGATGCGCCTGGTGCTCGCCCGGGGAATGCGTCTCACCGCGATCGGCGTGGTGATCGGCAGCGCGGGCGCTTTCGCGGCAACGCGGCTCATCGAGGCGTTGCTCTTCGGCGTCTCGCCCACCGATGCGGCGACGTTCGCGGCCGTGGCGCTGGTTCTCGTTAGTGTTGCCCTCTTGGCCGGCTACCTTCCGGCCCGGCGCGCCGCGAAGATCGATCCGATGCGTGCGCTCCGGTACGAGTAGGCGGCCCGGCGCCATATGGTAAAGGTGGTTTGATCCGATAAAGCCATATGAAGATTTCCAGACGTTCTTTCGCGCTCGGCATGGCCGGCGCGCCATACATTCTGCGGGGACAGCAGGGAACGCCCGGCGCCCGCATCAAGATCGATACCGAGCGGGTGATCGGCGATATCGACCCGCTGCTCTACGGCAACTTCATCGAGCATCTCGGCCGCTGCATCGACGGCGGGGTGTTCGAAGAGAAGTCGCCGCTGTCCGACTCGAACGGCTTCCGGCGGGATGTGCTGGATGCCGCAAAGAAACTGAACGTCTCGCTCCTCCGCTGGCCCGGCGGTAATTTCTCGTCGAACTATCACTGGATGGACGGGATCGGGCCGCGCGACCAGCGCCCGGCGCGCCTGGAGATGGCGTGGGGCACCGTGGAGAGCAATCGCTTCGGGACGCACGAGTTCCTCAACTACGCCGGGATGGCGGGCGCCGAGCCCTACATCTGCACCAATCTCGGCACCGGCACCTGGAACGAAGCGCAGCAGTGGGTGGAGTACTGCAATTCCTCCGAAGACACCGCCATGACGCGCCTGCGCAAGCAGAACGGACGCGCGGATCCCTGGAAAGTGAAGTACTGGGGCCTGGGCAACGAGATGGACGGGCCCTGGCAGATGGGCCACCGCAGCGCCGAGGAGTACGGCAAGTTCGCCCTCGAAGCGGCCAAGCTCATGAAGTGGACCGACCCCAACGTGAAACTCATCGCAGCCGGCGCTTCCAACTTCGGTCCCGGCATCGACTGGACTGCGTGGAACCGGACCGTCCTCGAATACCTCAAGAATCACGCCGACTTCCTGGCGATCCACATGTACGTCGGCAACACCGACAACAACTTCGGCGAGTTTATGGCGAATTCGGTGGAGCTGGACGCGCGCATCAAGACCACCGAGGGAATCATCGATGCGGCGCTCGCCGGCCAGCAGCCGCGCCGGCGCCTCTACATCGCCTGGGACGAGTGGAACGTGTGGTATCGCGCCCGCGGCAACCAGCAACGCGGCCGGCGGATTCTCGAGGAGCACTACAACCTCGAAGACGCGCTGGTGGTGGCGACATTCCTCAACTCCTTCGTCAACCACGCGCACATCGTCAAGATCGCCAACATGGCGCAACTGGTGAACGTCATTGCGCCGATCTTCACCAACGACAAGGCCCTCTTCCTGCAAACCATCTACTACCCGCTGCAACTGTTCGCGGCGAACTCCAGGGGCAAGGCGCTCGAGCTGTTCGTCGATTCGCCGAGGTACAAGACGGCGCGCTTCGACGGTGTGCCATACCTGGACGCCTCGGCGGCATGGGACAACGGCTCCGTGGTGGTGAACGTGGTGAACCGCCACCGCGACCAGGCGATCCAGACCGAGTTTGAAATCGAAGACAAGCAGTTCGCCGGCCCCGTGGCGGTCTCCGAAGTGAACGGCCCGGACATCAAGGCCGAAAACGATTTCGGCAAGACCACGGTGAAAACGGTCGAGCGTTCCGTCACCGCGGAGGGGAAGAAGCTGCGGTACACCTTCCCGCCCCACTCGTACACCATGCTGAAGGCGAAGCTCGCCTGAACGCCATGACCCGCATACAAGCGTTCGCCGCAGCCGCGCTGATCGGTTTTGGCCTGTCTGGAGGCGCGGCGCAAAAGGCCCCCGAAGTTCTAAAGCTTCAGGGCGACACCGAGGGCGTTCACGACCCGGTGATCATCAAGGAAGGCGCCACCTGGTACGTTTTTTGCACCGGCGGCCGGCCGGGCGCGGGAGTCATCCCCATCCGGACCTCGAAAGACCTGGTCAACTGGAAGCTCTCGGGTTACGTCTTCGACAAGCTTCCGGAGTGGGCCACCAAGGAGATCCCCAACGCGCGCGGCGCATGGGCGCCCGACATCTCCTTCTTCAGCGGCAAATACCATCTCTACTATGCGGTCTCCACTTTCGGCAGCCGGAACTCGGCGATCGGTCTGGCCACCAACGCGACGCTCGACCCGCAAAGCCCGAGCTACAAGTGGACCGACGAGGGCATGGTGCTCCGCTCGTTCCAGGACAAAGACGACTGGAACGCCATCGACCCGAATCTGTTCGTCGAAGGCAAAGGCAAGGTCTGGCTCGATTGGGGCAGCTTCTGGGGCGGCATCAAGATGCGGCGCGTGGATGAGGCGACCGGCAAGCTGTCGGCCGAGGACGCCACGATGTATTCTCTGTCGAGCCGGCCGCGCACTCCGCCGATCGGCGGCTCGGTGGAAGCGCCGTTCCTGGTGCGCCACGGCCGCTACTTCTACCTGTTCGTGTCGTTCGACCGGTGCTGCCGCGGAGCGAACAGCACGTACAACGTGGTGGTGGGACGATCGGGAAAAGTCACTGGCCCGTATGCCGACAAAGCCGGAAAGCCGATGACCGAAGGCGGCGGCTCGCTGGTGATCGAAGGCACCACGCCCAACTGGCGCGGACCCGGCCACGAAGCGGTCCTACAGCAGGCCGGCGGCGACTACCTGGTGTTCCACGCCTACGACGGCAAGACCGGCCGGTCCTTTCTTCAGATTTCCACTTTGGTGTGGGAAGACGGCTGGCCACGCGTGGGCGCGCTGCCGTAGCGCGCTCTACATCTGGTCTTCGACCATAAACTGCTCGAACTTGCCGTCGGTCAGGACGTAGATGTTGAGCAGCAGCGTCTTCCTGGCGAACTGCGCGCGATAGGAGCGGTGGATCATGCCGCCTCTCAATCCTTCGCCGGCGGGAACGACCGATTTCAACTTTCCCAGAGGGCCGAGGGAAGCCTTGCAGTCGCGCAGCGCGGTCTCGGTGAAATAGGAGTTGGCGTTCGAGGTGAACAGCGCGCGGTTGATCCTGCCGTTGCGCAACCCCTGGAGGACCAGCTGGACGCGCCTGGTGTCCTTGTCCGCCGGCAGGGGCTGGTCGGGCAGAAAGGCCGCCGCGGCGATCAGGCGCGACAGCGGGCCGACCAGGCTGATGCCATCCTGATTGGACAGCACTACCACGGCGCCATCGCGGGTCGGGAAGATGCTGTTCGAAGCGAGGAAGCCGGAAACCTCGCCACCGTGCTGCAACATGGGGGCGCCGCCCAGCTCGCCCAGGGTGAGGCCGAGAGCGTAGTGCGTGGCGTCGCCGTTGGCCAGCTTCACCTCGCGCGCAAACTCTTCGTAAGAGCGCGCCGAGAGGATTTTCCTCTGCAGGAAGGCCATGTCCCAGCGAGCCAGGTCGGACGGAGTCATGCACAGCTCGCCGGCGGCGAAATACCAGCCGTTGGCCTCGCGTCCGGCGGGGCGTGGCGGCCCGAGCGAATAGCGCGTGTAAGCCACCGCGTCGCCGGGCTCGACGGGCAGGCACGCAGCTGCCGAGGTCATGCCCAGGGGGTCGAAAATCTTCTCGCGCAGGAAGGGCATCAGCGGGCGGCCGGTGGCCTTTTCGAAGATCGCGCCCGCCAGCACGTAGTTGGTGTTGCTGTACTGCCACTTCGTGCCCGGATC
>DASQZT010000078.1:0-4510 GCA_035638575.1 Bryobacteraceae bacterium
ATGTGGCCGACGCGTTCGAGGTGATGCGCCACGTGAACCAGTTGCTGGGGGCGTGAGCTACCAGACCGCGCGGCGGTAGTGGCTGCGAGGGCCACGGCGGCAAACGGGAAGCCGCACACTCCGATGTCGAAACTGGAGTGCAAAGTCGCATACACGGAGGCCGGTGCCACTGCCATGCGCTTCCGCTCATACAGATATTGCATTTCGAGCAGCACCATGGGAGAAACCAGCAGGTCGTTAGTCCCCGTTATAGGGTCCCAAACGAGAATTTTGTTCTCGTTTCGGCGCATCAAGCGGCAATCTTGAGACCAACAGCTTGCAGGAGGGCATCCAGATTGTCGCAGATGCACTGATACAGGCGGTCGAGTTGGCAGCGTTTTTCTGCGGCCAGAATGTGGTCGCCGCTGAAAGGCGCCATCAGGCCGGCGGTAAGAGGCGCGTAGATTTTTTCGAAGAGCTTGAGGAAGACCAGGCAGATCGAGTAGCCCTTGCCGACCAGTCGATAGCGACGGGAGTGCGGGACCTTCTCGACCAGACCTTTGGCGCGCAACTTGGAGAGGTCGTAACGGAACGAGGCCAACGAGTACTGCGTTTCTGCCAAACCGAGGGCATCCAGCGCCGGGGCGTAGAGGTCGGCAGTAGTAAAGCTGCCGCCGGCGGCAAGGTTGGCGAAACGCACGAGGGAATGCATCACCGCCAGTTGTCGGGGGTGATCGAGCTTGAGGCCCGGTATCCGCTTTCCGCTGGGGAGGACCGTGGGCTCGGCCAGTTTCCGTAACTGCCCGCGGTCGACAAATGTCTCCAAGACATCCTGCTGGACATCGTGGTAGTTGTCGACGATCTCTGACATCCTGTCGCGAAGTTGGGGAAGGTTCTCGACGTCTTTCTTGACGCCGTAGTCGTACACGTTGTTGGTGGCCGGCTCGGTTCTCAGCAGCCGGTCGTCGCGAACGTACTGTTTGGCGAAGCCATGGCCGTAATGACTGCGGATCACCGGATTGGGCAGGTCGAGATCTTCGATCACGGTTTGCAGCTTGCCTTTGTACTCTTTGGTCACCTTGCGTCCGAAGATCATGGTGATCTTCTTGGGTTGCCCGATGGTTCGGTTCAGGTCCAGCAATCGTTGGGTGAGTTCATCTACCGCGGCGCGGCGATGGAAGATGAGGTTGTCACAATACTCCACCTGCGAGAAGAAGAGGCGATGCTGACAACCAGCATGCTTCCGTTCCTTGTCCGAGATGAACGGAGTGAATGCTGCCAGCCACTTCTGGCCGCACTTCAACAGGTCCTGCGTGGTGAGGGAGTCGGCGAGTTCTTGTAGACGCGCCGGATTGCTGCACCTCAGGAAGGCGTTGGTGCATTGCTGAAAATCGATCCCCTCTTCCCGCATCCGAATCGCCAGCCAGTGATGCTGGTTGAGGCAGACCCGTGCTGAAAAGGGGAAGTAGGGGCACATGCGGACGAACATCCGGCCCCAGTGTGGGTCATTCAGGTAGAAGTTAAACTGGTTCACCCAGCGTCGCTTGTACTCCAGATGGGGGCTGTCGTTGTCCCGGTCTCCGATGGCCACCAGAATGCGAGCCGGTTCCCGCGCCTTCAGGATCGCCACCACCTGGTTGGGTTTGGCATTTTCGAAGTAGGGGTCCATGAACTTGTCCCGCCGACTGTCGTCACCGGTGCCGTCGGGAGGTTCGAGAATCGGAGCGCCCCATTTCTCGGCTCGGTTCTTCAGCCAATACTGGAACTGATCGGCGATTTCCGTCAAGGTCCTCCTGGTCACTCGTTTTCCCTCGCGATAGGTGTTGAAGAATCCCAGCACCCGCTCGGGCTGCTGGAAGGGTTGAATCAATCCATTCAGCAAGAGCCGATCAAAACACCGATACCCGAACTGGATGCTATTCTTGTGATGCTCGACGAAGGCGTTCATGGCACACTCCTGTGTGGTGAGATACCAGGAGCATACCGCCGTGAACGCCTCCTGCTGTATGGCCATTTCTAAACCAGCCCGGACGTTTCAGGATCTGCTGGTATGGCAGAAGGCTCACGAGCTTGTGTTGGGAATATACGCCCTCACTACGGGCTTCCCCAAGCAGGAGACGTACGGCCTGTCCCTGCAGATGCGTCGTGCCGCCGTATCCATTCCGGCCAACATCGCCGAAGGGTTCCGTCGTCGCGGCAAAGCTGACAAGGCTCGCTTCATGAATATGGCCGAGGGATCCGTCGAAGAGTGCCGCTACTTTCTGATCCTCATCAAGGACCTCGGCTACGGCGATACCCAAAAGCTGTCCGCCGCGTTGGAAGAAGTCAGCCGGCTCCTCGGCGCGTACGTCGCCGCCATTCTGGCTTCTGGCTCCTGACTTCCTCGACTCCCATATCCCGCAGGGATATCAAGGGCGGAGCCCTTGCCCTCTCACCCGCTTCCCCAACTCCGCGATCTTCGACATCATCTCCTGCCGCGCCTCCCGGAAGCCCCCCACAATTGGCTTTCCGGATTTCAGATAGTCGAACACGCTGCTCTCCGCTGCCGCGAACTCGGCCGCGGCAGCGGCCACGTCGGCCGCGATCTCCAGCGGGATAGTGGTCACGCCGTTGGCGTCGCCGTGCAGCAGGTCGCCTGGGTGAATGGTGATGCCGCCGACCCGCACCGCCCGGTGCAGGTCCACGATGTGGCTGTAGCCGTGCGAGCAGATGCTTCCGTTGCTGAACGCCGGGAAACCGATGCGCCGGACCTGGTCGAGATCGCGCGCCGCCCCGCTGGTGACGAGGCCCGCCGCGCCGAACGCCTGGTACGTCGTGCACATCACTTCGCCGAACGTGGCCGCCACCACGGGATCGTCCAGATCCTGGAACACCACCACCGGCCGGCCCGGCAGCTCGGCGAAGCGCGCCACCTGTTCGTCCAGCGACCCGTAAACGTCGCCTTCGCGCCGCGGCACCGCGCAGCGCATGGTGGCCGTCGCCGCGTAGCCCACCATGGGCGGCATCTCCGGAAAACAGGCGCGGATGCGCCGGTCCATGTAGCCCTCGTTCCGCGGGCGGACCTCGAACAGCTCGATGGTGTTGCAGATGGTGGGCGTGTCGTACCGCGCCAGCAGGGCCAGATCGATCGGCATGAAATCGCTATTGTACCGTCTCGATGTGCAGGCGGCGCTCGCCGGCATCCCATCTCAATAGCGCGACGCGCCCGCTGGCCGGTCCCACGTCGCTCCCCAGCCCCACTTTCAGGTTGGGCCGCCGGTACAGATACTTGATCGCGCCCTCCACTCCCCACGGCCGAAAACCGTCGGGCGCGCCGTCGCAGACAAACTCGTCCACGTGCTCGCCGCTCTTGGCGAAAGCCGCCAGCGTGGTCACCCATTCCCGCACCTCGGCTGCGCGGCCCAGCGTCTCGCGGCGTTGCACGCGGAAAGCGTGCACGTCCCGCTGGATCAACAGCAGCAGGAAAACCACCGTGTAAGCCGGATGCGCCGCTTCCGCGATGCCCGAGAGCGCGATCGCCAGGCAGGCGAACGGCAGGTAGCAGTAGGCGCTGAACACGTGGCTCGGCAGAAAAAGCACGGGGATGAAGAACGCCGCCATCGCCGCGAGGCCGAACCAGGTGCGCCGGTTCCGCGCCATCACGGCGGCCAGCGGCAGTGCCAGCCCGAGATACGGAACCAGGCAAACGCGCGCCGCATAGAACAGGCTGGTCTTGGCCAGCGCGGCGAAAGTGAACCGGAATGTGTACTCGTTGTCCTGGTTGGGATTCATCAGCAACCCCTGGATGCCGAACGAGAGCGAAATCAGGAAGAACGGAGCCAGCGATTTCCAGCGCCGCTCGCCGAACCAGATCTCGTAGCACAACAGCACCACCGGCAGCATCACCGCGATCTCTTTGGCCTTGTACGCCAGCCAGAACGAAATGAGGGTCAGGATCCAGCGCCCGCGCGCGTATAGCAGCAGGCTCAGAAGGCAGAACGTGGCGCACAGCAGGTCGAAGCAGTACGCCGGCTTCCACACCACATCGAACAGCGCCATGTGGAGCGCGAAGAACAGGCATCCCGCCGCCGAGCTGAACGCCGTCGCCCCCAGCCTGCGCGCCAGCAGCCACACCAGCCACACGTTCAGCAGGTGGAACACGTGCAGCACCGCGACCCACTTCGCGAAGCCGAGCCCGAACAGATACTCCGCCTCGTGGTAATAGAAATGGCCCACCGGCCGGAAATTGTTCGGAAAAAACTTGGGCGTGAGCACGCCTTTGAGATATTCCGCCGCCGAACCGTAGGGCGTCCAGGCGAGGCTGTCGAAGTCGTCGTCCTGGAAGTAGCCGCTGTACGCGCCGTGATTGGCCGCCAGGAACAGCACTGCGAGGGCGGCGAACAAAATCAGGCCGGAACGTTTGGACATTCTTGGGCACCGCGGGGTGCACCACTCATTGTAAGCGCTGTTCCCGGTTTTCGCTTTCCGTTCGCCTGCGGTACACTGGAGCCAAATGCGCCTGATCACCGGCCCCCCCGGCTCCGGCAAGACG
>DASQZT010000079.1:0-8488 GCA_035638575.1 Bryobacteraceae bacterium
TGGACAAGCCCCCAACCCCAAGCTGCTTCGGAACCGGGTAGCCAAGTTCGTGCGGGAACTTCGATCCCTGGGCTATCAGGTCATTCCACCCGTCCCTACTGCGGGTGCATCGGTATAGGTTTTCGACCGTGCCCCACAACCGGAGACTAGCGCGCATCGCCGACCCTCACCCGGAACTTCAAATCCAGCGGCTTCCCAGGCTCCAGCGTAAACCCGTCGGACGACGGCGTCTTTCCGGGAAACGAGGCCGCCACAAACCCGTAATTCCGCAGGCACCACTGATAGGGCGCGCCGAAATCCGCCGGATCGGGCGTGATGCGCAAGACGGCCCGCTTGCCGCCGTACACGGCTTCGAGCTCCGCCCAGCGGCGCGGAGTCAAATCCTCATCCTTTGAAAGGACCTCGCCATCGGCGCGCAGCACGGTGTTCTCGCGTGGGGCAAAGCGCGCGCAGAAACCGCCGTAGCTTTTGCTCTGATCGCGGGCGCCGCGCAACGTCACCGGCGCGCCGAGCGCTTCCCAGGTCAACTCCACGTCCATCTCCCGCGCGGAGTCGCGGGCAGGGAAGACCACGAGCCGCAGGCTCTCCCGCACGATGTCGCGGCCGTCCGCCTGCCAGAAATTCGCGGCCTGCAATCGCGCCTCGCCCGCGGCGGCGCCGGCCACCGGGGTCTTCGCGGAGCGGAGCTTCGCCGTTCCGGTCTCCCACAAATCGTAAGACTTGCCGCCGGTCTCGACCACCGGCCACGCCCAGAACAGGCCGTGATGGTGGAAGTGGTCTTTGGGGAAATCGTCCAGAATGGAAACGCCTGCCGGCGTGAGCAGGGGAAAGATGTAGCAGCAGCGTTTGCGGTCTTCGGGCGCGCCTTCCTTGAGCTGCACGCCGTAGTTATAGGCCAGGACCGGCTTGCCCCGCTCGCTGAGCTCCATGCGGCCGTTCCCCGCGTCCTTCCAGGCGAAGGGCTGCTGGCCTGGAGCGGGCAGCGCTATTACGAGCGCCAGCCAGAGCCACCGATTCGCGCGATGCATCGCGTATTTTCTCCTCCTTATCATCTTGATTCACCGCCCGCCGGGGCGCCACACCCGCAGCGGGCGCGGCCGGGGCCGGAACCGCGTTCTTGCGGGCGCGCGCATGCGGCCCGGACGCGCCCTATTGCCGATTTCCGTTCGTAGTTAGAACCGGATGTACCCGCCCACCTGCAACTGACGCGCGGTGGATACGGTGCCGGTGATCACGCTGTAATTGCCGTAGCTCTTGACCGACCCGTCGGAATTCAGCGTTGGCGCCGCGAACGTGGCGTTCGGGACAGAGAACGACGGCGTATTGGTCAGGTTGAATGCCTCACCCACGAGTTGCAACTTGATTCGGCCTTCTTTAAGGCTGAAAGTGCGGGATACACTTTCGTCCATGTTGAAGAAGCCCGGGCCGCGCAGCAGGTTTCGGCCGGTAGTGCCGAGGGTGCCTACGGGCGGGTTGGTGAAAGCCGTCCCATCGAAATAGGGTGTATTGGCGTCGTGGCCGCCGAGGATCGCCACCACCGGGTTGATCTGGGTGGCCGACTGAGCCTGGCCGCCGGCGTTAACGGAGTTGTTGGAGCCGATGGTGAACGGCAGGCCGCTCAATTTGCTGAAGGTGCCGCTGATCTGGAATCCGCCGAAGATCCACGCGGCCGCGCCGGACTTGAGCCACCTCTGCCCCTGGCCGAGGGGCAACTGGTAGACGTGGTAGAGCTGGAACGTATGCGTGCGGTCGAAACCCGCCAGCGCCTTGTTCAGGGCAAACGACACCGGGTAGGCGCGCCACAGCGTACCGTCGCCGTTGTCGCCGTTATAGTTGTCGATGGCCTTCGAGAAGGTGTAGGCGACACCGATGATGGACCCGCCGAACCGCTTTTGTACCCTGCTGTGCAGTCCGTTGTAGGTCATGTCGCCGAACGGTTCGAGGAAGTTAAAGTCGGTGGTCAAGTAGGGATAGAGCTGGCGGCCGGCATTCGCCGTGTTGGGAGCGGAACCGTTGATGTTGACGTTCATCTGCTGGTGGACGGCGTGCGTGCCCGTATACCCCACCTGGGCGGTGACCGTGGAGGAGATCTCACGCTCCCCAAACAGGTTCCAGCTCTGAATGTAGCCCCGATTCAGGTACTGCGGGAAAGAAGCCTGCATGTTGGTGGTGGGCAGATACGTTGTGGTGGATGAAGTGGTAGACGGCGTAATCTTGCCTACCGTGATGTCCGGAAACGCCGGCGCGGGCATGCCGGTGCGGAGGGAGGCCTGGGTCACACCGGGAGTGGTATCGAATTGATAGGTAGCCGGTTGGTTATAGTCCTGGTTGACCACTGACGGGAACGCATTGCGCTGGTTGCGCATGTTGTCCGGGTCCACGGTAATGCCGTAACCCCCGCGGACCACGGTCTTGGGACCGAGACGATAGGCGAAACCGAAACGGGGAGCGAAGTTTTTCTTGTTGGCGGTGGCGCCGGTGTCCCATGGAACGCCGCCCTCGCCGCCGACCAGAATAGTGTCCGTCGCAAGGTCGAAGCGGGTGGCGCCGTACCAGTTATGAGAGAAAATCGGGTAGTATTCCCAGCGCAGTCCGTAGTTGATGGTCAGCTTGCGGGTCACCTGCCACTGATCGCGCGCATACAGCGCCCAAGTGGAGAACCGCAGTGAATTGGGGTTCTGGAACTGGGTGATCTTTCCCATCCGGCTGGGATAGCCGAGCAGGAACTGGGCCCAGGAATTTGCCGGAACCCCGTTGAAATTCACCGTGGGGCCGCCGTTTAGCGCGGTCAGGTCGCCGGGGAATCCAAAGGTGCCGCGCGCCGTGCCGAAGGTCCCGCCCTGGGGCTGGAAGTGGTTGAGCGCCTACTTGTCGTATTCGAATCCGAAACGCAGGTTGTGCGCTCCGCGCACCTTGCCCACGTTAAACGCGGTGGTGTATTGGTTATCGCGGAAATTGAACGGGCTTCCCGTATTGGTATTCCCGAAGTTCGCGACACCGGTGACCTGGAATCCCGGCATGCCGTCATAGCTTGATCCAACGCCGTTGGTGCCGGGGATTTTCAGCACATCCAGACCGTAGGCGCCATTCTGGGGATCGCCGGTGGCACCGATGTTCTGCCGGGTATAGCCCACATTGCCGTCCACCAGCAGCGCCGGCGAGATTGTGTAAGTGAAGCCCGCAGCGGTGGTCTGCACCCGTCCGCCGGCTTTGCCCGGCTGGCCTCCGGCGAAGACATCGCCTTCCGCCGGTCCCAGCACAAACACGCCCGGAATATCCATAGGCGATAAGCTGTACCGGCCCCAAATCATCGCCTTCTCGATGGGATTATAGTTCACCTTGAAATCCGAGTTGCTTCGATTGTAGATGCCGGCGCCGTACGCGTCGTAATTACTGGTAAACGCATTGGGGCGCGTGAGCGCGGGCAGAAGAGCGGTCATCGTCGTCGCAGCCGGGTCGATCCGGTTGGCCGGAACCACATTGTTGGCGAACGGCGTGCGGCCGGTTCCGTTCGGGTTCCCGGTGAGCGGGTCGTAGATCGTCACGCCGGTTGCGCTGAAGTCTCCCGTCCGCATGGCCGCAGTGGGGAGCGTCAGGTTGGTGGACTGGGCGTATTGGCGTCTCTTGGTGCCCTGATAGTCCGCGAAGAAGAACAATTTGTTCTTGCCGTGAACGATTTTGGGAATCCAGATCGGCCCGCCGATGGCGAATCCGTACTGATTGAAAATGTTCTTGTTGATGGGGCTGGTGTGGCTGAAGTAGTTCACCGCCGTCATGTCGTTGTTCTGGTTGCGCTCGAAGGCCACGCCGTGCAACTGGTTGGTTCCCGATTTGATGGTCACGTTGACAGCCGCTCCACCGGCCGCACCCTGTTCGGCGTCGAAGGAGTTGGTGGTGATGTTGACGGTTTCAATGGCTTCGGTCGGGGGCACGTAGGCGATATTCACCGGCAGCCAGGGGTACGCCACGAGCGCCCCGTCCATCTTCGTGCTGTTACCGGTGGAGGCGACACCATTCATGAACAGGGTCTGCGCCCGTTGTGGATTGCCCGCCTCGGAGTTGGCCTCGCGGGTGGCCGGAACGCCGGCGCCGGGCACCATGTAAAGCAGGCTCTGGAAGTTCTTGCCTTCTCCGCCGCTGTAGGGCAATTCCGTGACTTCACGGGATGAGATCTGCGCGTGGACGTCGGACTTGTCCGTCTGCAGCACGGCTGAATTCGCGGTGACCTCCACCGTCTCGGTGGCCGTGGCAATCGGCACCCTGAAGTCGAGGCGGCGAACCTCGTTGGCGTTCACCACGACGTCGGACACAACCAGAGTCTGGAAGCCCTTAACCGCGGCTGTAACTCTGTAGGTGCCCATCTGGAGATTGGTAAAAATGTAGGCCCCCCGGGAATCGGTGTCGGTGTCACGCGCGATTCCCGTGTTTCCATTGAGGGCCGTGACCTTGACGCCCGGGATAGCAGCGTCGCTGGGATCGGTCACGTTTCCAGTGAGCGATCCGTAGAGAACTTGAGCGCGGGCGAAGCTGCCGGCCCCGGCTAGCGCCAGGAGCGCAGCAACGCACCGAATCCACGACGATGTACCTCTTGTCATAAGCCTTCCTAACCTCCCCTAAAGCGATTCAAGCGACTGAAGGCCAATTTAACCGCGGCCTGAAATCATCCAGTCTCCTCTATCCCGGCCCGACAGGAGCACCAGCGCTGACAACGCGGCCACCGGTACCCCTGAACGGCCCGCAAAACTCCCTGCGAAGGACCGCGACATTGGACCCGGAGTTCGGCTCAGAGAGAGCCAACTCAATTTCGTTGCGCCCTCAAACAAATAGTAATGCCGAGAGCAATGGCAGATCAATAGGCATTAAGGCCTGTTAATATTCTTCTGCGGGGGGCGTGAAGGCCAGCAATTCGGGGCCGCCGGAGAACTGCAGGCGGCCGAAATGAGAGACCACTGCTTGACGGTCGAGCTTCTTCGAAGCGGCCCGGTAAAGGCGTGAAAGGGTTCTGTCATCCCGTCATTAGGCGCCGGGAAGGGCAACCCGGCGGGAACGCCAGACGGTTCGCGAGTCGGCGATTCTGAACGAGCAAACCCAATTCTTATTGGAAAAGAAGGACTTAGCGGAATTGGCCCCGGTGACTGGATCCGATCTGGCGGGTCCGGGCGGGCGGAAGGGAGAGGGTTGATCGTCGGGGCGGTTGGCCGCGATCTAATGAATGGGAGACATGCAGTTGATTCCGACCAGCCCGTCATCAGGCGGCGGGTGAAGGGCAACCCGGCGGGAACGCCAAGTAATTCGCAAGTCGGCGATTCTGAACGAGCAAACCCAATTCTTATTGGAAAAGAAGGACTTAGCGGAATTGGCTCCGGGGGCGGAATCCGATTTGGCGGGTCGGAGCGGGCGGAAGGGAGAGAGTCGATCGTCGGGGCGGTTGGCCTCGATTTGGTGATTGGCTGACATGCAGTTGATTCCGACCAGCCCGTCATCAAGCCGTTGGTGGAGGGCAACCCGGCGGGAACGCCAGGTAGTTCGCACGTCGGCGATTCTGAACGAGCAAACCCAATTCTTGTTGGAACGGAAAGACTTATCGGAATTGGCTCCGGGGGCGGAATCCGATTTGGCGGGTCGGAGCGGGCTGAAGGGAGGCAGGCGATCGTCAGGGCGGTTGGCCTCGATTTGGTGATTGGCTGACATGCAGTCATTCCGACCATACTGTAACGCGACGACAAGGGGGATTCGGGTGGGCGGAGGGGATAAGGCATTTAGAATCAGCGGGATTTTTTTTGGAAATGACGTGACCGTTTACCGGCCAAAGTTCGGGCGGGGACTGGAGGCAGCGGATCTCGTTCATTTTCAGGCGGTTGCCTGACCGTTGCCGAGCGACCCGAGAATGGCCTCGGCTTAACTCATAAAACCCGGGTCAGCTCCGACATGGATGCGACGCGGCCGATTGGGATGCGGGTCTTGCATAAGCAAGGGCGTTTGTTGGTTCCCAATCGGCGGCACGCGAAATTCGCAGCAGCCGGGGGCCGCGGCAGCTACGCAACTCGAGACATGTCCAGGGCGTACTTTCGCCTACCAAGGACGACTGAAAATACGCGGGCCTCAGCGTTCAACCGTTTTGCTAACTCGGTGACCATGCCCCGATTTTCTCGGCTCATCCTGCAGCCGAGATAGACCTCCACCAGTTCGGTGGCGTAGAAGTGCTTGAACGTGGCGTTCTGTCCCGGTTGTATTTCGCCGGGGATAAACAATCTCAACTCCTGCTCGTAGCTCCATTCACTGCTTTTGGTGAGGAAAAGTCGTCGGTTTGCAGCGGCTGCAGACTCAGGTGTGGGACGAGCAAGCAGGTTCGAATCATCAAGCAGGGATGGTCGCCGCTCGCTATATGCGACAGGCTCGATCTGTGTAAGCATTGAATCGCGCGCTACGTCAGGAAGGAAGCCCAGCACTGCACCCCGATGCTGCTCGGCATAATGAGCCCACATCAAGAGATTCGAAGGTGTCCCGCTAGCGCAAAATATCGCGCAGTTGCGCAGATGATTCACAACCGCATCGCGCAGTGCCGGTTGCTCGGTACGCAGGGCGTTGTACTCCGGGCTCAGCGCGGCGATGTCGACAGATTTGAGATACCGACGGATTTCATCCGTGCGCTCATCCGATGCATTTCTGAGAATTTTCGCCGATGCTTCGGCCGATTCCAACGGGACCCCGCAGCGATCCGAGTATTCCTGTGGATTTTTGGTCAGAAGATCGCAAAGGGCATCGATGGCGCGCTCGTGAACCTCTTCCAGGTCCAGTCCAAGCAAATCTTCGATGTAAATATCGAAGGGGTCGTTCATCTCGGACGGACGAGCAAACCGCAGCGTTCGATTCGACAGAATCTTCTCGACGCCGTTTCGATCTGTGTACTTATAGATAATCCGAGGCGTGGGTGCTTGATCCGATTCTGGAGGCATTGACCGCGCGCGGTCGAGGAGCACGGCCAACAGCCCGGGATGGCCGTCCAGAGGGGGTGTCATCACGACTTCCAGGTCATGGTGTGCTTGGGCGACCTGGTCTACCAGCCGAGTCAGGTCGCGCTCGAGGTGGAGGCCCCACGTCAGGAAATAGGGGATCACGACGATCCGCCGGGCGCCGTGTTCCGCAAGGGCAGTGACGGCACCGTCCAGGTCGGGGCGGCCCAACTCCAGGAAGGCGGCTTCGACCTGGTCGAACGGGCCGGCGGCGGCGAGTTGCGCGGCGACGGCGCGCACGGCTTCGTTGGCCGATTCGATGCGCGACCCGTGGGCGAAGACGACGAACCCCGTGCTCACGCGGCGACTATACCATAAGCCGGCTTACGATTGATCCGCCGCGGGCGCGTAAAAAGCCTGCCGCCGGCGGACCAGGAACCAGACGGGAACCGCGGCAAACAGCGCGCCGGTCACGGCAAAAATCCAGAAATTGCTTGCCGGCAGAACGGCCTGCGGGGATTGGAAGGCGCGCGGCAGGACGTCTTGAAATGCCTGCATCCGGCCGGCAAGGCCGGGCATTGCGATGGATACGACCGAGTTGGCCGCATTGAAGAGGAAGAAGACGATCGCGCCGGTCCGCGCCAGCTTCTGCAACTGCAACAGGCCCGTGCCGAGATAGATCCCCACCGCGGTGTAGACGGTGTAGATTCCCATCGCGCTCCAGCCGGTGGCGACCAGGCCGAACAGCATCGCCGGCAGCCGCGTGGCCGCGCCGACGGCGGTGCCCGCTGCCAGGAGCAGGAGATACCAGGCGATGACGGTGATGCTCAGCGGCCGGCCGCTTTCGGGCGCCGCCTCGACGGACGTGAAGTACTGTTTGGCGCGGGCGGAGTTGAACAGCAGCAGCCACCATACACCGATCAGCAGCAGCCCGCCGTAGAAAGCCGCCATCGCCAGCCGGATGTTGCGCATGATCTGCTCGGAAACATCGGGCGACGGGGGCAGGCGCACGAAGAAAATCCCGAGCATGGCGGAGCCGCCCATGCCCACCAGGAGCACGGCGAAGATCACGATGGAAACGCGCGCCCACCCGCGCCGCCGGAAGATGCCAGCGCCGGTGGCCACGCCCCACACGGTAAGGCCGATAAAGAATACGGTCAGGGCAATCAACACGCCTTTCATGAGCCCGGTGTCGGCCGGGGAACCCGGCGCGAACCCGTGTGCGAAGAAGGCTGTCCACACCAGCAGTCCGGAAAACAGCAGCGTCAAAACGCTGCCCAGAATCGCGAGTACGGCGCTTACACGGATTCCCAGCCATGATTGGGACATCGGTGATGCCAGTGTAGCAGGAGGTGGGGGAAGAACAGGCGAGCTTCGCTCGCCGGGCGGGTTGCCAACCACTCCTGTCCAAGACGATTTTGTAGCACTGGCGGAAATCCTGTTAAGTTCAGATCTGGGTTTGCCTAGAACCGATCTTAGCCCAAAGGACTTCCGCCATGAATCGAGTATGCAGCATTTTCGCGCAGCTGTTGCGC
>DASQZT010000080.1:0-98015 GCA_035638575.1 Bryobacteraceae bacterium
AGCGCTGCCGAGCGGACGGTAGGGGTTGCCAGAGAAGGGAGCGAGCTGATCGAGCGTGGTGGTCATGTCCGGATTGGGGCGCAGCCAGGCGGTGATCTCCTGGGCTTTCGCCTCGCCGATGCCGATGCGGCCGGCCAGCAGAGCAGGATTGGCGGCTTCGAATTCGTCCTTAGCCTGCTGCCAGGTCAGCGACTTCTGCGCGAACACTCCGGTTGGCACGCTGCCGGCAAGCGCGACCCCAATCCACAGGCACCTCAACAGGCGCTGCATTTCACCTCCGTCCAGAGCTTTCGACAATCCACAACGCTTGGCATGAAAAAGGGGCTGGACACACGGTCTTGGACTTGGCATGCTGCTGCCTTCTTCGAATTTATCCGGGTCCGATCGATGTCAGCCACCTATCTTTTGGCAGAAGACAACCTATCTTTCAGTCGGGGCCTTGGCCCGCCACACCGATTCACCCTAGAATCTGAGGAGGAGGATCGCCGAATGGCCATCCGTCAGCGGCCGGGATTCCAGAGAGTGGCACTTGCGGGCCTTCTGATCCTCATCATCGCCGCAATCGATTGGCGGGTAGACCTTAACATCAGTTTTGGCTTTTTGTACCTATTGCCAATTCTCCTGGCAGGCGCGGTCCTGCCACGGTGGCAGATCGTACTCACAGCGCTCCTCTGCACGTTCCTTTCCGATTTCTTCGCCCCGTTCCCTTTTACGCTGTCGACCTCCCTCCCACAGGACATTCTGGTTTTCGCTGCCTTGGCGGGCAGCGGTCTGTTCTCGTACGAACTCACGAGGCGCAGCCGGCGAGAGGCCGAAGACCGCCGCCGCTACGAGCTGGAGGCGACCGCCCGGCGCGAAGCGGAAGAGCAGCTCGAATTCCTGATCGAGAGCAGTCCCGCCGCCATCCTGACCATGGGCACGGACTACCGGATTCTGAGGGCCAATTCCGCGGCCCATCGGCTCATGGGACTAAGGCAGGGAGAACTGCCGGGGAAGTCGATTTGCAACTACATCCCGGCCCTGGGACGCGTGTCTTCGTCGGAGCCACACCAAACTTTCCGCACCGAAATGCAATGCCGCGGCGAGCGGGGCAACGGAGAGGTCTTCCTGGCCAACGTGTTTTTCTCTACGTACAACACGGCAGCAGGACCAAGGCTGGCCGCGTTGGTGGTAGACGCCTCGGAAGACCTGCGGGATCGCGAAGAGTCGAGCCTGGAACAGCTCATGGCCGGCTCGCGGATCCTGGTAGGCGCGGTCTCCCATGAAATCCGCAACGTCTGCGGCGCCATCACGATCATGCACGAGAACCTGGTACGGACTGGAATCCTGAGCAGTAACAAGGATTTCGAGGCGCTCGGCTCCCTGGTCGAAACGTTGAACCGGATTGCCTCGCTGGAACTGACTCAAAGCTCGAGCAAATCGGATGCCGGCGCCATCGATCTGTCCGAAGCCCTGGACGATTTTCGAATCGTCCTCGAACCTTGTTGCCACGAAGCGGACATTTCGGTGCACTGGGATATCGCCAAGGACCTTCCGCCCGTGTGGGCCGACCGGCACAGGCTGCTGCAGGTCCTCTTGAACCTCACGAAGAACAGCGAGCGAGCCCTGGAGGGGGCGCAGGTCAAGGAAATCGACATTTCAGCATCTGTGGGAAAGGGCGTTGTATCGGTGAGAGTCACCGACACAGGGCCGGGAATGAGTTCGGTGGCCAAGCTTTTTCAGCCATTCCAGCAGGGCGCCGAATCAACCGGTTTGGGCCTGTACATATCACGTGCCTTTGTGCGGGCTTTCCGCGGCGAGCTCCGGTACGACCCGTCGATGCCAGGGTGTTCCTTTGTCATCGACCTGGCGATAGCCGGTTCGGACCGGTTGCAACATGAACGGATAGGCGGGAATGGAACGAATACGGCTGTTGTTGATCGATGACCACATTCTGTTTCGGGAAGGCCTGAGCCGGCTGCTAGCGTTGGAACCTGACTTTGAAATCGTGGCCAGTTGCGGGTCATCCGCCGAAGCTCTGGAGATTCTGGCCGGCCAGCCTGCCGATGTCGTTCTGCTGGATTATGATCTCGGCGGGGATCATGGGAGTCACTTCATATCCTCTGCGCGCCGGGCCGGCTATACCGGAAGGATTTTGATGGTCACGGCTGGAATGACCGCGAAAGAATCGTCGACCGCGCTAAACCTGGGCGCGTCGGGCATTTTCCTCAAGCACAATTCTCCAGGCACGCTTGCCAAAGCGGTTCGGCTCATTATGGGTGGAGAGATCTGGGTCGATCCCAAGGTGATCCAACTCATGGCCGATCGGATTGACCAGCGGGAGGATGAGAGAGTCAACCCCCTCCTGACGGAGCGCGAGCAGCAAGTTCTTCGAGGCATATTCGAGGGCCTCAGCAATAAGGAAATTGGCGCGCAACTCGGCGTGACGGATGGCGCAATCAAGGCAACACTGCAGCAGTTGTTTCAAAAGACGGGGGTCCGGACCCGCAGTCAGCTCGTCAGAATCGCGCTGGAAGGCTCGCTCGGGCCTCACCGGTGAGGGGGAGCGGCATTCGCCGCCCGCCGCGCAATATCATGGAGTATCCGCAATTATGAAACCGGTCACGATGTTCGCCATGCTCATTCTTCTTTGCGCGGTTTCCGAGGGCCAGCAGGATTGGTGGATGCGCGAACCCATCCGCTGGCTTCAGACTAATCTCCGGGAGACGGACGCATCGCTCGATCCCGGGAAGTATGTCGCCGAGGTCTCGGAGTTCAACGCGAATGTGCTCCTGATGGCCATGGGCGGCATCTCGGCATTTTATCCGAGCAGAGTGCAGTACCACTACGTCAGCCCCTCCATACCTTCGGGTCACGATACCTTCGGCGAGGTCCTCAAACAGGCACACGCGCGCAGCATCCGGGTTGTCGGCCGATTCGATTTCAGCAAGGCCCGCAAGGACGCGTACGAGGCGCACCCGGAATGGTTTTTCAAACGGTCTGACGGCGAGCCGGCGGTCTATAACGGTCTCTACCAGGCCTGCGTGAATGGCGGCTGGTATCGCGAGAAAGCGGTCGAGATTCTCACCGAGGCGCTGGAGCGTTACGACGTGGACGGCCTGTTCTTCAACATGTTCAGCAACCCGGCGTCCGACTACAGCGGGCATCCACTGGGACTCTGCCACTGCGACAACTGCCAGAGACTGTTCCGCGCGCGCTTTGGCCGCAATCTGCCCGAGAGACCGGACGCGGATTACGAGTCGTTCCTGCATGCCGCGACCGTCAGCATGTCCGAGACGATCCGGCAGCTCATCAAAAGCAAGCGCCCCACGGCCGCGCTGGTGGGAACATCTCCGGATATTGCCGACATGGTCTTCTCCGAGTCGAACACCGCGGTCAGGCGGGCGCTTCCCCTTTGGCCATACGCGTCGAGCGACAACGTGAACCGCGCGCGCAACACCTACCCGCAAAAGCAGGCGATCAACCAATGCATGTCGTTCCTCGATTATCCGTGGCGGTTCGCCATGGTTCCGCGCGAGGAAATCCGCACGCGGCTATGGCAGAACGTGGCCAACGGCGGGCCCGCGGCCATCAACGTTCACGGCACGCTGGAGCAGGAGGACCGCACCGCGCTCGAAGCCGCGAAGCCGATCTTCGCCTGGCTCAAGCAACACGAGAGCTACTTCACCGGCCAGACACCGGAGGCCCGCGTGCTTCTGCTGGGAGGCGGCGCCCGAGGTTTTCGTTCGACGGAAGGCGCGTATCGCGGCATGTTCCGCCTGCTGTCGGAAGAGCACATTCCGTTCGGAGTGGTGGACAACCTGGATTGGCTGGGCAAGCGTGAAGTGGACCTGGTGATCGCCGCGGGCGAAGCGCCCAAAGAACTGGAGCAGTACGTCCGGAATGGCGGGAACGTCGTGATCGCGAGCCCGGTTGCTCCGCCGTTCGACATGGGCGAGGTCGTAAAGCTGTGGAAGGACCCGGATGGCGCATACCTCCGCATTCGCGACAAGACGCTGTTTCCCTCGCTGAAGAACACAGATGTCACGTTCGTGTACGGCGATTATCTCGAGGTCCGGGCCAAGGGTCCGCTGACCTTCATCCCGCCATCCATGTACGGACCGCCGGAGTTCGTGCACGTGGATTGGAAGGACACGGATGCTCCGGGGCTGATCCTCAAGCAGTTCGGGAAGGGCACGGTGGCGTGGCTTCCCTGGAACCTGGGAGCGCTCTACTATCTGCACAGCTCGGAGGCGCACGCCGGGCTGATGCGGGATCTGATCGATCACCTGCTGCCCCAAGGGCGACAGTTGAAGACCGACGCGCATCCGCTGGTGGAGGTCACGTTGATGAGCCGCGGGGACCGGCGCCTGGTCCACCTGGTAAATATCTCGGGACATTCCGAGACGGCATACTTCAGCGCCGTGCCCATGAACAACATCAGCGTTCAGGTGAAAGGCACTTTCCGGTCGGCGCGCGCGGTACGGGCGGGCAAGGACCTGGCGCTCACGCGCGCCGGCGGGTATTCCGAGTTCCGGATACCGTCGCTCGCGGACTACGAGTTAGTCGAACTGCGGTAGCGATCCGCGCGAAATCTGCTGTTCAGCCTTTCACCCGTTGTATTATGGACTTAACAGGCTTGGTGGCCACTTCTATGATGTCCGTTGGCGAGACCCTCCGCCGTGAAAGGTTGAAGCGAAACCTCGAACTGTCGCAGATCTCGCAAGAGCTGAAAATCTCGCTGAGGTTCCTGGAGGCTATCGAGGAAGAGCAGTTCGACAAGCTTCCAGGCGGCGTCTTCGCCAAGAGCTTTGTTCGCCAGTACGCCCGCCTCCTGGAACTCGACGAAGACGAACTCGCCGCGGAAGTGCAGCACATTCTGGAACCCCAGTCTTCTTTCACGTCGCGGCCCGCCCTGGAGCCCCTGCAATCGGCCAATGAGATCCGAGTACCGCCCGTCGAGGAGTGGGTAGGCGCGGAAAGGCGTTTTTCGTGGTCGTCGTCGCTGCCGGCGTTGGCGGGGGTTGTGGTGGTGATGCTGGTCTGCTCGCTGGTCTACTCCTGGTGGCAACGCAGCCGCCGTCCGGTCGCAGCGCGGGAGGATACCGCCACTCGGGTGCAAGCCGCCGAGGCGTCCCGCCCCGAGCAGCCGGCGCCGCCGCAGGCCACTCCCGAGCAGCCTCAGCCCTCTCCCTCAGAAGGGACCAATCCCACCGAACCTGCCGCTGCCGCCCCCTCGCCGCGTCAGCCGGATGAGCACGCCGGCGCACCCGCCGCCGCGTTGCATCCGCAGACCGAAATCGCGAAAGCTGCCCCTCCGATCGTGCGGCCAGGCGCAGCCGATGCGGCGGCGCCCGCGCCGAATCCCAACGCGGCCCTGCGCGTTGAAGTCACCGCGGATGAGCCAGTCTGGGTTCTGGCGCGCACCGACGGCAAATATTCCTTCTCCGGAACTCTCGAACCCAACCAGACCCGCACCGTCGAAGCCAACGATAGCGTCCTGCTGCGCCTCGGCAACGCCGGCGGCGTCAGCATTACGTTTAATGGAAAACCGATCGGATCGGTAGGCCCGCGGGGGCAGGTTCGCACCGTTCAATTCACTTCCGGCGGCTTCCAGATCGCGGTTCCTAAACCTTCCTTGGAGCTTGACGACTTTCTGCGCTGACGTATCTGCGCCCTCTGCCGCTTGCGCTCCAGAGTCAGCAATTCGCGCCGCCGGCGCAGCTTGATGCGCTCATCCACTTTGTGCCAGAATTTCCCGAAATAACTGACCGCGGAAATCAGCGCGAAGAAGATGACGGTCCACATCAGGACCTTGCCCGGCACCAGCAGGGCGGGATGGCGCACGCTCACCAGCATGACCGAGATGGCCACCACCTGGGAGAACATCTTGGTTTTGCCGAGGTCGCTCGCCTTGATGGTGTAGCCTTCCGCCGCGGCTATGCTGCGCAGGCCGGACACTGCGAATTCCCGCCCGATGATGAGAATCGCCATCCAGCCGGGGAGCACGCGAACCTGCACCAGGGAGATGAGCGCGGCCGACACCAGCAGTTTGTCGGCAATGGGATCGAGCAGCGTGCCGATGGTGGTGACCTGGCTCCAGCGCCGCGCCAGGTATCCGTCGAGCAGGTCCGTTCCCGCGGCGACCAGGAAAATCGCCAGCGCCAGCCACTCGTTGGTCACCTGCACCGAGCCAAACCGGAGACCGACATTCTCCTGAACCAGGGCCGCCACCAGCAGCGGCACGAAGAAGATTCGGAGAATCGTCAGTGTGTTCGGCAGATTCATCTTCCAAACCAACTATAATGCGTTCCGCCCCCCGCCAACAACCGTCCCCCCTTATACTTGTATTTCACCCATGTCTCAAACGCGCCGCTTCTTTCTCGGCAGCTTGGCCCTGCCCGCCCTCGCCAGGAAACCCGCGCCCGAGCGGCCCAGCCTGGTGCTGATCCTGGTGGATGGACTGTCCGCCTGGATGCTCGGAGCATACGGCAACAAAGAGATTCGAACGCCGAATCTCGACCGCCTGGCGCAGACCGGCACACGCTTTTCGAACCACCTGGTGTGCTCCCCCGCACCCGCGCTGAGCCGGGCCACCATGTTCACGGGCCGCACTCCCATGCAACTGGGCGATGCGGAGAGCCCCGCCGGTGCTGAAGACACCTTGGGCAAACTGCTGGCCGGTCTCCAATACACCACCCACTCCGCCGATACCGGCGCCGCCGGCCAGTTCCTCGGCCAACAGGAGCGCGCCAAGCCATTCTTTCTGTTGGCGGGCTTCTCCGGTCTACAGCCGCCTTATGAGAATATCGACCGGAAGTACCGCGCACTTTATGCGCAATCCAAGTTCGACACCTTGAACCTGGAGCGTGCGGCGGCGCCCAACGCCAGGGCCGGCAAGGAGATGCTCGCCGACGTGGTGGGCAACGCGCGGAAGGCCGCCGCCGCCGTCACTGCCCTGGATGACGAAGTGGGGACCATCGTCGCCGGGCTGGCGCAAAAACAACTGCTCGAAAACACGCTGATCATCGTGGCTTCGAGTTGCGGTTCCCTGCTCGGCCGCCACGGCCTGTGGGACTCCGGCCAGGCGTCCGACCCGGTGAACATGTATGAGGAAGTCGTCGCTACGCCGCTCATCTGGAGCTGGCTCGGCCACGTCCCGGCGCAGGGCATCCGCCCCGAGTTGGTGAGCACCTACGATTTCCTGCCGACCCTTTGCGACCTGCTCGACGCCCCGGCGCCCACCGCCAACCTCTGCGGCCGCAGCTATCTCCTCCCCATCACCGGCAAGCCGTTGCCCAAAAAGCAACCCTGGCGTAAGACGGTGTTCGGCCACTACCAGAACACCGAGATGGCCCGAATCGAACGATACAAACTGGTGATGAGGGACGGGGGCAAAGGCCCGGGTGAGCTTTACGATCTGGCAGAAGACCCCACCGAGAGGGTCAATCAATACGTCAACCCGCAGTTCCTGACCATCCGGACCACACTGGCCCAGGCGCTCTCCGGCTGGAAACAGCGCTATTCGCAGTGATGGTGTGGCGCAGGACGCCAGCCTGCGCCTACCAGTCGCCGCCAGGTTCGGCTATTTCTTGCAGTTCTCCAACGAGTGATCGTTCTTGGCGTAGCACTTGCCCGTGTCGTTGAGGTTCTTGGCCATATTCTCTTTGGCTTCCATCTTGCTGTGGCACGTGGTGCAGGACTTGAGGTTCTCTTTCTTCATGTACTCCGGCTTGCCGAAACCGGCCGAAGTGCACAGCAGGAAGCCCGCCAGCAACAGGATCGTCGGTACCGCCACTTTCAGTGCGCGCATTGGTTCTTCTATCTCCTTTGGAATGATTCTTCGGGGTAATCCGTATCTTAAGGTCTGAATTCCTGACCTCAATGTTATCTCGCTCCCGCTAACGCATTCAACATTTTGTGGAAAATTTAATGTTCCTAGAGGTTCGCATTCGGCTCCAGGCTCCGCCACAAGTACCAGCTCGCCACGGTGCAATAGGGCCGCCAGCGCTCGGCCATGGCCTCGATTTCGTCCGGGGTCGGCAACTCCGCCAGTCCGTATGCCTTGCGAATGGCGTTGCGGATTCCCAGGTCGCCGGTAGGCAAAACGTCGGTCCGCCGCAAGGCGAAGATTAAAAACATGTGGACCGTCCACACTCCTACTCCTTTGACCCGGGTCAGGCGCTCGATCACCTCGGCGTCCGCAAGTTCCTGCAATTGCTCGAAAGCCAGCCCGCCGTCCCGGGCGTGGCGCGCCAGGTCGCGGATATACGCGGTCTTCTGCCCGGAAAGCCCCAGCGCCCGCATCCGCGACGGGCGCAGCTTCAGGACGCTCTCGGGCGTCAGTTTTGCTCCGGCGGCCTTCGCCAGGCGGCCGAAGATCACGCTGGCAACCCGGCCGCTGAGCTGCTGATAGACGATGGATTTTACCAGCGTTTCGAAATCCGGGTCCCGAAATTCGATACGATAGTCGCCGACACGGTCGATAATCCCGGAAAGCACCGGGTCCGACCTCCGGAGGTGATGAATGGCTTCCTTCATGTTGAAACAATTGGCCCAGATGGTACGTCACCCCTATTGTACCGGGATGCGATTGCCATTTCTGTTTGCCGTTGGCGCCGCGTTGGTGGCGCAAGACCTGCCGTCCATCAAGGTGGACGTCGATGTGGTCAGTATTCTGGCTTCGGTCCGCGACAAGCGCGGCGCTCTGGTCTCCAACCTGGAGAAGAAGGACTTCACCGTCCTGGAGGACGGTAAGCCCCAGGAAATCAAGTACTTCACCAAAGAGACGGACCTTCCCCTGACCATCGGCCTGCTGGTGGATGTCTCGGGCAGCCAGCGCAACCTGATCGAGGTCGAGCGGGATGCCGCCTCGCAGTTCTTCGGCCAGGTCTTGCGCAAGAAGGACGAAGCATTTCTGATCATGTTCGGAGAGGAATCCGAGCTGCTACAGGACTACACCAATTCGGCGCGGCTGTTAACCGACGGGCTGAACCACCTGAGGGTGAGTTCGGGCGTTGGCGGCATTCATCCCGGTCCGGTGCCGACGGCCGGCGGGCCTCGCGGCACGGTGCTATACGACGCCATCTACCTGGCCGCCACGGACAAGCTGCGGACCGAGGTCGGACGCAAGGTGATTGTGGTGATCACCGACGGGGTGGACCAGGGCAGCCGCCTAAGCATCAACCAGGCGGTCGAGGCGGCGCAGAAAGCCGACGCGGTGATTTACAGCATCGACTACTCCGACCCGGGCGCATACGGCGGCTACGGGATCATGTTCGGCGGCGGAGGTGGAGAAGGCGCGCTGAGGAAGATGTCGGACGAAACCGGCGGGCATATGTACAAAGTGGACCGCAGGCATCCGCTGGGCGAAACGTTCAAAGAACTTCAGGACGAGATGCGCAGCCAGTATGCCATCGGCTATACGCCGAACAACGATACCAAGGACGGCTCCTACCGGAAACTGGACATCAAACTGTCCAATAAGGACCTGAAGGCCCAGGCGCGCAAAGGCTACTACGCGGTCAAACCGGAGGCCCGCTGACCGTCCGCCGTTCTTCGAAATAGAGTTCGACGGCCCGGCGGACGGGCGGCATGGGCTCGAGTCCGAGGCGTTCCATTTTGGCGTTGGAGAGGGCTGAATATTTTGGCCGCCGGGCGCGGGTGCGATACTCCCGCTCGTCGGAGGCGAGCAGCAGAGGCTTCAAGCCGGCTACCTCGAAGACGGTCCGCGCGAAGTGGAACCAGGACATAGGCGTCCCGCCTCCGATGTGAAAGACGCCGGCCAGTTCGCGGTCGATCAAGTCGACGGTGCGGGCTGCCAGCAGCGGCGCAAACGTGGGTGAAGCCACATGGTCTTCCACCACGCGGATCGGTTTGCCCGAAGCAGACAGGCGCAGCATCAGCTCGACGAAATTGCCGCGCGCCGTGCCCATCGCTCCAGCGCCGAACACGCCGGAAGTTCGCACGACGAGGGCCTTGTCCAGGTAAGCCTGGGCATACAGTTCACCGGCCAGTTTGGAGACCGCGTAGGCGCTGAGCGGATGGGTGGGATCGTCCTCCGCGTAGGGATGGCGGGCCTGGCCGTCGAAGACATAGTCGGTCGAGAAGTGGACGAGGCGCGCATCGACCTGGCGGCAGGCCAGCGCTAGGTTGCGAACAGCCAACCCGTTCACCAAAAACGCGGCCTGCGGCTCTTTTTCGGCCACGTCCACCTGATTATACGCAGCCGCATTCAGGACGATTTCCGGTTCACAGGGGGCCACGGCGTTCTCCACCGCAGCAGCGTCGGTAATGTCGACCTGAGCGCGGTCCCACGCCATGACCGAGTAGCTACGAGCCCGGAGTCCCCGGACCAGTTCCACGCCGAGTTGGCCGGCAGCCCCGAAGACCACCGCATTTCGCTTCATGAGAACACACAGGATAGCGCATCGCTGAAACGCGATCGAGGCGTTGCGCGTTATGTTAATCAGACAGCGGGCGCTCGATGATGAGGATTCTCCAGCGGCATCTCATGCGCGGACGATTGGCCCAGAGGGCCGCCATCCTGCTATTTCTGGCGTTGCTCGCCGTTTTGGCCGTTTCGGTGGTTCAAGGCGTACGACACCTCAGATCCTGAGCCTTCCTCGCCGGCAAACTCCCGCAGCCTTCGGCTGAGTTCAGCGAGGCCGCACAGCACCTGATCCAGTTCCACTCCTACGAGATGGGAATCGGGCCCACTGCGGCAAAACACGGCTTCGCCGAGCACCACTGCATCTTCAAATTCGATCTTGAGCGCCGTGCCGGGGGCCACGGGCGCCGTCATCTCGAGCGCCATACCGCGACTCGAGGCATTCTTGACTGTTGCGGTCTGCCGTGTCTCGCAGTCGCCGAGAACCGTGACCGCGACGGGTTGATCGGTCGAAAAGCGGCGTTCACGCCTTTGGTCCATGCACTATTTATCGGCGGGAACGCCGGCGAACTGTAGGGGCGGCCGGTTTTTCCAGAATTCCGCCGCGGAATGTCGGCCGGGCCGCCGAGGCCTTGTGAAGCCGGGCCGCTTCCGTTCAGGTCGCCGAACTGAACCAACCGCCGTTCAGCCTCGTGGAATCGGCCCCCAGTCTGAAGGGCCGGTTGGTAATCCGACCTTGTGCGTTGAACGTGGCGGACGAGGCGTATCCGCTTCTTACTGGCGCGCCGCGCTAGTGTGCAGCGGCGGCGAGAGTTGGGCGCGCAGTTGGCTCACGCGCTGGACGGCGTTTCCGCCGCTGACGGCGAAAAGCCAGAACCGCTCCAGGTCGTGCTGGCCGGCATCCATCTGGAACAGACCCTGGGATTTGTGCTCCGCGATGACCCAGTTCACCACTACCTGGTAATTGAGCGCGGCCTGGCGGCTAAACGGGGTGGCACGATCGAAGGTCAGAACGGGTTCCGCCGATTGCGTCGCGGTCAGGGGTTGCGACGGCAGGCCCCCGAATTGAAGCGGCGCATTGGCGCGAGCCTGGGGTTCCACACCGAAGAAGAGCGGCCGCTGGTCCTCGGGAAGGCGCGCCGCCGCTTCCAGCGCCAGGATCGTCGCAGCGCGATGATGGCCGTGTGTCTGCACCGTGGGCAGAAGCGTGAAGACCGCGTGGTAGCGCTCGCGAGCCAGCAGATCGCCCAGCACGGCGAGCAGATGAGGACGGTCCCAGTTGGAGGCATCCGCCGTCGCGGCGTCCCTGGAGAAACCCAGATCGCGCTGGTCCAGGAAGTAGTGCTGCCGGATGCCCAGAATCTTGCCGGCGCGAATGGCCTCCTCCTTACGGAGGTCCGGCAGGCGGGCGCGGCCGTTGCGCTCATCGGCGAGAGTCATGCCATAGAAGGCTTCCGCCAGGGCGGAATAGCGATAGCCGGATTCGCCGTTGGTGATGACCACCTGGTCGGCCGACCAGCCCAGTTCGCGGACCAGACGGTACGTGGTCGCGGCGAAGGCGTATTCGTCGTCGGGATGGGCGACAACCATCAGGATCTTCGGCCCGCTCGCGCCGGCGAGGGGCCGCGCCAGCAGCGCCGTGCCCGCGACCGCCCGCAGGAAGTCCTTGCGCGTGGGAAGCAGGCTGTCATTCCGCACCGGCCACCTCCCCGAGAAGATGCAGGCCGCCGTTTTCGATGACTTCGAGGGCCACTTCGCGCATGGCGACGCGGCGCCGGTGGCACGTGCGGTGGAGGTGCCCGTAGGCCTGCTCCTCGGTCCATTCGAAGCGCGACTGCAGCAGCCCTTTGGCCCGTTCGATAATCTTGCGGTCGGCCAGTTGCCGGCCCAGCCGGCCGACCTCCGTGCGCAGCGCCTGGTTGGTTTCCGCCGCGGTCAGTAGCGCGCCGAGCGGCAGGCTCAGTTGGAGCAGCAGCGCCAGCTCGCCGGGCTTGAGGGGAAGACCGGACCGGCGGCACACGTTCAGGATGCCGATGGTGATGCCGGACTCGACTGCGGGGATGGAAACGGCGCCCTTGAATTTGTGCGCTGCGAACTCGGGGAACCTGGCCAGCCGCGCGTCGCGCCACGCGTCTGCCTGGAGCACGATGGGGGTCTTGCGCGCAAGATGTTCGCCGGCGGGTGCAGCGAACTCTTCGGCCGGCGGGCCGGCGAAGGCGACCAGGTGGGCCCGCGCTGTTTCGGGACGGAGCCGGTGGAGGTACAGACCTTCGGCGTCCACCTGTTGGAGCGTGGATTGGAGAATCGTTTCTATGCCTCGGTAATCCGGTGCCTGCGGCCCGTCCGGAAGCGGAGCCGGGAAATGAGTATCGATATGACGAACCGTGGTTGCGTTCATCCTGTTTCTCCTAAGTTATTGTTTTATTAATGGAACTACGGGGTTGAGAGGATTAGCGGCAACAACAGGGTTGCGGGAAAACGAGGCAAATCAGCAATCGTACCATTCTCTATAGAGATTATCCAGATTGCCCCGGGTTGTCAAGAGGAAAATGAGTGCCGCTGCCCACCTCGCGATTTGCAATCGCCCTAATCTCGATCTAATATATGGCAATAAGGTCTTAATCACTTATGCGGTTTGACGACAATGCGTTGAGTATCGGAAAGACCCCGCTGGTTCGCCTGAACCGCGTGGTCAACGGCGAGGCGACGGTCCTGGCCAAGATCGAAGGGCGGAATCCGGCATATTCGGTAAAGTGCCGGATTGGCGCGGCGATGGTGTGGGACGCGGAGAAGCGGGGCGTGCTGACACCCGGGAAAGAGCTGGTGGAGCCGACCAGCGGAAATACGGGCATCGCGCTGGCGTTCGTGGCGGCGGTGCGGAACTACCGAATCACGCTGACCATGCCCGAGACGATGTCGCTCGAGCGGCGCAAAGTGCTGGCGGCGTTCGGAGCCAGGCTGATATTGACCGAAGGAGCGCTGGGCATGAAGGGAGCGATCGCCAAGGCCACCGAAATCTACGAATCGGATCCCGACCATTACGTGCTGCCGCAGCAATTCCAGAATCCGGCGAACCCGGAGATTCACTTTCAGACCACCGGGCCGGAGATTTGGGAAGATACCCAAGGGCTGGTGGATGTGCTGGTGTCCGGGATCGGCACCGGCGGCACGATCACCGGAGTTTCGCGCTACATCAAGCTCAGCCGCGGGAAGGCGATTCTCTCGGTCGGCGTCGAGCCGGCGGCGAGCCCGGTGATCGGCCAACATCTGCGCGGAGAGCCGCTGAAGCCAGGGCCGCACAAGATCCAGGGAATCGGCGCGGGGATCATTCCGGGAACGCTGGACCTGAGCGTGCTGGATCGCGTGGAGACGGTGACCAACGAGGAATCGATCGAGATGGCCCAGCGGCTGGCACGGGAAGAGGGCATCCTTTCGGGAATCTCGAGCGGCGCGGCCACCAGCGTGGCGGCGCGTCTGGCCCGGGAACCGGAGCTGCGCGGCAAGACCATCGTGGTCGTGCTGCCGGATTCCGGCGAGCGGTATCTGAGTTCGGTGCTGTTCGAAGGCATCGGGTAGAGGGCATGAGATTCAAAACTCTGGCGGTCCACGCAGGCCAGTGCCCGGAGGAACACGGCGGGGCTGTGATGACGCCGATCTACCAGACGTCCACTTTCGCTTTCCAAGGAGTCGGCCGGCCGGGTCCGTTCGATTACTCGCGCAGCGGCAACCCCACGCGGAAGGCGCTGGAGACGTGCCTGGCATCGCTCGAGGACGGCGAATTCGGTTTCGCGTTCGCCACCGGGATGGCGGCCGAGACGACCGTTCTGATGATGTTCCAGGCAGGCCAGCGCGTCCTGGTTCACAGCGACCTCTACGGCGGCACCTACCGGTTGTTCGAGGCGGTATTCCGCGGCAAGGGGATCGCGGCGGAATATGTGGACCTGCGGGACCTGGCGGCGCTGGAGCACGAACTGAAACAGGGGGCCTGCGCAGTCTGGATCGAGTCGCCGACCAATCCGCTGATGAACCTGGTGGACCTGGAAGCGGTGTCCGCGTTGGCCCACCGCTACAGCGCGCTGGCGATTTGCGACAACACTTTTCTATCGCCGTATTTTCAGCGGCCGCTTCGGATGGGTGTCGATATCGTCGTGCACTCCACGACGAAGTACATCAACGGCCACTCGGACGTGGTGGGAGGAGCAGTGGTGGTGAACGATCGGGCGCTCGCAGACAAGATCGCGTTCCTGCAAAACGCCATGGGCACCTGCGCCGGGCCGCAGGATTGCTTTCTGGTGCTGCGCGGGATCAAGACGCTGGCGCTGCGCATGGAAGAACACAACCGCAACGCCCTGACGATCGCCCGGCGGCTGGAGCGGCATCCGAAGGTCGCCTCGGTTCTGCATCCGGGACTGGATTCGCACCCGCAGCACGAATTAGCCGGGCGGCAGATGAGCGGCTACGGCGGCACGTTTTCGTTTCGGGTGCGTGGCGGGCAGGAGGCGGCGTTCCGCCTGCTGGAGGGCGTTCGCACGTTCACGCTGGCGGAATCGCTGGGTGGGGTGGAGTCCCTGATCGAGCACCCGGTGACGATGACACATGCATCGGTGGAAGCGGGCACGCTGGCGCGCATGGGAATCACACCCGAGCTGATCCGGGTGTCGGTGGGGATCGAGGATGTAGAGGATCTGTGGGCCGATCTGGAGGGGGCCCTGGACCTCGCGTAAGCAGCCGGCGGCTAGCGGAACAGGTCTTCAAACCGGCGCGAGAAGATCGCGACGATTGCCAGCACGGTGAGGCAGAGCACCACGGCCAGTATCAGGCGCTTACGGGCCGGCGTCAGCCATTGGGAAGGCGCCCGCTCCTTGCCCAGAATGGTGTTGCGCAGCCGCCGCTGGGCGGGGCCGGGGAGGTTCCGCATAGCCTTGGCGATCTCCTTGCGGCCTCTCTGGTCGGCGATCAGGATGGTGGCGGAATTGGCGCTGTTGGTGGACTTCAACAGCCGCGTGCGCAAGCCGGCGGGAACTTCGTCCACCGAACGGTACACTTTGTCGGAACCGCCAGTCGAAATGAGCACGGTGGACGTCTGGAACAGGCCCGAGGCCGCGGGATTCGGCTCGCCGCAGTGGGGACAGCGGTTCTGCTCCGGCGAGAAACTCTTGCGGCAGCGATTGCAGTTCATCGAGCCAGCACCCGGGGCTTCTTTTCCACTTCCGCTGTCTCGTCCCCGACGTGATCCAGCACGACCTGGATAAAACCCAGGGCGGCCTTGGAAAGCGCCTTGTCCTTTCGATAGATTAGCCCCAGCCGGCGCACCATGGGTTCCGGCGCGAGCGAAATGGCGCGCAGTTTTCCGGCGGCAATCTCCTCGCGGCAGTTGGATGCCGCAAGAAAACTCAGGCCCATCCCCGCCATCACGAAGCGCTTCATCATTTCCGTGGAGTCCAGTTCCATAGAGATGCGGATGTCGTCCTCCACCGGCGCCAGCCAGTCGTTCAGGCGCGCGCGGGTCTTGCCCTGTTGCGGCAGCACCAGGAAAAACTCCACGAGATCCCTGGGCAACACGGTTTTTCGCGCGGACAGAGGGTGGCTGGCGGGAACGACCAGGCAAATCTCGTCGCTGTGCACGTCCACCACTTGCAGTCGTCTCTCGTCCACCGGCAGTTGGGTGAGGCCGAAGTCCGCCGAATTGTCCAGAACGGCTTCCACCACGTGCGAGCCGTAGGAGCGGTTGACCTGAAGCTGCACCGCCGGAAACAACTCGCGGTACCCGGAGAATACTTTGGGCAGAATGTAGATGCAGGTGGCCTCGTTGCCGGCTATTACCAGCTCGCCGCGGGGGTTGGTTTCGAGCTCGGCGATGGCGTCCTGCGCGCGGCGCCGCAGCTCGAGCAACTGCTCGGCGTACTCCGCGAAGATGCGTCCCGCAGTGGTCAAGGAGATCCGGCTGCCGAAGCGCTCGAACAACTCAGCGTGGAGTTCCTGCTCGAGCTGCCGCACCTGGGCGCTGATAGCCGGCTGCGTGCGGTAGCACGTCTGCGCGGCTTTCGAGAAACTCTTCAGCCGGACGATCTCGAGGAACGTATGGAGCTGATCGAAGTCCATAAACCAGCGCGCCCGCCCCGCCTCCCAGTCAAATTCTGAATCGGCGGGATAGAAATATTCGATTTCCCCCGTACCACCGGTCCTTGGTAAGTATTGTAACAAAGGCCCCGGGTGGTGCGGTCGGATTCTGGGATTGTCGCAATCGCAGCCGTCCGCCGTTGGACGGAACTACCGCACCCCTCACCCGGCGGCTTCCCCACGTTCCGAACCCCAAAACTGTTAAAAACCGAATCCATGGAGCGCCTCCGCCTCGTCTAACGATATAGAATTGGCAACAGGATGCTGATCAAAAAACCGGCGGACCTCCGCTACTCCGAGATTACCCCGAAGTCCGTGTACTTGAACCGGCGCAAGTTTCTCGCAGGTGTCCCGGCGGCGTTTGTGGGTGCACGCGAGCTGCTGTCGCCTTCTGGCCGCGCACACGCCGGCACCAAGCTGAGCAACCTGGCGAAGAGCCCGTTCAGCACCACCGAACCGCAGAACACGTTCCGGGACGTCGCGTCATACAACAACTTCTACGAGTTCGGGACGCAAAAGGACCAGCCCGCCCGCAACGCCACGAATTTCAAGACGGAACCCTGGATGGTGTCGATCGATGGTGCTGTCGCCAAGCCGCGAAAGTTCTCCATGGACGAGATTCTGAAGCTCGCCCCCCTCGAAGAGCGCATCTACCGGCATCGCTGCGTGGAGGCGTGGTCCATCGTGGTGCCGTGGATCGGCTATTCGCTCAGCGCGCTGCTCCAGCAGGTCGAGCCGACCGCCAAGGCCAAATTCGTCGCGTTCGAAAGCTACTGGGACCTCAAGCAGATGCCCCTGGCGCGCCCGGAGCTGGCCGGCATTGAGTTCCCGTACGTCGAAGGCCTGCGGCTGGATGAGGCCATGCACCCCCTGGCGCTCTTGTCGGTGGGGATGTACGGCGAGACGCTGCCGCCACAGGATGGCGCGCCGGTGCGGCTTGTAGTGCCTTGGAAATACGGCTTCAAGAGCATCAAGTCGATCGTCAAGATCAAGCTCGTGGGCAGCATGCCCCCCACCACCTGGAACATGTCCAACGCGCATGAGTACGGCTTCTACTCCAACGTGAACCCCGAGGTCGATCACCCGCGCTGGAGCCAGAAGCGGGAGCGCCGCTTGCCCGCGTATCTCGCCAACCACCCCACCCAGATGTTCAACGGTTATGCCGAGCAGGTGGCCGGCCTGTATGCCGGCATGGACCTTAAGAAGAACTACTGAGGCATGCTGCGCCGCCGCTGGGTCAAAATTCCGCTGTTCCTGTTGTGTCTGGCGCCCCTCGGGTGGCTGGGCTGGCGCATGTACAACCAGAACCTCACCGCCAACCCCACGGAGTTCATCCAGCACTTCACCGGCGATTGGGCCATCCGGCTGATCGTGACGACCCTGGCCGTCACGCCGTTGCGTAAGCTGCTCCGCCTGCCCGACCTCGTCCGGTTTCGCCGCATGATCGGGCTTTTCGCCTTCTTTTACGGGTGCCTGCACTTCCTGACTTATCTGTGGCTCGACAAGCTCTTCGACCTGCACGACATCGTGAAGGACGTGGGCAAGCGCCCGTTCATCACGGCGGGGTTTGCCGCCTTCGTGTCGATGGCGCCGCTGGCGTTGACCTCCACGCAAGGCTGGATCCGCCGGCTGGGCGGCAAGCGCTGGCAGCGCCTGCATCGCCTGATCTACTTCGGCGCCATTGCGGCCGTGGTGCACTACTACTGGCTGGTGAAATCCGATATCCGCCTGCCGGTGCTTTACGGAACGCTGGTGGCGGTGCTGCTGGCCTGGCGGGCGGCCGTGTCGCTGCGCGGGCGCTTGGTCGCTCAACGCAGGCGCGCGGCGGCCGTCGTTTCCTGATCCCGGTGGCGGCGCCGCGCCGCGAGCGACTTCAAGGTGTCGAGATTCCGGCGATCGTCCCCTTCCTGTATCATCGGGGTTTCCAAGATGAACGGCTTCTTCCGAAGCTCGGGATGCGCCAGGATGCGGCGCAACGCGTCCCGCCCGATGTGGCCCTCCCCGATGCCGGCGTGACGGTCCACACGCGAGCCTGGCGCCCCCTTCGAATCGTTGGCATGAATCACCCGGACGTTGGCTAGGCCCAGTTCGTCCTCCGCGCGACACAGCGTGCCCCGCAGGCCCGCCGGCGTGCGGATGTCGAACCCGGCAGCCAGCAGGTGGCAGGTGTCCAGGCAGTAGCCCACCGGAAGCTCCGTCAGGCCGCAGGCGAGATCCCGGATGGACCGCAGTTCCTCGAAACGGCTGCCCAGGTTGGCGCCCGACCCGGCGGTGTTCTCGAGCAGCACCATCAGGCCCCGCGAGCGAAAGCCCCTGCCGGCATCGCGCAACCCCAGCGCGAACGAGGCAATGCCTTCTTCCACCGAGCGTCCCCGGTGATTGCCGGGGTGCACCACCAGGTATTCGGCGCCGAGGGCGGCGGCGCGGCGAAGTTCCCCCCGAAAGGCTTCGATCGACTTCGCGCGGATCACCGGATCGATCGACGCCAGGTTAACCAGATAGTTCACGTGGATAACCAAAGGGTTCAGGTCGAACCGCTCACGGGCCGCCCGCAGCAGCTTCACCTGCGTGGGGTCCGGCGCGCGCGCCCGCCACATCCGCGGGCTGGCCGTGAAGATCTGGAATGTGGCGGCTCCCAGTTCGGCGGCGGTCAGTGCAGCTTTCTCCAGGGAACCCGAAGTGAAAGTGTGGATGCCGATGCGCAGGCTTCCATCCTACCAGAAGGCGGCAAACGCTACTGCATCATAGAGATCGGCTCACCGGCCGGATACGCCGCATTGCGCAGCCCGGGATCGGCATACTCCGACACGCTTGCGGGCCCTTCCCAAGTGACCGCGTATTCCCGCATGCAATCCTGGCAGATATACTTGCCATGAATCGGCCACATCGCCCGCGAGTGCATCTTCCTGCACCACAATTCTGAAATCCGACTCAACATCGACACCCACCTCCCGCCAGTCTCAATGCAATTTAAGGGCCCGGTGCGGAACGTGGATTGGCACCCCTCTTGACATCCCTTCAGTTAATCGTATAATTAAAACGTTAGATTTATACAAACGAATGACCGAGAATACCAAAGAACGGCTGCTGGAAACCGCCCAAAGGCTCTTTGGCCAGCAAGGCTACGATGCCACCTCACTTCGGCACATCATTGCGGAGGCCGGCGTAAACCTGGCAGCCATCCACTACCATTTCGGCTCCAAAGAGGAGTTGCTGGACGAGATCATCCAGCGCAGCGCAGGACCGGTAAACGAACAACGCCTGGCGCTGCTCGACCGCGCCGAGGCCGAGGCGGGCGGCTGTCCGCTTTCCGTGGAAAAGGTGCTGCACGCGTTTCTGTGGCCCATGTCCACAGCGGCTGACGAGAACCCGGAATTTGTGCGGCTGATGGGGAGAATTCACGCGGAAGGAATGCTCCACACCATTGTCCAGCGCCACTTCCAGGCGGTCCTCGCGCGCTTCGTCCCCGCCATGCGGAAGGCGGTACCGCATCTTTCCCCAGAGGAATTCCTGTGGCGTATGCATTTCATGATCGGCGCGATGGCCCATACCATGTGCGGGGCGCCGGACTTCACGCGCGTCACCGAAGCCCCCGGAGATTTCAGCCGCCGCATCGAATTCCTGATCCGGTTCCTCAGCGGCGGGTTCCACGCGCCCGAAGGTGCCGGCGTCGAGGTGAAGGAATGAGACTCATATCGATTCTTACGCTCTGTCTGGCCCCGCTGGCATTCGCCGCGGACCAAACCGCCGACCGCGGACCGCTTCAGTTGAGCCTGAAGCGCGCCGTGGAACTGGCGACGTCGCCGGAGGGCAACACCAACATCCAGCTTGCGGGCGAGGCGCTGGCACAGGCGCAGTCGCGCTCGGCAGAAGCCCGCGCGGCGCTGCTGCCGAACCTGGACGCCGCGTTCGCCGACCAGAGCAGCACGCGCAATCTGGCCGCCATGGGGCTTACCAATATCGCAATCCCCATCCCCGGCTTCCACTTCCCCACCTTCGTCGGCCCGTTCAGCACCATGGACGCGCGGATCACGGGCTCGCAGACGGTCTTCGATTTCGGCTCCATCCGGCGGTTCCAGGCCTCGAAGGTGGGGGTGTCGGCCGCCAAGAGCGGAGTGGAGGACACCGCCGAGCGTGTGGCCTCCCAGGTGGCCCGCGCCTACCTGGCGGCGGTGAAGGCCGATACCGACGTGGAAACCGCGCAGGCCAACGTGGCGCTCTCCCAGGCCGTGGCGGCGCAAGCCGAGCACCAGAAAACCGCCGGCACGGGAACGGGCATCGAAGTCACGCGCGCCAAGGTGCAGCTTGCCAACGACCAGCAGCAGCTGCTGGCGGCCGAGAACAGCCGCCGCGCCGCCCACCTGCGGCTTCTGCGCGCCATGGGGCTGCGGCTGGACGTCGAGATGGAACTGACCGACAAGCTGCAATACCTGCCCGTGGATGCCGTGACGCTGGCGCAGGCCAAGGCCCAGGCGATCCAGAAGCGCCCCGACCTCCAGGAGCAGCAGGAACGGGAAGGCAACGCGCGGCTGTCCGCCAGCGCCACCCGCCTCGAGCGACTGCCCTCGGTGATGGCCTTCGGCGATTACGGCGACAACGGCACCGGCTTCGGCAGCGCACTGCCCACCCGCACCTACGGGATTTCGGTGAAGGTTCCGATCTTCGATGGCGGCCGGCGCGATGCCCGGCGCGCCGAATCGGACTCCGAGTACCGCTCCGAGAAGCTTCGCACCAACGACCTCAAGGAGCAGATCGAGCTGGACGTGCGGCTGGCCCTCGATGAGCTGCGATCGGCCGACGACGAAGTCAAGGTGTCAAGAGAGGGCTTGCAACTCGCCGAAAACGAGCTGACGCAGGCGCGGCGCCGCTACGATGCGGGAGTGGCCAACAGTCTCGAAGTCACCGACGCGCAGACGCGTCTCGAACGTGCGCGCGATAACCAGACCGCGGCGCTGTACGGCTACAACGTAGCGCGTCTCGACCTGGCGCAAGCCATGGGCAACGTGAGAGCGACTGCCTCCGAGACGAGGCCATAAGGCACCGGAGTTCCTATCATGAAAAAGCGAATCATCATTATCGTGATCATCCTCGCGGCCGCCGCCCTGGCGACCTATGCCTTCCGCGGCGCCGGACACGGCCCAGTCAACCGCATCGTCATCTCCGGCAACATCGAGCTGACCGAAGTGAACATCGCCTTCAAAACGGCGGGACGCCTGATCGAGAGAACCGTCGATGAGGGAGACCGGGTCACCAAGAACCAGGTCATCGCGCGGCTCGACCGCGACCAGTTGCTGGCCCAGCGCAATCGCGAAGCGGCCGCCCTCGAATCGGCCCAGACGCAACTGGCGCAGTCCGCAACGGGCATCGAGTGGCAGAAGGCCACGCTCGCCGGCGATATCGAGCAGCGCAGGGCCGACCTCGCCTCCAACGAATCCCGCGTGGAAGAACTGAGGAACGGTTCGCGGCCGCAGGAAAAGCTGGAGGCGCATGCGGCCGCCGATGCCGCGCAATCCGAGGTGGAACGCGCCAAGAGGGACTGGGACCGCGCGCAGACCCTCTACAAGAACGACGACATCTCCACGGCCCAGTACGATCAATATCGCAACCGCTGGGAAAGCGGCGAGGCTGCCCTGAAGCAGGCGAAGGAGCGGGAGGCCCTGGTGCTTGCCGGCCCGCGCCAGGAGGAGATCGACGGCGCCTCGAGCCAGGTGCAGCACGCGCGCGGCGCCCTCAAGATCGCGGAGGCGAACACGCTCGAGACCCGGCGGCGCGAGCAGGAGATGTCCACGCGCCGCGCCGAAATCGAGCGCTCCAGGTACAGCCTCGCGCTGATCGATTCGCAGCTTGCCGATACCGTGGCCTCGTCGCCCGTGGACGGCGTCGTGCTGGTGAAAGCCGCCGACGTCGGCGAGATTCTCGCGCCCGGAACCACCGTGGTGACCGTGGGGGATATCGATCACCCGTGGCTGCGCGGCTACGTCACCGAGTCGGACCTCGGCAAGGTCAAGCTGGGTGCCAAGGCCAACGTGACCACCGATTCGTACCCCGGGAAGGTCTATCCGGGCCGCGTGACGTTCATCTCCTCGGAAGCCGAGTTCACACCCAAGCAGATCCAGACCCTGCAAGAGCGTGTGAAGCTGGTGTACCGAATCAAGATCGAGGTGGACAATCCGCTCCACGAGCTGAAATCCAACATGCCGGCGGATGCGGAGATTCTGCTGGAGCAGTGATGGAAGGCATCATCGAGATCCGCGGCCTCACGCGCCGCTTCGGACCGGTGACCGCGGTGGACCACCTGGACCTCAGCGTGGCGCGCGGCGAAATCTTCGGCCTGGTGGGCCCCGATGGCGCCGGCAAGACCACGACCCTGCGCATGCTCTGCGGGCTCATGACGCCCAGCGAGGGCAGCGCCCTCGTGGCCGGCCACGACGTGGCGCGCGATGCGCAGGCGGTGAAAGACCAGATCGGCTACATGGCGCAACGCTTCGGCCTGTACCAGGACCTGACCGTGGAAGAGAACATGGTCTTCTACGCAGACCTGTTCGGCATCGATCAGGCCGAGCGCCAGGGCCTCACCGCGCAATTGCTGCGGATGACGCGCATGGAGCCCTTCCGCGGCCGTCAGGCGGGCCGCCTGTCCGGCGGCATGAAACAGAAACTGGCGTTGATGTGCACGCTGCTCCACCACCCGCAGATTCTGCTTCTGGACGAGCCCACCAACGGCGTCGATCCGGTTTCGCGGCGCGACTTCTGGGCCATCCTCTACCAGTTGCTGAAGGACGGCATCACCATCTTCATGACTACCGCCTACCTGGACGAGGCCGAGCGCTGCAATCGCGTGGGCCTGATGCACAAAGGCAAGCTGATCCGCTGCTCCCCGCCCGAAGAGATGAAGAGCCAGGCGCACGCGGCGACCCTGGAAGAGGCTTTCATATCCGCCATCCGCTCGGTGGAAGGACTGGTGCGCGCATGAGCCTGAGTCCTGACGGCTGGGCGGTTGAAATCGACGACCTGGTCAAGGCTTTCGGGGACTTCGTCGCCGTGGACCACGTGTCGCTGCAGGTGCGCAAGGGCGAGATCTTCGGCTTCCTGGGCCCCAACGGCGCGGGCAAGTCCACCACTATCCGCATGCTCTGCGGCCTGATCACGCCCTCCTCCGGGAAGGCCATGGTGAACGGCTTCGACGTGGCTTCGCAGCCCGAGGAGATCCGCCGCAGCATCGGCTACATGTCGCAGAAATTCTCGCTGTACGACGACCTCACCGTGGAGGAGAACATCGACTTCTTCACCGGAATCTACGGCGTCCCGCGAGCGCAGCGGGCCGAGCGCAAGAACTACGTGCTCGAGATGGCCAACCTCGTGGAGCGCCGCCGCGCCCTGACCCGCACGCTGGCCGGAGGCTGGAAGCAGCGGCTCGCGCTGGGCTGCGCGATCCTGCACGATCCGCCGGTCCTGTTCCTGGATGAGCCCACCTCCGGCGTCGATCCCATCGCGCGCGGCGCCTTCTGGCACCTCATTCACGACCTCGCCGAAACCGGCCACACTATTTTCGTCAGCACGCACTATATGGACGAGGCCGAATATTGCCACCGCCTGGCGCTGATGTATCGCGGCAAGGTGATCGCTCTCGGCACGCCGGAAGAGTTGAAGCGCGGCCTCACCGGGCGCGGCCTGATGCAGCTCGACAGCACCGATCCGCTGGCCACCATGCGCGCGCTCGAAGGCGTGGCCGGCGTGATGGATGTCGCGGTGTTCGGCGGCGGCCTGCACGTCACCGTGGACGACGCGGCGGCGGCCGCCCCGCGCATCCGACAGGCGCTCGACGCCGGCGCCATCCAGATCCGGCGGCTGGAGGCGATCACGCCTTCGATGGAGGACGTCTTCGTGGCCATGATCGAAGCCGAAGAGAGGAACGCAGCATGAGCCGCCGCAGACTCCGCGCCATCTTCGTCAAAGAACTGCACCACATCACGCGAGATGCGCGCAGCCTGACCATGGCGCTGGCCGTGCCCGTGCTGCTGCTCCTGCTCTTCGGCTTCGCCTTGAGCCTCGACGTGGACCGCATTCCCACGCTGGTCTACGACCAGGACGGCACCGAGGCCAGCCGCGACCTGATCCGCGAGTTCCAGGGCTCCCGCTTCTTCGACATCCGCGGCCTCGCCGCCGGCTATGGCGACATCGAGCGCGGAATCGACCGCAACCGCATCCTGATGGGCGTGGTGATCCCGCGCGATTATTCGAAGAACGTGGGCGCCGGCCGCGAGGCGCCGGTGCAGATCCTGCTCGACGGAAGCGATTCGAACACCGCCTCCATCGCGCTGGGCTACGCCGAGACGCTGGTCCGCAACTATGCGCTCGAGCTGCGCACCGGCGCTATGAACCAGCGCGGGGGCGAGCATCTGCCGCCGCCGGTGGATGCGCGCCTGCGCGTCTGGTACAACAGCTCGCTCGAATCCAAAAACTACGTGGTGCCCGGCCTGATCGCCGTGATTCTCCAGATCATCGCGGCGCTGCTGACGTCCCTCACCATCGCGCGCGAATGGGAACTGGGCACCATGGAGCAAATTCTTTCCACCCCCCTGCGCCCCGCCGAGATGGTGCTCGGGAAAATGCTGGCGTATTTCGTGGTGGGTCTGGCGGACGCCGCCATCGGCGTGGTGGTGGGAGTGTTCGTCTTCCGGGTCCCGTTCCGCGGCAGCATTCTGCTGATGGTGGTCTCGATTTGCGTCTTCCTATTCGGCGCGCTGTTCTGGGGCATTTTCATTTCCGCTTCCGCGAGGACGCAACAGCAGGCCTACCAGATGGGCATCCTGAGCTCGTTCCTGCCCGCATTCCTGCTTTCCGGGTTCGTGTATTCCATCGAGACGATGCCCACCGTGATCCAGGTGATCACGCATATCATCCCGGCGCGTTACATCGTGACGATCATGAAGGGCCTGTTTCTGAAAGGCGTCGGCATAGGGGTCCTGTGGGGCGAGCTGGGGTTCCTGACGCTGTACGCGGTAATCGTGTTTCTGCTGGCGACGCGCAAGCTGAGCCGGAAAATGGCGTGAATCATGTGGGAACGGATTGGAGTCATTTTGCGGAAGGAATTCATCCAGGCGCTGCGCGACCCGCGCATGCGGATTCTCCTGTTTGTTCCGCCGATCGTTCAAACCATTATCTTCGGCTTCGCGGTGAACCTCGACGTGGACCACGCGCGCATCGCCTGGATGGACATGGACCGCACGCCGTCGAGCCGCGATCTTTACGAGCGCTTCGAAGGATCGGGACGTTTCGACGTGGTGGCCCTGCCGCGTAACGAGGAAGAGGTGCAGCAGGTGCTCGACCGCGGCACCGCGCAGGCCGTAGTGCGGGTGCTGCCCGGTTTCGAGCGCGACATCAAACGGGGCCGCCCCACCGAGGTCCAGGTGTTGGTGGACGGCACCAATTCGAATACGGCGTCGCTGGTTTCGAGTTACGCGGGCAGCGTGATCGCCGATTTTTCGGCGGATGTGATGGAGGCGCAGCAGAACGCGCGCCTGATGGCACGCAGTCCGGCCGGGCCGGTGCACGCGGCGGTGCCGCAGTTGACCGCGCGCAGCCGCATCTGGTTCAATCCCGATCTCCGCAGCCGCAACTACTTCGTGCCCGGCGTGGTGGCCAACATCATCATGATGGTCACCCTGATGCTGACCGCGCTGGCCATCGTGCGCGAAAAGGAGATCGGCACGATGGAGCAACTGATGGTGACGCCCGTGCGCCCGATCGAGCTGATGTTGGGCAAGACGCTGCCCTTCGCGGTGGTGGGCCTGCTGGACGTGGCGCTGGTTTCAACCGTGGCCCTGCTGGTGTTCCACGTCCCGTTCCGCGGCAGCGTTCTGCTGCTGTTCGCCTGCGCGGTGCTGTTCCTGATGACCACGCTGGGCGCGGGCCTGTTTCTTTCGACCATTTCGCACACGCAGCAGCAGGCGATGATGGCCTCGTTCTTTTTTTCCATGCCCGCTTTCATGCTCAGCGGCTTCGCCTTCCCGATCCGCAACATGCCGCTCGTGGTGCAATACCTGGCCTATTTGAACCCGCTGCGCTATTTCATCGAGATCGTGCGCGGACTGTTCCTGAAGGGCGCCGGCATCTCGGTGCTCTGGCCACAGATGGCCTGCCTGGCGGTGTACGGCGTGGCGACTCTCGGCCTGAGCGCCGCCCGCTTCCAGAAGAAACTGGATTAGCCCGGAAAGAGACTGCTCCACGAGGCATCCAGGTATTGCCAGCGTTGCGTGCTGTAGCAACTCGTGGGGATCTCCGGCACGTAGAGCAATCCGTGTCCGTGCGCGCAGATGAGCTCGGTGCCGTACCACTCCAGGAAGGTCCGCGCCGGGCCCCCGATTCGGGTAGGGCTGGTAAGCAGGCGGAGGCAGACCGGGCAGCGCTGCCGCTGATCGATCAGGGCCCAGCGCAATGCGAGGATCGAGCCTACCAACCAACCGGTCTGGAAGTCCGTGGAGACGACCGACGCCAGATCGAGAGGCCCGCAACACACAATAGACAAGAGGAGCGCGATTTTGACGGCGAAAAAAATCCAGCGCCGCAGTCTCATCGCCCCAGGGGGCGAATGGCGATCCGGCGGGTACTCGCCAAGCGCCAGAGGCGTGGTAGTCGAAACCACCAGGAGAGAGACGAGGATCATCCAGACACAGGCGAGAAGCAAGTGCCCTCGCGCCACAGGCGAGCACTCGAAGCGATCGTAGCCTCCCTGTTCATTCGGCGCCGAGAGGCTCCATCGCCCATCCGGCTGCGGCTTGGATGCGGATGTTCCGAGACGGCCGATCACGAATCCTTCCGCGTGGGGCGGCAGTCCGGCCAGGTGCGGTTGGTCCTGGAGCAGCCAGGCATCCATGCGGCCGGGAAGGCGCCAGGCGCTCGCGGGAAGCACGCCGGCTACCACGGCTGGTTGTCCGCCCACTTCCACAATGCGTCCCGCGATGTGGGGATCGGCAGCGAAGTGTTTCCGCCACGCAGCCTGGCTGAGGATCAACGATGTTGCAGCCTGGCGTCCGCCCGGATCCGGCGCCCGGGAGGAAATCGGGATTTCGAGCACCTGAAAAAGATTGGCGCTTGCCACGGCAATCGACAGCTCCGCCGGCTCGCGCTCCGCGGTCCGCACCCGCATCGGCATGGGCCGATAGAATGCCAGGCCCGTAAACCGTTGCTTCGTGCGATCCGCCAGCGACCGGTACTGTTCGATGGGAACGGTGGGGATCTGCGCCCCGTAGCGCCTGGCGGCCGAAATCATCGCCAGGCTGCGGGCATCGCGGTACGGAGAGGGCAGGAGCAAGTCGCGCGGAAGGGGTAAGCGAAAAGCGAAGAACAGGCTTACCGCCGCCAGAACCGCCAGCAACCCGACGCATCGGAACGGAGACTCGAGGCCGAACGTGTGGCGGGCCGGCGGGGTGGGACTGTTGCGCCTCAGCCAGAACGCGTCCCGGAACGCCCCCAGGCAGAAAACAGTCGCGCCCTGTTTTACGTGCCACAGCTCCGCTCTCCACTCGGCGAGCCACTCGGCGCGGAGCGGTCCGGGCACCAGCAATGCCGCGCCCCGCAGGATGGCGAGATCGAGGGAAGCGGAATCCAGCCGGCGCCCGAGTGTCATGCGTTTTCGGCCTCGGGCGAGGGAATTAATTTGGCCAGCAGCGGATAGCGTTTGTGCGAAGCCTCCAGCGTCGCCCGGCCGGAGCGGGTTAGCTTGTAGTATTTCCTGGGCGGACGCTGGCCGGCGTCGGCAATCGACTGCGATTCCCAATGAGAACGGATCAGGCCGTCGCGCTCCAGGCGGCGCATCGCGGGATACACGGTTCCGCTGGGGAGGCCGGTCATTTCCATCACGCTGAAGCCGTACACCTGGCCGGCATGGATGGCCTGGAGGATGATGGCCGCGGTGTGCGAGAGTCTGGGCTCCAGTGCCACGAGGGAATTATACCTATGTAGCATGCTACTTGACAAGCGTATAAGTAGTTTGCTACATAGGTAGCCAGGAAGGAGCGTGCATGCTCGAGCTTCGCAACGTTTCGAAGCGATTCACCGGCATCGCCGCCGTGGATGACGTCAGCTTTCGCGCTCAACCGGGCGAAATCACCGGGTACCTGGGACCCAACGGCTCCGGCAAATCCACCACCATGAAAATGATTACCGGGCTCCTGGAGACCACCTCGGGCAAGATCCTGTTCGAGGGCGAATTCATCGAGCGCGACCTGATCGCCTACAAGCAGCGCATGGGCTACGTGCCCGAAGAGCCGCATCTCTACGCGCATTTGAGCGGCCTCGAGTACCTCGTCATGGTGGGCCAATTGCGCAATCTGCCCGCGAAGCCCACGGCCGGCCGCATCGATGGGCTGCTGCGGCTGCTCTCGCTGCACCCCGACCGGCACGCGCCCATTTCGGCTTACTCCAAGGGGATGCGCCAGAAGGTGCTGCTCTCGGCGGCGCTGCTGCACAACCCCGATCTCCTGTTGCTGGACGAGCCTTTTTCCGGGCTCGACGTGAGCACGGGGCTGGTGTTGCGGAGCCTGATCCAGGAGCTGGCCGCGCGCGGCAAGGTGGTGCTGTTCAGCTCGCACGAGCTCGAAACGGTGGAGCGGGTCTGTTCGCATGTGGTGATTCTGCACCGCGGGAAGATCGTGGCCGACGACTCCATGGAGCGCCTGCGGACGCTGATGGCGGCGCCCAACCTGGAGGGCATTTTCTCGCAGCTTGCCGTGGAACAGGACACGGCGGCGGTTTCGCGCGAGATCGCGGACCTGATCCGGGCATAGAGGCGGCAGCCATGACGAAGCTGCAATTTCGAGTGCTCTATCGCGAATTTCTCTTCCGCATGGTCGATCTCGAAGTTCTGTCGGCGCATGCTCTGGGCGACGCGAACAAGCTGCTCGGGCAGTTCGCCGCGCTGCTCGTTTTTGTCAGCGTCCTGTTGTCCGGGACTGCCTAAGGCTTCGCCGGCGCTCATATGGCACCGACTGCCCGCCTGGCCTTGACCGTGGTATTTGAGCACTTCCTGATCGCCACCACTATGTTGGTAGTGGGCCTGTTCGCGGTGCTGAGTTGGGACTCTACCTTTCCCGACCGGCGCGACGTTCTGGTGCTGGCTCCTTTGCCGGTGCGCGCCCGCACGATGTTTCTGGCCAAGGTGGCGGCGGTGGCCACGGCGCTGAGCCTCACGGTGGCCCTGCTGCACGGCGCCTCGGGCCTCATCTGGCCGCTGGCCTTCGCAATTCAGGCCACCCCTCAGACGGTTCCAGCCCTCACGGTCGATCCGACGCCGGTTCCGGTTTCGGCCGCCGGCCTCGAGTCCGTGCTGAATCGCGATCTGAGACAGCAACTGACGTCGGGCGGGCTGGCGCCCGGGACGGGAGGGGGAGTTGCGATCGGAGTCTCGAAGCATGGCGAACGGCGAGTCTTCGCCTATGGCGCTGCCAAGCCGGATTCCATCTTCGAAATCGGCTCCATCACAAAGACTTTCACCGGGCTGATGCTGGCGCAGATGGCCGCCGGGCGAAAGGTGTCGCTGGACGAACCGGTCCGCCTGCTTTTGCCGCCCGGACTGGTCCCCAAGCCCCGGGGCGACGAAATCACGCTCGCCGACCTGGCCACGCAGCACTCCGGGCTGCCGCGCATGGTGGAAGGGGATTGGCAAGAATACCTGGCCCGGCACGGTGTTGGCAGGCTGCCCCAGACTCCGTTTCTGTACAGCAACTTCGGCTTCGGGCTGATGGGACATCTGCTCGCGTCCCGCGCCGGCCTCACGTATTCGGAACTCCTGAAAGAGCAGATCACCGGCCCCCTGGACCTTGGCGATACGGTGGTGTCTCTGTCGCCCGGGCAGCAGAGCCGGTTCATCCAGGGGTACGACGGGGAGCATCATCCTGTTCCGTGGGACGAGGAAGGACTGGCCGGCTCCGGGGCGATTCGCTCCACCGCCGGCGACATGCTGAAATACCTGGAGGCCAACCTTCATCCCGAAAAGCTCGGCGGCACGCTGCCGGAGGCTCTGGCGTTGTCGCACCGTCCGCGCGCGGAAGGTGTGCCCGGCACGACCATAGGGCTCGCCTGGTGGTACGAGGCGGCGAAAGGCACATGGTCTCACGGCGGCGCCATGCGGGGGTTCACGAGCCATGCTTTCTTCCATCCGCAGGGCGACTACGCCGCCGTGGTTCTGTTGAACAGCGGGCCCGACTCGATCGGCCTGGCCGATCTGCTGAGCGAACACATCCGGCAGCGCCTGGCGGGAGAGCCCGCGATTTCCCTCGATGCCGCTTTCGTTCCCGCCGGCAGGGGATTTCCCGGCTTCCTTCGCTGGTTCGCGGCCTATTGGTTCACCATGCTGGCGTCCGGCGCGTTCCTCTACTGTGCCGTGTTGGGCGTGCAAGGGTTGGCCGCGCAACTGCTGCCGCGACGGCTGTTCCTGCGAGTCTCGGGGATTCTCCAAATGGCGGCCTTCTGCCTGTTTGTGTGCGGATACTTTCTGCAACCGGTGTTTGGCGGGCTCGAAAGCCTCACCGCGCCGGAGATTCGACGCCTGCTGCTATGGGTACCTTCCTATTGGTTCCTGGGCCTGTTCCACGAATTGAACGGATCGATGCACCCGGCGCTGGTCCCGCTGGCGCGGCGGGCGTGGATGGGGCTGGCGATCGTGGGCTGCGGAACGGCCGTGGCGTACGCGCTGTCCTACTTGCGCACGCTCCGCAAGATCGTGGAGGAACCGGATATCACCCCCGGCTCGCGCTGTATCGGTTGGCTGCCGAGTTTTGGGAACCAGGTCCAAACCGCGATCGGACGGTTCAGCGTCCGCACGCTCGTGCGCAGCCGCCAGCATCGCGTGATTCTGGCCTTCTATTTGGGCATCGGTTTAGCTCTCACCATCTTCCTGCTGAAAGCTCCGCTGGCGAAGCCGCCATTTCCGGATGCCCCCGCCAGCGACCCGTGGCGTGAGGCGAACACGCCGCTGCTGGCTGCCAGTGTTGTCATGATGGCGCTGGCCGTGGTGGGGACCCGCGTGGTGTTCGCCATGCCGCTGGATCTGCGGGCCAACTGGATCTTCCGCGTCACCGGGGTGCGGGGCGGGCCGCAAACTCTGGCCGCCAGCCGGCGCTCGCTGCTGTTGCTCTCCGTAGCGCCTGTCTGGCTGGCGTCGGCGGCGCCGTGTTTGCGGCTTTGGCCCTGGCGGCAGGCCGCGAGCCACCTGGCCCTTCTCGGACTACTTGGCATTCTTCTCGCCGATATCTGCCTGTACGGTTTTCGGAAAATCCCGTTTACGTGCTCCTACCTGCCGGGTAAGTCGCAAGTCAACATGGTTTTCTTGGGCGCCCTGGGCCTGCTGTACTTTGTCATGCTGAGCGTCAGGTTCGAACGGCAGGCGCTTCAGGAGCCCCGCGCCGCGGCGGCGATGCTCGCGCTGTTCGCCCTGGCGGCGGCCGGGGGCAGGTGGGGTACCGCGGCCCTGGCGAAGTTGGACGAGGACGAGGAGGAGTTGCAGTTCGAGGAGGCGCCCGCTCCGGCGGTCCTCGAGTTAGGACTGCACCGGGATGGAGTAATGCCGATAGGGCCTCCGCCCGCGGAGCCTCCGATCGCCTGAGTTCTGCGCGGTCAGCACCGAGCGCCATGCTAAGCTCTGAAATTAACGTGGTTTTCGGAATGGCTCCAACCTCGCGATGGCGCGGCGTGTGCGTGGCGCTGGCGCTCTTTCTCTGCCTGGCGGGGTTCACCGGAGCCGTCTTCCAGGAGGTCGTCCGCTTCCAGGCTTTTGGCGCAGAGTTCCCGTTGTACTGGGTCTACGAACGCGGAGCCAGTCTCGGAACCGTGCTCGCCTGGTACACCGACCTGAGTAAGCCCTGGTACCGGCCCACCTCCACCGTGATGGTTGCCTGGATCGGCGAGAGGTTTTTCGGTTGGCACGATCTCGCCGGTTGGAAATGCTTTTTCCTGCTTTCCCTCGTACTGACGGCGTGCTCACTCTATTGGTTCGTGCTGGAGATGGCGCCGCGGGCCCGGCTCGCCGCGCTTTTGGCCGCCCTCTTCTACCTGTCGCATCCCGCGCAGGACACGCTGCCTCTGCAGATGCTGCCATGGGACACGTTGTATGTAATGTTCGCCTTGCTGTGCGCCGGATTCTACTGGCGGGCCCTCGGTGCGGAAGGACGCGCTTCGTGGAAGGCCACCGCGATTGCACTCGCGCTGTTTCTCGTGGCCCTTACCTGCAAAGAGATGGCGGTGGCCATTCCCGGATTTCTGGCGGTGGAGAGCGCGGCCGCACTCATTGCCCGCCGGGCGCGGCCCGGCCTTTGGCGCGCCATCGGGCGCGAGATCCTCCGGCTGCTTCCGTTCGCCGCCACCGTTGTTCTTTACCTGCTCGTCCGGCTGCCCAGCCTCCGCGGCATGGCGGCCCAGAGCAACACTTACCGCATGGCGGCAGACTGGACCTGGATCCACAACAACCTGCGCATGTTGCCTCTGATGTCCATGCGCATCTTCCACCTGGCAGGTTATAGAGTCGAGTGGCGCAGTTACCTGGAGACTCCACTCTCCAATGCCGGCGGCGCGGCAATTCTCCTGATTACGCTCGCCGGCTGGTTTCTCCTGCTTCGCCAACGCTCCGAGGTCCGCGGTCGAGGACTGATCTTCCTTTGCTGGTCTGCCGTTTTCTTGTTACTTCCGATTTACGCCGGAGGGCAGATCTGGCACGTCACCGTGCCGCTGTGTGGTTATGGCGCGCTGTTTGGACTGGGGGCGGCGTCGCTTATCGGGCTGTTGCCGCGCACGATGTTGCGTCACGCCGCGGTTGTCGCGTGCGCCGCGGGACTGCTGGTATTGGGGATGGCCAGCCTCAAAGACGAGCTGTACCGCGGGTTGTTCACCGTGCCGTCTATGCTGACCAAAGACCTCCTGGTCCACCCGCCTGTCCCGGCCGAGGAACTCGGCTCTCATCCCAGGTTCTACCTGGAGGACCGGATGAACCTGGGCGGCTGGTGTTATGGCTGTTATGGCAACCTGATGCGGTACATTTATCAAAGAGTCGAGATCGCTGAGTCGATCGTGCCTCCGGGCCAATTCGCTCCAAAAGTCTATGATGCGCTGCTGAAAAACCCGGAGGCATACTACGTGGTTTATGACAGTAGCTTCCGCTGGCATGATATAACTCCGGAAATGCGAGGCACGCTCCTGGTTACTCCCACATATGTGGATGTGACAACCACGGAGCCCATGGAATTCACCGCGACTGCGCGCGAGGGCGGCGCCGAGCCAGTCTCCTGGGCAATAATTCCACCCATTGGTTCCATAGATGCCGATGGCTGGTACAAGACCTTCGAGCCAGTTACAACCCGGGCCCAGGGCGACCTGGCCGTCACGCCGGAAATTGCAGCCGTTGCTCCCGGAGCGTCAGCGCGGTTCGCCGCCGGTTTGGTGGCCAGGAAGACGCTCCGCTTGACGGCGACCAGCACAACCGATCCCGCACTCCGGGGGGTCGCCGTCGTCAATCTCAACTTGGTAGACCCTGGAACGGTGCGATGGACGGTCGAACCCGACGATGGAGGCGCCATCACCGCGTCCGGCGACTACACCGCGCCGGCTTCGGTGGAACCTCGCACCGTCACCATCCGTGCGGCGTCCACTGACGGCCGCGCCAAGGTTGCGACATCGACCGTGACACTGGGCGCGCCCTGGCAGACGCTGGATCTGGGCCGGGTTTTGCAGCCGGGCGCATTCGAGCCGCATGGCAACGTCCTGCACGTCCGGGGCAGCGGCGACATCTTCGACAAGACCGACGCCTTCCGCTTCGTTTACCGGATACTGGATGGCGAAGGCGCCGTCACCGCGCAGGTCTCGACACGCGTGACAACCGACTTCACCAAGGCAGGCATCATGATTCGCGAAAGGCTCACCGAAGGCGCGCGGCACGCGTTCGCGGGGATCATCACGGGAAAGAGCAGCGTTCTGGAAGCAAGGGCGCATCCAATGAACGATACGACGGTTCAGTTCGGCCCCGTGGGATCGATGTGGCTGCGTCTCGAGCGCAAAGGGGATACTTTCAGCGGGCTGACATCGCCGGACGGGAACCGGTGGGAAGCCATCGGCAGCCCCGTCAACGTGCGCATGGAACAGCGGGTCTATGCCGGCCTGGCAGTCAGTTCGGGCGGCAAGGGATCGTCGGAGGCCGATTTCAAAGAGGTGCGAGTCAGTCAGGCCGCGGCCGTGGCCAGCGGCGCCCGATGAGCCGGTCTTATGTCCCGCCGCAAAAGTAGGCGCACTAGGACCGAAGGCCAGGCCGTTGCGGTCACAGCCGCGCCACCCCCGAACACGCAGCCCAGCTGGCGATCGGAACTCGGCCGCCGCCCTGTCCTGCCGATCTGTGCCGGGCTTGTGCTGCTCGGTGCGATGGTCTTCGCGCGGGCAACCGGCTTCTCTTTTGTCAGCATCGACGACCCCCAGGCCGTCACAGAAAACTTTTTCGTGCGCTCCGGCGTGACCAATGCCGGCCTGTTGTGGGCACTCACTCAGACTCAGACTTTCTTCTGGCAACCCGCCACGTGGATTTCCCACATGCTCGATTGCCAGTTATTCGGATTGAACGCCGGCTGGCACCATGCGGTCAACCTTCTCATCCACATCGTCAACAGTTTGTTGCTGTTCCTGCTCCTGCGCCGCGTCACCGGATCGGCGTGGCGAAGCAGCCTGGTCGCAGCGCTGTTTGCAGTGCATCCCCTGGCCACTGAGTCGGTCGTTTGGGTAGCGGGGCGGCGCGATGTCCTTAGCGCGTTGTTCTCGATTCTGGCGCTGCGGGCGTACGTCGCTTACGCGGAGCGCCCAAGCTCCGGAAGAAAGTATCTGTTGGTCATTGGTCTGTCGGCACTCGCCTTCACCGCCAGGCCGCACACCGGGTGTCTTCCGATCTTCATGTTGTTACTCGATTACTGGCCCCTGGGCAGGTGGAAATTTTCCACTTCCTGGCGGGCGGGATGGCGAACTAACTCGCACCTCGTAAGGGAGAAGGGCCCGATTCTCGCCATGGCCGCAGTGCTGGCGGGAGTTACTCTACTCGTCCTTCATCGGACCATGGCGGCGATCGGGCTGCCGGGCTATCCTCTGAGCATGCGGCTGCCGGTTTCGTTGTGGGCGTATGCGGCCTATATCCGAAAACTCACCTGGCCGTTTTCTCTTTCGGCATTGGGGGCTTATGCAGCCCCGGTAGGATGGCAGATGCAGGCCGCGACCGCCATCTTTGCAGCCATCACTTTTGTCGCGATCGCGACTCGCAAGCGCGTCCCTTATTTACTCTTCGGCTGGGCCTGGTACGTGGCCGGGTTGTTGCCAAGCCTGGCGTTCGCCCAGATGGAGAACCAGTTCATGGCCGATCATCTCACTTACTTTCCGTTGATCGGACTGTTCGTGATGGCGGTCTGGGGTGCAGCCGATTGGTTATCGGCGGCGCCACGGGCGCGAGTAATGGCTCCATGGGTTACGGTGGCCCTGCTCCTGGCGCTGGCGTTGCGCACGTGGGCGCAGACCGGAACGTGGAGAGACAGTGCCATTGTCTACGATCATGCGATCTCAACCGCGGCTTCCAACGAGGCGGCGTTGCGAAGCTTGTGTGAGTCCGCGTTCCGCGATCGGGACCTCGGAGAGGGGTTAGTCGCCCGTTACTCCGAACGCGCGGCGGACGATCCCCTCAGTCCGCGGAAACACTACGTGCTTGGCGCCCTGCTCCAGGCGCAGGGCAAGAGACAGGAGGCGCTAGCCGAGTTTGCCGAAGCCGTGCGCCATAACCCCGATTCCCTGCAGTTTCGGAAGGGTCTCGGCTTCGCGTTTCTGGAGGTGGGGAACCGGGAAGCGGCGTACAATCAGCTCGACGAAGCCTTGCGCCTGTCGCCGTTCGACCGCGATCGCGACAAAATCCTGAAGGCGCTGCCCGAGTTGCGAACTCCGCAGCGCGACCAGGCTCTCGCGCCGCCTCCCGCGGTGCTCACCACCGAAAACGGAATGGAAGTGCTGGCGCTGCTGTTCTGTGCTTTGGTCGGCCTGATCACGCCGGGTTACTCGGGTTATTACTTCCAGCGTATCGAGGGAGCGCTGCGGCGCGCAGCCTCCCGTCCCGTCATGGCGATGTTGATGGTGGGGCTGGCGCCCATGGTAATTCGCCTGTTGCTGCTGGCGGTCTATCCGATTCCCGAACCGGTGATTCCGGATGAATTCAGCCACTTGTTGATAGCCGATACTCTCGCTTCGGGCCGCATCGCGAACCCCACGCATCCGATGTGGGAGCACTTCGAGTCGATCTATATTCTGCAGCACCCCACTTATGCGTCCATCTATCCGCCGGCACAGGGGACCCTGCTGGCGGCGGCGGCGGTGATCGGCGCGAATCCCTGGTTTGCGGTATGGGCCAGCGTGGGAGTGATGTGTGCCCTGCTCTGCTGGATGCTCCGCGGCTGGTTGCCCCCGCCATGGGCGCTGCTCGGCGCGATGCTGGCCGTGTTCCGCTTTTCGATCCTCGGTCATTGGATGAACAGCTTTTGGGGAGGGTCGGTGCCCGCAATTGGAGGAGCCCTGGTGCTGGGCGCTTTGCCGCGCATCCTGAAGCATCAGCGCGCGCGGGATTCCTTGTGGCTCGGATTAGGACTGGCGATTCTCTCTCACAGCCGCCCATACGAAGGGTTCCTGTTGATGCTGCCCGCGGGCGTCATGCTCGTGGTCTGGTTCACGAGATCCGAGAAGGCGCTGGGGCGCGTCCGGATCCGGAGGGTGCTCATCCCCCTCGCTGCCGTCCTTCTTGTGGACCTCGGGACCATTGCATATTATGACTGGCGAGTTACCGGCGATCCTCTCCTGATGCCGTACCTGCTGTATCAGAAGTCCTACGGAATGCCCCAACCGTTCCTGTGGCAGCATCCCATTCCCGCACCGCCGCGCGTCTCCGGTTATAGGGACATAGCCGATGCTTACCAGTGGCAACTCAACAGCTATATGACGAACGCAACGCGGTCCGGATTGCCAGGAGCGATCTGGGAAAAGATGGTGGGTTTCTGGAGCTTTTACCTCCAACCTTCGTTGACCATTCCGTTGATCTTTCTTCCGTTGATCTGGAGAAACAGGCGCCTGCGTTTTTTGATCCTCGCGGCGGCTGTCGTGGCAATCGGAGCAGCCTTCTATCCTTTTCTGTTTCCGCACTATCTGGCTCCGATCTGTGGCGCTTTGCTGGCCGTTGTCGTCCAGGGGATGCGGTATTTACGCGCCTGGAGATGGCACGGCAGGCGGGCCGGCCTGTTGCTGTTCCGCTCGGCGCTGGCCGTCGTGGTTGCATTTTCCTTCCTCTCCAAGGAGACGGATTTCTTCAATCCAGCCTCGATCCGGCAGCAGACGCCCCGGGGCCGGATACTGGAGCAACTGAGCCGGGCCGGCGGGAAACACATCGTCCTCGTCCGGTACGGGCCCCAACACGTTTTTCATAGTTCCTGGATCTATAACAGTGCGGACATCGACGCTTCCAAGGTAGTGTGGGCACGGGAACTGGAACCGTGGCGCAATCGGAGACTGCTTCGGTATTTTCGGGACCGGCAAGCCTGGCTGGTGGATGCCGACGCAGATCCGGTACGCCTGCTGCCGTACTCTCGGGATCGGTAATCGCGAGCTATTGAGGGCGGCCCACGTCCGCCGTGTTGGACTGACCGGCCTGATACCGCACCAGGTGTGGCGGCCACCGGTCAGCATCGTATAGCCACGCCGTCCGGTCGGGATAGTAGGCAACCAGTTCCTGGTTCCTGGATTCGCCCAAGTCGCGAGCCCACACCACCGGCGCGCTGTCTATGTTGGCGTCGTTATAGATCAGCTCATTGTGAAACAGATGGTTCGGCCCATAGTGCACGAAGATCAGGTGCCTGCCGCCACGGCTGTCCAGAGTATTGAGGATCCTCTGGCGAGGGGTATTCTTGTGGACCAGCCTCTCCCCGTTCATCATGTACTCACCGGCGGGCGCGATCAGAAGACCCACCGCGCTGACCGTTACAACAGCACGGGCCAGGGCAGCCCCCACCGGGCGTTTCCGCCACTCCCAGAGCCGGATGCGGCGGAGGCCCTCAATGACCACAATGAGGAGCACACCGCAGATCGGCGCAAGATAGTGCGGAAAGAAAAACGGATAGAATCCGACGCCAACCAGCACGACCAAGGCGGTGATCAGCAGGAACCGCAAACGGCGGCCTTTCCACATCCAGGGCAAAGCCAGCAGCGGCAGGGTCCAGACCGGCTGCAGATAAAATGCCCAGAATGCCCGCAGCTTCAGCGCTGTGACATTGAGCAGTTCCCGCCAGGAGTATCGCACGTTGTAATTCTGGAGTTGCCAGATGTAATTCTGCTCCAGGTCCGCGAATCGCGTGCTATTGCCTGGCGGCAGCGGCTTTTGCCAGTAGAAAGATTGAGGAACGCCGTATAACTTCTGATACAACTGGTAAGGCAATTGCGCTGGATTGCCAGTAACACGCCAGTTATAGTACGCGCTGAAGAGGCCGGCGCACACTAGGACGCCGCCGAGCGGCAGAACCACGCCGAAGAAGCGAGCTTTCCAACCCGGGGACTTCGTTCCCAGGAGCCAGATCAGCAGGAAAACGCCGACCGGAAGGGAGACGAGCAATCCTTCGTACGGCCGGCTCTGCGCCAGTATGGCGATGCCAACCCCGAGCAGCGCCGAGTAGCGCGCGCCGCCCCCCCGCACGATGCGGGGCAGCGCTCCGAACACCAATGCTCCGCCAAATGCCGCCACGGCGCCGCCCCAGTAACTGTTCATCCAATGGCTCAAGACGCCCAACCGCATCGCTGCCAACAGGGCTCCCAGCAGTGCCCAACGGGGAGGCATCCATCCCGCCAGCATCCAGCAGAACGAAGCGCACATCAGCCCCACTCCGCACCAGACGGCAAACCAGGGATTCAGCCCGAGGATCCGCGCCGGGGACAGCGCCAGGCCCGGCGCGAAGGGATAGTAAGAGGTGTAACTGGGGTTCTGCAGAATGTAGATCGATTCGAAATGATCCCGCATCGGATGTGGCGGGTTCGCCACCCGTCCGGACGCGAACGTGTCCGCCAGCAGGAGGTAACCGAACTCATCGTGTATGGTGGGTTCCGGTATGGAATAAATCGGGAGATACAGGAGCCGGATCGCCATCGGCGCCAGGGCGACGAGGGCCATCGCCCGCCAGGGTTTGCCGACCAGGCGAACGAGGGCGTGCTCGCACCACGAGAAAGAGCGCTTACCCCACGCCGGCCACAGGAACGCGACCGCCACGAAGCCGAGCAGCAACCCCGACTCGAGTGACTCATCCGTGCTCAGGGAACTCCAGCTCAGGGACGTGGGCAGCTTGGAAGACTGCTCCGCCTCGTGCACATCGGAAATGGCGACAGCGGTGTCGGGAGCCCGCGCGGGAACCATGGTCGACGCCAGCGCCAGGAGTTGGCCGATTCCGGCATCGCCCGGCGCCAGCCGTGACGCGGTTCGCAGGTAGTCCAGCGCCTCCCCGGGCGAGCCTGCCTGAATCAACGCCAGGCCGAGGTACTTCAGCACGGTGAGGTTCTCCGGTTCGAGCCGTATGACCTCGCGGTACTCGCGAACCGCTTCCGCGGTTCTTCCGACCTGCATCAAGAGCAGGGCAAGGGCTTCGTGGTCGTCGCCGCGGCCCGGTTCCAGGCGAATCGCCTGGCGGTAGCTTCTCTCGGCTTCGTCGAGGTATCCGTCGGCGGCGAGGGCGCGGGCGTAAAAGTACCACATTCGCTCATTGCGGCCGGTGACGTCGAGCGTGTGGCGATACATCGTCAGCTTGTCCGACCAATAGCCGGTCTGGCGGAAGGAGAGAGCGCCCAAGACCACAAGCGCGGCCACAGCGGCGACGGTGAACGCTGGCCGCAGCCGCGGTCTCTCGACCAGCCAATCGGCGGCGAACCAGACGAGCGCCATCGACGGACCCACCAGCGGCAGGTAGGTGAAACGATCGGCCATGAGCTGCCCTCCGCTCTGCACCAGTCCAATCACCGGCACCAGCAGGATCAGAAACCAGAACCAGCCGACGAAAACATACGGCCTGCGTCTCGAGTTTTGCACCGCGACGAACGTCAGGACGACCACCACCGCGCCCGCGATCACCAACGACGCCGTGCCGGGCGTTGTGTGCGGATAGAAGACACACAGCCCGCGGGGCCAGACGAGCTTGCCAAGATATGAGGAGTATCCGGCGAAAGCGCACGCGATTCGCGTGGGCAGCGGCAGTACATCCAGCGTTACGACCTTGCCGTAATTGCCGATCATCGTAAGCAACGCCGCCACCGCCGCCGACAGGAACAGGGGGATCTTCTCCAGAATCAGTTTCCGCGCCGTTGCCCGTTGGAATCGCGCCAACGGCCAGCGGTCCAGCAGCAACATCGCCAGCGGGAGCGGGATCGCCATGGGCTTGGACATCAACGCCAGCCAGAACGCGGCCATGACAGCGGCGAAACGTTTCCGGGAGCCCGGCCGCCCGGCGTACCAGACATACGCCCACAGCGTGAGGATGGAAAACAGGCCGCACAGAACATCGCGCCGCTCCGCGATCCAGGCCACCGATTCCACGCGCAAAGGGTGAAGGGCAAAGAGCGCGGCGACCACGCTGGACCGCCACTCGGCGCCAGTCGCGTACAGCAGCAGAAGAAACAGCAGGACGGTGTTCAGTGCGTGGATGGCGGCGCTCTCCAGGTGCGGAGGACCCGGATTGAGGCCGAACAACTGGCAGTCCAGCATGTGCGAGAGCCAGGTCAACGGCTGCCAATAGTAGACCGATAAATCGGTGAACGCGAATTCGATGCCGTCCCACGTCAAGCCATCCTTGACGTGCGCGTTCTCGTAAACCATCGCATTGTCGTCGTAATCGATGAAGCGAAAACTGCCGACTCTGGAGTAGACCAGGAAAGTTGCGGCCATCAGGCACAGGCACACCGCGACGATTCGCCGGCGGTGGGACCGCCAGGTTGCGGTGAGAGCCTCGGGCCGTTCGAAAACCACCTCTCGAACGATCGCTTGAGGAGGCGCCTGGACGGGGTTCTGCTGTTTTCTGGGCCTGCGGGACATTCTGCTGCTCGCCAGCGGGCTGCCTTTGCATTATAACCAGCTTCGGAAGGAGGACCCGGGCGTCGCGCGCCATTCCGGCCACGGAGTGTACTGGTCAACACTTCAGTTGAAAGTGTACCGGCTGGTGTGGCAGAATCAGGCAATTCCGAGCGCTGCCGAATTCGTACTCGATGGGAATCTGGAGGAACTGGATCGGCTCACGGCCCTGGCAGCTCAATTCTGCCGCGAGAATTCTCTTGGCGAAGGGGCCGGGTTCGATTTGAGCCTCGCCCTGGAGGAGTTGTTCGTCAATGCGGTGAGGCACGGGGGGTGCCTGGGAATGAAAGACGCTGTGCAGGTTCAAATGCGGCTCTTGGATGACGGCGTGCTCGTGGAGTTTGCCGACCGGGGGGTGCCCTTCGACCCGAGCCTGGTTCCCGCCCCCGATCTCACCGCTTCGCTCCGCGACCGGCCCGCCGGTGGCTTTGGACTCCACCTGGTGCGGCAATTCATGACGGATTTCGCGTATCGCCGCTCTGGCGATTGGAATCGAATAACCATGCGCCGGCCGCTGCCCGGCGCGGCGGGGAAGCCATATGTTGCTCCTGACGAATAAAGTGCAATCCGGATGGTGCGTGGTGGGGGCTCGCGGGCGGGCCGACGCCGAATCGGCGGACGAATTGGAGAGCGCGCTCAGAGCCGCGCTGGCCGGGCACTCCAAGGTAGCGGCCGACCTGAGCGGGCTGTCTTATATATCGAGCGCCGGGCTCAGGGCCCTGCTCGAGGCGGCGCGCGCGGCATCGGAAAAGGGCGCCGAATTCGCGGTCTGCTCTTTGAGCGATCCGGTCAAGAGGGTATTCGACATGAGCGGAATGCATCATTTCCTGCAAATACACGGAGAACTGCCATGCTGACCATGCTCCAGGAAGTGGTCCTGCTGGCGGTGGACGAAAAAACCGGCGAGCTGCGCTCGACGCGGGAGTTCGGGACGGCCTACGCACTCGTCGGCGCGGTGTTTTTCGACTTGGTGCTGGCGCGGAAAATCGATACCGGCACCGAAGAGATCCACATCATCGACACCACACCCACGGGGGACCCGGCACTCGACCGCGTTCTGGAGAAAATGGCCCAGCGCCCCGGCCTCAAGACCGTGCGCGACTGGATCGAGGAGATCTTCCGCTCCCGGCACGACCTGGAAACCGCGGCGCTCCGTTCGCTGGTCGAACAGGGCATCCTGCGCCACGAAGTGTCGAAGCGGCTGTGGATCATCGACGTCGAGCGGTTCCCCGTGGTGAACAACCGGCCGCAGCAGCATGTGAAGGTGCGGCTCGCCCAGGCCATCCTGGCGGACGACATCCCGGCGACCCGGGACATCATGTTGGTGGCCATCGCCGAGCACTGCGGGTTGCTGGGGTATGTGCTGAGCGATGCTCAACTGGTGAATCGAAAGCCGCGCGTTCAGGCGCTGTGCAACGTGGAAACCATCAGCCGCAAGGTTACGGACGCGATCCGGAATCTGGACGCCAATGCGAAGCAGGCGATGACCAGGGTGGTTTGAGCGCCCAGGCAGCTACGCGATGCAGGAAACAACCGTGATGGGGTCCGTTTCCACTGTGAGGGGGTCCGTTTCCGGATCGCCGGCCGGATCGATTGGAAGATCGAGCGGAGGGTCGATGGGACCGTCCTCGTGGAAACCCTGCGTGACCAACTCGTGAAACCAATCGTGTACGTTCAGCGTCGCAGCGTGAATCTCGTCGTCATGCTCCATCAAGCATACGCGGCAATCCGGCTTACGTTGCATACAATGTGAGGGTAGCGCTACGCGAGGTCGACCACAAGCCCCGCACTGGTAAGCACACCCGCCTTTACTTCGGTTATGGGCGTACTGTTATAGGATGTACCGGCTCAGGTCCTGGTCCTTCACGATATCGGCGAGCTGCTTCCGCACGTAGTTGGCGTCCACTTTGACGGTCTTCTTCTTCAAATCGGGGCCTTCGAACGACACCTCTTCGAGCAGCTTTTCCATGATGGTATGCAGGCGCCGGGCGCCGATATTCTCGGAGCTTTCGTTGACCTGCGCGGCGAAGCGCGCCACTTCCTCCAGCGCGTCGTCGGTCAGCACGAGCTTGATGCCTTCGGTCTCGAGCAGCGCGATGTACTGCTTCGCCAGCGCGTTCTTGGGCTCCTTCAGGATGCGGATGAAGTCTTCGACCGACAGCGATTTCAGCTCCACGCGGATGGGGAAGCGTCCCTGCAGCTCGGGGATCATGTCGCTGGGCTTGGAGACGTGGAACGCGCCGGCGGCGATGAACAGGATGTGGTCGGTGCGCACGAAGCCGTAGCGCGTATTCACGGTGGTGCCTTCCACGATGGGCAGGATGTCGCGCTGCACGCCTTCGCGGCTCACGTCCGGCCCGTGCCCGGTTTCGCGCCCGGCGATCTTGTCGATTTCGTCGAGGAAAATGATGCCGCTGGTTTCCACGCGCTCCAGCGCCACGCGCGTCACCTGGTCCATGTCGATGAGCTTCTGCTCCTCTTCCTGCACCAGGTAATCCAGAGCCTCGGCCACGCGCATTTTGCGGCGGCGCGTTTTCTGGCCGAAGAGGCTGGGGAGCATGTCCTTGAGGTTGATGCCCATCTCCTCGATGCCGGCGTTGGTGGTGACTTCGAGCGTGGGACCGCGGTCCTTCACGTCGATCTCCACCAGGCGCTCGTCCAGCTTGCCTTCGCGCAGGCGTTCGCGAAGCTTCTCGCGGGTGCGTTCCACGCTCTCGCTGGGCTCCGGCTGCGGCGGCATGAGCAGGTCCAGCAGGCGATCCTCGGCATTCATCTCGGCGCGGTCGGCCACCTCATCCAGCCGTTCTTCGCGAACCATGTCGATGGCGATGTCCACCAGGTCGCGGATCATCGACTCGACGTCGCGGCCCACGTAGCCCACTTCGGTGAACTTGCTGGCCTCCACTTTCAGGAACGGCGAATTGGCCAGGCGGGCCAGCCTCCGCGCCAGCTCGGTCTTGCCGACGCCCGTCGGGCCGATCATGAGGATGTTCTTGGGCATCACCTCTTCGGCCATCTCGGGCGCCAGTTTCTGGCGGCGGATGCGGTTGCGCAGCGCAATGGCCACGGCCCGCTTGGCTTCCGCCTGCCCCACCACGTGCTTGTCCAGCTCGCGCACGATCTCACGAGGGGTCAACTCGTCCAGGATGGGCTCCTCATCCACGGACTGCCCGGGAAGATAGATGACCATGGCTACTCCAGCTCCTCGTAAGTCACAGTGTCGTTCGTGTAGATGCAGATCTTGCCGGCGACGGCCATGGCCTCCTCCGCGATGCGCCGGGCGGAGAGCTTGGTATTGCGGGACAGGGCGGTGGCGGCCGCGGTGGCGAACGGGCCGCCCGAGCCGATCGCGGCGACGCCTTCGTCGGGCTCGATCACGTCGCCGTTCCCGCTCACCAGGTAGGTGCTTTTGTTGTCGGCCACCAGCAGCAGGGCCTCCAGGTGGCGCAGCACGCGGTCGGTGCGCCATTCCTTGGCCAGCTCCACCACGGCGCGCGAGATGTTGCCGTTAAACTGCTCCAGCTTCGATTCAAAGCGCGAAAACAACGCGAAGGCGTCCGCCGTCGAGCCGGCAAAGCCCGCCAGGATCTTGTCGTTGTAGAGCCGCCGAACCTTCTTGGCCGTGCTCTTGAGCACCTCTTGCCCCAAGGTGACCTGCCCGTCGCCGGCCATCACGACTTTGTTATCGCGGCGCACGCAGATCACCGTCGTCGACCGAATCTTTTGTTTCATTATTGGCGATCCCATTCTATCGCACCCGCCGGATGTGCCTTTCAGCGGGCACGCCGGTCGAGCAGTGTTCGCTCACCCGCGCGCACACGCCGGCGGCGACAATGCCCGAACCAGGTGCAGGAAATCGGGGGGCGGCTCGCAGTCGATCGACACCCTCTCTCCCGAACGCGGATGAACAAACTGAAGATGCGCCGCATGAAGAGCCACGCGGTCGATCAGCCGCTCCGACGATTCCGCCAGGTGGTACTTTCGATCGCCGATGACCGGGTGGCCGATCGCCGAAAACTGCGCGCGGATCTGGTTCTGCAATCCCGTCACCAGCGCAATTCGGACGAGCGAAGCGCCCTTGAGAGGACGCTCGACGGAATATCGAAGCTCCGCGCGAGCCGCGTTGGCGTCTCTCTCGGTGCGCAGCTTTTGAAACATCCCTTCGCGTCGAAAATAGTGAACCAGCGTCCCTTCCCGGGCGCCGAGGCGCCCGCGCACCACCCCGAGATACTGCCGCACGGGACTATGGCTGAGAAACTGCCGGACGAGCGTATCGCGATCCGGCTCCGTTTTCGCAAAGAGCAGAATCCCGGACGTGAAGCGATCGATGCGATGCACCACAAAGGCCCGCTGTCTCCTCAGCTCGAGTCTTGCGGAAAGCAGGGACCAGGCGGACGGAATATCGGAGCCTTTGATCGGCACGGCCGGAAGTCCGGCCGGCTTATCGAGGACTACCACGGCATCGTCTTCGTAAAGCACGGAAGGCTCGTGGGAACGGCTGCCGCTTTTCCGTGGATTCCGCTTCATTTAATACGTCAGGTTCGCGTCGCCGCGGCGAAAGGCCGGCCCGCACCGCTGGTTTCGCTACAGGTTGACCTGGATTACCTCTTCGAAAATCTTGTGCGGCAGTTGAATGCCGCTCACACGCAGCCGCTCCAGAATTTTCGGCGTCGTGCCGGTGGCGTGGAACCGTCCCTGCACTTTGCCGGCGTCGCTGACGCCCACGCGCTCGAAGGTGAAGATCTCCTGCAAGTTCACCTTTTCGTCCTTCACCCCCAGCACCTCCGAGATGCTGAGGATCTTGCGCGTGCCGTCCTGAAGACGGGACACCTGCACCACCATCTTGATGGCACTGGCGAGCTGCTGCAAAATCACGCGCGTGGGAATCTCCAGGTCGGCCATCATCACCATGGTTTCCAGGCGCGAAAACGCGTCGCGCGGGGTGTTGGCGTGAACCGTGCTCATGGATCCCTCGACGCCGGTATTCATGGCCTGGAGCATATCCAGCGCTTCGGCGCCGCGGCACTCGCCCACGATGATGCGGTCCGGCCGCATGCGCAACGCGGTGCGCAGCAACTGCCGCTGGTTGATGCCGCCTTCCTTGTTCAGGTTGGGCGGGCGCGTCTCGAACTTCACCACGTGCCGCTGCTGGAGCTGCAATTCGGCGGTGTCTTCGATGGTGATGATGCGCTCCTCTTCGGGGATGAACCGCGAGAGCGCGTTCAGCATGGTGGTCTTGCCCGAGCCGGTTCCACCCGAAATCAGAACGGTGGTCTTCGACTGCACGCAGGCCGCCAGAAAGCGCAGCATGCCCGGCGTGAGCGTCTTGTACTGCAACATCTCTTCCTGGGTGACGACGTGGCGCCCGAACCGGCGGATGCTGAGGCAGGGCCCGTCCAGCGCCAGCGGAGGAATGATGGCGTTGACGCGCGAGCCGTCCTGGAGGCGCGCGTCCACGATGGGCTGCGCTTCGTCGATGCGCCGCCCCACCTGCGAAACGATCTTCTCGATGATGTGCAGCAGGTGCGCGTCGTCCTTGAACCGCACGGTGGTTTCCGAGAGCTTGCCGTTGCGCTCGATGAAAACCTTGTTGTAGCGGTTGACCAGGATGTCAGAGATGGTCGGCTCTTTGAGCAGCGTCTCGAGGGGTCCCAGGCCCAGCACCTCGTCCAGCACTTCCTCCACGATCTTGGTCTGCTCGGCCGTGGTCATGGGCACGCGCTCTTCGTCCAGCAGGCGCTCCACCACGCGGCCGATCTCGGCGCGCACGCGGTCCTTGGGAATCGACGAGACCCGGTCGAAGTTCAGCACGCCGATCAGCTTGCGGTGGATCTGCGACTTCAGCTCGAAGTAGCGGTCGGCACTGCGCACGGCCATTGGACCAAGGCCGCCGCGCGAAGACAAAGGACGATTGGTCGATCCCAACTGGGTCTCCTGGGAGTTGCTCTGGGAGCAGCGTTTGCGCTTACAATTATAGCCCGGGGGGAATTCATGAAAAAGACGCTCTTCACTCTATTGGCGCTGGCCATCCCAGCGCTGTCTCAAACCACCATCAAAGATGTGCTGGCGAAGCACTGGAAGGTCACCGGCGACTTCACCGTCGCGGTGGCCAAACTGATGCCGGCCGATTCCTACGGCTTTCGGCCGGTTCCCGAGGAACTGAGCTTCGGCCAGTTGATGCTCCAGATCGGAAACGCCAACCTGGGCGCCTGCGCCTACGCCAGCGGCATGCCCCGCCCCGCGGTCCCGGAGAAGCTGGCCGCGGCGGGGAAGGACGAGAAGCTCGACATCGACAAGGCAGCCGCGATTCAGTTCCTCACCGACTCCTTCAAGTTCTGCAACGACGCGGTGGCGTCCATGACGCCGGAGAAACTGGACGCCGTGGTCGGACCGCAAACCCGCAAGATGACGGGCTTCGAATGGCTGTGGGCGTACTTCACGCACACGGCCCATCACCGGGGACAGGCGGAGGTATACCTGCGCGTGAAACACATCCAGCCGCCGGATTACACGTTCTGAACGGAAAGGCGCGGCGTCTTACTGCTCTGCGCGCCGCTGCCTCTCGTACGGTGTCTTGAGATACTTGGAAGCCTCTTCCTGAGCGCCCTGCGTGTCGTCCTTGGTGCGTAGCGCGAGATTGTACTCGTTCACGGCGCGGTCGCGCGAGCCGGTCACGTCGAAGATCCTGCCCAGGTTGATGTGGGCCCACACCTCGGTCCACTTCGGCTCCAGGTCGCCGTTCAGGGCTTCGCGGAACTGGTTGGCGGCCAACTGCCAGTTCTGTTGCAGAAAGTAAACCTCGGCAATGCGATAGTTCGCCAGCGAGCTGTTTCTTTGGGTTTCCAGCGCCTTCTGGTATTCCTTCAGCGCGTCGGCGTATTCGCTCATCTCCATGAACTGCTCGCCGCGCCGGATGGCCACCGCCACACGGATCTGCGGGCCGTAGCGCAGCACACGATTGTTGGGGTCGATGATGACGGTTTTGGGCTTGCCGAAAGTGTCCACCGAGAACTCCGACGAGGTTCCCACCACTTCCACGCGCTTCTCCTCGGGGTTGCTGTCGGTTTCGATCTTGAGGTCCACGGGCATGCGGAAGGTGTCCAGATCCTGCGAGATCTTGCCCATCACGCGGAAGCCCTTCTGGGTGCGGAAAATGGTGTACTCCAGCTTGAATTCCGGGGCGCCGCTGGATTCGATCCACTGGATGAAGAAATAGCCCAGGTCCTGACCCGAAACGGCCTCGGCGATCGCCTTGAAATCGTCGGTGTTGACCGATTTCCACGCGTCCTTCTGAGCATAGTCCTTGAGAATCTGGAAGAACTTCTGGTCGCCGACCGCGAAGCGCAGCATGTTCATCACCGCCGCGCCCTTCTTGGCGGTGAGGGCCCAGTATTCGGGGGAATAGTCCTCCAGGCGCGCCGACTGGATGATGGGCAGGTTGTCCACCGTCAGAGACTCCACCATGGTGTCGCGGACCTGGGACTCCATCGCGCCGGGAGAAGTGTTATGTTCCACCCACAGAAGCTCGGAATAAGCGGCCAGCCCGTTCTCCAGCCACAGATGATTGCGCGTGGCGGGCGACACCAGTTGCTCCCACCACTGCCGCGAGACCTCGTTGGCCAGCAGCTTGCTAGCCACCTGCCGGGCGATGCCGTGAGGCGCCAGGAAAATGAGGCCCGGGGCGGCATAGCCATCGGGCGCGCCGGCTTCGGTCTCCACGACCGTCAGATTGGCGTAAGGCGGCAAGCCGAACACGCCGGTGAAGTACGACATGATCTTTCCGACTTCCTGCCCGTACTGCTCGGCGAATTCGGCTTCGGGCGGGCGTAGGTAGAGAGACGTCGTAACGCCCTCCGCCGACACCTTCACCGGGTCGCCCTTGACCACCGCGATGCTGCCGGGGAACGAGGGCCGCTCGAAACGGAACTGGTAGTTATTCTTGTCGCCGGTCACCTGTTTGGAGTCGATTCCGCTGCCCAACACGGAATACCCCATGGGCACGGTCACGTTCATTTGGGCCGCAAACCGGTCGGTGGTGTAGCCGCTCACCGGGAACCAGCGCGCCGGATACGTCAAGAACGAGAAATCGGGATGGATGGCCGCGAACTTGATGCCGTAAACCGGCGAGTCTTCCTGCCCGGTCAGCTTGCCATCGTAGTAGAAGGTGACGGTGACCGGCTGGCCCTTGGGCAGCGGCTGGTCGAAGCTGAGGCGGACGGTAAAATCCTGCTGGTTGCGCGAGGCGGAGATCTGCTTGCCCTTGTCGTCCACCACGCGCGACACGTTCAGGGCGTTGTTCAGCTCGAACGCCGCGGAGGTGACGCCGTCGTCCAGCGGAACGAAACGCACGCTGGCCTTGGCAGCCACGGACTGGGTGTTGGGCGAAATCTCGGCATCGATGGTGTACTGCTCCACGTCGATGCGGCTAGTGGCGCGGCGTTCCTGGGCAAGGGCCGTGCAGAGTCCGGTGACGAGCAGGAGGCCGGCCGCGAGGACCAGGGTCGGGCGTTTACGAAACATGGGCAACTTGTCCTTCCAGAATTTCTTGAATGATGGCAGCGGCGCGTTGGGGGGCATCTCCACCGCCCGAGAGCTTCTCCCGGACTTCCGCCAGGCCGGCTTTCATTTCGGCACGGGCGTTTTCGTCTTTCAGCAGCCGTCCCGCTTCGCGGGCGATGGCTTCGCCGGTCATCGCGCCCTGCATCAGCTCGGGGACCAGGGCGCGTCCCGCAATGAGGTTCACCATGGAATAGAAAGGCACGCGCACGAGCAGCTTGCCGGCTACCCAGCTTGGCCCCGTCACTTTGTAAAAGGTCACCATGGGGGTTCCCAACAGCGCCGCCTCCACGGTAACGGTCCCGCTGGCGGCCAGTGCGAGATCGGCGTGGGCCAAGGCATCCCAACTTTCTCCTTCGATCACCCGGATCGGCGAGCGGCCCAGGCGTTCCCGAAAAAAGCCGGCCCCGGTAGTTGCCGAGGCCGGCAAAACCACGTTAACGGCCTGTTCCCGGTACAGCCGCTCGACGGCATCGGCCAGCGCCGGCAGATGGCGCGCCGCTTCACCGCGACGGCTTCCGGGCAGCACCGATATTAATGGACGGCCCGGAGCCAGCCTGTGTTTCCGAAAAAACTCGTCGCGCGTGAGCGCCGGCCTCGCCAGACGGGCCAGCGGGTGGCCGATGTAGGTCGCAGCAACGCCCTCCCGGCGGAAAAACTCCTCTTCAAAGGGAAAGATGCACAGCAGGCGGCGCAAGGTTCGGCGCATCTGCTTGACCCGCCCCTTTCGCCAGGCCCAAACCTGGGGGGCCACCAGGTAGACCACCGGGACGCCTTGCCGGTCGAGGCGCCGCGCCACCCGGAGGTGAAAATCCGGCGAATCCGTGAGGATGGCGAGGTCCGGCCGCCGGTCGCGCGCCGCCGCCAGCAATTTGCGGTATTCGCGATAGATGCGGGGGATGTGCGAGACCACCTCCAGCAGGCCCACCACCGCCAGCGAACCCGCATCCACCACGGTTTCGACGCCGGCCGCCCGCAGCCTTGGACCGGTGCAACCGAAGAATTTCGCGCCGGTAGCGCGCCGCAGCTCCTCCACCAGGAGCGAGGCATAGAGATCTCCCGAAGCTTCGCCAGCCGACACGAGGATGATGGGGCATGCCCGGGCTTGCCCTTTGCGGTCCATCTATCCCGAGTTTACCGTGTCGCCGCCCTGTTACAATCGAACCGGACATGTCCACCGACGCCGAGAAGTCGAGATTGACCGTGGAAGAGTTGGCCGCGCGCTTCCGCGCGGAGATGATTCCACTCACCGGCAAGTTCTCCTATTTTGCGACCCTGCCCTTCGCGGAAGACGATCTCCGGCAGTATCTCAACGACCCGATCGCCGCCATTTCGCCGGCCATCCTCGCGGGTCTGCCGCAGATGGGGATCATTCTGGCGCCGTACGTCGAGAAGGGCAACGGCAAGGAGGGCGACGCGGTCACGTTCGAGCGCCCGCCGGAGGCGCGCCACATCGCGTTTTCCCGCCGCGACACCGCCGATATGACGGTGCTGGCCTTGAGCGTCAAGGTCGAGGTGGCCGACTTCCACTACCAGTTCTACAACGCGCTGGCGGCGCTGGTGGCCGACCGGTGGCCGCAGGAGGTCCACGAGCGCTTTTACCGGACCATCCGGGAGGAGCTGAGCACCGAGGTCCACGGCGAGGTGGACGAAAGGAGCTGGCACCTCAAGCAGGCCCTCCTGCGCCGCCAGACCAACGTGCGCAAGGAGACCAAGCTGTTCCGCGAGTATGCCCGCCAGGCATTCGAGGACACCCTGACGCTGTATCTGCACGGCACCTGCTGCGACATCGACATCGAGACCGGCCCACGGCAGATGCCCAGCCGCTATCTGCGGCGGCGCATCGAACTGCTGATCTCGCTGTACCCGCCGCCCGAGGGGTACGCGGTGCTGCCCGAGCAGTTGAAGACGCGGTGAGGGGCGAAAGCCGCCGGCCTATCGGAAGGGCGACTTCTGCCAGTGAGCCCGCGCAGTATGGGCCTCATGCGACTGCGGATTCCGCGGCCACCGCCGACGCGATGTGCGCCGAGCCTACGATTACCACGAGCAAATCGATAAGGGCGATGGCGGCCCCAGGCATCTTGGGGGCGCGGTAGCCCCAGGCATCTTGGGGCGCGGTAGCCCCAGCCTCCGCAGGCCGGACCCACGGAACTCTCGAATTGACCTGCGGTTCAACAGGGTACGACCGGAATACGAGCCCTCGTGAAAGAGCCACGCTGGTAACAAAGAAAGCTCTCTAGTGGCGCTCATGGAGATCCTCGCGCCGGATCGAGCCGGGATCGATACTGGAGCACGGCCCTTGCCTGGCGATCGCGAGGATCCGATCCGCGGCGGCGCGGGCCCTGCTTTCGCGCGATAACACTTCCTCCAACAGCTCCCGAACAAGAGCGTTGACGGTTGTGTCATGTTCCGCCGCGTAGACCTTGGCCTGGCGAATCAGTCTGGCGGGAAAACTGAACGTGATATTGCGAGCCTCCATTGGATCCTGTGTATCACATAACGATGTGTGCTTGAAAACGCAGCACCATGCGGGTGCCGGTGGACGCCTCGTGTTCGAGCGATCCATCCAACTGGCTGGTCAGAATCGCGACGATCCGCAAACCGAGGGACTTGGTGTTTCGCCCGCCCGGCAGGCCGGCGGGGAAACCGATGCCATTGTCTTCGACCGCCAGCTCCAGATGCCCCGGCTGCGGTTCCCGAAGGGAAACCAGGATCCTGCCCTTCCGCCGGCCGGGAAACGCGTATTTGAACGCATTTGACAACAGCTCATTCAGGATCAGGGCGCAGGGCACAGCCCGTTCGATGCCCAGCTCGAGGGGCTCGAGGTCCATCTCGATCGAAATGCGGCCCGGTTCATCGACGAGCGCCAGGGACAGCCAGTCCACGAGTTGCCGCGCGTATTGCGAGAAGCTGACGCGATCCAGATGATCGCTTCCATAGAGATGCTCGTGAATGAGGGCCATGGAATGCACGCGCTGCTGGCTTTCCTCCAGGGCCAGCCGGGCCTCGGGGCTGTTGGCCGCATCCGCCTTCATGCTGAGCAGGCTCGAAATCACCGCGAGGTTGTTCTTCACACGATGGTGGACCTCTTTGAGCAGGACGGTCTTTTCCGTCAACGCCGACTCCAGCTTGCGAACGGTCTCCAGCAGAGCGTCTTCGGCGCGCCGGCTTTGGGTGATGTCGCGATTGATTTCCAGGATGCCGATGGCAGCTCCGGCGGCGCCGTGCAACAGGATTTGGCGGCTGTCGGATACGATCTGTTGCCCATCCCGCCGGGTATGCCGGACTTCTCCCTCCCAGCGGCCGTTGCGCGACAGAATGGCGGCGATCTCCGCGGTGGAGACTGCGGAGCTGGCCTTCAGCAAGCGATCGCTCACCTGACCCGCGGCTTCAGCTTCCAACCAGCCGTATACCTCTTCCGCCCCGCGGTTCCATCCCCGAATCACCCGGTCCGGGCCGGAGATGACTATGGCATCGTGAGACAGGTTGATCAGCTCGGCTTGCCGCTCCAGGGCCTCGTGCTGTTGAAGCAGTTCGAGTTGAGCGCGCTTCATCTCGGTGATGTCTTGAACGCAAACCAGGACCTTGCCGGTGTGGCCGTTGCCCATGGCAGCGGTCGAGAACAGGAGGCACCGCTGTTGCGGAACGCCGCCGTCGGAGAAAGCCAGCCATGCTTCGTCGCCGTCATGGCGCGTGCCGCGGCTCAACGTGTCCAACACGGCCAGGCGAAGCGGGCAGTGGCTGCACGAGGGCCCGTGGCCACATCCTTGGGGAGAGGCCAGGGCATTCAAACACCCGATCGCACTACCGGGACTGAGTCCCAGCATATCCGCCATCTCCCGTCCGGCAAATCGGGCGGCCAGCTCGTTCACCTTCTGCACGTGGTACTCTTCGTCGATCACCAGCAGGGCCACAGGGGCGTTGGCGTGGATGGCGGCCAGCTCCGACCAGGCGGCGCGCAACGCCTCCCCGGTCCGCTTGTAGGCGGTCACTTCAATGGCCACCACCAGTATCCGTACGTCGCCGTCCGCGGCCTCGTCCGGGCCCGCCAACGGGACATAGGAGAAATCGAAGTAGCGCTCTTCGGCCGCCGATCCGGGGGCATGGTGCAGGGGAATGGCAAACCCTTCGGCGTGGTACGCCACTCGCGAGTCGCGCACCGCCCGGAGCAACGGCGCCACCAACGGGGCGGCTGCCGGCCACACCTCGGCGACTGTTCTGCCGGCCATGGGCTCCCCCGGCGACAGCGCCTGGTACGCCGGATTGACCATGGCAAACGTGAAATCGGGGCCGCACAGCAGGGCGATGGCGGCCGGCGAGGACTGAATGATGGACTCCAGCATGCACTGCCGCGTTTCCCGTTCGCGGGCCAATTGGCGCCCGGTCTCCTCCGCCGCGGCGTCTCTCCGCCGGGCCCGCTTCAGGCGCTCGAACAGGGCGCCGGTGACCAGACCCGCGAAAACCAGCGCGCCCAGGCCGAGCCAGCACTGCGGGTCGCCGGGCCAGAACCTTCCCTCGAGAGCGCCCAGCACCGCGATCACCACCGCTCCCTGAAAAACCGGGAAAGAATTTGGCCGCAGATCAACACGGATAAACGCGGATAACAAGGCAGGCGAGTTATCGGCGTCAATCTGTTTTCATCGGTGGCTTTCATCGATTTTTTCACACCTTCCGACGGTCGCGGCGCAGGAAGGGTCATTGCGCCAGTTGCGCTTCCGGACTCAAGAGCATCCGGACCCGCCTGACGAGGGCCGCGGCCGGAAATGGTTTGGACAGCAGGTTCAGATCGTGCCCCGGCGGCACCTGGTGGTCCACGGTATCGTGCCTGTATCCGGACACGAAGAGAACCTTCATGGCGGGACGCTGGGGCGCCAGCCGTTCGGCCAGCGCCGGCCCCGTCATCCCGGCCATCACCATGTCCGTCACCAGGACGTGGATCGGCCCCGCATAAACCGCGGCGATCGCCTCCGCTTCCTCCGCATTCCTGGCTTCCAACAACTGATATCCTTCCCGCTCCAGGTACTTGTGCATCAGGCGCCGGACGCTGTCTTCGTCTTCCACGAGGAGGACCGTGGGATCGTCGTCCCGGACGGAGCCCTCCGATCCGGCAACACCGCGCAGCCCGCGAAACGTGCCCACCGAGGGCAGCATGATTTCGAAAGTCGTGCCTTCCCCAATCTCGCTGTCGGCATGGATGTAGCCCCCACACTGCACGATGATGCTGTGCACGATGGACAGTCCCAGTCCGGTGCCGAATCCGGCCTTCTTGGTGGTGAAGAAAGGTTCGAAGATGCGCGACAGGGTGGCCTTATCGATGCCATCGCCGGAATCCGCCACGATCAGCCGCACATAGGGTCCCGGACGAAAAAGACGGGACGCCGCGCCTTCGGCGTCGATCTCCACGGTCGAGGTTTCAATCCGCAGCTCGCCGCCCTCCGGCATCGCGTCGCGCGCATTGAACGCCAGGTTGAGAAGTACCTGTTTCAGTTTGTTGCGGTCGCCCCGAATGAACCCCAGCGGGGAACCAAGGTCTGTCCTCAGCGTCCGGGACTTGCCGAGACTGTGGGAGATCAAGGGCTGCACCTCGCAGATCACCTCGTTGACGTTCAGCACTTCGGAGCGCGCACCTTCGCGGCGGCTGAGCGTCAGCAACTGGCCGGTGATGGAACCGGCAATCGAAGCGGCCTGTTTGATCTCCTGAACCTCTTCCTTGTCCCCATCCGGGAGGCGCGCGGAAAGCTCGTCGGCGTATCCTAGAATGACGGTCAACTGGTTATTGAAATCGTGCGCCAGCCCGCCTGCCAGGTTGGCGATGGCTTCCATTCTCTGCGACTGCATCAGGCGGGCTTCCATCTCGCGGCGGCGGCTGATGTCGCGCATGACGACGATGGAGCCCAGCGGCTCGTCGGCTGAACGGTTTTCGAAACACTCGACTTCGACAACCGCGTGCGCTCCGGATTTTGAAATCAGGGTATAGCCCCGGCGTTCCCCGTCCAGGAGATCGAAAACAGGATTCCTGGCCGGCTGGCCTTGGGACTCCTCAAACAGCCCGACAACGTCCATGAGCTGGCATCCAAACGCATCGGCGCCGCACCAGCCGGTCTGTTGTTCGGCAATCGGATTCATGAAGACGATCTCACCGCTGGTATCGGTGGCGACAACGCCTTCTCCTACACTCCGCAGGGTGGTCGATAGCCAGGCTTCGCTGGTGCGCAGGCGCCGCTCCATCTCGTGCTTATAGAGGGAAATCTGCACCGTGGTGCGGAGGTCCTCGTCGGTGATGGGCTTGAGAATGTAGCCGAGAGGCTCGGTCTGCTTGGCGCGATCGATGGTCTCCTGATCGGCATGGGCGGTGATATAGACGACGGGTGTCTCCAACTCGGCCCGCAAGGCCTCAGCCGTGGCGATACCGTCGAGGTCGCCCTTCAACCGGATGTCCATCAACACCAGGTCGAATGCCGTCGACCGGGCGCATCGCAGGGCTTCTTCCCCGCTGCTGGCAATCGCCGGCAAGGGATAGCCCAGCCGTTCGAGCTTCCGCTGGATGTCGGCGGCGATCAATCCTTCGTCTTCCACGACGAGGATTTGTTTTTGCAGATCTTCCGTCAAGTGCAAGTTGCTCCCTCCACCGGCGGCCGTCAACGTCCCTTTTGCGGCGCGCCGGAATCGAAAAAGATTCGAGTACCTGGTGTGAGTGCGCCCGGCGGCGCTAATTCTCAGTCTTATTTACATCCGTCGCAATACTCCTGCTACGCGCGAACCTTTCTGGCTACTGTGATACCACGTCGACCCGAGGCCTTTAGACCGGCTTGGAAGGCAACTCCTTTGCAATCAACAAAACAAATTTTTGCAAGTGCTGTGACTCAACTTCGCGGCCCCTTCGGGTCCGCCACCGGGACGGATGAAAAAGCGCTCCGCGCAGCGGCGATATTGTTGATTGGGAACTGGGGTGGTCCGGATGGAACTCGTTTAGATAGAGAGGCTTCCGGGAGTATATTTTCGTAGGACTGAAAAAGGCCTCTTTAGCTTGAGGCCTGAAGACCGCTTGCAGCGGAGTGCCGCCGGGGCCCTCTGCGCTTCTGGGAACCGGTTCGGAAAGGCGGCTCCGAAACGCGGTATACTTGGGGTCGGCCAGCATGCCACGCGGTATGTCCCGTTGGGCAGGCCGCCGCAGCCGATGGCGGTTGCGGTAGTCTGGCTCAACCCAGGGGATCGTCGCGGCCCGGCCGCCCTGCGTTAAGCCCCGCCTATTACGCAAGTCCACCCTGGATAACCATGAGAAAAAAACTGCGGATCGGGATCATAGATATCGTGTCCCGCGGTCCGACTCGGGCATTGTACGCCCGCGTCATGAACGCCAACCTCGCCAGCATCATGCCCCAGGTGATCGGCGTCTGGTGCAGGGAAGCGGGCCATGACGTTACGTTCGTTTGTTATACCGGCTTTGAAGATCTGCTCGAGGAGCTGCCCGAGAACGTCGACCTGGTCTTCATCGGAGCGTTCACCGAGGCCGCCCATACGGCCTACGCCCTGAGCAGTCTCTTCCGCGCGAGGGGAGCCGTCACGGTTATCGGAGGGCCTCACGCCCGATGCTACCCGGAAGACGCCCTTCAGTATTTCGACTACGTCCTGGGCTTCACGGATAAGCAGACCCTCCGCGACGTGCTCGAGGACTGCTCGCGGCATCGGCCAATGGGCGTGCAGGTCGCGGCTGGACAGCAGCCGGCGGCGCTTCCAGGCGTCCGCGAGCGCTGGCAGTTCATCGAACCGACCCTTAAGAAAGCGCCGTTCCTCAAGTTAGTCCCCATGCTGGGCAGCCTGGGCTGCCCGTACACATGCAGCTTCTGCATCGATGCTGCGGTGCCCTATCAGTCCATGGACTTCGGTGTGATGCGGGAAGATCTGAAATTCCTGCTGACGAAGTTCAAGCGGCCGGTGGTAGGCTGGCACGATCCCAATTTTGGTGTACGGTTCAACGACTACCTCGACGCGATTGAAGAGGCCGTGCCTCCCGGCCGCATCGATTTCATCGCGGAGAGCAGCTTGTCGCTGCTTTCCGAGCCGCACCTGAAACGGCTCAAACGCAACGGATTCAAAGCGGTCCTGCCCGGCATCGAGTCGTGGTTCGACGTGGGCAACAAGTCCAAGACCGGTGCGCTGGTGGGAAGCGACAAAGTCCGCCACGTGTCCGACCACGTCAATATGATTTTGCGGTACATACCGTACGTCCAGACCAACTTCGTCCTGGGCCTCGATGCCGACGAAGGGGCCGAACCGTTCGAGCTGACGAAACGATTCCTGGACACGACGCCCGGCGCTTTTCCCGGCTACTCGCTGCTCACGGCGTTCGGCCGCGCCGCGCCGCTGAATCTCGATTACCAGCGTGCCAACCGCATGCTGCCCTTCCCGTTCCACTTCCTGAACAACAATCAGGCCATGAACGTGAGGCCCAGGAACTATGCCTGGGAGGACTTCTACGAGCACGTCATCGGCCTGACGAGGTATTCCTTTACCTGGTCCGCGATTTTTCGCCGCTTGCGGGCGACACCGGCGTTGACACCCAGGATCATGAACCTGGTGCGGGCAGTTTCGACGGAAGGTTTTGGAAGGCTCAAATACCACAGGGAAATTCGCGCCCGGCTGGCCACCGACCAGCAATTCCGCCGCTATTTCGAGCAGGAGAGCACCGAGCTTCCCCCGTTTTACATCGACATGATCCGAAAGGATCTGGGGCCGCTGCTGGAGTGGCTTCCGGAAGGCGCTCTGTACCACGATCCCGGCGCCTATGCAAAGTCCGAGCGCGACAGCACGATGGTCACCCTGGAGCGGCGGGTGGGGTAAGGCAACGCGGCCAGGCGGCGGGAAAGATCGTTGGCCCAGTGAGAAGGAGTTGACGGCATGTCGGAATTCAATGGAGACAAATCGCGGTTCCACCGCGAGCGAAAGAGCAAGCTTGCCCGGAGGGAGCGCAGCAAGGTGCTGCGGAGGAAATCGTCCGCTCGGACGCCGGCGCGCCCGAATGGCGGCCAGTTGTAGAACAGACACATTCCACGCAGGCGGGTCGCCGGACTAGCCAGGACCGCTGAAAAGCCCGGAAACCGCTCGCTGCGCGCGCGGCTCAGAAACGCGGCGGCGCGGTGATACCATCGCATTGATGGCAAAGTTCAAACCGGCGAAAGGTAAGAGCAAGACGGCAGTCATTCCACAGGGCGGCATTGCCTGCGTGATCCTCGTGATCGGCGGCATGTTCCTGCTGATGCTGTTCATGTACTTTGTCATGAAGACTTCTTGATGCGGACGGATAACAGGCAGGCCGGCGATATGCGGCCGGTGGAAATCGTCACGGGGTACCTGATGACGGCCGAGGGATCGGCACTGATCAAGGTCGGGAACACGCAGGTGCTGTGCGCTGCGTCGATTGAGGACACGGTTCCGCAGTTTCTGCGGAATTCCGGCCGCGGGTGGGTCACGGCGGAGTATTCGATGCTGCCGCGCGCGACGGCGAAGAGGACGCCGCGCGAGGTCAGCAGAGGGCGGCCTTCGGGCAGGACGCACGAGATCCAGCGGCTCATCGGCCGGTCGATGCGGGCGGTGGTGGACACCGCGGCGCTGGGCGAGCGGACCGTGGTCATCGACTGCGACGTGGTGCAGGCGGACGGCGGCACGCGCACCGCGTCGATTACGGGAGCGTTCGTGGCGCTGAGCCTGGCCCTCCGGCAACTGGTGAAATACGGCGCGCTCAAGACCATGCCGCTGCGCGATTACGTGGCGGCGACCAGCGTGGGGCTGGTGAATGGAGCGCCCATGCTGGACCTGTGCTACGAGGAAGACTCGCGGGCCGACGTGGATATGAACGTGGTGATGACCGGCAGCGGGCGCTTCGTCGAGGTGCAGGCCACCGCCGAGCACGTGCCGTTCGACGACGAACAGATGGTGCGGCTGTTGGGGCTGGCGCGCACCGGCATCGCCCAACTGGTCGAGATTCAGAAGAAGGTGACGCAGGTTTGAAGCTGTATTGCGCCACGGGGAATCTCGGGAAACTGCGCGAGTTCCGGATGGCCGCGGGCGTGGCGCCGGTCGAAATCGAGTTGCTGGCGAATTACATGGATTTGCCGGCGTGCGTGGAGTACGGGGCCACTTTCGAGGAGAACGCCATCATCAAGGCGCGTCACTATGGGCCGCATGCGCCGGGGCTGCTGTTTGCCGACGATTCCGGTTTGGAAGTGGATGCGCTCGGCGGCGCGCCGGGGGTATATTCGGCCCGGTTCTCGGGACCGCACGCGACCGGCGAATCCAACAACCGGCTGCTGCTCGAGAGGCTGCGCGGAGTGGCGGACCGGCGCGCGCGCTTCGTGTGCCGGATCGCGCTGGTGGAAGGCGCGCGATTGCGCGGAACGTACCGCGGCGCGGTGGAAGGCGTGATTCTGGATGAGCCGCGCGGGTCGGGCGGCTTCGGATACGATCCGTTGTTCCACTACGCTCCGTTGGGGCTCACATTCGGCGAGGCCGCCGATGAGCAGAAGTTTTCGGTGAGCCACAGGGGGCAGGCGCTGATGGCGATGTTGACGGATCTGGGGAGGGAGGCATGACCCTGACGCGAAGACAGATCCTGGCAGGTGCGGCAGCCGCGATGCCCGGCGTTTCGATGGCGAGCCCGGAGGACAGGCCGCCGGGAACCCTGGTGGATGCGCACGTCCACCTGTTTGCGGGCGATCCGGAGCGGTTTCCGTACGCCAAGGATGCGCCTTACACGCCGCAGCCGAATCCGCTGGAAGCTTACCTGAAATTCGCCGCCGCGGCCAGAATCGATCACACGGTGATCGTGCATCCGGAGCCGTACCAGGACGACCACCGCTACCTGGAGTATTGCCTGGAGCACGAGCCGTCGCCGGGGTTCTTCAAGGGCACCTGCCTGTTCGATCCCATCGCCGCGGAGACGCCGGCGCGGATGGAGGCGCTGGCGAAGCGGCATCCGGGGCGCATCGTGGCGATCCGGATTCACGAGATGCACGCGCCGGGAACACCCTCGCTGGCCAGGGGCCCGATCAAAGACCGCGACATGCGGGATCCGGCGATGCGGGTGACGTGGCAAAAGGCGCAGCAGCTCGGGATGGCCATCCAGATGCACTTCCTGCCTTACTATGCGCCGCGGATCGGAGAGCTGGCCGCGCGCTTCCCCGAGGTGGCGGTGATCCTCGACCACCTGGCGCGCGGCGGGCAGGGCACGGCGGCGGAGTTCAACGGCGTGCTCGAGCTGGCCAGGTATCCGCGGGTATACATGAAGTACTCGGGGATTGAATACTCGTCGAAGGAGCCGTTTCCGCATCGCGATGCCAAGCCGCTGGTGCGCCGGGCGTTCGACGCCTTTGGCGCGGACCGGATGATCTGGGGCGGGCTGGGGAGCACTACGGGAGAGTTCGACCGGCAGGTGCGGCAGTTCGACGAGGTGTTCGATTTTGCGGGCGAAGGCGATCGCGCCAAGATCCGCGGGTTGAACGCCATGAAGCTGTTCCGGTTCTGATTATTTAGGCGATGGGCGGCGCAGTTTCTCCTTCGCCTCGGCGCGCTCATCGAGCTTCTGCTTGAGGGGCAGCAGCACGCGGAGGGCGAACAGGTTGATGGCGGCGAGAGCGGCGGCAAGGAAGAAACGATCCTGCGCCACGGCGGCGCCCAGGACTCCGGTGTTCCAGATGCTGGCGGCGGCAGCGGTGCCGTGCACGTTGCCGCGGGCCCTGAGGATGGCGCCGCCGCCGATGAATCCGATGCCCGCCACCATGCCCTGGATCACGCGGGATTGCGCATCGATGGAGTTGTGGTAGGCGGGCACGGCGAGCAGGACGTAGCCGCAACTGGCCATGGCAACCAGGGGGAAGGTGCGTACCCCCACGGAGTGCGCCTCGCGCTCGCGGAACCAGCCCACGGGCAGGGCGAGCAGGTACGCGACGAGGATCCGGCTGATGTCGTGCCAGGCGCTGTTCCAGTCGGCGGTGAAGTTCATAGGAGCTTTATACCATTTACCGGGGCTCTGCCCCGGATATCGCTGCGCGATATGGGAGCCGGGAGTCAGGAGCCGGAATATGCGCTACCATGGCGGCCATGACGAGACGCAATCTGCTTCGGCTGGCCGTGGCGCTGCCCGCAGCCGGGTCGTTCCTGCGATATCGCGCGCTGGCCGTGCCGTTTGCCGGCAGGGTCAAGATCACCGAGATCAAGGCGATGGCCATCCAGAACATTGCCGGCAATTGCCTGATCCGCATCGATACCGATGCGGGCCTGACCGGTTACGGAGAAGCGGGCGCCACGGGACCGATGGCCCGCGCGCGCATCGCCACCATGCGGCAGATGCTGGTGGGCAAGGACCCGCTGGCCATCGAGGTCCATTTTCAGAACCTGACGTCGCTGATGCACACCTACATGGCGCACATCCCGACCATCAGCGGCATCGACATGGCGCTGTGGGACCTGGCCGGCAAGATCACCGGGCTGCCGGTCTCGACGCTGCTGGGCGGGCCGTTCCGCGAATCGATCCCCATGTACTCGCATGGCGTCGGCCTGACCATGTTGGACAAGGCGTCGTGCAAGGCATTCGCCGCGCGCGTCAAAGAGATGCCCGAGGGCTTCACGGCGTTCAAGTGCGACATTGAGCCGCCGTTGGGGATCGCCTCCGGGCGGTTCGCTTTCACGCTGGACAGCAGCCAGTTGCGGAGCGTAGCGCACGCCTACAACAACGTGCGCGAGGCGGTGGGCGAGGAAATCGACATCGCCGTGCATTGCCACAACGAGCTGGACACGCCCAGCGCCATCGCCGTGGCGAAGGCGGTGGAATCGATGAATCCGCTGTTCATCGAGGACCCGCTGCCGCCGGCCTTCTCGGAAGGATGGATGGCCGTGCGCCGGGGCGTCCGGGTTCCCCTGCTGACCGGAGAGAAGCTGGAGCTGGTGCGCGGTTTCCGCCCGTTCCTGGACAACCAGGCGGTGGACATCGTCCATCCCGACCTGGCCTTCGCCGGCGGTTTCACGGGCGTGAAGAAGATTGCGGATTATGCCGCTCTGACGCGGACGCCTGTGGCGCTGCACAACGTGGGATCGCTGGTGCTGACCTACGCGAATGCGCATTTCGGCTCGTCGATCCAGAACTTCTACCGTTCCGAAAGCCAGCTCGGGCGGCCCAATCACTACATCGAGGGCATGGCTGCCCGGAACGGCCCGGAGGTGCGCAAGAGCCAGTTGAGAGTGCCGACCGCTCCCGGCCTGGGACTGGAGATCAATCCCGACTTCCTGAGAAAGAACCTGGTGGACGGGGAGCCGTACTGGGGCTGAGCCGCGCGCGCCGGGCGAGCAAAGTGCGTGGCGCCGGGGTTCTTTTCCCGTGGGGCTGGCGATATGCCCAGGACTGGCACGCGCTTCGTTCAACGCGGTTGGGGCCAGTTACCGGAAGCCCCACTTTCCTTTCCCGACCCCAAGCGGAGGGTTCCCAATGGCTCCTTTCGCCGCGAGCTAGTGTCCGACCACGAGGTACTTGTTGGGCACGTTCCGTAACGGCGGTGCCTTTTCGTAACGCTTGCGATAGAGGTATTCGATATTGCTGTAAATCTGTTCTTCGCGCCGATGAAACTGCCGGTAGAGACCGCACTGAGCATAGGATATTGGCGTGACGTCGTACAAGATCGTCTCCCAGTTCATTGATTCTCCCCACAGAAGCGCCTTCACCCGGATGTCCACGTCAGCCCCAGCGTCAACGAGAATCTCCATCATGGGCCGGCAGTAGTTGAAGATGCTATTTACAGAGTGGAAGACAGGCGTGTGTCCTCCAATACCGTCTGAATCTTGATCGGCTCGGGCGTTTGCGTCAGCGCCGTTCTCCAGAAGGACGCGCGCACAACGGATGGAGTTGAACTCGGCACAAATATGGAGAGCCGAGACGCCCCGACAGGATGTGAAAGCGCACAGGGGGTTCAGTTTCTTCGTGACGCTCTCGCTCGATCTGGCCAATAGTCCGCGAAGGCCGGCATCGTCGTCAAGCAGAATAGCTTGGAGCAGCGGATCGTCAATGGTAGCGCCCGCCTCCAGCATGATCTGCAAGCATTCGGCGAATCGCGGCGATCGAAGGTACATCCCAATGAGCGAGTCGATTGGCCGCATGCCATTGATCGGCTTAGTTGGGCTGACTCCCGCAGCAAGCAACGCTCGGATGCCCTCGGGCGAGTGGTCTTCGAATGCCCCCAGCAGATCAGCTTCGACGGACACAGGTTCCTTCCTCATTGATGGTACCGCTCGTTGAGGTCTTGGTCGATACACGGGGTTTGTGGACAAGTGGACTGCCGGGGTCCAGGAGCGACCCGGTCAAGGTTCGTGTCGTGATTCCGCCCACAAGCTGAGCCGCTCTCTATCTACGGAGCATGGGATGGGCCAAAGGCGGGGCGGATGCGCGACAATGAAGGCGTGACGCTGGAAGAGTTGCGAGGGTTCAAGAGAAACGAGATTTTGAAAATCGCGGCGAGCTATGGAGTGCGGAACGTTCGGGTCTTCGGCTCAGTAGCCCGTGGGGGATCCACGTCTCAGAGCGACATTGATTTCCTGGTGGACCTCGTTCCCGACCGAACCTTGATGGATCTGGGCGGTTTGCGGATGGACCTCCGGAAGGCCCTTGATGCCCGCGTGGACATTGCCACGGAAGCGATGCTTCGCCCACGCGTCAGAGAACAAGCTGCGCGAGACGCCGTCCCGTTATGAGGGACGATTCCGAACGGCTGTGGGATATCCTCGAGGCCATCGATCAGATTGTGGCGAAAACAGGCGAAGAGCGCGCTGAGTTCGATGCGAATGAGATGTTGCAGGTTTTGGGTGCTTCCCATTTGCAGATCATCGGAGAAGCATCGCGATGCCTGAGCGAGAGCTTTCGGCAGACACATCCCGATCCGGTGCGGGCGAACCGAGAAGCACAGTACACCGGATTCTCCCGGCGTCCAAGGGAACTCCGCGGAGAGATTCAGCGTGAGGCGTTCGATTAGCGACAATAAATGCGTGGCGTCGCAGGGAAGTTTCCGGCTTAGGCGAGTCACGGCCAGTAGCCGTGGAGCGGATCGACGGACCGAAGCACGCCGCACATAACCGCTGCCCGTCTCATATAGTCTCCAGGTGTGGGACCATCGACAGCTAGCATGTCGAGCAGCACGTGTCGCGCACTCACGAAGGACATGGACGATGGCGCTGAAGAGTTGTCGCTGCAAGGGCCGTCATGCCGCCAGTATAGCCAAAACACTTTGTCCTGGCTGTGTCCCCAGGTGTCAGAGCGGCTACCCGTGACCGCAACGTCGCCGACCCGGAAAGAGCCAATTGAAAGTGCCGGCCGCTCCGGGCCTGGGCCTGGAGATCAATCCCGATTTCCTGCGACAGAACCTGGTGGAGGGGGAGCCGTACTGGGGCTGAACGCCGGCTTTTCCGAAGTCGACACCTTGATCCAAACTCCGGGATGAAATAGCTTGGATCTTATGGCATTCGCACCCGAGCAATCGCAGAGCACCGTCCGGAAGATCCGGGAGGGCGGATCTCCGCTCGCAAGGCGGATCCAAGCCCCGCTGGCGCTGCTGCTATTCCTTCAAACCGCCGCACTGGTGCGGGCACAGGGCAACTACGAGGTGCAGGTGTATGGCGCCGAAATGGTTCCGCCCAGCCGCACCATGGTGGAGCTGCATTCCAACTTCACTTTCGAAGGATCGAAGACCGCCGTGGACGGAGTTCGCCCGGATGAGCACGCTCTGCACGAAACCATCGAGATCACGCAGGGCTTCACGAAGTGGTTTGAAACCGGCTTCTATATCTTTATGAGCTACCGCGCGGGCGAAGGTTACCAGTGGGTCGGCGATCATATTCGCCCGCGCGTGCGGATCCCCGAAGAGTGGCACTGGCCCGTGAATGTGAGTCTGTCCACCGAGATCGGCTACCAGCGACGGTCGTATTCCACCGATACCTGGACCTGGGAGATTCGGCCCATCGTCGACAAACAACTGGATCGTTGGTACCTGGGCTTCAACCCCGCCGTGGATCGATCCTTCCACGGGCTGGAGGTGAGCAAGGGAGTCACCTTCGCACCGAACGTCAAAGTGTCCTACGATGTCACCAAAAAGGTCACCTTCGGCTTTGAATACTACGGTGCGCTCGGTTCCATCACCGGCTTCGACCCGTTGAGCGACCAGCAGCAGGCCATCATGCCGGCCCTGGACCTGAACCTCGGTCCCAATTGGGAATTCAACCTCGCAGCCGGCATCGGCATGACCGCGGGAACCGATCATATGCTGGTGAAGATGATTATTGGGCGGCGGTTGAAACTCGGGAAGAGATAGGCGCCGGCCGGAGGCTCATTGAGGCAGCCTCTCCGGCGCTTTGATCTGTTGCCATCCCTCGCCGTCGAGCGATTGGAGAAACTGCATCAGGTTCGCCTTGGCCCGCGCATCCAGAAAGAAAGGCGCGATGCGGGAGTCGAGGCGCGGACCCGGATTGCCGCCTTTCCTGTAGAACTCCAGCACGTCGTCCAGCGTCCGAAAGCGGCCGTCGTGCATGTAAGGGCCTGTGTGGGCCACCTCCCGGAGGGTCGGCACCTTGAACTTCCCTTCGTCGCTTCGTTTCCCGGTGATTCCCGCCCGGCCGGGATCGGGTGGGTGCTCGTCCGGGCCGATGCCCAGGCTCGAGAACTTCTCGTCGGTGAAGTTGTAGCCACGGTGGCACTCCGAGCATTCTCCGGAGCGCTCGAAAATCTCCAGGCCGCGTCTTGCGGCGGGACTCAGTGCGGATTTGTCCCCATTCAAAAAGCGGTCGTAGGGTGAGTTGCCCGAGACGATGGTCCGCTCGAAGGACGCGATGGCCTTCGCTATGCGATCGAATGTGACCTGCGGGTCTCCGAATGCTTTCTCGAACAGCGGGGCATAGCCCGCCATACTGGATATGGCGCCGGCCGCCGCCTGTGTTGTGTTGCCCATCTCGTCCGCGGCTGTCATCGGGCCGTTGATTTGCGCTTCGAGTGTGGCCGCGCGCCCGTCCAGGAACTGGCTTCGCCCGTAGGCCCGGTTGATCAGCGTCGGTGCGCGCCTGCGCAGCGGAACGCCGGTGACACCGAGCGGAGGCGGCTCGCCGCCGGCAAAAGCGTGCTCCGGCGGATGGCAAGTCGCGCAGGAGACCTTCCCGTTTGACGAGAGGCGGGGATCGAAGAACAAATTGCGGCCGAGTTCGACGCGGGCCGCGGAGTACGGGTTTTCGGCCGGCCAGATCACCGGTGGCAGGCCGAGCGGGGGCTCGGGGGGCGATGCGTTTCGATGAGTCTGCGCCGCCACGCCGCCCAGCGTACTCAGAAACAGCACGCAAAACAGAACCGGGGGCTCGAAGGTCATTCCCTTGGATATGTTGACAGAACATCCAGGGAGGCTGCAAGCCGGCCGCAACGGCTTACCGTGGGATCTCGAGTTTAGTGGGATAATCGGCACCAGGTATCCGTTATGGCACAAGACGGCATCTCCAGACGACATTTCTTCTACGGCAGCCTGCTGGCCGCCGCAGTCCCCGCCGGCGGCTTCGGCAGCGTGCCTTCGCTCCAGCGGCTCGGCTACAAGTCTCCCAACGAGAAACTGAACATCGCCGCGGTCGGCGCCGGCGGCAAAGGCGCCAGCGACATCGCCGGATGCTCCGCCGAGAACATCGTGGCCATGGCCGACCCCGACGACAAGCGCGCCGAGAAGACCTTCGCGGCCTATCCCAAAGTGCCGAAGTACAAGGATTTCCGGCGCATGTTCGACCAGGAAAGCAACAACATCGATGCGGTGCTGGTCTCCTGCCCGGATCACCTGCACGCCACCGTGGCGATGTGGGCCATGGCGCGCGGGAAGCACGTCTACTGCCAGAAGCCAATGACCCGCACCGTGTGGGAGGCGCGAGAGCTGACCACGGCGGCGGCCAAGTATGGGGTCGCCACCCAGATGGGCAACCAGGGGTACTCCCAGGTGGGCGCGCGCGAGTGCTGCGAGATCATCTGGAATGGCGACATCGGCAACGTGACCGAGGTCCACGCGTGGACCAACCGTCCCGATCCGTATTGGCCGCAAGGTCCCGACGTGGATCCCAAGGAAGCATCCGTGCCGCCGACGCTGGACTGGGACGCCTGGCTGGGCGATGCCGAAATGCGGCCGTACAGCCCGGCTTACGTGCCGCACAACTGGCGGGCGTTTCCCGATTTCGGCTCCGGAGCCATCGGCGATATGGCCTGCCACATTCTCGGCACACCCAACATGGCCATGCGGCTGGCCGCGCCTGTCAGCGTCGAATGCATCAAGATGGAGGGCAAGTCCAAATACACGTTCCCCTACCGCACCGCCATCCGCTTCGACTTTCCGGCGCGCGGCGCGATGCCGGCGCTCAAGCTGTTCTGGTACGACCGCCTCACCGCGCAACCCAAGTTCGAGGGCGTTCCGGAGGGCGAACTGCTCGGCGACAAGGACATCAACGGCAGCCTCTTCATCGGCGACAAGGGCATGGTCACCACGGGCTGCTACGGTGAGCACACCCGCCTGGTCCCGGCCGAGAAAATGCAGGACTACAAGAGGCCTCCGCAGGTGCTGACGCGTTGTCCCGGCCCCGAGAGCGAGTGGGTGCAGAGTCACTACCGCGACTGGATCCGTGCGGCCAAGGGCGGCGAGCCGGCGTGCTCCAACTTCAGCGTGTCGGGCCCCTTCGCGCAATGGATGCTGCTGGGTGTGGTCGCCATGCGGGTGGAAGGCAAGCTGATGTGGGATGCACAGCAGATGCGCTTCACCAACAACGCCGAGGCCACCGCCTTGCTCAAGCCCAAGTTCCGCAAGGGCTGGAAGTTCGTTTAAGGGGCGGAAGCCGGGGCCCCGGCAGGCTGAGGCTCGGGCTCCAGGGTCACCGACAGGCGCAAGCGCTCCTCGTTCTGCTCGGCGCCGAACCGGTACGTTAACGTGGTCGCGACCTGGGAGCTTTTGAGGATGCCGCGGTCGGCGACCGAGACGTTGTCGCCCTGGACCTGGATGCCGACCACGGTCTCGCTGCCGATCCCCACCTCGGTGAGCGGAATTTCCACGTGGACATGCGCGATTCTCTGGCCGTCTATCTCTTCCACGGCCTCGAGAACGTAGGTGTAGGTGAGCGGGACGATCCAAGGCTGGTTGGTGAACGGATTCACCAGGGGAAACGGCATTTCCTTCCGCCACCTTTCACCCACAAATACGGGATGGGTGGGATACGGCGTCTGCGGGGGCGATCCCTCGACGGACGTGCGCAGGATGGTCCCGTTGTGGGCCATCGTCATGCTGAAGGATTGGGTGGGAGGAGACTGCCAATCGGCATCCGCGGCGAGTGTGTCCACCGAGACCTCGAAGGTGCCGTCCTCAGCATTCACCCCGGTGCACCGCTGCACCATGCGGATGGCGAGCGCGCTTTCTTCGCCACTCTGTACTCGCATGGAATAACGGAACGTTTCGCCCTCGGTCATGCCGTAGCGCAAAACAAAAGCCTCCTGGCGGTGCATGACGCCGTCCGCGCCGCAGGAGTCGAACACGATGGACGGGGATTGGCCGGGTGCGAAGCGGAACGGTTTGAATAAGGTGGACGACTCGGCTTGCGGGATCGCATACTCCACTCGGGCCAACCGGCCGGCGGCATCGTACGCGGCCAGGGTGCGATAGTGCCCGCAATACGGCGCCGGGTTTCCGGCGGCGTCGTAATAAACCACCTCCAGGCGGCTGCCGCGCGGATCGAACCGCTCGATCCACATGGCGCGTCCATCCGGACCGGCCGAGAGGGCGCCGTCCTTGTTCAGCAGGGACGTTCGCACGATTGGTCCTTCGGCGGTGGTTTCGGTCCGCACGCGCTCGCGGCCGGCGCCGCGCAGATCGTCTACGATCTGCACGACCTGGTTTCCCCGGCCGTCGTATTCAAACTGCAATTCCCGAACCTTATCGCCTTGTGCGTCGAAATAGCTTTTCTTCGCCAAGCCTCCCAACTCGTTGTAGGACGCCTCCCACCGAGTAAAGGCAAGCTCGTTCTCGCGCGTCATTTCGGGCGAGCCATCGGGCATCCGAAACCAGGATTCGTGGATTTCGTGTCCGGCCGGGTCGTAGCGGCTGACGATGCGCCGGTGCGGGCTGATGAATGTCTCCGCGCGGCCGCCGCCAGGTTCATATTCGGTCCGCGTCGAGTATTCCTCCCCATCGGGAGTAATCTTACGCTGCAGGATGAGGCGGTTGCGGGAATCGTACTCCTTCGCGATTTCCAGGAAGCCGTTGCGGTTGACCACCGGCTGTCCGCCGCTGCCGAAATACTGGAGCCGCACCTCGTTGCCGCGGGCATCGTAGGTGGACGCGCTGCTCGCATAGCCCTGCTCTTTGTGGGCTACGGTCTCGCCCTGGGCCCCCAGGAATGCCTGCGAGATACGGTTTCCCCGGTCATCGTACTGCGAGAGGATGCTGGCCACGCCCGAACCGGTGTCCACGGGTTTCCCGTCGACGTCGTAATAGGTCTCGCCGACGCGGTTGGATTGCGCGTTGTAGCGGTAGGCAACCGCCGCAAACCCGCGGTTGTCGGGCCCCGGCCGCCCATCAGCCGTAAAGAACCGTTGGACCAGGAGGTTGCCGCGGTCGTCGTATTGCGCCAGCCACGCGGCCGATCCTGAAGTGGAAACCACTAGATTGCCTTGGGCGTCGAGGTAGCGTTTCTCGATGACCCGGCCTCGCGCATCGTATTTCGCCAGCCACCCGGCGTAACCCCCGGCACCGGCGACGGGCTGGCGATCGGTCCCGAAGTAGGCTGCGGACACCTGCCTTCCCTGAACGTCGCATTGACGGATTTCCACGGCATACCCATCGCGATGCCAGGTGAGGCGGCCGGCAGCGTCGCGATACTCCTGGCGGACGAGGTTGTCTCCCGCCTCGTCGTAGATGCCGGTCCAAACGGAGTAGCCATTCAGATACGCCGGTTTCCCGCCGGCGTGAAAGAAGTTGGCCTGAGTCCGGTTGCCGTGCTCGTCGTAGGCGTAGAGCTTGCGGTGGTAACCATCGCGGTTTTCCGCCGGTTCGCCGGCAGGGCCAAGGAACTTCTCCTCCAGGACCCGGCCGCGGTAGTCGTAACGGTTTTGCTGGCGCGCGAATCCCAGGTTGCACCACTCCGGTTGGCCCGCGGGCCCGAGATACACGGTCTCGGCGCGATTTCCCTTTTCATCGTAGGAGGTGGCGGTGCCGGCGAACCCGTCCTGATTGCATACCGGGAGGCCGCCGGCATCGAAATACGACTCTTCGATCACCCGTCCACGGTTGTCGTACCGCGCCTTCCAAAGCGCCATGCCACTGGCGTTGCCTTGGGGCTGATTCTGCGCATCGCGGTAGACGATCTCCAACGGGTTGCCCGACTCGTCAAAGGACGCGGTCCATCGCATCACGCCGTCGCGATTGGCGGCCGGCCGGTCCTGGTCGTCGAAGAAACTCTGTTCGATCATCCGGCCGCGCGAGTCGTAGACGGCCTGCCACCGCGCAAAGCCGTCCTTGATGACGGCGGGCTTGCCGCGGCTGTCGAAGTAACTCTGGCCGGTCTGGTTGCCGGACTCGTCGTATGTGGCGTTCCATCCGGCGAAGCCCAGGAGGGCCGGCACGGGCTCGCCGGCGATTCCGAAAAGCCGGACGGAGATCCAGTTGCGGCGTTCGTTCCAGATGAACTCGGCCTTGTGGTAGCCTTCTGCGTGCAAGACGGGCTGTCCGGCGGCATCGAAGTAACTCTGGGCGGCGAGGTTGCCCGAGTCATCGTAGTCGTAGCGGGCGACGGCGTACCCGCTCCGGCAGGCCACGGGCTGGAGGTTCAGGCCGAGGCAGGTCACCTTGGTGGGGAGGCCGAGCTTGCCGGTTTCGCATTGGTGGCCGAAGCTCCACGATTCGTTGGGCTGGCGCCGGTCGCCATCGAAGTATTCCAGGCGCTCGTCGAGGCCTTCGGCATTCCGCGTAATCTTGACGAAGGCCGCGCCGGAGCGGGTTCGCGGGTGGGTGACGCCGGAGTTGTCCAGGAAGTAGCGCGCGGTGATCTCGCGCGGTGGGCTGGATCCGGCCGGGGGCGGAGCGGCTCCGACCGCGGGCACGGACTGCACGGCGGCCCCGTAGTCGCAGGCGTAAAGCAGCCGCCCCGCGGAATCGGAAGCTTGCTCGCAGTTCACATTGCCGAACTCGTCGTAGGAGAAGTCAAAGCGGCATTCCGGCTGTGAATCTTCCGAACCGAGGTAAGCCGTGGGGGTCATCCGGGGAATGAGATTGCCCGCGCCGCTGACCGATTCGAGCTTGCGGACGCGGCCGTCGCGCGTGGTGATGCGCACGGCGGGGCCGCGGCGGGCGGCTTCCTCATCCAGGGGGCCGATCCCCTCGGGCACACCCCAGCGGCGCACGAAATTCGCGAAATACTCGACCGTGTCCCGGGGCTGGGCGCCGGCGACCGCCTCCAGTTGGGCGAGGAAGGAGCGGGGGATGACCGCTTCCAGCTTGGCGTCGCAGCACACGCACACCTCAGCCAGGTAGTCCTTGATGATTTGGACCTCACCGCTATCGGCCTCGCCCAACTTTTCCTGGGCCTTCGCGAGCAGGTTCCGGCGCCAGCTTGGCTCCGCGCCGAAGCGCTCGACCTGCCACGATGCGGCGAGTCCGACCGAGCGGGAGGCGAGCGCAAAATCGGCGGACATGCCGGAAGGGACGCGCACGAGGCCGAGGCGCTTCAATTGCGCTGCCAGGCTGCCGGCGCGGGTTATAGATGTCATCGGGGACCATCCTGACCGGCGAGTTGCGCCGGGGTTTCATTCGGCGCCGCCCCCACTGCCCGCTCGACGGCGATTTCCTGGGGTCGGAGATTGGCCATCATACCTTGCCAAGCCGCGTCCTGCTGCCCGCCGGCGATGTGAATATCGGTCAGGCCTTGGGCAGGCAGCGCCACGGGTTTCTCCGCTGAGGGCTGAGCAGGCCGCTTCTTGGGTTGTCCGGACGCGGAGGGGCGCTTTTTGGGTGATTTCTTGGAACTGGCGGAGGATTTCGGAGCTTTGAGCGCTTGCACGAGTTCTTCAAGGCCCGCCCGGTAGTCCTTGCGAAGATCGATGTACTGGCATCCTTCCAGCAAGTACGGAGGGTCGCAAGGCTTATAAAGGATCGGAACTGGCCTCTTATTCTTTCTGATCGCATAGGCGGCCTCCTTGAGAGAGAATTCGGAGGTGACCCAATTCGGCGAGAGCACGCACACCACCGTGCTGCACTCCGTCAAACGCTTCTGGACCTCGAGAAACCAAACCGAGCCGCCTGGGATCAGTCGGGCGTACCAATTCTTCACCTTAGCCTGGTCGAGATCGCGGCTGAGTTTCTCGACGAACCTTACCTCCAGGCTCGAGTAACTCAGGAAAACGAAGGAAGTTTGCTTGGCCATGGATCGACCGCGTCCGGCGATGCAATATTATACCGGACCATAGCAGGCGGAAACAGCACTCTTCGTTCCGGCCGCAAAGCCCGGTCTGCCGCGAGGCCTGACCGGCCGCGGCCCCTACTGCACCTTGGCCTGCCGGGTGACGGCGGGCTCTTTGCCCGAATGCACGCTCAACAGCCGCCGGTGAGTGACCTTGGCGGCGTCTACCAGTTCGCGATACGGCTGGTCGGTCACATCGATGAAGCCGATGTTGTAGTTCTCTCCGTCGTTGCGGCCGGTGGAAGGCTCGTCGATCCACTGGAACCAGTGGGTGCCGATGATCGACGCGTCGGCCGCGGCATTCTCCACGTAGTAGCGGTAGGCCACCCCGCGCTCTTCCTGGCTGGCCGTCTGCCGCAGCCCGGGAGTCATTCCCCGCCCCGGCGTGCCGAAGTGGAATTCGCCGATCACGATGGGGCGGTCGATCAACGTCCTCACCTTGTCGATCTCCCGCTGGTTCACGGCGTACGAGTAGTTGTTCAGGCTGTAGACGTCGAAGATCTTGGACGCACTGACGATTTCCGGCGAAGCGCTCCCGCCGAAGCGCAAGCCCAGGCTCAAGTGGTTGGGGTCGTGCTTTTTCAGGGCCGCGGTGACGGTCTCGATGAACTTCTGGTAAGTCTTGATGAGAAACTGCTGGCGGCGCTCGGGTGTGTCGCCGCCGGCCAGGAATGCTTTCGCCTCACGCTGCAAGGCGCTCTGCGGGCCGGCGAGGATGGCATCCACCGCCACCGATTCGCGTCCGGGCCAGGGCGGCTCGTTGCCGAGGAAATAGCCGAGCAGGTAGGGATCGTCCTTGCGCGAATCGCACTGCTGGGCCGCGGCGCGATCCACGGTTTCGGCGAAGTCGGCCGAATACACGTCCGCCACGCCCATGGGGCCGGTCTCGATGCCCCATCCGCGCGCCGTGTAGACGTAGGGCACGCGATGCGCATTGCCGGCCCGCTGATCAGACCAGTTGCCGATGGTGTTGAACCCCCAGACCGACATGCGCCGCATGGTCAGGTCGATCCACTTGTCGGTCCAGTCAGGCCCGAAGCGGCGGGTCAGGTTCCAGGTGTAGAACGAGGCGCCCGCGCGCGCGGCGCTGCCGGCGGCGCCGCGTCCCGGCGAGATTCCGGCGGGCGGCAGCGCGGTAAACAACTGCTCGCGGCCTCGTGACGAGGTGACAGCGGCGGCGTTGATGCAATCGGCGCCGGCGGAAAAGAACAGGTGCCCGTCGGGATCCACGAACCACCATCGGCCCTCGATCTTCTCCACGCGGAAGAAGCCGGTGGCTTTGGCCTTGGTGCCCTGGTACCCGCCGTAGCGGCAGTAGTCGAAGTCGCCGGTGCCGAGAGCCTTGTCTTCGACGGCCCACGCCGCCTTCAACTGGTCGAGGCTTTTGGCCTTGCCGGGCCACTCGTCGTACATCCACTGGCCGAACTCGTCCACCAGCGGCTTGCTGTCCAGAAGGGCGTCGCCCGGATCCTCTTTGGCCAGCTTGACGGAGCGGATTTCCAAAGTGGGCGCGCCCACCGGGTTCGCCATGACGACGCCGATCTCGCGGACGGCGGTCAATTCGCCGGGGGTGCCGCTGAGATTGATGAACATCATGGGCCGCGCCTTGTTGTGGACCGCGGCGAGGTCGTTGCCCGAGCGGGCCGGCTGCGTCAGGAAGGCCAGCGGCACGGCCGAGCGGATCCAGGCGCCGGGTACCGGGGAGAGCCGCACGGAGCGCACGCCGCCCGCATCGTGCACCCGGATATCGAAGCGCTGCGGCGAGGACAGGCGCAGCTCCAGCACCAGGAATCCGTAAGGACTCCAATCGGCGGGCAGGGCGGGATCGAGGTCCTTCAGCGGCCAGGTGATCTCGGTGCCGGCGGTCTCGAACACGGCGCGCCGCGTCTCCCCGCGCGCAACGCATGCCGCGGCGAGAAGCGTGACCGGCAGGATGGTGTAAAGACGGTTCATAGGAAACCATACGTTGGCACATTGCGCGTCCGAACGCCACCGGGCCGGCGGCAAACCCGCTATCATCGAAGTCTGTGACGGGCTACCGTGTCATACAAATAGCGATTTTTACCCTGTGGCTGGCCATGCTGGCTTTGGCCTACATGGTGGTTCGCGCGATTGGCTGGAGCAAGGTCCGGCATTACTGGATGGCCCTGTTCTTTCTCAGCATCGCCCTGATGGGGCTGCCCGGCGCCGGCGTCCTCAAGCTGGCGTGGCCCTACCGGTACGCCGTCATCGTGCGCATCATCCGCGCCAAGAGCCCGCCGATTGTCTTGAACGGCGGCTGCACCATTCTCCCGGAAAACAACGTCTGGAACACCCCCATCTTCAACCTTCCGGTGCTCTCGAGCTCCCGTAAGCTGGTCGAGACGATGGGACCCGATCTCGCGCTGCACCCGGATTTCGGACTGGGCGGCGGCGTCCCCTATAACGTGACCCAGGGGCTCAAGGGCACCACCCAGATCACTTTCGGCGATGGCGCCCCGGAAAGCGATCCGGGACCGTACGCCATTCCGGACGATGCCGTAGTGGAGCGTGCGGCGGACCTCCACCTGCTGGTAATCGACGGAACCACGTGCAAGCTGTACGAGCTGTTCGGCGCCGAAAAGATCGGATCCCAGCGTTGGGAGGCAAGCTCGGGGGCCATCTACGACTTGCGGTCGAACGCGCTCCGGCCGGAGGGCTGGACCTCCGCCGACGGCGCCGGGCTGCCCATTCTTCCCGGCCTGGTGCGGTACGAGGAAGTGAAGGCCGGGCATATCCGCCACTGCCTGCGATTCACCACTCCGCGGACGACCCGGGCCATCAGCTGGCCCGCGAGGCACTTCGCCTCCCGCTTCGACGATCCCGCGCTGCCGGCCATGGGCACGCGGTTCCGCTTGCGCAGCTCGTTCGACATCAGCCGCTACAGCCCCGACACGCAAGTCATCCTGATGGCCCTCAAGGAATATGGCATGATGGTCTCGGACAACGGCGGGCCCTGGTTCTTGACGGGGGCGCCGGATTCGCGGTGGAGCTCGACGTTGCTCCGGGAGTTACGGACCGTTACCGGGTCGGATTTCGAAGCTGTGGATCTGTCCAGCCTGTTGATCAATCGGAACACCGGTGAAGCGCGGCAGTGAAACCCGGTTACGTCCAACCTGCCTGAAGAGGCGAACGAGAATGCGCATTCCAAAACGGTTATTCTTCCTGCTGGTCCCTACCCTCATCTGCTGCACGTGCGGAAGGGGGCAGAATGCGGCGCGGCCTTCAGCGGCGGCCGCGGGGCTCAAATGCCCGGTTTTCCCGGCGGACAACATCTGGAACACACCCGTCGACAAGCTTCCCCTGGATCCGCATTCGGCGGAGTACATTCGCAACATCGGCGCGGACAAGCCGCTGCATCCGGATTTCGCGGGCGATCCGCGATCGGGCATTCCGTACAACGTGGTTGCCGGAAATGTGCCAAAAGTGAAGGCGCAGGTGGATAACGGCGAAAGCGACCAGGACCCGGTGCCCTTCCCGCCGAACCCGTTGATCGAAAGCGGAGAGGACCATCACCTGCTGATCGTCGATCAGGATGCCTGCCGGCTGTACGAGTTGTTCAACGTCCGGCCGGTGCCCGGAAGAGGATGGAAGGCCGACTCCGCGGCCCACTTCAATCTGCGGTCCAATGCCCTGAGGCCGGATGGATGGACGTCGGCCGACGCCGCGGGCACGTCGATCTTCGCGGGGCTGGTGCGCCACGACGAGGTGGCCGCGGGCGAGATCCGGCACGCCATCCGCTTCACCGCTCCCAAGACGCGGCGGCTGAATCTGTGGCCGGCCAGGCACTATTCCTCGCGCAGCGACGACCCGATGCTGCCGGGCATGGGGCTGCGCGTGCGGCTGCGGGCCGATTTCGACATCTCCGGCTTCTCCAGGGACACGCAGGTGATCCTGCGGGCGCTGAAAAAGTACGGCATGATCCTGTCGGACAACGGGCAGCCGTGGTTCATTTCGGGCGCGGGGAACCCGCAATGGGAAATCAACGGCATGGTGGCGGAGATGCGCAAGGTCCTTGGCGCGAACTTCGAGGTGGTGGACACGTCTCCGCTGATGAAGAGCCCGAATTCGGCCGCGGTCATCCAGCCCGCGCCAGCCAGTTCCGCTGCTGCGGCCCGCGTTCCCATGGCCGGCAAATGTCCGGTTTTCCCGGCGGACAACATCTGGAACACGGCGGTGGACACGCTGCCGTTAGACCCCCGTTCCGCGACCTACATCAAGAATATCGGCCCGGACAAGCCGCTGCATCCCGATTTCGCGGGGGATCCCAAGAGCGGCATCCCCTTCAATCTCGTTTCGGGAGTTCAGAAGAAAACCACGGTGACGGTTCCGCCCGACGAGAGCGATACGAGTCCGGTTCCGATTCCGGCCAACCCGGTGGTGGAGGGCGGGGAGGACCATCACCTGCTCATCGTCGATCAGGACACCTGCAAGCTGTTCGAGCTCTTCAACGTCGCGCCTTTGCCCGGCGGCGGATGGAAAGCCGATTCGGCCGCGCACTTCGATCTGCGCTCCAACGGCCTGCGGCCGATGGAGTGGACCTCGGCCGATGCGGCGGGGACGCCGATCTTCCCGGGGCTGGTGCGGCACGACGAAGTCGCGGCGGGCGAAATCCGGCACGCCATCCGCTTCACGGCGCCGAAGACCACCCGGGCGTATGTGTGGCCGGCGCGGCATTTCGCATCGCGCGTGGACGACCCCAACCTGCCGCCCATGGGGCTGCGCGCGCGGCTGAAGGCGGACTTCGATATCTCCGGCTTCTCCAAGGACACGCAAGTGATCCTGCGGGCGCTCAAGAAGTACGGCATGATCCTGTCGGACAACGGGCAGCCGTGGTTCATCTCGGGTGCGGGGGACCCGAAATGGGACGCCAACGGCATGGTGGCGGAGATGCGCAAGGTCGCCGGCTCGAACTTCGAGGTCGTGGACACAACGCCGTTGATGCAGGGACCGAATTCGGCAGCGGTGATCGAGCCCGCGCCGGCCGCGGCAGCCGCGGCTTCGCACGTTCCCACGGTTGGCAAATGCCCGGTCTTCCCCGCCGACAACTACTGGAACACGCCCGTGGACGGGCTTCCGTTGGATGCCCACTCCGCGGCTTACATCGGGAACATCGGCCCCGACAAGCCGCTGCATCCCGACTTCGCGGGCGACCCGCACAGCGGCGTCCCGTACAACGTGGTAGCGGGGAGCCAGCACAAGGTGACCCCGCAGGTGGACAACGGCGAGAGCGACAAGGGACCGGTCCCCATTCCCGCCAATCCGGTGGTCGAAGGCGGAGAGGACCACCATTTCCTGGTGATCGATCAGGACGCCTGCCGCTTGTACGAGCTGTTCAATGCCAAGCCTCTGCCCGGCGGCGAATGGAAGGCGGATTCCTCGGCGTATTATGATTTGCGCTCCAACGCGCTGCGGCCCGAAGGGTGGACCTCGGCGGACGCGGCGGGGCTGCCCATGTTTCCGGGGCTGGTGCGCTATGACGAAGTGGCGGCCGGCGAAATCCGCCATGCCATCCGCTTCACCGCGCCCAAGACCACGCGGTCCTTCATCTGGCCGGCGCGCCATTTCTCGTCGCGCGTGGACGATGCCAACCTGCCGTCGATGGGCCTGCGGCTGCGGCTGAAGGCGGACTTCGACATCTCCGGCTTCTCCAAGGAGACGCAGGTGATTCTGCGCGCCCTGAAGAAGTACGGCATGATCCTGGCGGACAACGGGCTGCCGTGGTTCATCACCGGCGCGGGGGACCCGCACTGGAACGCGGACGGCATGACCGCGGAGATGCGCCGCATCCTCGGATCGAACTTCGAAGTGGTCGACACTTCGTCCATGATGCGAGGGCCCAATTCCGGCGCTTCGGTGGGCAAGGCTCAGTAACAGCAACCGAGCCGCTTCGCAGAAGCTCGACCGTCAGGGAGCGGTCTTTCCGGGACTGCCGGCAACCTGGAACAAGCCGCATGTTATGATTATTGATACGTCTGGAATTGCTGCCCAAATGAGGACGCTCACCGTTCTGGGATCGACGGGATCGATCGGAACCAACACCCTTGACGTTGTCCGGCGAAGCCGCCACCAGTATCGGGTGTTTGCCCTGGCCGCGGGCCGCAACGTAGATACTCTTGCCGCTCAAATCCTGGAATTTCACCCTGAAATCGTCGCCGTCGCAACCTCCGATGGTGTGGACCGTCTATCAGAGAGGCTGGCCGCGGCCGGGTTGCCGCGAGCCGAGTGGCCGGAGCTTCTGTGGGGGGATCGGGCACGCGTCCTCGTAGCGACGGCTCCCCAAGTCGACACGGTGATCTCGGCCATTGTCGGGGTGACGGGGCTGGAGGCCACGTACGAGGCCATCCGGCTGGGGAAGCGGATCGGATTGGCGAATAAGGAAGTCCTGGTTTCGGGCGGCAGGCTGGTGATGGAAGCGGTGCGGCAGCACGGAGCGGAGTTGCTCCCGGTGGACAGCGAACACAACGGCGCGCATCAGTGCCTGCGCGCGGGCAACCGCGGGCAGGTGGCCAGGCTGATCCTCACCGCGTCCGGCGGCCCTTTTCGCAACGCTCCCCAGGAGGCCCTGGCCTTCGTAACTCCCGAACAGGCGCTCAATCATCCCACCTGGCGCATGGGCAACCGCATCACCATCGATTGCGCCACCCTCATGAACAAAGGGTTTGAGGTGATCGAGGCGTGCTGGCTGTTCGATTTCGCCCCATCCCAGGTGGACGTGGTAATTCATCCGCAATCCACCGTGCACGCCATGATCGAATACACGGATGGCAGCGTGCTTGCTCAAATTTCAGCGACGGACATGCGCATGCCCATTCAATACGCGCTGACGTATCCCGACCGGTGCGAGGCGCCGGTGCCTAAAATCGACTGGGCGGAAGCCCGCAAGTGGGAGTTCCTGCCACCCGATTTCGGCAAGTTCCCGCTCCTCAAACTGGCTTACCAGTGCCAGGAGTCGGGCGGGGCGGCCACTTGCACATTGAACGCGGCGGACGAAATTGCCGTAGAATCTTTCTTGCAGGGGAGCATCGGCTTCCTCGGCATTCATGAAATCGTATCGGAGACATTATCGAGGATGCCGGTGCGGACCCCGCGGACTATCGCGGAAATCCTGGAAATCGACCGGGAATCGCGGGCTGTGGCTCGCCAGTTGGTGGCCGAGCGCGCGGTGGGGGCCGTCACGGTTTAGACCTGTATGCTAGTTCTGGAAAATGTGTTGTGGCTGCTGGTGCTGATCGGGGTGATGATCAACATCCACGAGTTGGGCCATTTTTGGGCTGCCCGTTATTTCGATGTCAAGGTGGAGGCGTTCAGCTTCGGATTCGGCATCCGCCTGTTCGGCTTCCGCCGCGGGGAAACCGACTACCGGTTCTCCCTCATCCCTTTGGGCGGCTACGTCAAGATGGCCGGCGAACTGGCCTCCGACGAAGACGTCGACGACCCCCGCGGCTTCCTCCGCAAACCTCGCTGGCAGCGCCTGATTATCGCCTTCGCCGGGCCCTTCATGAACATCCTGCTGGCGATCGGCGTCTTGACCGGCCTCTACATGGTCAAGTACCAGAGAGTGTCCGATGCCGACCTGGAAGCCATCATCGGCCACGTGATGCCGGATTCTCCCGCCGCCAAAGCCGGCATTCAGGACGGCGACCGGATCGTCAGGCTCGACGGCAAAGAAAACCCCACCTGGGAAGACGTCGGAATGAAGGAACTCGAAAGCGCGTACCGGCCGATGCACCTGACTATGGAGCGCGGCGGCAAGCGCTTCGATACAACTGTTACGCCAACCCTGAGCGAACGTTCCGGAATGGGATTCGCGGGATGGGACGAACGCGGGCAGATCCAGTTGGGCGAGGTGCAGCCGGGCCTCCCCGCCGACAAGGCGGGCCTCAAGCCCGGCGATCTCGTCGTCGCCGTGAACGGCCAGCCCATGCATTCGCAGATCAAGTTCCACGAGATCACCGAGAAGAGCGCGGGGAAGCCCATCGACATCGAATACCAGCGGAACGGGCAAAACCACCAGGTCTCGGTGAGCCCCACCTATGCCAAGATCGATGGCCCGGCGCGGTGGATGATCGGGGTGATGGTGACGCCCAAGCTGAACTTCATCACCACCCGCCTTTCCTTCCCCGACGCGCTCAACGAATCGCTGCGGCAGAACGGCAAGGGCGCCCTGCTGATCGTGCATTTCCTCCAGGGCGTGGTGGAGCGGCGCATGTCGCCCAAGAACATCACCGGTCCCATCGGCATCGCGCAGCTTTCCGGCGAAGCCGCGCGCGAGGGCCCCTCGGCGTTTTTCATGCTGATGTCGATGGTCAGCCTCAACCTGGCCATCTTCAACCTGCTGCCCATACCGATCCTGGACGGCGGCGTGATTTTGATGCTGCTCGTCGAGATGACCATGCAGCGCGACCTGAGCCTCACCGTGAAAGAAGCGGTGTTCAAGGTCGGGTTTGTCTGCATTATGGTCATCGTGGCCTTTGTGATTTACAACGACATTTCCAAAATCCTCCCGTCGGGATAATGGCGCCGCACCCTGAATCCTCCGATCCGCGCGCATCATCTGGTAAGGTGATCCCTGGCATGCACTGTACCTGCGTCCGGCATACCGAGCTTCCGCACACCTCGTCGCTGTTCGCGGATGTGCTGTATCGACCGGATCGCACGGCCCCCTTTTACCCTTACCCGGTTCGCGATCTCGCCGCTTATCAGTCCGCGGCCCGGCGGATTCAACTGGGGCCCGAGCGGCGCGCGGCATTGATCCACGCGCTCGGCGCGCAGAACCCCGCGGGCGCGTCGCTAGAACGGTTGGCCCAGCCGGGGACGGTGGCGGTCGTGACCGGCCAGCAGGTCGGCCTGTTCTCCGGCCCGGCGTATACGGTTTACAAGGCCCTGCATGCCGTGAAGCTGGCCCAGTGGCTGTCGGCCAACGGACTGCCCGCGGTGCCGGCCTTCTGGCTCGCTACCGAAGATCATGATTTCGCCGAGGTCGACCACGCCTGGGTTTACGGCCCCGATCACCGGCCGGTGAAGCTCGAGATGCACCGGTCGGCGAGCGCCCAGCCGGTGGGCGGCGTCACGCTGGCGGATCCGCCCGTCCGCGAGCTCCGCGCGGCGCTCGACGGAATGCCCTTCGGCGAGGAAGTGGCCGGCCTGGTGGAGGAAGCCTATCGATCCGGCAGCACCATGGGCAAAGCCTTCGGCGAGCTGCTCCGCGCTCTATTAAAGGATTTCGACATCCTGCAGGTCGATCCCATGCTGCCCGCCTTTCGCGAATTGGCCGCGCCCACGGTTCGCGCCGCGGTGGAATCGGCGCCGGAACTCACCGCCGCCGTGCTGGAGCGCAACCGCCAGCTCGCCGCCGCGGGGTACCACGCCCAGGTTCACGTGGAAGAGCAGACGTCGTTCGTGTTTCTGCTGGAGAACGGCAAGCGCCTCACGCTGCGCCGTCACGCCCGCGACTACGTGCTCAACGGACGGCGCTTCACCACCGCGGAGCTGGCCGGCCGCGCCACCGAGCTGTCGCCCAACGCCCTGCTCCGGCCGGTCGTGCAGGATGCGATTCTGCCCACGGTCGCCTGTATCGGCGGGCCCGCCGAGATCGCCTACCTGGCGCAGTCCGAAGTGCTGTACGGCGCTCTCCTGGGCCGCATGCCGGTGGCCGTGCCGCGCGCGGGCTTCACCGTCCTCGACGCGCGCAGCCAGAAGCTCGTCGAGCGCTACCATCTCTCGATCCAGGATTTCTTTCATGGCGAAGAGGCCCTGCGGGAGCGTATTTCCCGGAAGCTCGTGCCCCCGGGGCTGACCTCGGCCATGACGGAGACCGTGGCCCAGGTGGAGACAGCCATCCACCGCCTGTCCGGCGAACTGGGGGGATTCGATCCCACCCTGGCCGTGGCGGCGGAGCACAGCGGGCGCAAGATCCGGTATCAGCTCGAGAAAATCGAGCGCAAGACCGGGCGCGAGGCATTGCGCCGCGATGCCCGGGCCGCGCATGAGGCCGCTTCGCTCTACGGCCTGCTGTATCCCGAACACAACTTGCAGGAGCGGGTGTATTCCATTCTGCCTTTCCTGGCCATGCACGGGCCGGACCTCATCGGCCGGATCCACGACGCCATTCAACTGGACTGCGCGGATCATCGCCTGATGGTGGTTTAGCGGGATGCTGAACACTCCCGAAAAGACCACCTGCCGAGCCGCGACCGTACTCGCGCTTTGGCGAGCAAGGGAGCGGTCGACGACTGCTCTGATCGTTCCATGACCGCGGAGCAGGCGCGCATCGAAGAGTCCCGCCTGCGGCGCGCGCATTGGAACCGGTGGGGACCGTTTCTGGCCGAACGCGCGTGGGGCACCGTGCGCGAGGACTACAGCGCCAACGGCGACGCGTGGGATTACTTCCCCTTCGAGCAGGCGCGGCTGCGCGCCTACCGCTGGAACGAGGACGGGCTCGCCGGCCTGTGCGACCGCCACCAGCGCATCTGCTTCGCCCTGTCGCTGTGGAACGGGCGCGACCCCATCCTGAAAGAGCGCCTCTTCGGCCTGGGCGGCTGGCAGGGCAATCACGGCGAGGACGTCAAGGAGTGCTACTTCTACCTCGACAGCACGCCGACCCACTCCTACATGAAGTTCCTCTACAAGTATCCGCAGGCCGAATTTCCGTATGGCCGGCTCGCGGAGGAGAACGCCAGGCGCTCGCGCAACGACCCCGAATTCGAGCTGATCGACACCGGCGTATTCCACGAGAACCGCTACTTCGACGTCTTTGTGGAATACGCCAAGGCCTCGCCCGAAGACATCCTGGTGCGCGTGGAGGCGTTCAACCGGGGCCCCGAGGCGGCCACCCTGCACGTGGTCCCGGCCATCTGGTTCCGCAACGTGTGGTCGTGGGACCCTGGCGCGGTGCGGCCGGAGTTGCGCAAGTCCTCCGGGCCGGATGGGATCGAGCTCGAGGAGCCGGCGTATGGGAAGCGATGGCTGTGCTGCGGGCCGGGCGGCCGGCTTCTGTTCACGGAAAACGAGAGCAACCAGGCCGCCCTGTGGCACGCGCCCAACCCGTCCCGCTTCGTCAAGGACGGCATCGACGCCGCGATCGTCCGCGGCGATGCGGCCGCCGTGAACCCCGAGGGCCGCGGCACCAAGGCAGCGGCGCAGTACGTGTTGAGCCTGGCGCCGGGAGAGTCGCAAACCGTCGAGCTGCGCCTCACCGATTCCGCGCCGGCCGAGCCCTTCGGCCCCGGCTTCGCCCAGGTCTTCGCGGACCGCATTCGGGAAGCCGGCGAGTTCTATGCCGGCGTCACGCCGCACGACCTGTCCGAAGACGGGCGCGCCGTCATGCGCCAGGCGTTCGCTGGCCTGCTCTGGTCCAAGCAGTTCTACAACTACTCCGTGCGCGAGTGGCTGACGGGCGACCCGGCGTTTCCACCCCCGCCCCCGCAGCGCCGTTACGGACGGAATCACCAATGGACGCACCTGTATAACGCCGACGTCATCTCCGTGCCGGACAAATGGGAATTTCCGTGGTACGCCTCCTGGGATCTCGGCTTCCACTGCCTGCCGCTGGCGCTGGTGGATTCCGAATACGCCAAGGAGCAGCTCAACCTGATGGTTCGGGAATGGTACATGCACCCCAACGGCCAGCTTCCCGCCTACGAATGGAGCCTCGGCGACGTCAACCCTCCGGTGCAGGCGTGGGCCGCATTCCGCGTCTACAAAATCGAACAGAAACGCCGCGGCAAAGCCGACCGCGCTTTCCTCGAGCGCGTTTTTCACAAGCTGCTGCTGAACTTCACCTGGTGGGTGAACCGCAAGGACACCGAGGGCAACAACGTCTTCGAGGGCGGCTTTCTCGGCCTCGACAATATCGGCCTGTTCAATCGCAGCGAGCCGATGCCCGGCGGCCAGTTCATCGAGCAGGCCGACGGCACGGGCTGGATGGCCATGTACAACCTCAATCTTCTGGCTATCGCGCTGGAACTGGCCCGCGAGGATTCCGCCTACGAAGACGTGGCCAGCAAGTTCTGGGAACATTTTCTCTACATCGCGCACGCCATCAACCACCTGGGCCAGGATGGCCAGGGCATGTGGAACGAGGAGGACGGCTTCTTCTACGACGTGTTGCACCTGCCTGACGACAGCCACCTGCCGTTGAAGGTGCGCTCCGCGGTGGGGCTGATCCCTTTGTTCGCCGTCGAGACGTTGGAGCCTCGCGTGCTCGACCGCTTCCCCGGCTTCAAGCGGCGCATGCAGTGGTTCATCCAGAACCGCCCGGACCTCACCCACAACGTGGCCTCCATGGCGATTCCCGGCAAAGGCGCGCGCCTCCTGCTCTCCATGGTGGATCCGGGCCAACTGCGCCGCATTCTCCACCGGATGCTGGACGAAGACGAGTTCCTTTCGCCCTTCGGAATCCGCAGCGTATCGCGGGCCCACAAGGACAGGCCCTACGTGCTCGGCGGATTCTCCACCGACGGCGCGGAGCACAGCGTGGGCTACGAACCGGGCGATTCCGCCACGGGACTCTTCGGCGGCAACTCCAACTGGCGGGGGCCGGTGTGGTTTCCGCTGAACTACCTGATCATCGAATCGCTGCAGAAGTTCCACCATTACCTGGGCGACGAATACAAGGTGGAATGCCCCACGCGCTCCGGCAATCTGGCGACGCTGTGGGAAGTCGCGGCCGACATCTCCCGCCGGCTATCCCGCCTTTTTCTGAAAGATGAAAACGGCCGCCGCCCGGCACACGGCGCCAACGAGCTGTTCCGCTCCGACCCGCACTGGCGCGACCTGGTATTGTTCCACGAATACTTCCACGGCGATACGGGCGCCGGCCTGGGGGCCAGTCACCAGACGGGTTGGACGGGCCTGGTGGCGAAACTGCTCCAGCAGAGCGGCGAGTAGGGCGGACGGGGTAACTGTCTCCGCAAGTTCTGTCGTGGTGGTGCGCGCCTATGACCGCCAGGTCTTCTGGACGCAATTCGGGCTGCTGATCGGCGTTCGGTTGCGCGCCTACTGGCGATTGCCGGAGGGGCCGGGTAAGCGTTCCGCGGTCGCCGCTTGGCCCTGCGCCTCTGCCGCCTTCCTCTGGCGGCGGTCCTCCAGGATTCGCCTGGCTTCCTGGAACTGTTCCTCGCTGATTCGGGCGTGGAAGTGTGTGAAATCGCATCTCCCACCCCCGAGCGGTTTTGTAATCATAAAGCTCCTTCTGGAAGCCTCTGTCCCCACCATCTTACGACCTGGCGCGCTTTCACGCCTCTGGTTTTTTCCAACATCCACGCGTGCACAGAGCCGCTACCACGCGGTTCGCCCCAGTGTTGGACCGCTATCCCGCCGATGAAGCAGAAGCGGCACTGATGGCAGTCCAGGAAATCCTGAAGCCGGAAAGCCTCGTCGATCAGGTCAACCACGCTGCCGCCAAAGTGCCATGTAGCGCTGCCATTCGACCAAGCCCGAGGATTCCCGCGGAGGCAGGTCCCGCAGCGCGATGCGAAACGCCTGTTCCATCATCCGGATCGAGGATGCCGTGTCGGCCTGGCGCGTTTCCCGATCGCGGATCTCCTGGAGAAGCGGGGCCAGTTCCGTCCAGCGGCGGGCGTATTCCTTAAGTTGCTCGCGCGCGGGAGGCTGCCCCATACACTGATTGTACCTTCCGGCCCTTCCCTACTGGACCCGGTCCCGGATCTGTTCGTTGGAAATCAGGGTCTCGAAAATGGCCAGCACTTGCTTGCGGTAGGCATACAGACGCTGCAGGTTCTCGCGGAACGAGGCTTCGAAGTCGTGGGCCCTCATCCATTTGTCCAACATGGCCCGGGGCACGTCGATGTCGTGCCTGAGCGTGTCGATATCATGTCCCCTGAGGAAGAGGCCATAAAAGAACGCCGCCTCCCTCTGGGGCGTCAAGGGGTCGAATTCATCTCTCGCCGTCATAAACAAATCAGCGAAAATGTAAGTATACCGATCAAGTCAACTTTACGGCAAGTCCCAATTTCGGAGGTTTCCGGATGCCCACTCTGATTTCCGCCCCTGCGCGGGTCGAAGCGGCCGGCAACCGGCCCAAACTGATCGATGAATACATCGGGAGGGTCAACTCGCGCACCCGGCATGTCAGCATCGCCCACATGCGCAGTCCGGGGGGTTGGCAGGAGCCCGGCCAGACGCCGGGCTTCGAAGAATTCACCATCGTGCTGAAGGGAGTCCTGCGGGTGGAGCATCACGGCGGGTCCATGGACGTGCGCGCGGGCCAGGCGGTCATCGCGCACGCCGGCGAGTGGGTGCGCTACAGCACGCCCGAGCCGGATGGCGCCGAATACATCGCGGTGTGCCTTCCAGCCTTTTCCCTGGACACCGTTCACCGCGACGCCTGATGCCTGCTATCCGGCGGCCGCCATCGCGCTCGTGCGACGCGTCCGGAATTCGTAGCGTTCGATGCGCACGGCGGCTCTCGTGTCTTCCGAACGGACTACCCGCCCCCTCGCCACCATCTTGAGCGGGCAAGTGCCATCCAGGCGGGCCGGCCAGTTGATGGACAGTTCCACCATGCGCCCCATCGGCAGCTTCTCTTCCGTGGTGAACAGGATTCCCCCGCTGCCCATGTTCAGGGTCTTCCCGACTCCGCTCAGCGGCTCCGCTTTGCTGTGAAGCAACCTGTAGGTTACTTCTTCCCGGAGCGGGAACCGGCTGGTTCCTCTCCGATCCGCACTTCCTCCGCCAATGCTCGCACCTAGCACCATGATTATCCTATCTTGCCCCACCGAAACCTAATCCACAATAGGCAGGAAGAACTAAAGACAGTACCGATTCGCTAAGTTGTTTCCTAGGTTGGCCCGGGTGGAGGCGCGGAAAAAACCGACGCGAACACGCGGAAGTCTGACCGCCCGTGAGAACTGCCCAGCTCACGGATGATATTCTGGCGTCATGGACCAGGATCATCTCCGGTCGTTGTTCGAGCAGGTGCGGCGCGGAGAAGTGGATATCGATGCCGCCATGGACCGCATGCGGCACATGCCCTTTGAAGATTTGGGCTTCGCCAAAATAGACCACCACCGCGCTCTGCGCCACGGCATGCCCGAGGTGATCTTCGCCAAAGGCAAGACGCCGGAGCAGGTCGTGGCCATCGCCGGACGGTTGCTCGAATTCGCTCCCAACGTGCTGATCACCCGCGCCGATCCCGCCTGCGCCGAAATGGTGACGAGCCGCCTCGACTGCGGCGAATATTTTTCGCTGTCCGGCGTGATCCGCTTCTGGCGCGACCGCACCATCCGCGGCAAAGGCAAGATCGGCGTGGTCTGCGCGGGCACCAGCGACATGCCGGTCGCCGAAGAGGCCCAGCTCACCGCCGAAGCCATGGGCAACGAGGTGGACACCATCCACGACATCGGCGTGGCCGGAATTCACCGCCTCATGAGCAACCGCGAGCGCCTGACCCAGGCGCGCGTCATCGTGGTCTGCGCCGGCATGGAGGGCGCGCTCCCCAGCGCGGTCGGAGGACTGGTGTCGTGCCCGGTCATCGCCGTGCCCACCAGCATAGGCTACGGCGCCAGCTTCAACGGCCTGGCCGCGCTGCTCGGCATGCTCAACAGTTGTGCCAGCAACGTGACGGTGGTCAACATCGATAACGGCTTCGGTGCCGGCTATGTGGCCAGCCTGATCAATCGGCTGTAAGCTTCTCCACGTCCACCCAAGCGCGTTTGCGCCAGCTCTCGATGCCCTTCTCCGCCAGTTGCACTCCCTTGGCGCCCTCCAGCAGGGTCCAGCGGAAAGGCTCGTCCTTCACCACGTGGCGCAGGAACAACTCCCATTGGCGCTTGAACGCGTTGTCGAACGTGTCCTGCTCCGGCACCTTGGCCCAGCCGTCGAAGTAGTCGAGCGGGCTTTCGATGTCGGGGTTCCATACCGGCCGCGGCGTGGCCGCGTAGGGTTGAATCCAGCAATGGCGCAGGCCGGCCACGGCGCTGCCCTTGGTCCCTTCCACCTGGATGGTCAGCAGGTCGTCGCGGCGGACCCGCACGCACCACGACGAGTTGAAGTGCGCGATGATGCCGCCCTCCAGCTCGAAGGTGGCGTATGCCGAATCGTCCGCGGTGCACCGGTACGCCGCGCCGTTCTCGTCGCGCCGCTCGGGAATGTGGGTCGCGCCCAGGCACGACACCGCTCTCACCTCCCCGAACAGGTTGTCCAGCACGTAACGCCAGTGGCACAGCATGTCGATAATGATGCCGCCGCCATCCTCTTTGCGATAGTTCCACGAGGGTCTCTGCGCCGCCACGGTATCGCCTTCAAAAACCCAGTAGCCGAATTCCCCGCGCACCGAAAAGATGCGGCCGAAGAATCCCAGCGCCTTCAGGGTTTGAAGCTTCAGCAGCCCCGGCAGCCACAGCTTGTCCTGCACCACGCCGTTCTTGACGCCCGCGCGAGTGGCCAGCCGGTACAGTTCCAGCGCGGTCTCCAGGCTGCTGGAGATGGGCTTCTCGCAATAGATGTGCTTGCCGGCGGCCACCGCCTGCCGCACCGCATCGGCCCGCCGGTCCGTGGTCTGCGCGTCGAAGTAGATGGAGTATTGCGGATCGGCCAGCGCCTTGTCGAGGTCCGTGGTCCAGGGGATGCCGCCGCACTCCTGCGAGATGGCCTCGAGTTTCGCCGGGTTGCGGCCCACCAGCAGCGGGCGCGGCACGATCGTCTCGGAATCGCCGAGCCGCACCCCGCCTTGCTGCATGATGGCCCAGACCGACCGCCGCAAATGCTGGTTCAGCCCCATCCGCCCGGTCACGCCGTTCATGATGATGCCGGCGTAGTGTGTCTTTTTCGCGCTCATGGCTCAGCCCTCGGTCTTCTCCGTGCACTGCGGCCGCGCGCCCGCGGGCAGCGGCGGCGCTTCGATCCCCGCGCGCGGCAGCGTGCCGTCCAGCTCCTGCCGCCAGTGGGCCACGTCGCCCGCCGGCCCGTAGCAGTAGATCATGCGCAGGGGCGCGCTTCCGGTGTTGGTCAACTGGTGAAACACCTTCGGCGGAATGAAGACCGCCTGGCCCGTGTGCACCGCAACGCGCTCCTCGCCCAGGCACATTTCGCCCGACCCCTCCACGATGAAGTAGATCTCCTCCTGCTCCTGGTTGTGCCAGGGTACCTGGCCGCCCTCGGGCTCCAGGGTCACGTGACCCATGGAGAAGTTGCTCGCCTGGATGGGACTGGCGCCCCCCACCAGGTTCTGTGTCCGGCGTCGCGCCGGATACGTGCGTCCGGCAATCTGCGCAAGGTCAGCGATGATCATGTTGGCGGATTCGCTCTCCGATGAAGTAGGCAAGAACGCCCGAAACAACCAATATCGCACCAAACTCCAGCGCGTTGATCGGTCCCACCGGCTCGACTTTGCTCCGCGCCGCCGTCAGCGCCAGCAGCGTCGCCGGAAGGATCCCGAGCGCCGCGGCGACGGCCAGTCCGCCGGGAACGCGATAGGGCCGCGCGAGGCCGGGCTCGCGGATCCGCAAAGCCACCAGCGCCGCGAACTCCAGCAGGATGCTGAGGCCGGTCAGCAGCACATCCAGCAGCACCAGCTTGGTGAAGCTCAGCCCCAGCGAGAGCGCCCACGCCGCCGAGCAGACCAGGATCGAGACCCACGGCGCGCCCGTTCTCGCATCGCGTTTCGCCAGGAGGCGCGGCAGGAAACCGTCTTCGGCCATCACCGCCGGGAGCCGCGAGAATGCCATCACCTGCGCATTCTGCGTGCCCAACGCGCTGATCATGCCGGCCACCGTGATGCCCGCGGCCACCGCCGCCCCGCTCCAGCCGGGAAGAATCGCCCGCGCCACGTCGCCCCATCCGCCCGTGGTCCACCGGTTGGGATCCAGGCCCGTCAGCGCCACCGCTCCCACCATCGCGACGTAGGTTGCTGCCACCAGTGTCACCGCGCCGGCCATCGCCAGCGGGTAGGTCCGCTGGGGCCGTTCCACTTCCCCGGCGATGGTCGAGGAGTTGTCCCACCCCATGTAGTTCCACATCGCAAGCCCTATGCCGCCGAACAGGTCGGCGTGGGCGAGCGGTATGCCGTTCGCCGCGGGACCGCGGTGAAACAGCGCCAGGATTGCCAGCACCGCGAAGGGCGCGAGCAGCGCCAGCCCCAGCACCACCGAGCTTCCGCCGACCGTCTTCGCCCCCAGCAGGTTCCACAGCGCCGAAACGGTAATCAGCCCGAGCCCGATCCAGGTGCCCTTGTGTCCCGCGGTCACCGCCGGCGCGAAGTGGCCGAGATACTGCACGAACAGCGTCGGGTAGATGGCCACATCGAAAACGCTGCCGGCCAGCGACAGCCACGCCTCCTGGAAGCCCCAGAAGCGGCCCATCGCGCGGCGCACCCACACGTAGTAGCCTCCCTCCTCCGGCAGCGCGCTCGCCAGTTCGCTCACCATCAGCGCCGTGGGCATGCTCCAGATGAGCGGCGTGATCGTCAGGATCAGGATGGCGCCCCCGTATCCGCCCTTCAAAACGATATCTTCGATGCCGAATGGCCCGCCCGATACGATGAAGTAAGTGGCCGCGATGAGTCCCATCAGCGTGACTTTGCGCGGTATGGTCTTCGAAGCGGCGGCGGACGGCAATCCCATAGAATCGTATTGTATGGTGATCCGTGTGGACCAACGGGACAACGTCGCCATCGTCGTGGATCCCGAGGGCGCCGGCTCGATCCCGCAGGGGCAGAAGATCGCTTTGTGCGACTTCGCCGCCGGCGATCCCGTGCTGCGCTACGGACACGTCATCGGCTTCGCCAATCGGCCTCTCCCGCGCGGATCGTGGGTGCGCGAACAGCACATCGCCATGCCCGAGCCACCATCGCTCGACGGCCTCCCGCTGGCCACCGCCGTTCCCGCCCCGCTTCCTCCCCTGGACGGCTACACCTTTGAGGGCTACCGCAATCCCGATGGCAGCGTTGGAACGCGGAACATTCTGGGCCTCGCGACCACCGTTCAATGCGTCGCCCCCACCGTGGAGTACGCCGTGCGGCGGATCAAGGCCGAGCTGCTGCCCCGCTTCCCGAACGTCGACGACGTGGTGGCGGTGACCCACTCCTACGGCTGCGGCGTGGCCATCGACGCGCCGGGCGCCGCCATCCCCATCCGCACCCTGAAACACATCGCGCTGCATGCCAACGTGGCGGGCGAGCCTATGCTGGTCAGCCTCGGCTGCGAAAAACTCCAGCCGGCCAAGCTGCTGGGCATGCAACTGCCGGTCCTGGGCGAGCGAAACATAGTCCGTTTGCAGGACCATCGCGGGTTCGCCGAAATCGTCAACGCCATCGTCGCCGCGGCCGCGAAGCGCCTCGAGCAACTGGACCGGCGGCGCCGCCAGTCCTGTCCCGCCGCCGATCTGGTCGTGGGCCTGCAATGCGGCGGCAGCGACGCCTTCTCCGGAGTCACCTGCAACCCGGCGGTGGGCTATGCGGCCGACCTGCTGGTGCGCGCCGGCGCCACCGTGTTGTTCTCCGAGGTCACCGAGGTGCGCGACGCCATTCACCTCCTGACCCCGCGCGCTGCCACGCCCGAAGTGGCCCGCGACCTCATCCGCGAAATGCGCTGGTACGACGATTACCTCGCGCGAGGCCACGCCGACCGCAGCGACAATACCACCCCAGGCAACAAGCGCGGCGGCCTCGCCAACATCGTCGAAAAGGCCCTGGGCAGTGTCGCCAAGGCGGGCAGCACCGCCATCCGCGCGGTAGCCGGCCACGGCGAGAAGGTCACCTCCAAGGGCCTGGTGTTCGCCGCCACTCCCGCCAGCGACTTCATCTGCGGCACCCAGCAGCTTGCCTCCATGAACCTGCACGTCTTCACCACCGGGGAAGGCAGCCCCTACGGGCTCGCCCTGGTCCCCGTGGTCAAGGTCTCGTCCCGCACCGCGCTGGCCGAGAAATGGCACGACCTGATCGACGTCGATGCCGGCCGCATCGCCACCGGCGAAGCCACCGTCGAGGAGATTGGCTGGGAGATTTTCCGCTTCATCCTGGAGGTCGCCGGCGGGCGTAAGAAGACCTGGGCCGAGCACTGGCAATTGGCCAACGCGCTGTCCCCGTTCAACCCGGGCCCGGTGACGTGACCTCCGCCGGCGCATCCCCCGCCTCCCTCTGCAGCCGATCCAGTTGCGCCTTCATCCCGCGCGCGACCGACGCGTATTTCGCATCGCCATAGAGGTTCCGCATTTCCCTCGGGTCGTTGCGCATGTCGTACAGTTCCCATTCTGGCGCGGAGTCCGGCGGGTTCGCGCCGCTCTTGCCCAGCGGCCGCCCGTAGTAATAGATCAGCTTCCAGCGAGCGGTGCGCACGCCGTAATGCGCCGGGACGTGGTGATCGCTGTCGTTGTGCATCCAGTAGCGGTAGTACATCGCCTGCCGCCAGTCCTTCGGCGTGTGGCCTTCCACGCAGGCGCGAAAACTGCGCCCCTGCATCTCGCCCGGCGGCTTGACGCCCGCGTAATCCAGGAACAGCGGCGCGAAATCGATGTTCAACGCCATGTCGCGATTCACCGACCCGCCTCGAATGGCGCCGGGATAGCGCATCAGGAACGGCATGCGCAGCGACTCCTCGTACATCAGGCGCTTGTCGAACCAGCCGTGGTCGCCCAGGAAAAAGCCCTGGTCCGAGGTGTAGATCACGATAGTGTTGGCCGCCAGGCCTTCGCTGTCGAGGTAATCGAGCATGCGGCCGACATTGTCGTCCAGGCTCTGTATGCAGCGCAGGTAGTCCTTGATGTAAAGCTGGTAGGCCCATTTGCGCAGAGCGTCGCCCTTCAGGTCGGGCGGCAGAGCCTGCTTGAGGTCCGTCTGGTTCATGTTCTCGCCCACCCGCATGGTGACCGCGGCCACGCTGCGCGCGCGCCCTTCGTAGTGGTCGTACAGGTTGTCGGGCTCGGGGATGACCTCCTTGGCGAACAGGTCTTTGTACTTCGGCGAGGGCTCCCAGGGCCGGTGCGGAGCTTTGTGGTGAGACATCACGAAGAACGGCTTCCGCGGATCGCGCCGTTTGAGCCAGTCCAATGTGAAGTCGCCGATCAGGTCGGTGCAATAGCCTTTGTACTGCTTCTGTCCGCCTGGCTCGAGGAAGGTGGGGTCGTAGTACACGCCCTGTCCGGGCAAAATATTCCAGTAATCGAAGCCCGTGGGATCGCTGGCCAGGTGCCACTTGCCGATCATGGCGGTCTGGTAGCCGGCCCTTTGCAGTTCCTTGGCGACGTGGTTGCGGCTGGGGTCCAGGCGGTCGTTCAGCGTGTAGACGCCGTTCCTGTGGCTGTATTGGCCGGTGAGGATGGCGGCGCGGCTGGGAGTGCAGATGGAGTTGGTGCAGAAACAATTGGTGAGCCGTACCCCGCCCTGCGCGATGCGGTCGATATGCGGAGTGCGGTTGATACGGCTTCCGTAGGCCGAGATGGCATGGGCGGCATGATCGTCCGCCATGATGTACAGGATGTTCGGTCTGGAGCCTGCGGCGGCGGCGGATGCGCCGGCCGCTCCCAGCGTGCCCAGAAACTGCCGGCGCGTGTAGTGGAGCATAAAAATCTATGCTACCCCTTCGGCGGAGGGGGCTGCGTCACGGCCGCCCTCCGCTCGACGCAGTCCTCGAAGCCCGCCGCCGCGCTCTCACCTAAACCCTTAGGAGTCAAATCGCCGGGATGCCTGCCGCTCGCGGAAGGCTACACGCTGGTCTATCGGACTTTCGACCTTCAGCGCCAGAAGGGCAAGCTGATGCGGCTCGAGGTGACCGGATCCGAAACCGTGACCGACGGCACGTTCGAGGCGTTCAAACTAGAACTCTCATCGGCCGATGGCGGTAACGAGAAGGCCGTCATCTGGATCGCCAAAAACACGCGCCAGGCGGTCAAGATGACCACCAGCCGATTCCCTAACCCGCACACGCGCCCGGCCCGTTTCACATCGGCGTCAACAGCGTGTACTCGAATCGCATGGGGTCGAGCCCGCGCGCTTTCACCATGCGCACGCAATCCTCGAGGGAGTTCCCGATCGCCTCGATGCGGCGCAAAGGCAGCGTCTCCGGCGTGTAGATTTCGAGCGCCACCCGCATCCCCGCAAAGCGGGCGCGCTCCTCCAGAGTCAGTTGATCGGGCGAGCGGCCAATGGCCTGGCTTGCATCTTTGGCGGCAGTCATCGTTCAGCAGAATTGTAGCAGAGCCGGGGCGACAGAAAGTCCCCGCCGCGTCCCATCGTGTCATCCCCTCCGTTTTCAATCGAATTCCAGCCGCGGCAGCGAGCCATGAAGACAATTTGTCCCGTCGCGCCGTTTCCGCTCCCGAACTGTTTTAGCTGAAATAGCGGGACTTGTCTCCGGACTCGAAATGGCCCTGAGAGTGCCCTCCATAGATCGACTGCAAACCGTTATGGAAATACCTCGAAACACGTTCCTCCTCCTGATCCTGGCGGCGGGCCTCGCACCCGCCGCCGATTTGTCCGGAGCCTCCCCGGCTCCCATCCTCCGGTACAAGATCCAGCCGGCGCAGAACATCGACAGCGCTCCGATAACCAAACCCGTGCCGCCTCCCGCGCCTCGCCATAAGAGCGGCCGGGCGTCCGCCATCTCCGTCGATTCCGTCGTGTGGGAAGGGGCCGTGTTCTGGAACTCGCCATTCGTTTGGGCTGAGTGCAGCGCCGTTCCCTTAACGCGTTTGGGGGTCTGACCAGCCCCCGAGCCCGGCAAAGAATCCGCTGCGGCGCGCACGCGCCGCCTAAGGCCATATATAGGCCCGCTGATCCACCGGCTTCCCGCGCGCCTGCTCTGGCGCCACGCCGCGGTTCCGAGGACGGCGCCGGCTGCGTTTCCCCAAATTGAGTGCTGGAGCTAACAGACAGCTCCAGCAAAAAAACTGCCAAAACAGTAGGGATCTGCACTTTGGCGGATCAAAAGTAGACAGCATGTGATATGCTCTCACTGAAAAACTCGGAGCTGGAATGGCAATCCTGGTCTATAGGGTCTAAAGTGACACGCTGTCATCTGCGTGTGCGAATCGGGCGTGGGGCCGTGCGCGGCCTATCCCATCCAGGTTCTAAGAGATGCGTTGCCGGGGCTGATTCCGGCCTGCGCCCCTTCGATTGGCGGGCGGGTGCGGTTCCAACGGCGGCTGCCCCGAAAAGGTCGGCGGGATGAGTTTGAATCGAACGATTGCGGGATCACTGGCGGGACTCGCCGCGGCGGGCCTGCTGGTGGCGTGGTCGTGGAGGCAATGGGGATGATCGAACACTATCTCTGGCTCACGCCGGTAGCAGTGCTGGCGGTGCTGTTTCTGTTTCGCTTCGTGGGGTGTGGCCTTGACGAAGGGGGCCTTCTTAGCACGTCACCTTCGTATGCCGACGCGGTGGAGTCCGACAGCCCTGTAGCCTTCTGGCAGCTCCAGGAGAGCGATCAAACTGCTGTGGGCACGGCATTCGGCTTGATCGCGCACGCTATTGGTGCGGCTTCGGGGCCCCCGCCGAGTGCTGCGGTCACCCCCGGAACAGACACCACAGGGGCGACGCTCCTGGTTCTATCCGTCACGGATTTCGATCAGGACTCGACCACGGACACCGTGAGCGACAGTTTTGGCAACACCTGGCACGCGCTCAAGAGGAGCGTGGACCCGACGGCTCTTACGAACCTGGCCATTTGGTATGCGTGGGACCAGGGAGGACTGCCACTTGTGGTTGGTCCGGGCCACACGTTCACGGTGTCCGGCGCTTTCAGCTCGATTGAGCTCACGGCCTGGTCGGGGACCAAGACCGGGTCCGATCCATTCGACCAGCAGAACGTAGGCGCGGCCGCCGGTACCGCTACCACCGCGCAACCCGGCAGCGTCACTCCATCCAAGCCTGGATCTCTGGTGGTTACGGCGGGGGGATTTCGTGCGCCGGGCAATTACAGCGTCGATGCTCCGTACACGGTATCCGATCAGAAGAACTACGTCGACAGTGTTGCCATGGGTTCCGCTCAGGCGAACTTCGTGCAGGCCTCGGCCGCGGCCACAAACCCCCAGTGGAGCACCGACGGGGGCGCGACGCAGATCGCCTGCGCCATCGCTTCATTTCTATCGGTGCCCACGACCCTCAAGGCCAGCAACGAGGTTGGACCGCCTGACGGGGACCTGGGGCTGGTCAGCACGCCTCTCACGCCCGATCCCGGCTGGCACTCGAACGCGATCGGTACCGCTGTTCTCCAAGTGGGAGTGGTCGGCCCGCCGCCGATCAATGCGATCGAAACATCGGACACATCGTACCGCTTGAACGGGGGGTTCGTGCGCGTTCCATACACGGCCGCCCTGAATCCGGCGCAGTTCACGCTGGATATGCTGGTGATTCCGGAGTGGACGCTTTCT
>DASQZT010000081.1:0-4055 GCA_035638575.1 Bryobacteraceae bacterium
TGAAATACGGCGCGACGCGCCGCTGGGTGGAACGCCTGCGCGTGGTGCTGGCGGACGGCCGCGTGATGGATGTGGCGCGCGGCGAGCGAATCGACTTCGACCCCGGCACGATCCCGCTGCCCGACGTCACCAAGAACACGGCCGGCTACCTGCTGCGCCCGGGCATGGATTGGGTGGACCTGTTGGTGGGATCGGAGGGCACGCTGGGGGTGGTGACGGAGGCGCACCTCCGCCTGCTGCCGAACCCGCCTGCCGTGCTCGGGGGCGTGATCTTCTTTCCGGATGACGAATCGGCGGTGGATGCCGTGGAGAGCTGGCGCCTGAGCGCGTCCCCTCGCATGCTGGAGTACTTCGACGCGCCCTCGCTCGATCTGCTGCGGCGCCGCTTCCCCGAGATGCCGGCTGCGGCGCGCGCCGCCATTCTGTTCGAGCAGGAGATGGCGTCGGACGACGATCCGGAGCTGGACGAGTGGCTGGCGCGGATCGAAAGCTCCGCGGCGTTCGCCGACGATTCGTGGATCGCGCTGACGGCCCGCGACCGGGAGCGCTTCCGCCACTTCCGCCATTCGCTGCCGGAGCTGGTGAACGACACCGTGCGGCAAAGCGGCGCGCTCAAGATGAACACCGATTTCGCGGTGCCGCTGGCGCGCAATCGCGAGATGCTGGGGTATTATCGCCGGCGCCTGGAAGAGGAGTTCCCCGGGCGGTACGTGATCTTCGGGCATATCGGTGACGCGCATGTGCACGTCAATCTCTTTTCCGACCCAGCGAATCCGGAGCACGCGTCGGAGCTGCTGCTGGAGTTTGCGCGCCAGGCCGTGCGGTTGGGAGGGACGGTCTCGGCCGAGCACGGCCTGGGGAAGCGCAAACGGCATTTGCTCGAGCTGCAATACGCGCCGCAGCACCTGGAGGCGATGAAGGCGGTGAAGCGGCGTCTGGACCCGCGGGCGATTCTGGGCCGCGGCACGCTGGTGGCGACATAGGCGGCGAACATGTGGCATCGCCTACAGCCGTGGAACAAGCTGCGACGAGAGGTGGGTCTGCGATCGACCTTGCGCTGGTTTTTGGTGCGAATCGGCAAGAGGCTCGGCACGCGTGGACCCGCGAAGTGGCGGATACGTCCGCCGCAGGCCCGGTATGCTTTGATCGCGCGATTGCGCGGCAGCAGCGATGTGAGCGCGTTTCGTCAGATCTTTGTCCGTGACCACTATGCCGGTCTTCGAGACCTGAAGAATGTCTCGCTGGTGCTGGACTTGGGTGCGAATGTTGGTTTCTCTTCGGCCTATTTCTTGAGCTGTTTTCCAGAGTCGAGGGTTGTCGCGGTGGAGCCCGACGAGCGGAACGTGGCGGTTTGCAGAGCCAACCTCAAGCCATTCGGAAAGCGAGCAACCGTTTTGCACGGCGCCGTCTGGTCCGATGGTACGCGCCTGTGCCTTTCGACAGGCACCTTCGGCGACGAGCGGGAGTGGGCGATGCAGGTGGTCCCGCCCGCGGACGGGAGCGCCGGCGACGTGCAGGCTTGGGATATGGGCAGCCTGATTGCCATGGCGGGCGGCGGCGAGGTGGACCTGCTCAAGATCGATATCGAGCGGGCAGAACTGGCCGTATTCGACCACCGCGCGAAGGCCTGGCTGCCGAGGATTCGGAACATCTGCATCGAGCTTCACGGGCGGGATTGCGAGGAGGCGTTCTTCCGCGCGTTGTCCGATTTCGATTACGAGCTACAGCGCTCGGGAGAGCTGACGATTTGCCGGAATCTGCGCGCCAAGACAAGGAAGACAGAGTGACGTTGGGGGGGTCACCGCTCCACAGACGCCGGAGGGCGATCGCGATAATGCTCCCAGTGCGAGGCCAGTTCCTCCACCACCACGCGGCCCACGCGCCAAGCGGCTTCGAGCGCCGGATAGTAGGCGCTGTACTGGCCGATCCTGGTTTCCGCGAGGCTTTCGGCGGCGGTGATCCCGGGCCGCTGCTGGTCGTAGTTGCTGGCGGCGCGGAGCACCATCACGCGATTCAAGTCCGCGCGGCCGGCCTTGTCGAGAAAAGTCAGTGCCTGCAGGGTGCCGGTATCCTCCATGGCGGAGGTCACGTAGTTGCCCTGCCCATCGGTGTGGTACTTGACCCAGTCGTTGGCCCACTCGTCGAGCAGCTTGCCGTGCCAGAAGGTCATGGACGACAACGTGTCGCCCTTGAGCACGAAGGGCGGACGGCGCGCGTTCGGCTGCGGGTACTGCTCACGCCTAAGGCGCATGGCTTCGTTGTCGACGAGCGGCACATCCCTGGTCAAGCGATAGGCCCAATCGACCAGGCCGGGATTGAGACGATAGACCTCGCCTTCGTCGGGCGCGCGGGGCAGCTCATAGGGCTTGGACTTGCGCAGGGGGACGTAGCCGGTTTTCCAATCGGCGGGAATCTCGCGAGCATCGATCTCGTGGGCGAGATCTCCATCCACCACCCACTCGGCCCAGGCTGCGGAGCCGAGCGACCCATCGGCCGGATCGATGCCCGCGATGCCGGCCACCAGCCAGTAGGATTGCCGCAAATCGAAGCGCGGATCGAGCCCCAGGGCCATGATGCTGGCGGCCGCCTTGGCGGTGCCGATGCCGGTAACGATGCCGAGGACGCCTTGGCGGTTCATGCGCAGATCGCGGCTGCCGGCGGGGAAGGGGAGGACGCGGTCGAGTTTCTCGCGCTCCACCCAGTACTGGAATTCGCCAGGCTCGTCGCCGGTGTCGGCGCCGCGCTCGAACATGGTCACCACGACGACGCGGATGGGAATGCGGCGGTCCGCGGCATGCAACGGAATTCCCAAAAGCAGGGCGTAGGCCAAGAGTCGCAAGCTCATGGATGAATGGTAGCGCGGGCGGGAACTAATGGGAGCCGTGTCCTTGACGCGGCTCGAAGAAGCGCCGAGACGAGTCTCGGCGCGGCACGCATGAGTGCGTGCGCCACGAAACCGACAGAGCGGTACCATATCGACATGTTCCGCTGGCTGGTCATCGGCATCGGTGACATTACTACCAAGCGCGTGTTGCCCGCCATCCTCGCGGAGCCGCGCAGCGTTCTGGGCGGCATCGTGACGCGCGATCCCGCCAAGGCGAGGCCGTACGGTGTGCCCGCCTGGACGGATTTCGCGCGTGCCCTGGCCGAGTGTCCGGCGGACGCGGTGTATGTGGCTTCGCCGGTCTTCCTGCACGCCCCGCAGACGATTGCGGCACTCGAGGCCGGCAAGCATGTGCTCTGCGAAAAGCCCATGGCGTTGAATTATGGCGAAGCTCTGGGGATGCAGAAGGCCGCCTGCGCGAGCGGCCGTTCGCTGGGCGTGGCTTACTACCGGCGCCTGTATCCGAAGGTGGCGCGGGCCCGGCAGTTGATCGAAAGCGGCGCCATCGGGCGTCCGGTGTTGGCCGAAGCGACCTCGCACGGATGGTCCGATTTCGCGGATGGCCAGCGCGCCTGGATCGCCGATCCGAAACAATCCGGCGGAGGGCCGCTGCGCGACGTGGCCTCGCACCGCATCGATCTGATGAACCACCTGTTCGGCAAGCCGGTGCGCGTGAGCGGGCACCTGTCGACCCTGGTCCAGCCGGTCGCGGTGGAGGACAACGCGACGGTGCTGATCGAATACGAAAGCGGCGTCCGCGGCATGGTGGACGTGCGATGGCACTCGCGCGTGGCCCGCGATGAGTTTCGCATCCGCGGCACAGAGGGCGAGATCGATCTGTCGCCGCTCAACAGCCCCCTGCTGGTGCATCCGCAGGGCACGGAGGCGATCGCCTGTCACGCCAATTTGCACTACCCGTCGATCGAGGATTTTGTCAGCGCGGTTCGCGATGGGCGGGACCCTGTGTCGACGGGCGCCACGGCATTGCCGGCCGAGTGGGTGATGGAGCAGGCCAGCTCTACAGGGATTTCAGGAACAGAATCAACTGCTGCTGTTCCGCGGGCGTCAGGGAATTAAACCCGGCGGTAACCTGCTGCGCTTCGCCGCCATGCCGGTTAATGGCATCCTCCAGGGTCAACGAGCCGAGGTCGTGCATGAATCGGGACCTGGT
>DASQZT010000082.1:0-36804 GCA_035638575.1 Bryobacteraceae bacterium
ACCTCGACGATCGCCTCGCACCTGCCGAGGGCGGTCGGCCTGGCACTGGCACTCCCCCGTGCCGCGCGGCTGGGAATCGCGACGGCGTGGCCCGCCGACTCTGTGGTCGTGTGCAGCCTCGGGGACGCGTCGGTCAACCACTCGACGGCCGCTGGCGCCTTCAACACCGATCCCGCCGCCCGGTCCCATCCCACCGCCCGGGCCCATCCCGCCGCCCGCGGCCGCGTTGCCCCGCACCGGTCCGAACCCGAAGACGCGGTAGACCCGCATGTTCACCGAAACCAATCCGGCCATGGTCAGATAGTTTCGCGGAACCAGGTTCGCGGGAGCAGCTGGATTGTAAGTCGTGGTGAAATTGCCGGCTCTCGAGCAGACCACGTCGCCGGAGACTCCGTAGAATCCGGCCGGGCAAGCGCCCGGTGCGGCGAACCCCGCGCGCGCATTGGTGAGGGTGCTGCCGTACAGATCCTCGCCGATCAGAACGTCGTACGGGCTACCCGACCGCAACGTGATAAACGGGGCCAGCCGGATGCCGAGCGGCGCCGCCACCGACCCGAAGACCTGGAAGTTATTCCGCCGGTCGAGATTCGACCTGCCGTAGTCCTGCCCAAAGTTGTAAGGGTCGGTGGGCGTCCCGGGCAGATCGTTGGCATAAGTGAGCTGGTAATTCGCGAATAGAGACACATTCCGATTGAAACGGGTATTCATCGTAATCATGAAGATACTCTGTCTCAGGATGCCGCCGGTTTCGTAGTCGAATATGTTACCCGCGCTATAGCCGTAAGGGAACACACCGTTGGCCGCTCCGAGCGGCAGCAATGGGTTAAACGTCCCGGGAAGCGGCGTGTTGATGGGCACGGTCTGCATGAGATGCTCACCGCGATTGTTGGTATAAGTCACGCTGACGGTAGTACTACGCGGCAGCTGCCGCTCGACCCCGATGGCGCTCTGGAGACTGTAGTCGGCCCGGAGGTTGGGATCGACGCGGTAGATGGCGTTCTGCCCCGGATTCAACGTCGACAGGGACGGAATGTTGGGATAAAAGGTGGGGTTGTAGACGCTGTATTGCACCTGCGTGTAGCCGTTGTTCAGCGCGGCCTGCTCGAAGGGGGCGAATCCGATCCGGTCGTAGAACACGCCGGCGCCGCCGCGGATCACGGTCTTTTGCCGGCCATTCTTGGAACTGCCCGGAGCCCACGCGAAGCCGACGCGCGGAGCCCAGTCCCGGTAATCGCTGAACAGGGTCTGCACTTCATAGCGCAAGCCCAGGCTGAGGGTCAGATTGGGATGGATCCGCCAGTCATCCTGCCCGAAGGGGCCGAAATCCCAGCGCGTCATGTGGATGTAGGACTCGCCCGCCTGGATCGAAAAGCGCGACGGCCCGCCGCCCAGTTGCTGGATCTGGGCTTCGGAAAGCCCCGCCTGAGTCAGTTGCACGTTGCGTTCATACTGCTGCAGCGAAGTGAGCACCTGCGTCTGTTCGTTGCCCGCCGTGTCGTAGACAATCTGGTTGGCGGAGTTGAGAACCGGCTCTACTCCTCCGAAGAACGAAAAGGCTCCGTTGAAGCCGCTGGGGTTGTTGCTTTGATCGCCCTCGCGGCGGACCCTAACGCCGAAGCGGATGGTGTGGGTGCCATGGGAAATGGAAGTGTAGTTCTGCAACTCGAAGTGGTGGCTGCGGTCGTGCGTGTCGCCGACTCCGTTGCCGCCGGTGATAAATGAGTTGGCGATGTCGATCTGGGGGATCTCGTTGCCCACCGATTGGGTCCAGTTGCGGACATACTGAAAGCGCGTCTCGTTCACGGTCTTGGAATTCAGCACCGCGGTCTCTGTCACCATCAGGTTCTGGGCATCGCCACTGGTGTTATACGGCAGGTTCGAGTAAGGCGGCGGCAAACGGTAACCGCCGAGGCCGGTATTGTCGAAACTGTTGAGGCGTTCTTCGAAGCGCGCCGTGAGCGTGTTGTTAGTGCTCAGTTGGTAATCGATCCGCGGCGAGATGGTCTTGTTGGACATCGGCGTGACAATCGACGTATTAATCGGGCTGGCGGTGAAGGTGGCCGGATCGAAGTAGATCGCATTGGTTATCGCGTTGTTGGTGATGTCGCGCTGGTTGTAGTCCAGAAAGAAGGACGCCTTATTGCTGATCGGACCGCCGAGGCTGCCTCCGTACTGCCGGTTGGTGTAGTCGGGTTTGTTACTGGCAAACGGATTGCGCGAGTCGAACTCGGCATCGCTGTCGTTGAGAAAGAGCATGCCGTGGAATTTGTCCGTGCCCGGCTTGGTGAGGATTTCAATACGGCCGAAGCCCAGCCTGTCGTATTCCGCCGAGAAAGGATTCTGGTTGATCCGGATTTCGCGGATCGACTCTTTCGGGGGAAGCTGGCCGCCGGTGAAGCCGTCGATGTAGAGCTGCCCGCCGTTGGGACCGGCGCCGGGGCCGGCCAGGGCCTGAAGGGCGTCCGAAAGGTCGTCGGGATCGTCGGGGAGGGCTTGCAGGTCCTCGCCGCGTATCGTCAGGGCCGTGGCATTGTTGTCCGGTTCGACGCTCACGCTGGGACCGCCCTCCGCGGCAACCGTCACTTCCTGCTTCTCCGTTACGATCGCTAGTTGAATGGGAATCTGGACCGTGCCGCCGGCCCTGACCACCACCGGTTTGGAGACCGGCTGGAAGCCCTGGAATTTCACGTTGACGGTGTAAGAGCCCGGGCGGACTCCGGTAAACGTGTAGGAGCCGTCGCCTTGCGTCTGGGCCGTTTGGGTAGTGCCGTTGCCGGTCAGAGAGACATTGACGGCGGGAATGACGCCGCTGGAATCGTCCGTCAGCGTGCCCTTTACCGTGCCGGTTTGCTGGGCAATCGCAAGTGATACGGTGATTATGAATCCAATGAAGCGAAAACATTTCCTCGGTGATAGTCGCATGCTTCCTCGATGAAGAGGTGGCGAGCGAGGCCTACTGTTTGTTTCATCTCTAACTGGCGCGATTGTCTGAATGCGAACAAGCCGGCCTACTTCGAAGGCGCTAATAGGCCGATCTCCACGAGGCGCGCCGAGGACGTAGCCCCAAAGGGCTACCAGCTTGACTTGAACGCGATGATAGCGGCCGTTGCCCCGAATGCCGGCATGTTTCTGAGTGATGATAAGTCATTGTGGGCCGCAAGAACGCTGCTGATTGTCTCCGTTACTTCCTCGGATCGCGAATCGTGGGATTTATTACAAAGGAGTTAGTAGAAGCGCGCACGCCGCAACCACCCGACGCCTATTTCGCCTTGCCCCCTGGAGGCGTTCCGCGACCGGGACGCGGAGGAGCCACGTAGTTCACAAGCTCGTCGACTGGCTTCTTCCCGGCCCACGCGATGCCACGGAGCAATGTCCGCTGAATCTGGCTATTGGCGAAATTGGCATAGGTGTGGCCCTGCATCCACACGAACGCCCGGGCAGGCTGACCGCCGGGGACCGTGTGTTCGTACGTCCACATCTGCGGCACGACTTCGCCCTTATGGTCGCCGGCACTGCGCGTTGGCGGGATCTCCGCGGTTGCCAGCACGTGGACGGCAGGATCTTTCGCCCACGTCAACGTGAAGAAGGCTTCATCGGAAATGGTGATGTCGGACATGTCCTTCATGATGGGGTCGGATTTGTCCACGACCGCGTAGTGGATAGGCGCGTCCAACGTGTAGTTCACCTCACCGTGCTTTTTTGCGCCACCCACGAGCCCCGCAAAATAGGCCGGATCCGGACCGCACAAAGAGTCATGCAAACTGACCAGGCCGCCGCCACGTTTGACGAATGCCTCGAGCGCGGTCTTATCGCTGTCGCTCAGGTAGGCTGCGTCACCTTTGTAGATCACGACGACGTCGGTATGTTCGAGGTCGGCACTGCTGGGGGAATGCAAGGCTCCATCGACGACGGCCCCGCGCTCCGTCAGAATCTTGCTCCAGTCAGCCAGAAACTGCGGGTAGTCATGCTGGCCTTCGGAATGGGACTTCAGGCCGGCCCAGATATAGATGTGCATCCCGTTGCGATTCTGGCCCTGTGGTGGAGGAGCGCCCTGAGGGCCGGCGGCACGCCCGGGTTGCGCCCAGCCATCTCGCTCGATCGTCCCTGCCAGGAGCAGCAGGAACAAGGCGACGAATACAGAACGTAGGATCCTCGCTTTCGGGGATTTGTGATCCGGCCTGCAGGCCGTAGTTGAAAGCCCGGGCTGGATTCCTGTCTTGGTGCTATTTCGTCTGCTGGTCACAAGTCATCTCCTCGTCTCTGTGTTTAACGCATTTCCCTCTTTGCCGCAAGCATCCGGGCGCAGAGCAGGACCAACGAAATCCACACCAGGTCGGCCAGCAGAAGGTGGACCATCTGCATCCAGACCGGCGCCAGCAGGAGCAGGTTGGCCGCGCCCGCCGCTAACTGCGCAACTGCCAGGCCGGCCAGGAGCCATGCCTGCGGGCGCGCGTCGGGGTGGCGCGAGGCGCTGGTGACCGCATAGAACACCAGCCAGGCGCCGGCCGACGCCGCGATCATCGGGTGCAGCCCGCGCAGCCGCAGAAAGATGTTGGCCGCGGGATCGAAATCCTGCGCCAGGCCCTGCGCCAGCGATTGTGCGGGAAACAAGGTATCGCCCAACGCGGCAATCGCGCCGCTCACTCCCACCAGCATCACGGCCGCCAGGGCGAGGGCGGCCATCCAGACTCCCGGACCACGCGGCTGGACGGCGGGCCGGCCCATCGCCCACCAGGCCGTCAGCGCCAGGCATGCCAGCAGCGTCAAGGTATTGATCAGGTGCGTGGATAGCGAATACGCGCGCGCCGACGAAGCGTTCCGCGCCACGTGCTCCAGCAGCACCAGGGCTGCGCCAAGCAGCGCCTCCGTCACCAGGAACACGGCGGAAAGCGCGGCTCCCTGCCGCACCGGATGCCGGCGCGGAAACGCCCGGAACGCCCAGATCACCAGCACCGCCACCAGCGCCAGGTCGAGCCCGCTGGTCACCCGATGCGTGAATTCGATGATCGTCGCCATGGTAGGCGCCTGGGGGGTGACCTCGCCATTGCACAACGGCCAGTGCTTGCCGCAGCCCGCGCCCGAGCCCGTGGCCCGCACGTAGGCGCCCCACAAAACTACTCCGACGTTGTAGGCCAGCACGGCCCAGGCATAGCGCGCAAATGCCCTTCCGGAGCGCTTCCCGGCGGAGCCCGGTTCCGCCCTGCGAACCTCGGTTTTCGGCATGTGTGGACGATCTCATTGTAATTCCCCCTTGACACCGGCGCGCCGGCAGTGCTACTTTTACACCAGGTTGCTGCTTTTGCAGCATAATGGCATGCGCAAAGACGGACATCGCAACCTGAGCCGGCGCGAGCGCCAGATCATGGACATCCTGTACCAGCGCGGCCGGGCCAACGCCGCCGAGATCCACCAGGCCCTGCCGGACGCGCCCACCTATTCCGCGGTGCGCGCCAAGCTGCGCGTGCTCGAGGAGAAAGGCCACGTGCGGCACCAGGAGGAGTCGCTGCGCTATGTCTACGTGCCTACACTGGCGCGCGATACGGCAAGGCGTTCCGCGCTGCGGCACGTGCTCTCGACATTCTTCGAAGGGTCGGTGGAGCAGGCGGTCGCGGCGCTGCTGGATCTCTCCGCGGCCAATCTCTCACCGAACGAGCTGGACCGTATCTCGGACCTGATCGAACAAAGCAGGGCCGCGGTCAAAAAGGAAGGAGTCTGATATGACGTGGCAATCATTACTAGCCGAGAACGCTTTGAAAGGCACGGCCATCCTGGCGGCAGCCTTCATCGCGAGCGCGCTCCTCGGCCGCGCCGCCGCTGCGTTGCGGCACCTGGTCTGGACGGCCGCGTTTGCCGCCTTGCTGGTGCTCCCGCTGGCGAACCGCGTGGTGCCCAAATGGAACCCACCCGCGCGCCTGGTGTCCCTTCCGTTGCCACAGCCCGTAGGCCGGGGTTCGGCCCGCGTGGCTGTTCGGGCCCGTCCGATGCCGCCTCACAGCGCTCCAATGAACTGGCCCGCCGCCGTGTGGCTTCTCGGCTGCACCGCGGCCGCGGGATGGTTCCTGCTCGGCGCCGTGCGGACCGGCCGGATGGCGCGACGCTCTGGCGCGGCAGCCTTCGCTCGCCACTCCGCGGCGGACCTCGCCACCGCCCTCGGGATCGCGGGCCCGGTCCGCGTGCTGGCCAGCGCCGAGGCCCTCATGCCCCTGACCTGGGGCATCTTGCGCCCGGTCGTGATCCTTCCCGCCGACGCCGCTCTCTGGCCCGAGGCGCGCCTCGACGCCGTGCTGCTTCACGAGATGATCCACGTGCGTCGGCGCGATGTGCTGGCGCAGGCCGTGGCGCAAGCCGCGTGCTGCCTCTACTGGTTCCATCCTGTCGCCTGGATGGCGTTGCGGCGTCTCCGCCTGGAGCGCGAGCGCGCCTGCGACGATGCCGTGCTGCTCCGCGGCCTGGAGGCGCACGACTATGCCGGCCACCTGATGGACATCGTGCGCGAAGTGGGGAAGGCTTCCGCCGGCCAGTCCCACGCGCCCGCCATGGCCGAATTCTCCGACCTCGAATCGCGTGTCCGCGCCCTGCTCGATCCCGGCCGGAAGCGCGGTCCGGTGAGCCGGCGCGCCGCCCTTACGGTGACTGCCGCGGTCTGCGCCATCCTGCTGCCGATGGCGGCCATCACCGCTTACGCACAGGCCCGCAGCGCTCTCGCCGGCGTGGTGCAAGATCCCAGCGGCGCGCGCGTCCCGGGCTGCCAGGTGACCGCCGTCAACCTCGACGGCACCAACCAGGAAACCACTCGCGCCAATGCGGCAGGCGAGTACCTCTTCGCCTCGATTCCTCCGGGGCGCTACGCATTGGAATTCCGCGCCCGCGGCTTCGCCGTTCTGAAGACGCAGGCCGCCTTGACGGCCGGGATCGCCACGCGAGCGGACGGACAGCTCTCCATTGGACAGATCTCGGAATCCGTGCAGGTTCGCGGACAGAAGCCTCCCGCGCCCACTCCCGCCCCGACCCCCCTGGTAGCGCCGCAGCGCATTCGGGTGGGCGGCATGGTGCAAGCGGCCAAGCTGATCTCACAGGTGCGGCCCGAGTATCCCGCCGACCTCCAGCGGGCCGGAGTGCAGGGCACGATCATGATGCAGGCCATAATCTCCAAAACGGGAGACCTGCTGGTGGTCGAAGTCAAAAGCGCCAGTGCCAACCCGGAGTTGGCCAACGCCGCGCTGGCCGCCGTCCGCCAGTGGCACTATGAGCCCACTTTGTTGAACGGCGAGCCGGTGGAAGTGATCACTACAATAACGGTGGACTTCACGCTCGAGTAAGCGCCGTCACCTTTTGCCCGCCAGCGTCAACGCGTACAAGGTGTCGCCGGCGCCGACGATCAGGTATTGCCGGCCGTCGAGCATCCACGTGGAAGGCCCGTTGCTCACGGACTGAGTCAGCCGCTGGTGCCACAACGGCTTGCCGCTGGCGGGATCGAAGGCCACCAGCTCGCCGGAGTCTCCGGTGAATAGCAGCCGGCCGGCCGTCGTCAGAATTCCGCCGCTCATCCCGCCGCCGAAGCCCGCGTCGCGCCCGTGCTCGTGCCGCCATCTGACTTCGCCGGTTCGTATATCCATCGCCAGAAGCGCCGACCGCGTGTCGAAGTTGCCGCCTCCGCCTCCGCCATATCCCTCCGGCTTGTCGGACGTGTCGTAGAGGTAGGCCACGCCGTACCCGAGAGTGGCGTTCAGATAGAAAAGCTCCGTCTGCGGGCTGTAGCTCGGCGGAGGCCAGTTGGTCGCACCCATCGCCGGCATGTCGATCATCGAGCCATCCACCTTGGGCTCCTTCGCCGGATTCGGAATCGGCTGCCCCTTGGGGTCCACTCCCAGCGCCCAGTTGCCTGTGCCGGAGAACGGCTTCGAAACCAGGTTCTTCCCATTGGTGCGGTCGAGAACGAAGAACCAGCCGCAACGAGCGCCCTGCGCCAGCAGCTTTCGCGGCTGGCCATCGATCACCGCGTCGAACAGGACCGGCGTTTCCACGTTGTCCCAGTCGTGCGTGTCGTGCGGAGACGCCTGGAAATACCAGACGAGCTTTCCCGTGTCGGGATTGAGGGCCACGATGGAAGCGGTGAACAGGTTGGCGCCTTTCCTGCCCTGCCCCGCAAACACCGGGTTGGCGTTTCCGGTTCCCCAATACAGCAGGTTGAGTTCGGGATCGTAAGTGCCGGGCAGCCAGGTCATTCCGCCGCCGTGGTCCATGGAGGCCTTGTCGGGCCAGGTTTCCGATCCCGGATCGCCCGGCTTCTCCGGCTCGCTCCACCATCTCCATTGCAGATCGCCGGTCTCCGGATCGCGAGCTTCCAGGTACCCGCGTACGTCCATGGCGTCGCCGCCGACGCCGACCAGGACGTGGTTCTTCACGATCATGGTGGCCATGGTGGTGAAGTATTGCAGCTTCTCGTCGGCGACTTTTTTCCGCCAGCGCTCCTTGCCGTCCTTGGCGTTCAGCGAAATGAACCAGCCGTCGGGGCTGAGGAAGTACAGCCAGCTTCCGTACATCCCCACCCCGCGCTGCCCCACCAGGTGCCCTCCGTGGTCCTCGAAGTCGTATTGCCAGAGGTGCTCGCCGTTGCGCGCGTTGACCGCGAAAACGTGGTCGGGAATGGTGAAGTACAGGATGCCGTTCACCATCAGCGGAGTGGATTTGATGGTCGGGTTGCCGACCCCTCGCTGCGGCCCGATTCCGGCGACGCGGTACATCCACTCGATCTTGAGCAGGTCGAGGCTGGATTGGTCGATCTGGTTCAGCTCGCTGAAGCGGCGTCCGGAATAATCGCCGTTGTAGGTCGGCCACGCGTCCGCCGGCTGCTTGAACAGCGTCAGCGCCTTCAGATCCAGGCTCTGCCCGTAAGAAGGGCCGGCAACGGCGGCGGCAAGAAGCGCGAGAAGCAGTCGACAGGTTCTCATTTGAGTGTCACCAGATATGCCGTGAGGTTGTGGATGTCCGCGTCCGTGTACTTCGCCAGCAGGTCGCGGTGGCCGCCCAGCTTGTCTTCGATCTGCACCTTCACCTGGCCGCGAGGCCAATAGTGATAGTTGCCGGCCGAATCGTACAGGGACAACTCGAAATCGGTCATGGTCCGAATGGTTCCGGCAACAGTCTGGCCGGAAGCCAGGGTGACGACGGCTTTGGCAGGACCCTGAACGCCCGGCCACAGATACCTCGACTGCAAGGCGGATGCCTGCGCGAACCGGCCGCCGATCTTCGCCAGGTCGCCGGTAACGGAGTGGCAGTTCTTGCAGCCACCCGCGCCGTTGAAGTACTGCTCCCCTTTGCCGGCATCGCCGGTGACCTGGCTCCTCAACTGGCCGTAGGTGGCGCCATAGGTGCCGCGGTTGGCGGCGAGCTCCACCTGTAGATGGAGGTACTGGGAGACGTCGGAGAGATTCTCCGGCGAGAGGTCCGGAAATCCGGGCATGCCGGCGGAGGGACGGCCGTTCTTGATGACCGGTCCGATCTCCTCGCCCTTTTCGTCGTGGAGCACCACCACGGAACGGACGAGGTCGGGGCCCTGCGACCCTCGCGCGTTTTCGCCGTGGCAGGTGGCGCAATTCTGCCTGTAGAGCGGTTCCCCACGCTTGGCGGCCGCCTCATCGGGCGCCGGGCCAAGCCCGAGAAACTCGCGAGTGTTCCCGCGGGCTCCGCCGCGGCCGCCACGGCCACCTCGCCCGCCGCCACCGCGGCCGGGCGGGGGACCGCCGATCTCTTCCTGGGCCAGAAGGCTCGCCGCCATGACGGCCAGCGCGAGCACGGTGAATAAGCGTCTGCCAGAGATCATCGAAGTCCTCCAGAAAACGTGCTGATTGCTGTGGCAGGATACGGTTTCTCAGCCGCGACCGTCAGAAGCGGGGAAAGAATTTGGCCGCAGATGAACACGGATAAACACGGATAACAGGGCAAAAGAGTTATCGGCGTTAATCTGCGTTCATCGGCGGCTTTTCTTGATTTTTCGCAACCCATGACGGCCGCGGCTCGGTAGTGTGCTGCACGCAGGTGGGCGCACTTCTGAGCTGGGCACCCCGCCAGCAAGCGGTATCCGTCCCGTTCCAGCATCCTGTTTCTGCAATTGTACAGGGTTTTGCGGCGGTTCAGGCGTCCTCGGCGGGAATTTCGAAATCCACCAGCTCGCCGCGAAAGCCGCGGGTCTTCCAGGCGCCGAACGCGATCCCCACCGTCATCCAGATGCTGCCGGCGATCTGCGCCGTGCGGCTCAGATTCACCCACAGCAGCAAGCAGGTCGCGAATCCCAGCGCGGGGGGAATCAGGTTCCTCAGCTTCTTCTCGGGCTCCCGCACGTAATAGCGGACCAGGGATGCGGCGTTCACTCCCATGAACGCGATCAGCGCCCCGAAGTTGAGCATCTGCGCGCCCAGGTCGTAGTCCATCACGAAAGCGCCGATGAGGCTGACGGCTCCGACAAACACCACGTTGTTGCGCGGAATGTGCCGCTTGGGCTCGATGGCGCCGAAGAACGATTTGGGCAGCGCATTGCTGCGGCCCATGCCAAACAGCAGGCGTGCCGCACCGAGCTGCGCTCCCATTCCCGAGCCGAAATTCGCCACCACCAGGGTGAAGCCGACAATCGCAAAGAGCGGCGCCCAGGTGCGGCCGGCCACGTAGACAAACGCCGTGGTCTCATCCGGGAGCGGCTCCGATGCGGGCCACACCAGTTGCGCGGCGTACACCTCCAGAGCCGAAAGAAGGCCGATCACCACGCAGGTCAGCACGGTCGCCAGCAGGATGTTGCGCCGCGGATTCTCGGCCTCTTCCGACAGGGTCGAGATTCCGTCGAAGCCGATATACGTCAGGACCGCGATGGAAGTGCCGCCGAGCACAGCGCCGGTGCTGAAGGTCGCCGGATCGTAAAACGGACGGGTGAAGAATCCCGCGGCGTGCGGATGTCCGAAGAGGTAGCGCGCGACCGAGGTGAAGAAGATGGCGATCACCACGCCCATGCCGGCCGCCAGCCCGGTGTTCATTCTGGCGGAGGTGCGGATGCCCTGGACATTCAGCCCGGTAAAGACCAGGGCGAAGAAGATCGCCCAGCCCCAATACGGTATGGCCGGCGCGAAGACGTGCGCCTGCTGGCTCACCCAGATGATGCAGATCATGGGGTTGAGCATGTAGTCCATCACCATGCTCCATCCGGTGACGTATCCCAGCGCGGGATTGATCTCCCGGCCCACGTAGGTGAATGCCGAGCCGGCGCTGGGATAGGCGCGCGCCATGCGGCCGTAGCTGATGGCCGTGAACAGCATGGCCACCATGGCAATCAGGATGGTGGTGACCACATGGCCCTTGCCGCGATTGCTGAGCACGCCGAAAACCGACATCGGCGCGGTGGGCTGGATCACGATGACGCCGTACAGGATCAGATCCCACAGCCCCAGCGTCCGCCGGAGGCGAACGGTTTCATTTGCCGGTGTGGACACGAGAAACTCAATTGTGACACGGCATGTCGAGCGGCGTGATACTCTGTTTCCACGATGGAAGGAATGCGATGAAAAGGCTTCTTATTCCCGCTCTATCCGCGTTGATCCTGGGCGTGGCCGCGCCCCGGCCGGCTGCCGCCCAGGCCCGGAGAATCGATCTGAGCCAGGGATGGCTCATTCAATCGTCCGCCAAAGTGGCGCAGAAGGGCGGCGAGATTTCGACCAGCCGGTTCCAGCCTCGCGAGTGGTACCGGACGAGCGTGCCCTCGACCGTCGTCTCGGCCCTGGTGAACAACAAGGTCTACCCCGACCCGTATTTCGGGATGAACCTGCGCTCCATTCCGGGAACCACCTACGGCATCGGCCAGAACTTCTCCAACCTGGCGATGCCCGCCGACAGCCCGTTTGCAGTCTCGTGGTGGTATCGCACCGAATTCAAACTCCCCGCTAACTCCAAAGGCAAGCGGCTGTGGCTGAATTTCGACGCCATCAATTACCGCGCTGATATCTGGCTGAACGGGCATCAGATCGCGACCTCCGGCCAGGCCGTCGGAATGTACCGCATGTACGAATTCGATATCACGGACGTTGCCGTCGCGGACACGAACACGCTGGCCCTCGAAGTGACGGCGCCCGGGCAGAATGATCTCACCATCACCTATGTGGACTGGAACCCCATGCCGGCCGACAAGGACATGGGGCTGGTTCGCGATGTCTACATTCTGACCAGCGGGCCCGTATCGATGCGCAATGCCCAGGTGGTGACGCGCCTGGACAATCCGCCCGACAAGGCGCACCTGACCCTGTACGCCGATTTGAAGAACACCGGCAGCCAACCGGTGGACGGCACGCTCAAAGCCACCATCGGGAACATCTCGGTTGCGAAGAAAGTGCGGCTGGCCGCGGGCGAATCCGCGCGCGCCGCCATCGGGCCCGAGGACGACGCGAAACTGAACATCGACCACCCCAAGCTGTGGTGGCCCTACGGGCTGGGCGAGCAGAACCTCCAGCAACTGCACATGGAGTTCGAATCCGGGGGCTCCGTCTCGGACCGGCAGGACGTGCGCTTCGGAATCCGCGAGTTCAGCTCGGAGCTCGACGCGCAACAGCACCGCGTCTTCAAAGTGAACGGCAAGAGGATCCTGATCCGCGGCGGCGGATGGTCGTCCGACATGCTGCTGCGGGTGAACGACGAACGCGAGGAGAACGAGATCCGCTACGCGCGGGACATGCACCTGAACACCATTCGCCTCGAAGGCAAGATGATGAACGAGCACTTCTTCGACACGGCGGACCGGCTGGGAATGATGGTGATGCCGGGATGGTGCTGCTGCGCCTACTGGGAGCGCTGGAGAAACTGGAAGCCCGAGGACTACAAGCTGGCGGGCGAGTCGCTGCGCGACCAGATCCGCCGCTTGCGGAATCACGCCGGCGTGTTTGTGTTCCTTTACGGCAGCGACAATTCGCCCAACGAGCAGGCCGAGAAAGTTTACCTCCAGGTTCTCGAGGAGGAGCATTGGCCGAACCCGTACGTCTCTTCCGCCGCCGATGCCAAGACCGCGGGCGCCGGCCCGACCGGGGTGAAGATGACGGGGCCCTACGAGTATGTCGCCCCCAACTACTGGCTGGAGGATCGCAAGCGCGGCGGCGCGTGGGGATTCAACACCGAGACCAGTCCCGGTCCCGCCATTCCGCTGAAGGAGAGCCTGGTCGAGATGGTGGGGAAGGAGCACCTCTGGCCCATCGACGAGTTTTGGAATTTCCACGCGGGCGGGGGCGGATACCGGAATGTCAACGTCTTCACCGCGGCGCTGGAGGGCCGCTACGGCAAGGCCAAAGGCCTCGACGATTATCTGAGGAAGAGCCAGGTGATGGCCTACGAAGGCGAACGCGCCATGTTCGAAGCCTTCGGAAGGAACAAGTACGACGCGACGGGCGTGGTGCAGTGGATGCTGAACAACGCGTGGCCTTCGATCATCTGGCACCTCTACGATTGGTACCTGCGGCCGGGCGGAGGCTACTTCGGGACCAAAAAGGCCAACGAGCCGCTCCATGTGCAGTACTCGTACGACGACCGCTCGGTGGTGGTGGTGAATTCGTATTACCGCGCGTTTCCGGGGCACAAGGTCACGGCGAAGGTCTACAACATGGACCTCGCGGAGAAGTTCTCGAAGACGGCGTCCCTCGACATCGCCGAGGACAGCGCGACCCGCGTTTTCGAAGTGCCGCAGATCGATGGGCTGTCGCGCGCGTATTTCGTGAAGCTGACGCTGGAGGACAGCGCCGGCCACCCGGTGAGTTCCAACTTCTACTGGCTCTCGACCCAGCCGGATGTCTCGGACTGGAACGCTTCCAACGGGCGCTACACGCCGATCAAGACTTATGCGGACCTGACGGATCTGGAGAAGCTTCCGCCGGTCAGGCTGACGGTCGCGTCCCGCACGGAACAGAGAGGCCCGGACCAGGTGGACCATGTGGTGGTGCGGAATCCGTCCTCGCAGCTGGCGTTCTCCGTGCACCTGGCGGTGCTGAAGGGCAAAGGCGGAGCGGATATCGCTCCAATCTGGTGGGAGGATAATTACTTCGAGCTGATGCCCGGCGAGACGCGCGAAGTTACGGCGGCTTACCCGAGGAAACTGCTGGGCACAGCCAGGCCATATATAAAGGTGGATGGCTGGAACGTGGCGCCGGCCGAGTAGAGGCGGTGGTCAGGGACCGGACTTCCGCCAGGGCGAATTCTCCCACGAGGGTGTGCCAACCGGACGGCGCGGAGCGGCCTTGCGCGATTCGGCCTTGCGCGTTTCGGCGAGGGTGCGGGCGGCTGCGTGCGCGCGCAGATCTTCCTCGGTGAGTTGGTGCGCTCCCTCTACGCCATTTTCCAAATCCGTCGCCAGCTTCTGCGCGCACAGGCTGGGGCCTTCCTGAATCCCGACCCGGTGTGCCAGGAAATGCGCGAGGTTGGCAATGACCACCACGTGCCGCATGGGCTCTCCTTTGGCGACGACGTCGAAGCGGAACGTGCGCGCATTCTCCTGCTGTTCGAAGCCCATGTACCGAAATTCCATGACTGTCCTCTTTTCGCCTTGCCGCGCCGGGATGCGGCAGGGCGGTTAGCGCGCTGAGACGCTATTCGGTTGCGGGCGAAGACGTCTCCGGTGTCCCGGAGTCGTCCACTTGCACGGTATCAGGGTCGCCGGTTTCCTTTACACCCAGTTTCCGCTGCTGCCGCCGCGCCGCCTTTTCCCGTTGCTTCTCCATGCGCAGCAGTTCTTTTTGCCGCTTTTGAAATGTAGTGCGCGAACGTGTGGGCATACGCCCTCCTTGGATAGAACTATCGATCGCGGCCGGCCGGAATCGCCGGCCGCTGTTTCACAATCCGACTTCTACCAGCGCGGCTCGCGCCGGGGTCGCTGACCGCCGCCGCCACCGCCACCGCCGCGGTTCCCACGGAAGCCGCCGCCGCCCCCCTGGGGCTTGGGCCGGGCTTCATTGACGTTCAGGGCGCGGCCGTTCAGGTCGGCTCCGTTGAGAGCCGCAATGGCCTGGTCCGCCTGGGCGGAGTCGGTCATTTCGACAAAGGCAAAGCCGCGTGAGCGTCCGGTATCGCGGTCGGTCACCAGGTTTACCCGCTCCACGTTACCGTAAGGTTCAAACAGCGCTCGAATGGAGGACTCGGTAGCCGCGAAGTCCAGGTTCCCTACAAAGATGTTTTTCAAAACGAATGTCTCTTTCTGTCTTTCAATTGTGCGGGCCAGACTGGGCAGGAGCGACCGCGCCGAGTTCTTGCAGGACTTTCAAAAGGCACTTTCCAGTTTACCATAGCCATCCTTGCCCGTGTGTCCCTGGATCGCCACGATTCCGCGGATTTCGCGGTTAATTCGGTAGCCCTCTTCCCCTCACACCGCAAACACGCTACAATGACATTTGAAGGGCGAGCCGGATGAGTGGGCGAAAGCCCACTTTTTTGTTGGGTTTGACACAGTTCGCAGCTTATGCGGGATACGGTGGTGTCCAAAATCGAAGAGATCGCACAACGCGTGGCCGTGCCGGAAGGGATCGAGGTCGTCGAGGTCGAAGTCAAAGGCGGCGGACCCAATCGCCTGGTGCGCATTACCATCGATAAACCCGAAGGCGTCACCCATGGCCACTGCGAATTGGTGTCGCAACAGGTCGGGACCATCCTGGACGTCGAAGACGTCCTTCCCGGCACGCGCTACACCCTGGAAGTCAGCTCCCCCGGCCTGGAACGGAAACTCCTCAAGCCTCGGGACTACCAGAGGTTTCAGGGCAAGAAGGCTGTCATCACGCTTCGGGATGCCGTCGAGGGGCGGCGCAACTGGGAAGGCAAGCTCGCCGGCTTCGAAAACGGTGATGTCGCGGTAGAAATACAACCGGGGAAAATCATCTGCTTCCCGTTCGATCAGGTGCAAAAAGCCCACCTGAAATTCGAGTGGTAAGCCAGCCGCGGGAGACCAACAACAGAATTACTCAGCGAGAACGAGGGCACTTTGGAAACGATTTTTCAGTCTATCGAGATTCTCAGCAAGGAAAAAGGCATCGACCCGCAAATCGTCCTCGACGCTGTAAAGGACGCCATGTTGATCGCCGCCCGGAAGCACTACCGCACTAACGAGGACTACCTGGCCGAGATGGACCCGAAAACCGGCGCGATCCACCTCTATGCCGTGAAAAAGGCAGCGGAGACCGTTACCGATCCGGTCCACGAGATGACCCTCGCCGAGGCGCGGCGCATCAATCCCGAGGCCGACGTCGGTTCCGACATCCGCATCCCCAAGAACACCGATGCGCTGGGCCGCATCTCGGCACAGACGGCCAAGCAGGTCATCTTTCAGAAGGTCCGCGAGGCCGAGCGCGAGACCGTCTACAACGAATACTCCGGCCGCACCGGCGAGCTGGTGAACTGCACCATCAAACGCGTCGAAGGCCTGGATTACGTGCTCGATCTCGGCAAGACCGAAGCCAAGCTGCCCAAGAAGGAACAGTCGCGCCTGGAAAGCTACAGCGTCGGCGATCGCGTCCGCTGCATCATCAAGCTGGTGGACAAGTCGGCCAAGGGGCCCGGCGTGGTGGTCTCGCGCGCCGCCCCGGAGCTGGTGATGCGGCTCTTCGAGCAGGAGGTTCCCGAGATCTACGATGGAACCGTGGCCATCCGCGGCTGCGCGCGCGAGGCCGGCGAGCGCACCAAGATCGCCGTGCAGAGCCGCGACCGCGATGTGGACAGCGTGGGCGCCTGCGTCGGCATGAAGGGGATGCGCGTGCAGTCCATCATCCGCGAGCTGCGCGGCGAGAAGATCGACATTATCGAGTACTCCGACGACGCCGTGGTCTTCGCCACCCACGCGTTGAGCCCCGCGAAGGTCAGCCGCATCACCATCCTCGACGCGCTCGAAAAGCACATGGAAGTGATCGTCGACGATTCGCAGCTTTCGCTCGCCATCGGCAAAAAGGGGCAGAACGTGCGCCTCGCGGCCAAGCTGCTCTGCTGGAAGATCGATATCAAGAGCGAGGAGGAAAAGCGGCAGGAGGTGGAATCGGCCATGGCCGCCCTGGTCGCGCCGGGCGCGCCGGTCTCGGTGCTGATCGAATATGGCCTCGCTGAAAACCTGGTGGAAAACCTCCTCGAGGCGGGCGTCGGGACGATCGAGAAGCTCGGCGGCATGACGCCCGAGCAACTCGAGGAGATCCAGGGCATCGGCCCCAAGATGGTGGAGCACATTCAGGAAGCGGTGAACGCCTATTACAGCCAGTTCGAAGATAGCCAGGCTAGTGCCGAAGCAGCCACGGCCGCCGAAGCGCCAGCCGCGGAGGAAGCCGATCTGAGCGCCGCCGAAGCGCCAGCCGCGGAGGCGGCCGATCTGAGCGCCGCCGAAGCGCCAGCGGAGGAGGAAGCCGGCCTGAACGCCGCCGAAGAGCCAGCCGCGGTCGAGGAAGCCGATCTGGGCGCCGCCGAAGAGCCGTCCGCGGAGGAAGCCGATCTGGGCGCCGCCGAAGAGCCGTCCGCGGAGGAGGCCGATCTGGGCGCGACGGCGGAATCGCCGGCCGCTGAGGAGGCGGCGGAGACGGAGCCGCTGGATACCGAGCCGGGACCGGTGCTGGAAACGGAGCCGGCGGAAACCGATGGAACCGCGGAGCAGTTTGGTACGATAGAGGAGTCGGGCTCCCCCAATCACAATCCGTCTGAAGGTACGGGCCCAGAGGACACCAAGGGTAATGACCGTTAGGTGCGCCTCCGCAGGTAGATGCAGATAGCTTTATCTATGGGAAAGATTCGAATCAACGAGCTGGCGAGGGAGTTGGAAGTCAAAGCTCATGAAATCCTGGAGCGCCTCCCCGAACTAGGCGTCACCGAAAAGAAGACGCACTCCAGTTCAATCGATGAGGACGTGGCGATCAAGCTGCGTCGCTACTACGGGCACGAGGTTCCGGAGCCCGAGCCTGGCCAGGCGCAGCCGTCATCCGACGAGTTCGCGCCGGCCGAAACCGCCAACGGCACCGTGGCCGTGCAGGAAGAAGAGTTCATGGTCGCGGAACACCCCGCCGAGACAACGCACGAGGAAACCGTACCGCCTCCTGAGGGCCCATTCGCTGCGGGAGGCGGGACATCCGGGCTGGGCCTGGCCGAAAAGTCGCCCTCTCACGCCTTGCCGATCCGGCCTCCCCTGGCCGGCCGCCCCGTTCATCCGCCCATCCTCGGACGTGGCACGGTGGAAGCGCCGCGCGAGGTGCCCTCGGCGCCGGTCTCGGTACCGGTCCCACCACCGCCCCCTCCTCCACAAATGCCGCCGGCGGCGATCATTGCGCCGGGTCGTCCCGCTCCGTCCGCCCCCAGACCGCTCCCCGCCACCGGGGTTGCGCCGAAGCCCGGTCAGATTCTCTCCGGCCCCCGTCAGCCCTTCCCGGCATCTCCCTCGGAAGGAATGCGCCCGGCGCCGGGCAGCGCTCCCGTGAACTTGCAGCGCCCCGGCGTGGCTCCGCGGCGCCCCGAAACGGCGCGTGAAGGACAACGGCCCGCCGCCGCTGCCAGCCCCCAGACGGCTGCGCCGGCTCCGGCCGGACGCCCGCTGGCCGGACAGCCCGCGCCTCGTCCGGTGGTGCCCCCGCGTCCCGACCTGGCGGTCAGGCTCAACGCGCCCAAACCGGCGATGCCCGCACAACCGGGCCCCGCCGCGCCGCGTCCCGGAATTCCGAAACCGGCGGCGACACCGGTCCCCGGCCAGCCCATCTATCGCGGCCCCATTCGCCCCGGCCAGCCCCTGGTGGCCAGGCAGGGCGTCCGGCCCGGAGCCCCCCTGGCTCCCCGCCCCGTGGGACCGCGTCCGCAACATCCGACTTCCCGAAGCCGCATCGAACCCGGACTGGCGCCGCCGCCCGGCCCGGAGGGCGTTCCCGCGCAAAGGGGCCGCCCCGGCGACAAACGGCCCACTCGCCAGCAGGTCCGCGAGCGCATCGAGGAAGAGAGAGTTCTGCGGCCCGCGCGGCGCCAGGTGGAATCCGGTCCGCCGCCCATCAACCGCGCAATCACCATTTCCGAAGGCATCACCGTCAAGGAGCTGTCCGAAAAGCTCGACGTCAAGGCCGCCCTGGTCATGAAAAAACTGATGGACCGCGGCATCTTCGTAGCCATCAACCAGACGCTGGATGCCACGCTGGCTTCCGAGGTTTCGCGCGAATTCGGGGCCTCCACCGCCACCGTCAGCTACGAAGTGGAGGCCATGCAGGCCGTCGAGATCGCCGAGGACGTCAAGGATCAGCAGAAGCGCGCCCCGGTGGTCACCATCATGGGCCACGTGGACCACGGCAAGACCTCGCTGCTGGACGCCATCCGCGAAGCCAACGTGGCGGCACGCGAGGCCGGCGGCATCACCCAGCACATCGGCGCGTACCACGTCGAGCTGAAGGGCCGCAAGATCGTCTTCATCGATACCCCGGGCCACGAAGCTTTTACCCGCATGCGCGCCCGCGGCGCCAAGGTCACCGATATCGTGGTGCTGGTGGTGGCGGCGGACGATGGCGTCATGCCGCAAACCCTCGAGGCCATCGACCACGCGCGCGCCGCCAAGGTGCCCATCCTCGTGGCCATCAACAAAATCGACAAGCCTGACGCCCAGCCGGAGCGCATCAAGCAGCAGCTCTCCGACCGCGGCCTGCTGGCCGAAGAGTGGGGCGGCGATACCGTCATGGTGCCGGTCTCCGCCAAGACCCACCAGAACCTCGACCTGCTGCTGGAAATGATCCTGCTGGTGGCCGACCTCCAGGACCTCAAGGCCAACCCCTCCCGGCCGGCCACCGGAACGGTCATCGAAGCCCAGCTCGACCGCGGCCGCGGTCCCGTGGCCACCGTGCTGGTGCGCAACGGCACGCTGCACGTGGGCGACTTCTTTATCGTCGGATCGGTGTTCGGCAAAGTGCGCGCCATGCAGAACGACCGCGGCGTCCAGGTGCGCAAAGCCGACCCGTCCACGCCCGTCGAGGTCCTGGGCCTCGATTCCCTGCCCGAAGCCGGCGATGATTTCCAGGTGGTGACCGACACCGCCAAGGCCAAGCAGATCGTCAACTTCCGCGACCAGAAGGCCCGCGAGCAGTCCATGGTGAAGTCCAGCCGCATCACCCTCGAACAACTGCACAAGCGGATGGAAGCCGGCGAAATCAAGGAGCTGCCCGTGATCATCAAGACCGACGTGGGCGGTTCGGCCGAAGTGCTCACCGAGACCCTGCAAAAGCTGTCCAACGAGAAGGTGAAGGTCCAGGTGATCCGCTCCGGCGTGGGCGCCATCAACGAAAGCGACGTCATGCTGGCTTCCGCGTCGAACGCCATCATCATCGGGTTCAACGTGCGCCCCGAGCGCAACGCCGCGGCCCTGGCGGAGCAGGAGAAGGTGGACGTCCGCCTGCACACCATCATTTACAACCTGACCGACGAGATCAAGCGCGCCATGACCGGCCTGCTGGAGCCGGTCTTCAAGGAAGTCTACAAGGGCAAGGCCGAAGTGCGCGAGACCTTCCGCATCTCCAAGGTCGGCAACGTGGCGGGCTGCCAGGTGCTCGACGGCGCCATCCTCGGCAAGTCCGAAGTGCGCCTGTTGCGCGACAACGTGGTGGTCTACACCGGCAAGATCGCTTCCCTGCGCCGGTTCAAAGACGATGTGAGCGAGGTGAAGAGCGGCATGGAGTGCGGCATTACGCTGGAAAACTTCGCCGACGTCAAGCAGAACGACATAATCGAGGCGTTCGTGACCGAGCGCGTCGCCAGCGAAGTTTTCGCCTGATGCCATGCCAGCCATCGGCGTCCTGACCCTGGAACTGCGCCTGGAGAATTCGCACTCCCTCAAGGACAAGCGTCACGTGGTGCAGGGCCTCAAGGAGCGCCTGCGCCACAAATTCAACGTGGCCGTGGCGGAAATCGATTACCAGGACCTCTGGCAGCGAGCGGCCGTGGCAGCCGTGACCGTCTCCGGCGACCGCGTGCACGCCGAAAAAGTGCTGCAATCGGTGGAAGATGAAGCCGCGGCCCTGCTGGGAGCGGAACTGGCCGATTGCACCGTCGAGTGGCTGGCGTGACCGTGGGGTGATCTATGGATGAGCGGCGCACATTGCGCATTTCCGAGGCCGTCCGCGAAGAACTGGCCGAGATCATCGGCTTCGAAACCGCCGACCCCCGATTGCTGGCCGTGGAAGTGAACGAGGTCCAGGTCAGCCCCGACGGCCGCCACGCCAACGTCCGCGTCGCCATCCGGGGTAACGAGCGCCTGCAGAAGGAGACCTTCGACGCCCTGGAGCACGCCCGGCATTATTTGCGTCACGAACTGGCCAGCCGCCTCAGCCTGCGGCATGTCCCCGAACTGCATTTCGAACAGGATCGCTACCCCGATGTGGAGAACCGGATTGAATTCCTTGTCAAGCGGGCAAAAAAAACTCGCGGACATACGGAAAACTAGCCCTAATTTCAAACAGATTGTGCTAGTTTTGTTGTTTGTAGCACAGGCCTGGGGGCCTGTCCCGGCAGGACAGGCGCAACAGGCCGGAACGGCGGCCTCGGGGGCGCCCCAGCCTGTCCCACGGGAGTTCCTGCGGCTGGAAAAGAGCGCCGACGCCATGGGGTCGACGTACTCGATCGCCATCTACGGGGAAGACCGGGTTCGGATGGAGGCGGCCGTGGATGCCGCTTTCGATGAGGTTCGCCGGCTCGATGACATGCTTTCGAACTACAAGCCCGAAAGCGAGTGGAGCGAGATCAACCGGCTAGCGGCGGCGAAGCCCCTAAGGATTTCGCCGGAGATGTTCCTGCTGCTCTCGGCTTCGGTCGAGTACAGCCGGGAGAGCGAAGGGGCCTTCGACATTTCGGTGGGGCCCCTGATGAAGGTATGGGGGTTTTACAAGGGTACGGGCCACCTGCCGCACCGTCCGGAGGTTCTGGCTGCCATGACCCGGGTCGGGTATCGGCACATAGTCCTGGATCCCGGGGCGCAGACGGTTTGGTTCGATCGCCCCGGTGTGGAACTGGACCCTGGCGGCATCGGAAAAGGCTACGCGGTCGACAAGATGGTGGACGTTTTAAGACAAAATGGCTTTTCCATTGCCCTGGTCGCAGGGTCGGGAAGCAGTATTTATGGAATGGGGAGCCCGCCCACCGAGCCCAGGGGCTGGCGCGTGGAGATCAAGGACCCCTGGAGCCCATCGCGGCGGTCCGCCGAAGTGTTCCTCAAGGACATGTCCATGTCCACCTCGGGCAGCTACGAAAAGTTCTTCCGGGCCGAGGGAAAAACGTATGCCCACATCATGGACCCGCGAACCGGATATCCGGCCCAGGGCAGCGTTTCGGTTTCCGTGATCGCCCCCCGCACCCTCGACAGCGAGGTGTGGGCCAAGCCGTATTTCGTCAATGGCCGCCAATGGGCGGCGAGGCATAAGCCAAAGGACTTTCGCGTGTACTTCTGCGAGGACAGGATGGATCAGCCATGCGCGTGGCTCCAATGACCAGCCGTTTCTTAGATGCCTGCCGCCGCCGGCCGACCGACGTGAGGCCGGTGTGGTTCATGCGCCAGGCCGGGCGTTACATGAAGCAGTACCGGCAGATCCGCGAACGTCACGGCATTCTGGAAATCTGCAAGCGGCCCGACCTGGCCGCTACCGTGACCCTGCAGCCGGTAGAAATGCTCGACGTGGATGCCGCCATCATCTTTGCCGACCTGCTCCTGCCGGTCGAGCCCATGGGCCTGCGGCTGCGCTACGCGGCGGGCGAAGGGCCGATCATCGAAAACCCGGTCCGCACCTCCGACGACGTGGACTCCCTTTCCACCGCCAATACCGACGACCTGGGCTACGTGGGCCAGGCCATTCAGCACGTGGTCCGCGCCCTCGCCGGCAAAGTGCCGGTCATCGGATTCGTGGGCGCGCCGTTCACCATGGCCAGCTACATGATCGAGGGCGGCGCCTCGCGCAATTTCATCCGCACCAAGAAGCTGATGTATTCCGATGAAACCCTGTGGCGGCGGCTGATGGGCAAGATCGTGGACGTGCTGGCCCCTTTCGCGCACCTGCAGGTCAGCGCCGGAGCCCGCGCCATCCAGGTGTTCGATAGCTGGGTGGGGACCCTCGGCTCCGACGACTACGTGCGCTTCGCCGCGCCCTACTCCCGCGCCATGATCGAGCGCATCCGCTCCACCGGCGTCCCGGTGATCCACTTCGGCACCGGCGCCTCGGGCTTTTTCCGCGAGCTGCACGCCGCCGGCGGCGACGTCATGGGCGTCGACTGGCGCACCAACATCGACCAGGCCTGGATGGACATCAGCTACCGCTCCGCCATTCAGGGCAACCTCGATCCCGTGGCCCTCTTCGCTCCGCTCCACGAGCTGCGCACCAAGGTGCACGAGCTGTTGAAGCGCACGGGCACGCGGCCCGGCCACATTTTCAACCTGGGGCACGGCATTCTGCCCGAGACCCCCGTGGAGAACGTCAAGGCCGTGGTGGAAATGGTGCGGGAATACCATCCATGAAGCAGGCGGTTCTCCTGCTTGCGCACGGAGCGCCGGAGCGGGTGGAGGACGTCGAAAGCTACCTCTCGTTCGTGCGCAGCGGCCGGCCGGGCTCTCCGAAGATAGTCGAAGAGGTACGCAACCGATACACCGCCATCGGCGGGTCGTCTCCCCTGCTCCGCTGGACCCGCGCCCAGGCCGAGGCTCTCCAACAGCGGATGGGAATCCCCGTGTTCTTCGGGATGCGCAACTGGCATCCGTTCATCCGCGAGACCATGGAGCAGGTCCGCGAGTCCGGAGCCGGCCGCATCGCCGCCGTATGCCTGGCGCCGCAGTTCTCCGAGCTGAGCGTGGGACTGTATATTAAGCGAACCGTCGAGGCCCGGCGCGAAGCCGGCGTGACCGCGGAAATCGTGTGGGCCAAAAGCTACCACGACGAGCCGCTGCTGATCGAAGCGTTCGCCGAAAAGCTGGGCCCGCTCATCGGTCCCCAAGGACGGCGCCTGCTGCTCACCGCCCACAGCCTGCCGGAGAAGGCCTTGGCCGGAGGCGATCCCTACGACCGCGAGACGCACGAAACCGCGGCGGCCGTGGCCGCGCACGCCGGCGTGCCCGACTGGGACTTCGCCTACCAGAGCCAGGGCATGACCGACGACCGGTGGCTCGGCCCGACCGTGGAGTCCATGTTGGACGACTATGCCGACGACGGCGTGCGCGAGGTGGTGGTGGACCCCATCGGCTTCGTGTGCGACCACGTCGAGATCCTTTACGACATCGACATTCAGTTCCGCCAGTACGCCGCGGCGCGAGGTATTACCCTGTTCCGCCCCGAGTCGCTGAACGATTCGCCGGCGTTCACGGCGGCCTTGGCCAAGGTGGCGGAGAAATGCCTGACCCTCGCGTAGCCATTATCGGCGGCGGCATTTCGGGCCTCTCCGCCGCTTACTACCTCGCCAAAGGCGGCACGGTTTCCACCATCCTCGAATCGCGCCCGCGGCTCGGCGGCGTCATCCAGACCGAGCGTGTGGAAGGCTGCACCATCGAGGCCGGGCCGGACAGCTTCCTCTCGGCCAAGCCCGCCGCGATGGAGCTGCTTCGCGAGCTGGGGCTGGCCGATGAAGTCATCGGGTCCAACGATCATTTGCGCGTCACCTACGTGCGCCGCGGCGGACGGTTGGTTCCCCTGCCCGACGGGCTCATGATGATGGTGCCGACCAAGATCATGCCGCTCCTCACCACCCGCCTGGTGAGCTGGCGCACCAAGATCCGCATGGGCATGGAGCTGTTTCGCGCGCCCGAGCCCAAACCGGACGATGAGTCGGTGGCTCAATTCATCGAAGAGCATTACGGCTCCGAGGCGGTGGATTACCTGGCCGAGCCGCTGCTTTCCGGGATCTACGGCGGCAACCCGCGCGACCTCAGCGTCACCAGCGTGCTGCCGCGCTTCGTCGAGCTGGCCAACCGGTACGGCAGCCTGACGCGCGGCGTCCTGGCGATGCGCGCGAAAGCCAGGAGTGCCGAGCCGCCGGCCCCGCTCTTCCGCACGCTCAAGGGCGGGCTGGGCCAGATGGTCGAGGCCATCACCTACGCCATGCGCGGCCGGTTCGAAGCGCGCGAATGCCGCGTGCAAGCCGTGGAGCGCTCGGGCGAAGGCTTCCGGCTCCATCTGCACGGGGATTGGATGGACGCGGACCACCTGGTAGTCGCCACGGAAGCGCACAACGCCGCGGCGCTGCTCGGCGCCGTGGACGGGCGTGTGGCCGAGCTGCTGGGCGAGGTGCCTTACAGTTCTTCGATGACCGTGGCGCTGGGCTTTGACGCCGCGGATTTCGCCCGGCCGCCGGACGGCTTCGGCTTCCTGGTGCCCAAAAAGGAGCGCCAGAGGCTGGTGGCGTGCACCTGGATCGGCACCAAGTTCGGCTACCGTGTGCCGGACGGCAAAGTGGTGGCGCGATGCTTCCTGGGCGGCATGGACGATGCGGCCATCCTCGGCGAATCAGACGAGACGATCCTCGCCGCGGTTGCGAGCGAGCTGCGCGAGATTGCGGGCGTGACCGCCCAGCCGCGTTTCAGCCGCATCTTCCGCTGGCCGCGCTCGATGGCGCAATACACCGTGGGCCATCCCCGGCGCGTCGCCGAAATCGAAGCGCGCGTGGCCGCGATTCCCGGCCTGTACCTGGCCGGCAACGCATACCAGGGCATCGGCATTCCGGATTGCATCCGCATGGGCCGCGCGGCGGCGGAAAAGATTCTGGCGAGGCCTGCGCGCGGGGGGTGAGTTCGCGGTGCAGGTATAAGGGTGCCGCCGCCAACTCTACGGTTCAGACGTTAGAAGTTAATTGTCCAGTTGAGGCGGAGGGGACTTATCCGGACTGACCTCCCAGAACGCCGTATCTGGGGGGGTACCTGGGCAGCTTCACGAGTCGGCACCTACGCGAGCCAGGTGGCGTGCCGATTAGTCTATCTAACCGTGGCTTAGCGGGCCGTGGGTGACAGTCGCCCTTGGAGCTCGCGCCAAACTACTTCCAGTTGAGGCCAGTTTGCTATTACGGCTATAAAGGTTAGAACGGTGTACACCAACGTCAGCCAAAATACTGCTCGCTGAAGCCGGTACATCGCTCGCGTATTGAGAATTGAGACGTGTTCAGAAAATGCCTGGGTCAAGAGTTTCAGGTGCTGCTGTACGACTCTAGCCTTCCAATCGATTCCTTTCATGATCGCCGCATCCAAAGTAACGGATGGTCTGCTTGGGATTACAGAATTCACCATATCAGACAAATGTTTGGCGTCATGGGCGATACGAGCTTTCGCGTTGTCAAACTCGACCTGAAGTCTGTTGAGCAGAAGCGAAGGACGCGATAGTTCTTGGACGCTGAGAATCTCTCGACGTAGTCGCGTGGTTCGTGGGCCAAACATGAGTTGCTGGTACGCCTTCCTTCGCAACTTCGTGAAGTCCGCTTCCAACGAATCAAGTAATTCGCGAACCGCGAATCCGGGCAAGATTCTATTGAGAACGTCACCCAGGCCCGAGGATGAAAACGGCTCCTCTGAGTCGGACTTCGGTGTGCACAGCCGAGCGACTCGAAATCCGTGCTCACCCCAGGAAAACATCCTCTCAGCGCCTTCGTATGAGTTGATTCCCGTAAGATCAAAGCCTAGAGATCTCCACCAAGCCCGTGCGCTCCGTTTCCACGGCGCGAAATCCTGGCCAAATGGGACGTTGAGAAGGCGATAGGTTTCAATCGCTGGAAGTCTCGCTCTACCTGTGGCCCGCTTGGCCAAGAACTGGCCCTTGAAAAAAGGCTGAAGCAACATCTCGACGCGGAACCTCAATCCATCGATCCAAGAAAGAACTGCCTCGCTAGCAATGGAATCTGATGGCTTCGTGCTGTAGCCGTGGAGCCATTTGCGGGGATTCCAGTACCGAAAAGTCACTTCGGGGAAAAAGAAGTCTTCCTGAATGCTCCTAATGCGCTCAGTAGCCTTATCAGTCAGGAACACATCCGCTGTGATAGCGAACAGCGACGGCAGGAGCTTGTGCGCAGTGAGACTAACATATTGCACTTCTTCTGGCAGGTCCGGCATACGCCGCGCCTGACCCGCCCATAAGAACGGATTGCCGCTTCTGATGAGGGTGCCGACCGCAGTCCAACCACCCGCAAACAAGTCGTCGGCACGGCCCTCGAATTCGTCTAGGTAGTCAGGGTACGGATACTGGTCAGGCCTACTGAACACGGCCCTCAAACCCTCGCTCATATCGCCGAAGTCCTCGAGTGAAAAGAGTTCAATCAGACGAAAATGCCGGAACTCAATCTTAGCCCCATCCGGTGGACGGCACTGTTTCTGGGTGCTCAGAGCGTCCGACTTGTTATCCTCTACGATGTCCTGCAACCGCCCAATTGGTCCGCCGCGAAAACGAGGTAACGCAGCGACCCATACCAGCACTCCTTGCGTGAGGCGGGTCTTCCAAGCTTCCAATCTCGTCGGCGTCATTTCAGACACACTGCTCAAGCTACCAGATTTCGAACAGCCAGATGCACCGGATGCACGAGCACATTGTTTGGATTTTTCGTATTGTATCCGGGGTCGCCGGATCGTCTCCGAACGGCTCACCGTCGTGGATGCAAAATCGCCGCACCAGTCCCGCGGTGGGCCCCAAGCTGGTCTCTTTGATCTTCGAGACCCGTGGCGTTTCACTTCGGTTCGTCGATCAGCCGGTCAAGTCTCCTTCACGCCACTTGGTCGTATCACCCGAACCGTTGATGTGCATCAGCCTAAGGACCTCCAAGTCCGGTTGTGGGAAATTGGCAGATTCCTCCCGTGACTCGCCCGTCATGGCGGTTGGACGGAACGGTTTTTGACCGTACGGACGAAGTCTCACACATCTCGTAAACTGACCCGAATTTATGAATATTGGGCCGCCGTCGGTTCAGCGGTGCCCCGTTAGCCGGCCGATTCCCGCTGCTGGAGCCACCGGCGAAGAGACTCCTGCGTCTCAGCGGATCTGCGGCCCGCCAGGAGACTCTCCACGCTGATATCTTCATCCAGATCCGGCCAGTGGATCCCCTCGCCACCCGCCGTGAGACGCCAGTTGGCGCGCTCCGTCGGTGTCCCGCGCGCCAGGCGCGGGAACCAGGCGAGTGGCACCGCGATCGTCCTGCCGTCCACAAGGTCCGCGACCAGAGCATCGTCGCTTACGCTGACGCTGGTGGCCAGTGCGTCGCCGAGTTCAGTCCCCGAAGTAGAGAGCCGTCTTTTCCGCAACAGCCCCGCCTACTTGCCCAGCGTCACCGTCCGCCCGCTGCGCACCGATTCGCGCGCGGCGTCCAGAATCTCGATCACGATCACGTTGTTCTCGAGCGCGCTGAGGCCCGCGGGCTTCAGCTTGCCGCGCGCCACCGCCATCAGGTACGAAATCGAATCCCGCTCTTCGGGCGGCAGTACGGGGGGCGTCCGGGTCTCTTCCGCTCCCATCTGCGGGAGCCGAACTCTAAGCGAGCCGCCGCCGGTCGTCGCGACCGCATAACCCGTCTCGCCGTACACCTCGAAATCCTTGCGGTTCACCGGCCAGTTCCACGAGGCCTGAATGATGCCCTGCGCCTTGGGGTATTCCAGCAGGACGGTGGCCTCGTCGTCCACGCGCGGGTAGATCTGCGGTTTCTCGGTCTGCGCCAGCGCCGTGACTTTGAGCGGGCGCTGATTGTCCATCAGCCACGTCATGAGATTGGCGCCATAGCAGCCGAAATCGAAAAGGGCGCCGGCGCCGTTCTTGGCCGGGTCACTGAGCCACGCGAAGAATTCCGGCTGCACGTTGATCTCCTTGGGCCCCTGGTGCCCGTCCATCGCGACCATCTTGCGAATCTCTCCGGCGGCCTTCTGCTCCTTGAACAGCCGCCAGATCTCGTGGTGGTTGCGGTACCAGGTAGTCTCGTAGTTGACGATGACCGCGATTCCGCCGCGCGCCGCCGCCTGTTGGATGGCCCGCGCCTGAGCCACGCTGACGGCGAGCGGCTTCTCCATCATCACCGGGATGTGCCGCGCGGCGCAGGCCTCGACGACCCCCGCGTGGTCGAACGTGTTGGTGAACGTCGCGACGGCCTCGGGCTTGACGGTGTCCAGCATCTTGCCGAGGTCGGTGAAGACCGCGTCGTTCGGCAAGTGATACCGCTGCGCGTAGGACGCGCCGAGTGCGGCCTCGGGATCGAAGACGCCCACGATCTTCACGTCGTCGCGCCGCTGCGCGTTGTTCAGGAACCCCGAGACGTGCCCATGCGCCAGGCCGGCGATGGCAAGGCGAAGCGGTTGGGCGCCGGCAACGAATGGGCATAAGGCGAGAAGAGTGATCGCGGCACGCATCATGATGTCAGCATAATAGCGGATCGGGCGGCGCCCCGGGGGACCGCCCCCGGCGCTTATAGTTTTTGCCCGCAACTATATCCGATTCGGCCTGCGCCACATTGCCTAAGACCAGACCCGCTGGAGCCCCCGATGTTTGGTTTCATGGTAAAACAATATTCAGTCATGCTGCCAGAACAATGGGTGACTTTCAAGCGCGCGGCCCGCCGCGAGAAGATGGACAAGATTCCGATGGCCCTCATCATCGATAGTCCATGGATGCCCGGGTACCTGGGCATCAAGCACATGGACTATTACCTCGATCCCGAGCTCTGGTTCCAGTCCAACCTCCGCATCATGCGCGAGTTCCCGGACATCATCTTTGTCCCATCCTGGTGGATGGAATACGGGATGGCGGCGGAGCCCTCGGTGCTCGGCTCCAAGATCAAGTTTTGGCAGGACAATACCCCGAGCGAGTACCACACCTTGTACCGTTTGGAAGACATCGACAATTTCCCCGAGTACGAAGTCGAGGCGGACGCCTTTGCGGCGCTCACGCTCCACCGCATCGGCATGATCCGGCAGCGCATCCTGGACCACGGCTATATTCTGCCGATGATCACCTCCCGCGGCCCGATGTGCACCGCCGGCTTTGTCCGCGGCACCACCAACTTCATGATCGACCTGGTGGAGAATCCCGAGGGCGCGCACAAGCTCATCGACCTCTGTACCCGCGTGGTCATCGACTGGCTCAAGGCGCAGCACAAAGTGATGGGCGACACTGTGGAGGGCATTTTCATCCTCGATGACATCGTGGGATTCGTCAACGAGGAGCACTACCTGGAGTTCGCGCATCCCTACCTCAAGCGCATCTGCGACGCCTTTCCGAACGACTGGATCAAGGTCTACCACAACGACGCGGAGGTGGATGCCTGCCTCGACCATCTGCCTGACGCGGGATTCCACGTGCTCAATTGGGGCAAGCAGAAGCACATCACCGAGGTGAAACGGCGGGTCGGCGATCGCATGTGCCTCATGGGCAACGTGAATCCGCTGGAAATCGGCGTTCGCGGCACGCCCGAAGAGGTGAAGGACGAAACGCTCGAGGTGCTGGAAGGCTCGGGCGGCGAGGGAATCATTCTTTCGGTCGGCGGCGGCGTCAGTCCCGGCATGCCTCGCGAAAACATTCTGGCCATGCTGGAAGCACTCGAAGAATTCAATGCTAAACGCGCGGCGGGCCTTGCCGCCGGCGTTCGCTAGTCAGGGGTGGCCATGGTTGATTACGCCCTGATGAACCAATATCTCTACGAGGGCAATGCCAAGGAAGTCGAGCAGATGACCAAGGATGCCCTCGCGGAGGGGCGTCCGGTGCAGGAAGTGCTCAACGAGGGACTGATTGCCGGGATGAGCGTGGTGGGCGAGGACTTCAAGCACAACATCCTGTACGTGCCCGAAGTGCTCATCGCCGCCCGCGCCATGAAGGCAGGCATGGCCGTCCTCAAGCCTTTGCTCAGCGCCAGGGATGGCGGCGCCAATCCGATCGGAGTCTTGCTGATGGGAACGGTGCGCGGCGACCTCCACGACATCGGCAAGAACCTCGTCTGCATGATGGCCGAGGGCGCCGGTTTCGAAGTGCACGACATCGGCGTCGACCAGAGCGTCGAAAAATTCATGGCCGCCGCCGATCGGTGCAAGCCCACGATCATCGGCATGAGCGCGCTCCTCACTACCACCATGACCTACATGAAGACCGTAATCGACGGCTTCGAGGCCGCCGGATTGGGGCACATCAAAATGGCGGTGGGGGGAGCGCCCATCAGCCAGATGTTTGCCGACGAGATCGGCGCCGACGGTTATGGGGCCAACGCCTCCGCCGCCGTGGATCTGTTTTTGCGCCTCGCCGGGAAAGGCTGATCACCATGGCGACCTACAAGATCCTCTCCTGGCAGGAAATCCCATCTCAGGTGAAGGCCGAAGACGACGCCGACGAGGTCACCCTGCCCATGCCGCCCGCATTCATGGCGCGCATCGACCAGATGGCCGCGCAGCGCGGTCTCCAGGGCGCCGACGATTATCTCGCTCAATGGAACTGGAGCCGGGAGGAAGAACGCGAGGGTTCGGCCCAGGAAGTGGCGGAGGCGGTACGAGCGGAGCTGGAATCCGAAGCCGGCCGCTGGGCCCTCGACTGAAATGCCGGCGACCGTCACCATCAACGGACAAGCCGCCTGCGCCGCGTCCGGCGCATCGCTCTTCGACTACGCCGCGGCCGTGGGCATCCAGGTTCCCACGTCCTGCCAGAAGCAGGGCAAATGCAAGGAGTGCATCGTGGAGGTCGCCGAAGGCATGGATTGCCTGTCGGAACGGAGCCTGCTCGAGCAGCATCTCAAGGGCAATTTCCGCTTGTCCTGCCAGACCCGCGTGGTCGCCGAATCGGGGCACGTCCGCTGTCACACCATGCGCCGCGGCCACATGCGCATCGAGCGCTGCGCGCTGGGACTGCCGCTGAGCCAGGAGTTGGCGCTCGACCCGGCAGTCACTCGCGAAGGGGATCGCATTCTGATCGACGGCGAAGAGATCGACCGTTCCCCGGGGCCGATCCACGGCATCGCCATGGACCTGGGGACCACCACCATCGTCCTTCGGCTGATCAACCTGGAGACCGGCGAGCAGATTGCCGACGCCACGCTCGAGAACCCCCAACGCTTCGGCGGGTCCGACGTGATGGCCCGCATCAGCTACGACACCGGGCACCGCGGCCTCCTGATGCGGACGCTGGCGGGCTATCTGACCCATGCCATCGAGGAGTTCCCCGCCGATCCCAAGACCATCTACGAGATGGTGGTGGTCGGCAACTCCACTATGCGCGACCTCTTCTTTCGCCAGAGCGTCTACTCCATCGGACAGAGCCCGTACCGGTCGATCACCGAGATCGAAATGGCGGAAGGAAAGCGCGCCACCACCAGCCTGACCTCGACCGGCATGCGGTGCCTGCTTCCCATCCATCCTGAAGCCCGCGTATACGGAGCGCCCATCATCAGCGGACACGTCGGCGCCGATGCCGCAGCTTGCATGCTGGCCGTCAACCTGGCGCGCGAAGACCGCCTGGTCGCCATCATGGATATCGGCACCAATACCGAGCTGATCCTCGGCAACCGGCACAGGATCCTGGCGGCCTCGTGTCCCGCCGGTCCGGCCTTTGAAGGGGGCGCCATCGCCTGCGGCATGCCGGCGCTCGACGGCGCCATCGAGAGCGTGGCGCTCGACGGCGAAGGCGCGTTCCACCTGGGCGTCATTGGCGGCATCGCCCCGGAAGGCATCTGCGGCTCCGGCCTGGTGGACCTGATGAGTGAGTTGCTCCGCACCGGCCGGATGAATCGGATGGGCCGCTTCGAGGACGACCAGCACCGCGTCACGCTCGACGCGGAACACGACATCTTCCTGCTGGAGAGCGATGTCAACGAACTGGCTCAGGCCAAGGCCGCCAACGTGGCGGGCCTGCACACGGTGTGCAGCAACTACGGTATCGGTTTCGACGACATCGACGTTTTCTACCTGGCCGGCGGGTTTGGAAGGCACCTGGACGTGGAAGCCTCCGCACGCATCGGCCTGATTCCGAGCATCCCGGCTTCCCGCATCGTACAGGTCGGCAACGCCGCCATCGAAGGGGCCTCGATCGCGTTGCTCTCCAGGTCCCGGCGCCGGGAATTGGAAGCGCTCGTCGGGAAAGTGGAGCATTGCCGCCTGGAAACACATCCGTCCTTTTTTGATTTCTTCGTGGAGGGATGCCAGTTCAAACCCGTGGAGTCCACGGATCGGGTGGCCGGATGATCGAGCTGGCCGACGCTTCTCCGGAAGTGAACGTCGATCCCGCCGAGTACCAGCGGCTGCTCGGATACCCGCGCGACTTCGTTCTGAGCGGCCGCGCCCGCGAGCTGGCCGACGGAGCACGTGCCTGGTACGCGAAGAACGGACGCCCCTGGACCTGGGCAAGGCAGGCGGAAGGGCTCGACATTGCGGGGCCGTCGAGCCGGCTGAACCAGATGTTCCAACAGGCCGAGGCCCACGCGGCGATTCTGGCCGCCGTCAGCGCGGGTCCCGAGCTGGAGCGCGAAGCCCAGAGGCTCTGGCAGGAGGAGAAGCCCGACGAATATTTCTTCCTCGAAATGCTGGGGTCCGCGGTGGTGGAGCATCTTTGCACCATGATGGGCGCCCGCCTTTGCGCCTGGGCCGAGACTCACGGAATGGCCGTTCTGCCGCACTACAGTCCCGGCTACCCGGGGTGGGATATCGCCGAGCAGCCTCGTCTTCTGGCGCTTATGAGACAGGTTCGCGATCATCCTTTTCCGGGCGAAGTGGAAGCGCTGGAGTCCGGCGCGCTGCGCCCCAGGAAATCGCTCCTCGCGGTCTTCGGACTGACGCGCCACACCGATCGCGTGCGCCGCCTCACCGAACTGGTTCCGTGCGAAAACTGTTCGTTCCTCCCTTGCCAGTACCGGCGAGCGCCCTATCGCCGGACGCTCGAAAACTGCGCGGGAGAAGCGCCTCTGCCGCCGGTGCCGCCCCCGTCGGCGAGCTATGGGGTCAACACCAAGGCGCTGCGGCGATGGGCCTCGGAACGGCTTTCGCTCGAAGCGCGCGAGGACGGCACCACCGACGCCCTGTTCCGCTACGAAGGGACCACCTGCACCAATATGGGGCGCCCCCTGATCTTCCACTACAAGGTGAAACTGGGGCCGCGGCAGGCGGGTTATCCCATCCAGGAGCAGCACTGCGGACCGGCTCCGGGCGATGCGGGCCACACTTCCATGTGCCGGTACCTGGATGACCGCGAGCGCCTGATGGCCGCCATCGATCGCGAGAAGCCCCTCCTGGGACGGCGCCTGGACGAAGTCCTCTCGTGGCCGCGTCCGTTCTCCGCCGCGGGCTGCTACTGTGAGGCGGCGAGCCGCGATCACAAGTGGGGGCTCGTGCTCGAGACCATTCACTACGCCCTGGCCCATCCGGAGACACAGACACGATGAAAGAACGCTTACAAGTTGCGATCGAGTCCCGCCCCTTACTCGGCGACGGCGCCATGGGGACGCAACTGATGCTGGCGGGCCTCGAGCAGGGGAGCTGCGGGGAGGAATGGAACCTGACGCATCCCGAGAGAGTGCTGGCGATTCAGCGCCGTTACGCCGAAGCCGGTTCCGATTGCATCCTCACCAACACGTTCGGCGGCTCGCGCATCATGCTGAACCGTCATTCCCGCGGCGACCGGGTGGCCGAAATCAACCGCGCCGCGATCGCCATCGCGCGCGAAGCCTTTGCCGGCCGCGACGGCTATGTGATCGGCGATATCGGCCCCTTCGGCGGGCTGATGGAGCCTTACGGCGAGTTCAAAGAGTCCGAAGTGCGCGACGCCTTCAACGAGCAGGCCCGGGCGCTGGTGGATGCGGGGGCCGACGCGATCCTGATCGAAACGCAAACGTCCCTGGAAGAGCTGCTGCTGGGCATCCAGGCGGCGAAACTGGCCGGCGCGCCCTGCGTCATCGGCTCCATGGCGTACGACGTGACTCTGGATGGCTCTACCTTCCGCACCATGATGGGCGTCGATCCGGAGCGGGCGGCGGAATTCATGCAGGAGAACGGCGCCGATATCGCCGCGCTCAACTGCGGCACCGGGATGGACATGGAGCGCGCCCGCCACGCGGTAGTGCGCTACCGGCGGGTGACCGGCTTGCCGGTGATGGTGCAGCCCAACGCGGGGCAGCCGGCGCTGGTCAATATGAAAGTGGTCTACGATGAGACTCCGGAGCAGATGGCCGAAGGCGTCGTGCCGCTGCTGGAGGCCGGCGCGAACATCGTTGGCGCCTGCTGTGGCAGTACACCGGATCACATCCGCGCGTTCCGAAAGGAACTGGACGGATTTCTGAAGGCGCGAGGAATCGAGCGGAGTGGGGCGTGCTATGAAAACCAGGCTCTGTGATGTAAACGCGGCCGCCGCGGAAAAACTCCCGGCGTTCACCGGCGATAAGTCGGGAATCGGCGTCCATTACGTTGCCGCCTATATCAAGCCTCTGAACACCAAGCTGGAAGACGGAACGCGCATCTCGTGCAAGCGCCGCGGCCTGAAGATTGTTCTCACGGCGGGCGCCCAAAAGGGCGAAGGACTCATGCGCCGGCTAGCTGTAAGTCCCGACCCGGTAGTCATGCTGGATGCCGCTTTGCAGGAAGCCGCCACTGCCGCGGGTGTCAAACTCACCGTGGAGGACGGCGGCATTTACCTCGACATGTCCGGGACGTAGAACCAATCCGCTTCCACTCAAGGGACGGCGACCCGACGCTGTCCGGGCTGTCTTAAGAGTCTCCGGCACCACGCCTGAGTGACCCGCGAAGAGGGGACCCCGTCACTTCCCTGCCGCCGTTGTTCCCGGCGAGGCGGCCAGTCGAACGGCGATGTGCCAGAAGACCGTCGCGTTGAACGGCAGGCCGAGGTGCGTTCCGGCGACCTCGACATCGATGTGCGGCTTCCCGCTCAGACAGTACCGCCAGTCCACCATTCCATCGCACTTCGAATACACGGCAGTCTGCCGGACAGAATCTGGCCACGACCGCCCCAGGGACTGCCCGAAGGCGCAACGGCAACGGCTCGAAGCACATTCCCCCGGGACGTCTGGACCCGTGCTCCGGATCCAACCGCGCACGGCGTCGCTGAGTGCCCGTATCAGGCTGTGCAGCACGAGCCCCCGGAAAGGCGAACCGAGGGTAATGACCGAAGCGATTCGTGCCGGCCTCTGTACCGCCGCGGATCGTGCGAAGATACCGCCGAGGCTATGTCCGATGAGATGCACCCGCCGGCCTGTCTCCGCGTAGGCGCGATCAATAGTCTGGCCGAGGCGCCGCGAGAGGAGGTCGGGACAATCGGCGGCAAAGCCCATACCGGAATAATATGGCCGGTACCCGATTCGCTCCAGCCACGCGTAGAGTTCGAAAAGGTTGAGATCCATCCCGAGCAATCCAGGAATAATCACGACCGCCGATCCATCGCCGCGGGGGATCGCCAATCCGTGATACGCGGGCGAGAGCCGCAGGGCCAGGAACTCCAGGACGCAAAGGGGTTCGCTGAAGATCGGAGAGGGGCAGGACACCTCGCCGTGAGGCATGAACGGCTGCGCCGCGGGGGCGCGCTTCGAGGCTGCACATCCTTGTCTACGTCTACGAGTCTGTACCATTTGAACCAGAGGCGTTTTGAACAGCTTGTTGATATTCTCCACCTATTATCTCACAGTTCGAGAAAAAGAAGCCGGAATCTCCCCTTTTTGTCTGGGCCGGGGCTGAACGGCCCATCATCCCCGGAACGTCTGCTCCTCGAGATGGCCTCTAACCGATGAGGCGCTTGTTGCCCGCCTTGCGCGTCTCCATCAGCGCTTCGCCGCCATAGGGGCTTGAAGATTGTTCTCACGGCGGGCGCCCAAAAGGGCGAAGGACTCATGCGCCGGCTAGCTGTAAGTCCCGAC
>DASQZT010000083.1:0-30588 GCA_035638575.1 Bryobacteraceae bacterium
CTTGCGAAATTCGGGCGCCAGCCTGATCCGGCTGCCGCCATTCACAGCACAACTATCCCTTTTGTTTGCAGCCCGGCTCCCTTGATCCAGCTAGTATTTTGGACAGGAGTGGTTGGCAACCCGCCAAGGCCGCAATGGTCAGCACTGCCGGGCCGATTTCCAATCGGCCGCAGGTTAACAACCTGCCCCACAACGCAGTCCCGACTGCGGATCCCCAAGACGGTTAAGCACCTTATCGGAGTATTCAGTCCCTATTATCCGTGCACGTGTGTTACGTGTAAGGATGAACGGCGGGAACGCTGAACACCTGCATCCGGAGCAGTGAAAAGGATCTCGCATGTCAGTCTCGGCGGACACCCCTCCCAGTCAAGGCTACAAGAAGGCATTTATGAGAATCATCGGCAGGACAAAGCAAATCGGCATCGCCGCCGCGATCGCGGCCCTGTTGGGGACATGGATTGTCTCCGCGCAGAATTCCGGCGATGCGCTTTTGAGAGGCTTTCAAAATCCGCCCGACAGCGCCAGGCCGCGCGTGTGGTGGCACTGGATGAGCGGCAACATCAGCAAGGAAGGGATCAAGGCCGATCTGGAATGGATGAAGCGCGTGGGCATCGCCGGCTTCCAGAACTTCGACGCCGGGCTGAACACGCCGCAGATCGTCGAGAAGCGCCTGGTCTTCATGACGCCGGAGTGGAAAGACGCCTTCAAGTACGCCGCCACGCTGGCCGACCAGTTGGGCCTGGAGATGGCCATCGCCGGCTCGCCCGGATGGAGCGAAAGCGGCGGGCCGTGGGTCACCCCGGCGCAGGCGATGAAGAAATATGTCTGGAGCGAGACGCGCGTGGAGGGCGGCCGCCCGTTCACCGGCGCGCTGCCCAAGCCGCCGTCCACCACCGGACAGTATCAGAACCAGGCCGGCGGGCGCGGCGGCATGGGAGCGCCTGGAGCACCAGCGCCGGAATTCTACGCCGATAGCGCCGTGGTGGCCTATCGCGCGCCGGATAGCGACCGTACGCTCGCCGAGTTGGGGGCAAAAGTGACCTCCAGCGGCGGCGCCTTCGATCTCGCCGCGCTGACCGACGGCGACCTCGCCAAGGCCACCCTCCTGCCGGCTGCACCGGTGGACCAGAAGGCCTGGATCCAATTCGAATTTCCGCAGCCCCAGACTATTCGCGGCCTCACCCTGGTGACCGCCGGCGGCGGCGGCAGAGGCTTCGGCGGCCGCGGAGGCGGCGCCAGCAACCAGGAACTGGTATCGAGCAACGACGGCCAGCAGTTCCAGACAGTCGCGGCGATTCCCGGCGGCGCGCGCACCATCGCGTTTGCGCCGGTCACCGCGCGCTACTTTCGCCTGACCATCCGGACAATGGCGCCGCAGGCCATGGGCCGCGGCGGCGCGGGCGGCGGCTTCGGCGGACCTCCTCCGGGAGCGGCGCAAGCGCAGCCCGCCCCTCCCGCCGGAACCCAGGTGGCCGAACTCGTCCTCCACACCGCATCGCCGGTCAACCGCTTCCAGGAGAAGGCCGCTTTCTCGGCCGCTATCGGCATCTACGCCATGGCCACCCCCGCCGTTCCGGCTTCCGAGGCCGTGCGGAAAGCCGATGTCATCGACCTCACTTCCAAGATGCGCGCCGACGGCACGCTCGACTGGACGCCACCCGCCGGACGCTGGGTCGTTCTGCGCATGGGCTACTCGCTCACCGGCGCGCGCAATTCGCCGGCCTCTCCCGAAGCCACCGGGCTCGAGGTGGACAAGCTCAACCGCGCTTATGTCAAGACCTACTTCGACAACTATCTCGGCCAGTACAAGGACACCGTCGGCGACCTGATGGGCAAGCGCGGATTGCAGTACATCATCACCGACAGTTGGGAAGCCGGCGTGGCGAACTGGACCGACGCCATGATCGCCGAGTTCACCAAACGCCGCGGATACGATATGCGCCCGTGGCTGCCGGTGCTTGCCGGCCGCATCGTGGAAAGCGCAGAAGCCAGCGACCGCTTCCTGTGGGACTTCCGCGAGACCCTGGGCCAACTGGTGGCCGAGAACCACTACGACCAGCTCACTACCATGCTTCACGAGCGCAACATGGGCCGCTATTCCGAATCGCACGAGTCCGGCCGCGCCTTCATCGGCGACGGTATGGAAGTGAAGCGCAACGCCGCCGTCCCCATGAGCGCCATGTGGACCGCGCGCCCCGGCCAGACCAGCGAGCAGTACGACGCCGACGTCCGCGAGTCCGCCTCCGTGGCCCACATCTACGGCCAGAACCTGGTGGCCGCCGAATCCCTGACCGCCGGAAGCGGCGCGTGGACCTTCTCTCCCGAGACGCTGAAGCCCACCGCCGACCGCGAGCTGGCCATGGGGCTCAACCGCTTCGTGATCCACACGTCGGTCCACCAGCCCTCCAACGACAAGATTCCGGGCCTCGGCCTGGGGCCTTTTGGACAGTGGTTCACGCGGCACGAAACCTGGGCGGAGCTGGCCCGGCCCTGGACCACCTACCTGGCGCGCAGCTCCTACCTGCTCCAGCAGGGTAAGTTTGTCGCCGACATCATTTACTATTACGGCGAGGACTCCAACATTACCGCCCTGTTCAGCGGCCATCCGCCCGACATTCCGGCGGGCTACAACTTCGACTACGTCAATGCCGACGCATTGAAGAATCGCCTGGCAGTGACCAACGGGCGGATCACCACCACCACCGGCATGAGCTACCGCGTGCTGGCGCTCGACCCCAACAGCCAGCACATGTCGCTGCCCGTGCTGCGCAAAATCCGCGACCTGGTGAACGCCGGCGCCGTGGTGGTGGGCCCCAAGCCCATCGAGTCGCCCAGCCAGGCCGACAGCCAGACCGAATTCCACGCTATCGCGGACCAGGTTTGGGGATCGGGCATCGGCAAGGGCAAGGTATTCGGCACCGAGACCATCGCCCAGGCGCTGACCGCCATCGAAGCCGGGCCGGACTTCGAATACACCAAGCCGCAACCGGACACCAGCCTCATGTACGTGCACCGCAAGCTGGCCGACGGCGACCTCTACTGGGTCAACAACCGTAACAATCGCGTGGAAACCCTGGAAGCGACATTCCGCGTTCAGGGCAAGGCCCCCGAGCTGTGGCATGCCGATACGGGCGTGGCGGAGCCCGCCGCGTACCGCATCGCCAGCGGCCACACCACCGTGCCGCTGCGCCTGGAACCGAATGATGCCGTATTCGTCGTGTTCCGGCGGGCGTCCGCCGCGCCTTCACGCACGCTGCCCGTGCACACCGAAACTAACGTCGCCGCCGTGGAAGGCGCCTGGAACGTCAGCTTCCAGGCAAATCGCGGCGCGCCGGCCGGCATCACTCTCGACCGGCTCAGCTCGTGGAGCGACAACTCCGACGCGGGAGTGAAGTATTTCTCCGGCACGGGCACTTACACCAAGACCATCCAGGCGCCCGCGGAGTGGTTCAAGAGCGGCGCGAAGCTGTGGCTGGACCTCGGTGATGTGAAGAACCTCGCGCAGGTGTCGGTCAACGGCAAGGCGCTCGGCATCCTGTGGAAGGCCCCGTTCCGCGTGGATGTGACTTCGGCGCTCAAGGCCGGGGCCAACACGCTGGAGATCAAGGTGACTAACCTGTGGGTCAACCGCCTAGTCGGCGACCAGCAGCCCGACGTCACTAAGAAGTACACATACACGGCCCAGCAGTTTTATCGGGCCGATTCGCCACTGCTGCCTTCCGGGCTCATCGGCCCCGTGCAGGTGGTGAGAATCGAACAGCCGGGGATATGAGGGCGCGCACGGATTAACCGCTCCCTGACGGTCGAGCTTCTGCGAAGCGGCTCGGAAATGGAGCGGGGCCGGCAGCTTGCGGCCCCGCTCAATCCAGCCATTCGTCGGAAGGGTCGAACTTGGGCAGCGCCACAATCAGAACCTTCATCTCGCCGATGGCACGGTGGCGCACGCCCGGCGGGATCATGATGCAGATACCGGGTTTCACGGGGACGATCTCATCGTCCAGTTGCATCCGCGCTCCCTCGCCGCACTCCAGGAAGTAGTAAGTCTCGGTGAGCCGCTTGTGATAGTGAAGCCGCGCATCGGCGGTGATGGAGGTCACGTGCACGGTGGCGGGAAACTCGGGCACGTCCTGAAACGCCCGGCGAGCCGTGCCACACGGACACGGAACTCCGGCAATCTGTTCAAAATCCGCGATCGAATACCGCCGCGCGGTGGCCGCCGGATGCTGATCCATAGGTCCATGATATCGGAACGGATTGACATTCGGCGGGCTACCGGATTCAATGTACTTAACGCCTGGAGGTTCTATGAAGCCTGCGATTACGAGACGCGAGCTGGTGAAAACGGCGGCGATGTTGCCCCTGGCAGCGGCGCGGGGAACGGCCGCGAACTCTGCGGTTACGGTCGGGTTGATCGGTTCGGGCGGCCGCGGGACGTTCGACGCCGGCCTGCTGGTGAATATTCCGAATGCGCGGCTGGTGGCTCTCTGCGACATCTACGACGACCGCATCGAACGGGCCAAGAAGAACATCCCGCTGAAAGATCCGAAAGTTTACAAGGACTACCACGAGCTGCTGGCGAGCGACGTCGATGCGGTGATCATCGCCACGCCGGTGTTTCTTCACCCGGAACATTTCGAAGCCGCCGTCAAGGCCGGCAAGAACATCTACATCGAGAAGCCGGCCGGCCTGGATGTCGAGGGATGCAAGCGGGTAATCCGGGCCGGAGACTCCGCCGACCGGAAGTTGAATATCGTATTCGGCTTTCAACAGCGCTACGGGCAGGGCTATCAGAAGGCGCGAAAGATGGTGGCCGATGGCGCGATCGGAAAGATTCAGATGGCGCACGCGCACTGGATCAAGGGGGCCTACAGTGAAACGCCGCTCGCGGCCCCGCGGAATTTCGACGAGAAGATGCGCCAGTGGACCGTGTGGCGCGACTGGTTCGGCGACATCATCGTGGAGACCTATTGCCACGGGATCGACGTCTTGAACTGGTTCCTGGACGGGCATCCCGCGAAGGCATACGGCACCGGCGGACGCACCGTCGAAAAACGGGGAGACATATCGGACCACTGCGACGTTACCTTCACCTATAAAGACAATGTGCAGGCGGTTCTGACGGGCTCGCAGATCGCACCCGCATTGTTCCGTTCGGTGAACGAGCAGTTCTACGGCCCCAAGGGAGTGATCGAGACGGCGCGGGAGTACTGGACGCATTACCGCGGCAGGAACGACGCGGTGACGGAAAAGTCGCCGCGCGAGATCACCATCGATTCGCTGGAGACTTTCATCCGGAACATTCAGAACGGGACGCCGGAGAACACTGCGGTGCGATCGGCCGAGAGCACTCTCACCGCCATCATGGGCCGTATGGCCATCGACCAGAAGCGTGAGATGACGTGGGAAGAGGTAATGAAATCGTGAGACTCCGATTTGCAGTTCCGTGGTTTGCGCTGGCGGCGGCTCTCACGGCGGCGGAACCGGTGAATCAGCTGACTCCGCAAGAAAAGCAGGACGGGTACGTGCTGCTGTTCAACGGGAAAACCCTGGATGGATGGCAAGGCAATCCGGCCTTGTGGTCGGTGCAGAATGGGGCGATTGTCGGGACGACCGACTCGCACCCGATTCAGGAGAACACGTTTCTGATTTATCGGAAGCCATACTCCGACTTCATCCTGCGTTTCGACATCAAGCTCAGAAACCACAACAGCGGGGTCCAGTTCCGGAGCACCGTGTTGCCGAACTTCGTGGTGACCGGTTACCAGGCGGATGCTTCCGAGGTGGGCGATCACTCGGCGTGGGGCAATTTCTACGAAGAAAAGGGCCGCGGCCGGGCGGTGATGAAGTCGCAGGATGAAGGATGGCTGAAAGCGAAATCCGTAGTGCGGCACGGCGACTGGAACAGCTATGAAGTCTTCGCGCAGGGCAGCCACATGCGGCTGACGTTCAATGGCGTGGAAACCATCGATCTCAGCGACGACAAAGCCAAGGACGGCGTCATCGCGCTACAGCTGCACGCCGGCGAGCCGATGCGCGTCGAGTTCCGAAGCATTCGGCTGAAGGCGCTGCGCTGAAGCGGCAACCGTCTTCCGGGTGCCCGCTCAGTTCGTGCCCGGCGGCGTCACGAAGTTGGCCTGTACCACCTGGCTCGCGCCGGCGGTTACCGCGCCCACGTCCAGCCCCGATGCGGAGAACGACCCCGCGGTAGTGAACGAGCCCACTGAAATGGCTCCCTGGCCTTGCACGATCGAGCGCGTCATGTAGGCCGGCACGGTGAAGCTGCCCATCGACGCCGGCACGTTGCAGACCAGCGACATCGAAAGCGTGGCGCTGACCGAATTCATGGCGATGGCCACGTACCCGCTGCCGTCGCCGCCGGTCCACCGGAACGCCATGGGCTGTCCGGTGGTGACAATCGAGGTGGTGTAGTCCGAGGCGTTCGACCATGCGGCCGGCGGAGTCACCGTGACGCTCCCGCGAATAGCGCCCACGTCCGGACCACCGGAACCGGAAACCGAATAAACGCCCGGCGACAGGCCCGCCGGCGTCATGTTGGCGGCATAGTTGCCCGCCGACACCGACTCCGCGGTCAGAGACGCACCGGGCCCGCTGGCCAGCACGCTGAAACCCGCGTTCAGCCCGTCCCCGTGCGGCAGCGCCGAGGGATCGGAATTCACGGGCGACTCGGTGAGATAGCACGAGCCGGCCGACGGATTCACCGGGGCCTGTGCCATCACCAGGGTCTGGGGCGAATACGCCAGGAAACTGGCGGTCAGCGTGTCCGAGCCAACCGAACCGCCGGCGGGCGTCTGCGTCCAAAGCCGGATCGCCCCGACGCGCAGGCTGCCATTCCGCGCAAGCGACAGCGTGCCGGCACGAAAACTCAAAGGGTCGTCGCATGCCCCGCCCCCGGGTGACACCGCGATCGTGGCGAAATTGCTGGCGATCCCGTTGGTCAGGGCAACCACCGGCACGTAGCAGCCGGAGACGTTCGCCGGCACATCGAAACTGATCTGGTCGATGCCCGCGCAACAGCCCGAGCGGCCGGCGAATCGAACCGAGACCTGCTGCCCGCCGACGTAGAGACTGTCCAGGTAGGGCAGCGCTCCGGGCGCGGGCCCGGTGGCATCGCCCCCGCTCAAAGGGCCGAGTCCCGTGCCCCAGAGGATTACCGTCTGGCCCGGAGTCGCGGATGTCAGAAGCGTGTTGAGGGGGGTCTGGCCCTGGCTCACAAAATTCTGCACCACGGCCGGCCCGGTCCCGCCCTGATTGAGTGTGAAGATGCCGAATGCGCTGCGCACGATGTGAATCACCACCGGGTTGCTGGTGAGATTGTTGTAATTCAGAGTCAGCGTCGCGTCGCCTTCCGGCGCCTCGGAGGGCAGGATGGCGCCCACTTGTGTGGCCGATGTGTAGACCATGTAAGCGAACCCCGTGTACCCTCCGGCATCGATTCGCACGTTCGTGCCGGCCAGCCCGTCGGAGCCCGCCAGCGGGAAACTCTGCGCCTGGACCAGAACGTCCGGGCCGAGGTAGTTGCCGAAAATCAAGAAGAGGGACCCCCGCGCGATTCCATGATTGGCGAATCCTCGCGGAATGTAACTCGCCGCATTCATCACGCCGTCGGGCGCAATTGCCGGCTGGATCCGGCTGGTGGGGAACAAAGCGGTAGCCGGCAGCAGAAGAAGTGACACGATTCGTAGCCTCATTTGCCCTCCGGGCTACTGAGTCGAGCAATTCAGACACCGTGATGAGGATTGCTGTGTACTATTCCGCACGGTGCTCCCGCCGGCGGGTCATCTCGAACCGCGTGTCACTCCTTCCCGAAACTATATCCAAGGCTCAGCGAAAAGCGGGGCACCCAGTTGCTTCCAAACGGGAAGAAGTTGTTCACGTGTTGAACATCCACCTCGGGCCGCAGAAAGAGGTGGCCCGCCACATACAGGCGCGTCGCAGCGGCCAGGTGCGCCACCAAGTGATGTGACGACGGACACCCGGGTACCTGATCGCAGGACTGCTGGTCGGGAGAATCGAAGTGGATGCTGGCGAGCCCGATGCCCGCTCGGAATTCCGGCGCCGAGCGTTTCGTCCGGAGCCTGGCGGGCTGTAGGATGGCATCGAAGGTGTTGATCGATGGGCGGTATTGAAGACCGGCATAATCGTGCGCGGCCCTCCAGGCCACTTTCCAGCCAAAGCCCACTTGTTCGCTTACAAGAGATTGAGGCCGAAATCGGTAAAGACGCCGCCCATGGCCGGCGTGTCATATAGCGTCCCGTCGCCAAAGGTGTCGATGCTCTGCAAGCGGCCTCCTCAGTCCTTCCAAAAAGGACCGGACGGCGGGCCCTTCTTGATCGTGATGCTTCCGCGACCCATGCGCAGATATATCCGCCGCGACCCGGGCCGGCTTGCGTAAGCGAAGTGAGTGCCCACCAGGAATTGGTTGCGGGCTTTGCCCGTAAAATCGGAAGTAACGCCGCCCATTCTGGTTCTCGCGTCGATCGAGTATGGACCCGGATCCGCCAGCATCACGATCATGTCGCCGGTGTGGCTGCGCACCTCGATGTCCCCCGTCACGTCGCTCACCCATACGTAGCCGTTGTCGTGGTGAACCACCAGCCGAGAGTCGCGCGGCACGCGGACCCGGTACTCGGCCGTGACTCCGCGCTTGTTGTTCGGCGGCAGCGGCCAGGTGAGAATCATTCGGCCCGAAGGAAGAATGGAGGTGAACAGGCTATCGCGGACGGGGAGGGTCGTCGAAGTCGCCACTTCCTTGTCGGAACGCCGTTCTGTGACCACACGGACCTGCTCGAAGCGTCGCTCGGCCTTCTCCTTCTGCTCGGGCTCGAAGAAGCGATCGGTCGACTTAGTCACGGTGATCTCGACCTCTGGCGAGTCCCAGCCTTCCACAGTCACGTAGCCGTACGAATTGTCCAGACGAATGGTGCCGCCCGGCAGGAACGGTACGCGCTCGGTGCTGGTTACTTCAAACGATTGTTTGGGTCCTTTCTCCTCGGGTCCTTGCGCCCTGAGCAATGGGAGGGTCGTACCCATCGCGCTCAACCCGGACAACACCGCCGCCAGTCCGCGTGTCATAGCTGGGACTCCTTTTGTATATTGCGCGCCTCGGCCACCATCTTCAGGTACCGCCGCGCCAGTTCGGTGATCCAGCCCCGCTCGCGGCGTCGGATGGCATCCTGGTGAATCAAGTCCCGCCCGATGCCCAGCGCCGCGGCACCCGCGCGAATGAAATCCACTGCGTTGGTTTGATTCACACCGCCGGAAGCAATCATCGGGACTTCCGAGAACGGCGCCTTGAGTGCCCGGATGTAGCTTGGTCCGCCGTTCGCTGCGCACGGAAAGACCTTGACGAAATCGGAACCGGCCTTCCAGGCGGCCATTACTTCGGTGGGCGTCAAGGCGCCCGGGAAGACCACCACCCCGCGCCCCAACGCAAAGTTGACGATCTCGAGATCGAGTCCCGGCGTGGTCAGGAAGGCCGCTCCGGCATCCAGGCAGCGGCGCGCCGTTTCCACATGAAACAGCGTGCCGGCGCCCACCAGAAGCCCGGTGTTCTGACGCGTCAGTTGGCGAATGACGTCCACGGCGCCCGGAACGCTCATGGTCACTTCGACAATGGGGATGGCGCCCTCGCAGACCGCTTCCGCCGCAAACAGGGCGTCCTCGGCGGAGTACAGGCGTACCGCCGGGATAATTCCGATCTCCTCGATACGCGCGCGAATCTCTTCTCTCTTCATAAGATCATTGTGGTACGCCGGCGCGGAATCAAAGTAAGTTCCTGGTTCCCACCGCCTGGCGAAGTTGCTCCAGCGCGGTCAAGTAAGCCGCCACCGCCTGGCGGTAAGCGAGTTGTGTCGCGCGATAGCTGCGCTCGGCGTCCAGGAAATCGAGCAGGGCCAAAGCGCCGCGCCGGTACGCGTATTCGCTGATATCGCGGCTCTTTTGCGCCACCTCGAGATAGCTCGATCGAAACAGTTGGGCGATCCGCGCGCCCTCCTGCAGCCCCTCGTACGCGTCTCTCACGTCCGTCAGCACTTGGCCGCTGGCCGCTTTTTGTGTCTCCTCCGCTTGCCGGATGGCAACACGGGTCTGCGCGATATTGCCCTGGTTCCGGTCGAAAATCGCCAGCGGAATGCTGAACGACCAGGTGGCGGCGTTGAGGCCGTTGACGTGCGAGTAATTGGCCGAAATGGTTGGATCCTGCTTTCCATTTGCCTTAGCGAGCGCGTATTGGCTGTTGGCGGCGGTAACTCCCAGCACCGCCGCGCGCAGATCCGGCCGATTCTGCAGGGCCTTCGCCTGCAGTTCCTCGAGAGTGACCACCAGCGGCCGGTATTCGAATTCTCCCACGACGTCATAATTGGCAGGCACCGACTCGTAACCCAATTGTTGCCGGAGGTCCGACAGAGCCTGGGCCTGGTTCAGCAGCGCCTGTTGCACGTCGGTTTCGAACTGCAGCAATTGGAGCTTGATTTTCAGGTAGTCGTTCTCGCTCATCGAGCCATCTTTGAACTGCACTTGACTGATGTCGACCGTTCCCTGAAAACTCCTCAGATCCAGATGCGCGAGTTCGAGGGTCGACTCCGCAAGCTGTGCGTTGATGAAGAGAGAGCCAACCTGAAACGCCACACCGCGCTCGTTATCCGCCACCTGCGAGCGGGTCACGGCAGTTGCGCCCCTGGCTGCTTCCAGGCGGCGCGCCCGTTTGTTGCCTCGTTCAATCAGGTAACTAAGCCCAAGATCGCCCTCGGTCGAGCCTTGAATGTACTCTGCCACGGTCTGCCCTTGCGGTCGGGAGAAGACGGGCAGGTATTCCCAGTCGGTGAAGAACGTCGGATTCGGGCGCAGGTTGGCGGTGATTTCCGCGGCCTGGTTCTGTTGGATGGTGGTTCGGGCGGCCTGCAAGGTGTGGTTGTGCCGCAGCGCCATTTCGATGGCCTGCTCGAGCGTAATCCTGACACGTCCTTGCGCCGACGCCGAATCCGCCAGCACCAAACTGCTCAACGCCACAGCGGCCGCGAGAATAATCCGGATGTTTTTCATAGGCAGAATTAGTGGGGCAGGTTTCATTAGCCCTCGAAAGTACCTTCCGGTGCGGGAAGTTGATCGCCGTCACGAGCGATCCAGACATAAAACGTGGGCAACAGAACGATGCTCAGCAGCAGGTCGGAAATCAGGCCGCCTACGATGACAATCGCGAAAGGCCGCTGCGAATCGGATCCGATGTCGTGCGACAACGCCGCGGGCAGCAGCCCCAGGGTAGCCACCAGCATGGTCATCATGATGGGACGTAGCCTCAGGACCGCGCCTTCGACCGCCGAATCGGCGATGGAGTGCCCTCTGGCCCGTAGCTGGTTTATGTATTCGAGCATGATGACGCCGGTCTGCACCGAGACGCCGAAGAGCGCCAACATGCCGACGCCCGAGGACACGCTGAGATAAGTTCCGGTAATCACTAGAGCCAGGAAGCCGCCGACGCGGGCCAGGGCGACGTTTAACAAAATGAGCAGCGCCCACTTGTAAGAGCGGAACATGGTGTAGAGAATGATGAAGATGACCAGGATCGTCAAAGGTACGATGATAGCCAGCCGCGCTTCAGCCCGTTGCTCGCTCTCGTATTCGCCCGACCAACCGATGGTGTAGCCGGGCGGCAATTTCACTTTCTCGCCGATCTTCTTGACCGCCTCTTCGACCGTCGTCCCCAGATCCCGGCCTCTCACGCTGAAAGTTACCGCGACGTACCGAATGTTGCCTTCGCGATAGATGTCGTACGCGCCGTCCTTGACCTCAACGTTAGTCAACTGCGCCAGAGACACGCGTTCTCCTGTGGGAGAAACCAGGCGCACTCTCGCGATGGCCTGCGCGGTATTGCGATACGGCGCCTGGTAGCGCACTACCACGTCGTACCGCTGCTCGCCGATCAGCACCTGGCTCACGGCGTTGCCGCCCACGGCCGTCTGGACGGCGTCTTGTATGTCGGCCACGTTGATTCCAAAACGAGCCGCCTGGCGGCGGTCGATGGTCAGGTCGAGATTGGGCTGCCCGAAATCGCGCAAGAGCTTGACGTCATGCATGCCCGGGATACCGGACATGACGAGGGTGACTTCTTCGCCCTTCTGCTCGAGAACCCTCAAGTCATCCCCGAAAATCTTGAGCGCGGCCGCACCCTTAGTGCCGGTGAGCGTCTCCCCGACGTTGTCTTCGATCGGCTGCGAGAAGTTCCAGATCGCCCCCGGGTATTTTTCCGCCGCGCGGTTCATGGCGGCGATCAGTTCCTCTTTGTTTTTGTGAAATACCGGGCGCCATTGGTCGTGCGGCTTCAAGTCGACGAAATACTCGGTGTTGCCGAATCCCCCTGTGTCGGTTCCGTCATCGGGCCGGCCCACCTGCGACACGACCTTGCTCACTTCCGGGAAGGACGCGAAAACATAGCGCTCGTTGTTGGTGAATTTTTCGGCCTCCGAGAGACTGGTGCTATTCGCCAGAGTGCCGCGCGCCCAGATAGCGCCTTCATCCAGGTGCGGCAAAAACTCCGCGCCAATGACTCCGCCAAAGCCCAAATAGATGGTTCCCGCCAGGGCCGCCGCGCCCACACAAGCGACAACCCAGCGGTGATGAACGGCCCAGCGCAGTCGCCGGCGATAGCGCTCCGTCAGATAGTCCATCACCAGGTTGCGCCGTTCCCCGACTCCCCTGCGGAAAAACGTGGCTGCCAGCACGGGGGCGATAAGAATGGAAAACGTCATGGCGCCGAGCAGGGCGAAGGCCACTGTCCAGGCCATGGGTCTGAATAACCGGCCCTCCACGCGCTGCAGCGTGAAGATCGGCAGATAGGCGGTGATGATGATGGCGATGGCGTAAAAGACCGGCCGTTGCACCTCGTGGCAAGCCTCGCGGATGATCTCCGGCGTGGTTCTCGGAGGTCCAGCGAGGGCCTGACGGCGGTGGGGGCTCAGATGCCGGATAATGTTTTCCACCATCACCACCGTTCCATCCACCACCATTCCGAAATCCAGTGCGCCCAGTGACAGAAGATTGGCCGGAATATGGCTCAAATCCAGCCAAATGGAGGCGAAGAGCAGAGAGAACGGAATCGTGAGCGCGACGATGATTGCGGCACGAACATTGAGAAGAAACAGGAACAAAATGACGCTGACCAGAATCATTCCTTCGGTCAGGTTATGCATCACCGTGTGCAAGGTGAAATGCAGCAGATCGCTGCGATCGAGCATGGGGATGACCTTTACACCGGGCGGCAGGATGCCGTTATTCAGCTCGTCGACTTTCTTGTGAATGGCCTCGAGTGTGGGTTCCTCCTCGGCCCCTTTGCGCAGCAGCACTCCGGCCTGGATGACATCGGGCTCGTCGATGATGCGGCCGTCCTCCATATGGTTGGCACGGGCCATGTGACCCAACCGGATCTTGGGACCCTGGACCACGTCCGCGATGTCCCTGACCCGAAGAGCGGTGCCCGTTTGAGTCTTTAAAACGGTCTGCTCGATGTCGTGCACCGTGTTGAAAAGCCCCAGCGCCCGGACGTTCATCTGCTGCATGCCGACCTCGACGAAGCTGCCGCCGGCATTGATGTTGTTGTTGGAGAGCTGCTGCTCCACCTGGCCGATGCTCAATCCGTACGACACGAGCTTGTTCGGGTCCACGCGCACCTGATACTCGCGCACCGTGCCTCCGAAGTCCGAAACGTCCACCACATTGGGAACCGATTTGAACTGCTTGAGGAGGACCCAGTCTTCGAGAGACCGTAACTCCATCAGGTCGTACCGGGGGTTTGTGCTTCTCAGCGTGTACCAATAAATCTGACCCGTGGTGCTCCAGTCCGTGCCGATCTGAGGCTGCAGGTTTTGTCCATTCGGGAGATTGACTTGGGTGAGTCTTTCCAGCACCTTCTGGCGGTTCCAATCGTTGACGGAGGTGTCGTCGAAGATCATGATCACGAACGACAGTCCGAAAATGGACTCGGAGCGCAGATAGGTCATGTGCGGCATTCCGGCCATTTGAATTTCAATCGGAATCGTCACCTGCTGTTCCACTTCTTCGGCGGAACGTCCCGGCCATTGGGTAATCACGGTCACGTAGTTGTCGGCGATATCGGGATAGGCCTCCACGGGAAGGTAGTGAAACGAGATAGCCCCCCAACCGAGCAACAGGACGGCAATGGCCAACACCACGAACTTGTTATTAAGCGCGAAATCTACAAGAGCGCGAATCATTTCCTATTTCCTGTTTTGGCGCTGCTCTGCCGGTTCTCTCTCCGAACCCCGGACGCGCGAACTACGGTCACTGAGCCAACACGTGGTCCAAGACCAGCGCGTTCGTAACCACTTGTTGGCCTGGTTCGACCCCCGACTTTACCTCTTGCACGTTCAGGTTGTCCGGCAAGAGGTCTCCACTCACGACTTCCACGCGGCGAAACCTGCTGCCGGGCGCGGGAACGTAAACAAAATCGCGATCGTGCATGTGCAGGATGGCCGATGCCGGGACAATGGTGTGCATCTCGCTGGTTTGGCCGTGAAAGGTAGCCCTCACGAACATGCCCAGACGCATGTTTCCCGGGTTCTGAACCTCCATCCGAACCTTGGCGGTGCGGATGTTGGGATCGAGAATCGAGCCGATGTTGCTCACCCTTCCCCTGAACCTGCGATCGGGATAGGCATTCAGGGTGATGTCCGCGGTGTCGCCGATCCGGACGTTGGCCAGGTCGTTCTCATACACATCGCAGACAACCCAGATGGATGACAGGTCGGAGATGGTAAATGGGTACGGCGTATTGTACGCCTGCACCAGCGACCCGGTGGTCACCTGCTGATCGGTAAGCACGCCCGAAGTGGGCGCGAAGATATCCACCAGGTAGGCCGGCTTGTCGGGGTCGTTGCCGAGCAAACGGAGATGCTCGCCCATGGTTTCCACGGCTATTTTGGCCTTGTCCTCCGTGTCCTGTGCCACTTGCAGATCGTTCAGGGCTATGGCGCCGTGCTCATAGAGGTCCTTCGCGCGTTCATACTGAGTCCGGGCGAGAATCTCATCCGCGACCGCCATGCGGTAATTCGAATATCCGCTCGACACGTCGTCGCTGCGAATGGTCATCAGCAACTGGCCTTTCTGCACCGTGTCTCCTAGCCGCGTGTGAATGGCGCTGACGCGCCCGGAGGCGAGCGAGACGACGGGGACGTTGCGGGAAACATCGGGGCTCACCGTGCCCGTGACTACCAACTCCGAGGTCGTCGGATGCTCGGCCGCCGCGGCCAGCGGAAACTGCTCCGGATGATCCACCGAAAAGAGAGCGGGGTCCGCGAAGGGAACAATTTTTGCGGGCGGCGGATCCCCTTTCGCCTCATCCGCCTGCACTTTTCCACAGCCTTCGAGGGCCAGCAGAGACGCTGTACCGAGCAAGAGAACTCCTATTGTCCGCCTCTTCCTGTTCATCAGAACCTCCTATCCGGTTTAACTCAGAATAAAGCACGCAACCTAAGGACCGCATAAAGATAAAAGTCAAAAACCCGAGTCACCCCATAACATTTATTTATTGGTGCACAAGCCAGGGCGTGCTTGCACGAACGGGCCGTGCCGGTTTGCCGGCTAAGTCGCCCGAAAGCGATAACCAAAGTGGAGTTCGGTCAGTAAATACTCGGGCATCGACGGATCGTCCTCCAGTTTTCTCCTGAGCTGATGGACGAATGTGCGAAGATATTCCAGTTCCTGGCCGTATTCCTCGCCCCATACCGCTCGCAACAGCTTCACATGGGCGATGGGCAGCCCGGGGCGGCTCATCAAGTAATGCAGTAAGTCGAACTCCTTAGGCGTCAAACGTAAAGCCGCCCCGGCTTTGCGGACGGTCCGCCTGGCGGGATCCAGCTCGATTTCGCCGATAGTGATGGGAACCCCTATGTCAAGATCGGCCGTAGTGGAGCGCCGGACCGCCGATCGCAGCCGGGCTGCCAGCTCCGGGATGGAGAAAGGCTTGGTAATATAGTCGTCCGCTCCGGCATCGAGCGCTTCAACCTTGTCCGTTTCCCGATCCCGAACCGTGAGCATCAGGATTTGCTGGCGAGGAGATCTTCTTCGAATTTCCCGGCACGCTGCGATCCCGCCGATGCCAGGCATGTTGAGATCCAGAAGAACCGCATCGAACGGGCGGGCTTCGACCGCCTTGAGCGCCTGCTCCCCGTTGGCACACTCGGCAACCTCGAAACCCAAAGCGTCTAACGTTCTCCTGAGGACCCGCCGCAGCTCGGGGTCGTCATCGGCCACCAGAATGCTTCCGTTGACAGAAGGCATGCTCGTGCCTTAGCTGGCAAGCTCCACAGGCAGCGAGATAGAGAAGGAGGTGCCGTAGTCCGTTTCGCCTTCGGCCCACACGTGCCCGCGGTGAGCTTCCGCGATCTTCTTGACAATCGACAGCCCCAACCCGGTGCCGGCGGGCAGGTGGTGGGTCTCGGGCGCGCGATAGAATCGTTCAAAAATGCGCTCGCGGTCCGCCGGCGTGATCACCAGGCCCTTGCTCCGTACCCGCAGGACCGCGGTCGCGTGTTGGAAAGTAAAAGTGACGTCGATGGGCGACCCGGGCTCGGAATACTTGATCGCATTGTCGACGAGCTGAACAAGGGAAGTCAGAATCAATTCCTGGTCCGCAAAAACGGGGATCTCGTGTTTCGGAACCGAGACCCGGAAGCGCGCCCGATCGGTCTCCTGGTCGAGTCTCTGGATGGCCGCACTTACCAGGCGGGATAGGAGCGCGCGCTCCCGTTGGGGCCTGAACTCCGTGCTGTCCAGCCTCGCTGCCGTGAGAAGGCGCGAGGCCAGATGATCCAGCTTGCTGGCTTGTTGGTCGATCACAGTGACCAGGTCCTTTTGCAATTCGGACAGGCCTCCAACGGCCAGAAGCCCGGAGCTGGCGGTACGGGCCACCGTCAGGGGCGTCTTGAATTCATGCGCCAGCGCGTCGAGAACGGCGGTGCGCAACTGTTCCGTCTGGCGGGCCGCCTGCGCCCGGGACTCCTTCTGCAAAGTCCGCGCGCGTTCCAGCGCGATACCGCTCAGCGACGCCAGCGCGGTCGCCGCGAGCCTGGTCATTTCGGTGCCATTCAGCGCTAAGCCGCCCACGGGCCGCGTGCCGAGACGAATGACGCAGTACCAGCTCCGCATCTGCGGATCGAAGGTGTCCGCGCCCGCAAAATAACTGTCCCGGGTCCGCTGCTCGGCCCCCGCCAGATTTTCACCGCTCCGATAGGTCTTGCCCGGCTGGGCATCGAACAATTGCACCGCTTCCAACTCGAAGATATCCCGGATCAGCGACGCGATGAGATTCCCCGGCTCGCTCGATGTGTCCAGCAGCAGAATGCGCCGCGACGTTTCGTAAAGCCGTTCCATGTCGCGCCGCCCGGCAACTGCTTCTATCGCTCGCAAGTGTGCTCGGAGAGACAACCGGCTGATCACCAACGCCGTAAACTCGAAGGCGCCGAGTGCGACCCAGTTGGCCGGGCTGTTCACAAAGCTGAAGATCGGCGGGATGAAGAAGTAATCCAGGCAGGCAACGGCGGCAATTGAGATCAGCGTCGCCTGCCAGAACCCGCCGTACATCGCCGCTAACACCACCAGGACGAGATAAATGAAGCCAGTGAACGCAAAGCTCTGACCCACGCCGAACGAGATCCACGTGCATGCGGCCACACCTGCCAGACAGAGGCATCCCGGCAACAGGGCTACAAGCCGCGCCGCAATCTGCTGCGGCAACATCGAAACATAGTTTCTCCAGGCGATGTCCCGCGACCGGTTGGTCGTCCGTGGCCTGGGCAGTCCGGGCAAGGGAGCGACCCTGTTGTCGCCTTGCGGGCCTGCATAACACGACGGAGTGTATGAGACAGACATGCTCTTGTCAACCGTGGAGCGAGGCGACTGATCAGGGTCGCATTGCAGGCAACACGCCGCCCCGCCCCACCTACCGGAACTAGAACTTGACCATCACGCCGGCACTTACGACCGCCTGGCCGCGGCGCAAGTCGGGGAACCAGACACTGCCCGCTCCACCGCAATTCGCGTACGCTGTCGCAAGGTCGCTTGTCCCCGCCGAGCCACCGCCTGCGCAGACATATTGTGAGGGCGAGCCGGTATTTCCGCCCGGAGGAGTAATCCCGCCGCGGCCCGACCAGTACGGCACATCCGAGTGGCGATAACCAGCCTCCGCCCACCAGGTAATGTACTGTTTGGGCATCCAATGGAAGGTGGCTGTGGCATCCCACATATGGGCCTTGTCCCCGGGATTCGCGGTGAAGTAGGGCGAACCTGACACCGCATCCGCTCCATTGATCGGCGGGAGCAGCGTCAGGTAGCGGCCCGGGTTGTTCATCTTGCCGCCGCCGAGCGTAACGGCATAGTGGTCCTTGCCCCACCAAACGCGGTTGTAGAGCATCCATCCCAGGAAGGACTGCTTCGGCCCGGCTTTGCCTCCGTGGCAAGTTACCCCCTGGCCATATTCACATCCCGCGTCGCCGGTCAGCGAGAAGGCCATCTTGGAGATGCCTTTGGACTCCGGATCGTTAAAGTATCTGATCTCGAGACTGTCGTCGGTGTGGATGCGCGAGCGGCCCTGAATACCCAGATCATCCGTGCCATTGCCGTAGTTATTGAAGACCATGGACAGCCATTCCTTGGGGCGATACAGAATCTGCCCTCCCAGGCCGCGATGGCCGTTGTACTTCGCATAAGATTGCCATCCGTTGATGATCCAAGGCTCGATCTTCAACTTGTTGGTCGGAAACCACTGGATACGCAGGCCGTTGAAGAACCACGGCGTGTTCGACGACACGTAGGATGGCTGGTAAGTCCAGTTATCGAAATTGTAGTAGCTGAACAGACCGATGTACGATACGAAGATCCCCGCGTCGACGTTGAGCCCGTGATTCACGTTGAAGTGGTAACCTCCCCAAGCCTCCGAAACGTAGCGGTAAGCGTCCCGGAGGTCCCATTGGCCCACGCCGGCGCTGGCGTCGTTACGAGGGGTCGTGGTTGCAAACAATCCAAACATAGTCAGGATTCTGCCGCGAACGTTTTGCCAGTGGAAGTCGCCACCGACGCTGATCTGTTCTATCTGGAACTCGCCGGACCGGAAGCTTTCCGTCGATCCGCCCATCGTGTGGTCGATGGGTTGGTTGAAATCCTCCATAAAGTGAGTGTCGAATCGCACTTCCGGGGTGAAGTATTTCGTGTCCAGCACGGTGTCTTTGTTGCGCGGGGTGCCATTGAGCCAGGTAAAGTCGCCATAGGCGAATGGAGTGAAGTTGTCTACACCGGGAGTCGCGTCAGGAGCCTCCAGGGCTTCTGGAAGCACGTGCGCAGGGGGGACGGGAGGTGTGGCTTGCGGCGGTGTCGGCGTTGGGCCGCCGGCTTGTGGCGCGGGCTGTGGAGCCGCGGCCGGCTTTTCCGCCGCACTCGGAGCCGGCTCGGGCGTATGGCCAGACGTTCGTTCCGCTTCCAGTTGCTCGATGCGGTGTTTCAGCGCCTCAATTTCCTTCTCGATCGGAGTTGGTGCTTCGGGCGCCGCGGACGATGTAGGTTTGGCTGCGCTCAGAGTTACATCGACACTCAAACTCTGTTCCTCCGCCAGCGCGACAGTCGTTGCCGGCGCGGAGCCGGCGCCATCCTTGGCTGCAGTGACCTCATAGCGGCCCGGATCGAGTTGGTTGACGAAAAATGAGCCGTCAACACCACTGAAGACAACGCGTGCCATGTCGTCCCGCAGGTTGCGAACCCTGATACGTGCTTGCGGTACGGGTGTCCCTCCCAGACGCACAACGCCGTGGATGCTGGCCGGCGCGACCTGCGCATGAGCGGGAATCCCTGACAACAGCGACGCGACCTGAACGCCGATGCACACGGATGAGAGCGAAAAACAACGTAGGTGTCGTTTCATAAGTGCCATTCAGGATTCTGGCCGCAAAACCGTGAAAAAGGCATGAAAGATACGATCAGTGATTTTTATGGGATCAATCAGCGGAACCTTGGATCATAGCCCGACTGGTACTCTTGCCTTGAAGAGGATATGGCTGCGCACCGGCTGTCGGCCAAGATGGTGAGATGCCGGTATCCATCGCGGAAGCCGCTGCCCTGCTTCGCTCCAGGACAATTCCCATGCGAGCCTCGGGTGGAATCCGCTGGAGGTAGCCCAGTGACGCCGCTCTCTCCACCCAGTTTCGGATCACCTGCCGTATACGGCTGCACGTCACGCCGTAGCGTTGCGCGAGTTGCTCGCAGGACCATCCCCGCACAAAGTAGAGTGCTGCGATGCGCCACTGCGCATCTGGCCGGTACTGCCGCGAGAATTCGGGAACCTGGGCGGGGAAACTGAGGCGGCACGTTTGGATTGCGAGGCGCAGACGGGGGAGCCGTTCACTCGATATCGGTACCTCGCGCCCAGCACCCTGATCTTTCACATCCTACAGGTTAGGTATAAGTTGTGAAAAAGTCATGAAAACCACCGGCGATTCGGTCGGAGCACGAGCGCACTTCATCCCGTCAACGGCGGTCTCCCATTTTCATGCCTTTTTCATTTCTTTTGCGGCACACTCAAGTTTGTCATGCGGAAGCCCGCTCAAATCGTGCCGTTGGACTTATCGTGGAGAAATCCATCAGACCGGGCGATCGGGCGGGAAGCTTCCGTAGGATCGGAAGCCGGCTATTCAGGGACTTCGACTCACGGTTCCGACTTATGTTGCGCTGAGCCTGCAGCGAACTGGAGCCGTCCGTGGAATGCCCGGATGATCGACCATGCGCAGTCAGCCGCCAGCTTCCTACGGAAAGGTTACCAACAACAAGTGCTCATCCCCGTACGCTGGGCAACAGATCTGCGGTCTAACATATGAGCCACAAAGACACCCTGACGAAACTGCCGGCGCGGCGCGGGAGTGACTCGCCGCTGCGTGACAAAGTGACGGAAGCGGGGGACACACGCTGCACGGCCTCGAGTTCTCTTTGCGTGATCGTTCTCACCGCGCTCTTGGGGACCTGCGCGGTTGCGAAGGCGCAGCCCGGCCTGCGTCAGGCCGAGAGCCAGTTTCGGGCAGACACGAGCCTGGTCCTGGTTCCCGTGACGGTTACCGATTTCCGCAGTGCCAACATCAATGGGCTTGGAAAAGAGAGTTTCGCAGTCCTGGACGACGGCCGGCCGCAGCCGATCAGCGTCTTCTACATGGAAGACGCGCCTTGTTCCGTTGGCATCGTCCTGGATGTCAGCGGCAGCATGAGAAATAGCCTGAGCCTCGACAAGGCCGCGGTGCACGCGTTTCTGGAGGCGTCGAATCCGGAGGATGACTACTTCTTTGTTACCGTGTCATCGAACCCGGGAGTCATCACTGGCCCCGTGTCGGACACACGGGAGATCGACGACCTGGCGCGCTCCCAGAACGCCGGAGGCGGAACGGCGCTCTTCGACACGATTTACTTCGCTCTGAGTCACGAGCGTTTGCGCCAGAAGCGCCGTCGCGCGCTGTTCGTGGTTTCGGACGGCATGGACAACCATAGCCGCTATTCAAAAAACGAGCTGATGCGCACGCTCATGGAGAGCGACACTCAGGTGTACACCATCGCGGTCGCCGGCACGCGAAGGGGCGTCAAGGGGATCGAGTGGGCCGAAATCCAGCGCGGCCTGGCGTTTATGGATGATATCGCCGCCAAGAGCGGCGGCGTGAGCGTCCGCCTCGGAGAGCAGGAGAATCCGGCGGCCGCCGCCACCAGGCTGGCAAGCGCGCTTCGGAATCAGTACGTCATCGGGTACCGCAATCCCGACGGCGACCAGTCGGGGAAGTGGCACAGAGTTCAAGTCAAGGTCAATCGGAGCAAGGTAAATGTCTACGCTCGCAGCGGATATCAGTCCCGCTAAGCCGGCGATCGCGCGCCTTTCGGCAAGGCCCATGCGGCACACCACCATGTCCTGCCGCGGGCGCTACAATAATCGTGATGTTGCCTCCGCATTGAATGACGCGAATCCCCGCATTCCGGCGTTCGGCTCTGCGAGTTTTGCGCGGCGCTCTGATTGTCGCCTTCGTCACGGTGTTCTGCTACCGGGCACAACTCGGCGCCGCATCGACCGCGTTGTTGTTACTGGCTGCCGTCGTATTGCAGTCCGTGGATTGCAGCTTTCCGGAAGCGGCTGTGATTTCCGTGTTGGCGACCGCGAGCCTGGACTACTTCTTCACCGATCCGTTGTTCAGCTTTCGCGTTACGGGGCCCCTCGAGGGCATTACCCTGGCATGCCTGCTGAGTATCACGCTCCTGATCACGCGGATCCAATCCAGGTACCGCACCGAAGCTCGAGAATCCAAGCTCCAGCGAGCTAATATGGAAGGCCTTTACAAAGTTAGTCAGGAATTGCTCGCGCTGGCGCCGCCGACCGCTGCCGGGCCCGCTCTGCTGAAGCCATTCCTGTCGGCATTCGACGTAGCGGGCGCGTGCCTGTTTGACGCCGCCACCCTCGAATCCCACACGGCCGGGGCTTGCCACGGCGACTTGGAGACAAAGACGCGCGAATGTTTCATCTCGGGCAAGAATGCCTCGTTTCCCGAGCTAGGCATCGTCGTACAGCTCCTGCGGGCGAGAACCAAGATCTACGGCGCCATCGGTTTCGAGGGCCTGCATAACGCCAGGGCTGCGGCGCCTGCCCTGGCTGCGCTCGCCGTGGCTGCTCTGGAGAGGACGCGAGCATTCCGGTCGGCTACCAGCGCGGCGGTCCAGGCCGAAGCCGAAACACTGCGGTCCGCGATTCTCGACGCCCTGGCCCACGAATTCAAAACGCCGCTGGCGACTATCCTGACGGCGGCCGGCGGCCTCCGCGCCGGTGGATCCGCCATGGCCGAGCAGGCGGAATTGGCTGAAATGATCGAGACCGAGGCAGCGCGCCTCGGTGATCTGACCACGCGCCTCCTTCGCCTCGCGCGCGTGGACCAGGAGGAGTTGAAACCACGCATGCTGCCTACCGATGCGGCGGAACTCGCAAAAAGGTCCATCCGGCGATATTCGAAACTCTGGCCCGACCGGAAAATATCGTTCCACAACCTGGAAGAAGTCAGTGACGTGCGCGTGGATCCGGAGTTGATCGGCCTGGCAATCAGCCAGTTGGTCGAGAATGCCTGCCGATATTCCTGGCCGGACACCAAGGTTCGGATCGAGCTGGGCACTCAGGACGACATGGCAGCCGTCACGGTCTGGAACGCCGGACCTCCGATTCCGGAAGGTGAGCGTGAACTCATCTTCGACCGGTTTTACAGGGGCACGGAAGCGCGGCTGAGTGCGCCCGGCTCGGGCCTTGGCCTATACGTCGCCCGGAAGATCGCGCGGGCCCACGGAGGGGACCTTGCGCTGCTGAGTGACAACCCCGACGAAGTGGGCTTTCGGTTGACGCTGCCTTTGTCGGCGGGTGAGGTCTCTGGTGCCGAACGGGAACTGTAAGCTGCTGATCGTAGACGACGAGCCCGCCTTGCGGAAGGCGCTCCGGACGTCGCTGAGTGCCACCGGGTTTGACGTTTCCGAAGCGCGAAACGGGGACGAAGCCCTGTCCATGCTGCCTCACACGCCGGTGGATGTCGTCCTGCTGGATATCAACATGCCGGGCAGAAGCGGAATCGACGTCTGCCGCAAAATACGAGCCTCATCGATGAACGTCGGAATCATCATGGTTACCGTTCGCGACTCCGAGGAGGACAAAGTTCAGGCCCTCGAGGCGGGAGCTGACGACTTCATAACGAAGCCGTATCTCCTGCGCGAGATGATCGCCCGTTTGCGCGCCGTGCTGCGCCGGCTGCGCACCCAGCAAAGCGCCGCCGACGCCGTTCTCCGCGCCGGAGCGCTGGAATTGGATCCGGTCCGCCGCCTGCTGCTGAAGAACGGGGCCGAAATCCACCTCTCGCCGAAAGAATTCGACCTGCTGGCGTATCTTTTCCAACACCAGGGCGAGCCGGTCACGCACGAGAGACTGCTCCACGCCGTATGGGGCACCGAATTCGGCGGCGAATTCGAATATCTCAGGTCTTACGTCAAAATGCTCCGGAAAAAGATTGAAGACGATCCCGCGCGCCCCGAGTACATCCGGACCGAACCTTGGGTAGGCTACCGCTTCCGAAACCCTTCGGAGCCGGAATCGCCCACGCCGGAAGACGAATAGACCGCCGATCGCGCTGACGTTCCACTTGCGCCGCGGCCTCAATCCACCTAACCTGGGAAATCTCTAGCAGGGTGCTTGGTGCGCCGATGTCCCATCTTCCAACCGACAAGTTGCGAGCGCTTATCTCCCGCGGGGAATGGGAACCGCTGATCGAAGTGCTCATGCGGCTCGATCCCGTGGTTGCCGCGGATTTCTTCCTGGAACTCCCCGTGGAAACGCGAAACACCGTGTTCCAGCGGTTGCCCATAGGCCTCGCCGCCAGGCTTGCGGAGATCTTCCCCTACTACGACACGTACGTTCTGTTGCACTCGCGCTCCTTGCAGGATCTCAATGGCATCGTCGACGCGATGGACCCCGCGCGGCGTCTGCAGTTCTTCGACGAGCTCCCCGAGTCGTCCTGGCAGACCCTGATGGACGAACTCGCTGACGGCGGAGCGGCCGCCCGCGGAGCGGCGCCGTCCATCGCCCCTGCCGCGCCGCGGGTCGAAGCCATCATCCAGGCGCGCCAGATCGAGAAGGCGTTCCAGCGGCCCGATGGCGGGTGCGTTCAGGTCATCGCCCCCACCGATTTGTCGGTAGAGCCGGGAATGATCATCGCGCTCCTCGGGCCGTCGGGCTCGGGCAAATCCACGCTCTTGCGCATGCTTTCGGGACTCGGCGCACCCACCGCCGGAGAAGTTCTGTGGCACGGCCGGCCCATGGAAGAGTCCCGCCCGAATGTCGCGATCGTGTTCCAAAGCTTCGCGCTGTTTCCGTGGCTCACGGTCGCGGAGAACGTGGAGGTCCCGCTGCTGGCCCGCGGCATGACCCATGACGTACGCCATCGCAAGGCGCTCCAGACGCTCGAGTCGGTGGGACTGAGCGGCTTCGAGAACGCCTATCCAAAAGAGCTTTCCGGCGGCATGAAGCAACGCGTCGGATTCGCGCGCGCGCTGGCCGTCGAGCCCGAAATCCTGTTCATGGACGAGCCGTTCTCCGCACTCGACGTTCTCACCGCCGAGAACCTGCGCGGTGAGCTCATGGAACTGTGGCTCGGCAAGAAAATACCTACCAGGAGCATTTTCCTGGTCACGCACAACATCGAAGAAGCGGTGATGCTCGGCGACCGCATCATCGTCCTGGGAAAGAACCCCGCCAGGATTCGCGCCGATTTCCGCATTCCCATGCGGCAGCCCAGGGTCCGCACCGACGCCGAGTTCCTCCTGTACGTCGACTACATCTACAAGCTGCTGACCCAGCCGCAGCTCCAGGCGGAAACGCCGTCTCCCACCGCGCTGGCGGCGAAGACCTGCCAGATGCTTCCGCACGCGCGCCGCGGCGCGATCGCCGGCCTGCTCGAGCTGCTCAACGACCGCGGCGGAAAGGAGGACCTGTACCGCGTGGCCGACGAGCTCCGCATGGAGGTGGACGACCTGCTGCCCGTCGTGGAAGCCGCCACGCTGTTGAAGTTCGCCAAATCCGACCGGGGCGATGTGGAGATCACTCCGCTGGGCAAGGCCTTCGCGGAGGCCGATATTGCCGCGCGAAAATCGCTGTTCCGCGAGGCCATCCTGGCGAACGTCCACCTGATCCAGCAGATCGGCGGCGCGCTGTCCACTAAGACGGACCATACCATGCCGCTGGAGTTCTTCCGCGACATCATCCAGGAACACTTCTCCTCCAGTGAAGGGAAGCGGCAGATCGAAACCGCGCTGAATTGGGGCCGGTATGCGGATCTGTTCTCGTACGATTCCGAGAGCGACCGGCTGTCCCTCCACCCGCACGATACCGAAGCGGTCCGCGAGGGCGCCCCGGAGCCGTGATGTCTCCCCGCATCGAAAGAGCGTTCCATCTACCCTGGACGCCGCACTCCACGGCGATTCCGTCGCTCCTGAGAGACCTGCCGGTGATGGTCTCGGGCCTCGCCTTGTTTTACGGGTTGATGTCGCTGGCGCGCTACTGGGCGGGCCCGGTCAACATGCAGCCGGTGATCGAGCTGCACCCCTCCGTTCTTCCGAAATATGCGCTGTTCTCGGTCGCGCGGCTGGCCGTGGCCTACGTGGTCAGCCTGGCGTTCACACTGGCTTATGGGTACGTCGCCGCGCACAATGCCAGGGCCGAGCGAATCATGGTTCCCTTGCTCGACACGCTGCAGTCTATCCCGGTGCTGAGCTTTCTTCCTCCGCTGATGTTGGCCATGGTGACCTTGTTCCCCTCCCGGCAACTTGGTGTCGAGCTTGGATCCATCCTGCTGATTTTCACCGGGCAAGTCTGGAATATGACCTTCAGCGTCTACTCCTCGTTCCGCAGCGTCCCGCGCGAGCTGCTGGAAGCGGCCCAGGTATATCGGCTGAGCTGGTGGCAGAAGTTCGTGCAGATCGAGCTGCCGTACGCCGCCATCGGTCTGGTGTGGAATTCGATGATGTCGGTCGCGGGAGGCTGGTTCTTCCTCATGGCCTGTGAAATGTTCGTCCTGGGCAATCGCGATCTGCGCCTGCCGGGTCTCGGCTCTTACCTCCAGACCGCGGCCAATGCCGGCGATACGCACGCCATCGTATGGGGCGTCCTGGCCATGATCGCCGTAATCGTGTTGATGGACCAGACCATCTGGCGGCCCGTCATCGCGTGGAGCGAGAAGTTCAAATTCGAGCAGGTGGAAGCGGCCCAGACACCGCGCTCGCCCATCCTCAGCCTGCTGCGCCATTCCCGCATCCTCGCGCGCGTCCGGCGCGCCACGGTCGCGCCCGTGGGCGAAGCGCTGGATCTTTACTTTGCCCGCCGGGAGGCGTTGCCGCGCGGCCGCCCGATGGGCCGGTGGAGCAGCCAGGCAGTTCGGGCCCTGGCGGCTCTCGGAGTGCTTGGCGTGTTGTACGCCGTCGTGAAGATGGGGATCCTGCTGGCCAGGCTTTCGCTTCCGGAGTTCGCCGGCATCCTGCGCGGCGCCGGCGCAACGTTCCTCCGCGTCGAATTCGTCCTGGCCCTGGCGGCCTTGTGGACTGTGCCCGTGGGAGTCGCCGTAGGGTTGCGTCCGCGGCTCGCCGCCGTCGCGCAGCCGATCGCGCAAATTGCGGCGTCCGTGCCCGCCACCGCCTTGTTCCCCATCGTGCTGCTGGTCTTGATTCGCCTCGGCGGAGGACTGGGCATCGGCTCCATAGTCCTGCTGCTGCTGGGCACCCAGTGGTACATCCTGTTCAACGTCATCGCCGGCGCGTCCGCCATCCCCACCGATCTCAAGGAGGTCTGCCAGGTCTGCCGCCTGGTCCGCGTGGAGCGGTGGCGCAAGCTGCTCCTGCCAGCGATCTTTCCCTACCTGGTCACCGGATTTGTGACCGCGTCCGGCGGCGCGTGGAACGCCAGTATCGTGGCCGAGTATTTCCGATTCCGGGGACAGACGTTTAGCATTACCGGTCTGGGAGCGGTCATCAGCCGCGCCACGGACACCGGCAACTTCCCCGCCCTGCTCGCCGCCACGATTGTCATGGCCTCGATGGTAGTGACCGTCAATCGGCTGCTTTGGCGGCGTTTGTACGCGCTGGCCGCCACGCGGTTCAGCTTGGACGGATGAACGAAAGGTAGTCTAGCCGCCCCCGCCTCACCGCCCTCGCGGATCGGCCTTCACCTGTAGCTGCTGGCTGTAGCTCTGGCCGCCGGCCGTCAGCTTCACCGTGTACTCGCCGGGCGGCATCCACTCGCCTTGCGGGCCCGGAGTGTCCTGATAGATCGCCGAGATGCCATACCCGCCCCGGCCGCCGCCGCCTCCTTGCCGCGCGGCGTGCAGGTCCCACACGAAGCGGTGCATCCCGGCCTCGGCCGAAAGCGCCTGGAACGGGCGGATCCAATAGGCCGGCACGTTGATCTGCGCATCCGGCGCCTCGCCCTTGTCGGCGCTCGAAAAACGACGCACCAGGCGTTCGTTGGAATCGAGGATCTCGAGCGTCACGGGACCCGTGGCGGCGGACTTCAGGTAGTAGTACAGGATCGCTCCATCCGGCGGGTTCTTGCCGGCGGGCTCCTCGGGCGGCAGCGGCGTGTCCGTGTTGGTGTCGCGCGGAAGACGGTACGCCGGCCGCGGCGCGAACAGGTGCGCGCCGGCGGCGGCTACCGCGGCCGTCATCTGCCGCAGCGGCGAGATGTCGTCCAGGATCCAGAAGCCGCGCCCGTGCGTCCCCACCACCACGTCCTCGTCGTGAATCACCAGGTCGCGGATCGAGGTCGCGGGCATGTTCATCCGCAGCGGCTGCCAATCGTCGCCGTCGTTGAAGGAAACGTAAACCGCGATTTCCGTTCCGGCGAAGAGCAGGCCCTTGCGCCGCGGATCTTCGCGCACCGTGTTCACCGGGCCGTCGGGCAGGCCGCGCACCGCCTCGTTCCACGTCGCCCCGCCATCGTGCGTGCGATAGATGTGCGGCTTCAGATCGTCCAGACGCAGGCGGTTGATGGCCGCGTAGACCGTCTGGTCGTCGAAGTGCGACGCGTCCAGTTGCGACACCTTGCTCCACGGCGTGAGTCCCGGCGGCGTGACGTTCTTCCAGTTCTTGCCGCCGTCGCGCGTCACGTGGATCAGGCCGTCGTCGGTGCCGGCCCAGATGGTGTTGACATTGAAGTGCGAAGGTCCGATGGCATACACCACCCCGCGCCGCGTGGCCTGGCTCTTCGCGGCGTCGCCGTAGGATGCCACGCTCGCCGGCACGTCGTAAGTCTCGCGCGAAAGGTCCGGGCTGATCGCCTCCCAGCTCTGCCCGCCGCTGGTGGTCTTCAGCACCACCTGCGCGCCCAGGTACAGCGTGTGCGGCTCGATGGGCGAAAACAGCAGCGGGGCCGTGCGCAGGTAGCGGTAGTTGCCCCGCAGCCCGACGCGCTCCACCTCGCCCGTGATGCGGTTGAATTTGGTGACCTTGCTGCCGTAAATGATGTTGGGGTCGAGCGGATCGGGCGCGACGTACCCGTACTCGTCGGCGCCCACGGGATGCCATTCGCGAAACGTGATCTGGCCGTCGTTGCCGCGGCTCGACACGCCCGCGGAGCCGCTCTCCTGCTGCCCGCCGTAGACCTGGTAGGGAAACTGGTTGTCGGTGATGACGTGGTAGAACTGCGCCGTGGGCTGGTTGTACCACGAACTCCACGTTCGGCCGTAGTTGACGCTGAGCGTGGCGCCCTGGTCGGCGGCCAGCAGGATGATGTTGGGGTTGTCGGGATTGATCCAGATGGTGTGGTAGTCGTCGCCGCCCGGCGCGCCTTTGATCGCCGTGAAACTCTGGCCGCCGTCGGCCGATCGATACGTGGAAGTGTTGGCCACGTAGACCACGTCCCGGTTCTTGGGATCGACGCGCACGCAGGCGAAGTCGGAGCCGCGCCCGTAGATGCGCTGTTCGCTGTTCACGCGGCGCCACGTGGCCCCCGCGTCTTCCGAGCGGTACAGGCCGCCCTCGCGCGCCTCCACCAACGCGTACATCCGGTTCCCGTCGCTTTGCGCGATGCCGATGCCGATCCGTCCCAGCCCCTGCGGGAACGTGGGCAGCCCGCCGGTGAGCTGATTCCACGTGCCGCCTCCATCGGTGGACTTGAACAACCCGCTGTTCGGCCCCGAGAACGCGCCGTTCTCCCAAGGACCCTGCCGCGCCTGCCACAGCACGGCGTAAACCGTCTGCGGATTGCGCGGATCGAAGGCCAGGTCGATCGCGCCCGTGTGCTCGTCCTTGTAGAGAACTTTCTGCCAGCTCTGTCCGCCGTCGGTGGAGCGGAAGACGCCGCGCTCGGCGTTGGGCCCGTAGGGGTGCCCGAGCACCGCCACGAACACGCGGTTCGGATTGCGTGGATCCACCAGGATCGCCGCGATCTGCTGGCCGTCCCGCAGTCCCAGGTGGCGCCACGTCTTGCCGCCATCGCCGGATTTGTACATCCCGTCGCCGACCGACAGGTCGGGACGCTGCAATCCTTCGCCGCTTCCAACATAGATGACTTGGGGGTCGGACGGCGCCACCGCTATGGCGCCGATCGAGCCGGTGGGCTGGTCGTCGAAGATCGGGTTCCAGGTGCGCCCGTAATCGTCGGTCTTCCAGACGCCGCCGTTGTTGACCCCGATGTAGAACACGTTCGGCTGGCCGGCGATCCCCGCCGCGCCCACCGTCCGGCCGCCGCGGTAAGGGCCGATCGACCGCCACTGAAGGCCCGAGTAAAGCTCAGGATCGAAGTTCTGCGCAGACAGGGCCGGCAGAAGAAAAGCAAAAGCAACGAGAGTTCGGCGCATCGGTTTGTGGGGCAGGTTGTCAAGCTGCGGCGGATTGTCAACCACTCCTGTCCAAGACGATTTTGTAGCACTGGCGGAAATCCTGTTAAGTTCAGATCTGGGTTTGCCTAGAACCGATCTTAGCCCAAAGGACTTCCGCCATGAATCGAGTATGCAGCATTTTCGCGCAGCTGTTGCG
>DASQZT010000084.1:0-14932 GCA_035638575.1 Bryobacteraceae bacterium
GCCCCAGCGACCTGGACCGGACGTGCGCTACTTAATTAGATGCAACCAGGATTCAACCCGCCAGCCGCTTGGGTTTTCATCACTTTTGGTGAGCCCCAGGCTCATGGCGACAGGATGGTATCCTGCGGCGGGTTGTCAACCCGCCTCTTCGCGCCGTGGCGCTTCGCGACGTTGCGGTGCAGCTCCGCGGCCGCGAAGAGGTGGAGGAAAGCGGCCCCTGCCCAACTGTGTTGCCATTCAGGACCCCAGCAAATCGAACGGCTGCCTTGTCGTTGCACCGATCGTTTCCGCAACGCCACGAGAAGACTTGTCGGCCATCGGGAGGCGGAACCGTCTCTGGACGAGTGCCCGACCCATTCGGGCAGAGATGGCTGGGACGCTTCCCAATCAGGCCGTTCGGGGCCAATCTACGATAAGCCAGGGAGTTAGTCCCTGCTGCCAGGGCCGATCAATGCTTCCCAACATCCATTCGGTTGAGAACACCGCGGAGCTTAGGTTCCGGCGGCTATCGCAGCTTCGCGTATTCCGCCTTGGCTTCCTTCAGGATGGGGACGTCCGGGTCGGCGTCTTTCCAGAGCGTGAGGAAATCCTGATACCCGGCGCGGGCTTTGGCCGTGTCGCCCTGCAAGGCGTAGGCCCGTGCCAGTCCCAGCCGGGCGAGCGCGCCCCAGGAGAAGGGCGCCACCAGTCCTCGATGGTCGATGAACTTCTGAAATTCCACTGCCGCCCCGTTGCCGTCGTGCAGCATGAGATAGGCCTCTCCGCGCACATAAGCGGGGCTCATGTATGTGGCGAGCATTGGTTGTCCGCCAAGCTCGACCGGGCTCACCACCTTCAATAATTCGATGGCCCGGTCCGGGTCTTTGCGTTGCAGGGCGACTCCCGCCCGAATCGTGGGCAGCCAATACCTCTGCACCAGCGTATCCAGCGGGAAAGTCTTGTCGAGCTCGGCCGCCAGCTTCTCCGCCCCTGCCATATCGCCTGCCCGCGCCAGGGCCAGCGCCGCGATCACCCATACATCGCGGTCCTTGGCCAGCTTCACCGCCGCCTCGGCCTCGGCGCGCGCCTGCTCCCGATAGCCCGATTCCACATCGCGCAGCGCTGCCCGTGCCTGATATGCCGCGGCCGCCTCCTTCGCGTTGTGATGCAGCGCTGATTCCATCGCCCGCCCGGTCAGTTCGTGAGCGTTCTTCAGCCTGCCGTACCAACCTTCGGCGTCCGCTTGAATGGCCAGCAACGGTTCTTCCGCGCCCGGCTTTCCCGCGGCGGCTGAAACTGTCCGCGCCATCTGCGCCGCATCGCCCTTCAGAAACGCCAACCAATAGCTGGTGCGGAACTGGCCCTCGTGCTCCAGCTTGCGCTCCCGCATCTGCTTGTCCACCGCCTCGGCTTCGCCCAGCCGGTTAAGAGCCTTGTAAGCGCGGCCGAGTTGGGTATAGTTGACCGCCATACTTGGCTCCAGGCGCAGCGCCTCTCGAGCTTCCTCCAGTGCCTTTTCCCAGTCTCCCAGGCGGCAGAGAACGAGTCCCAGGTTTCTGTAAGGCTCGTCGTCTCTTGGGTAGGTCTGCTGGTACAGCTCGAAAGTCGTCGCCGCCTTCTCCAGTTCTCCCGTCCCGAACAGGTAGTATCTTCCCTCGATGTTGAACCGCTCCCGTTCGCTTACCTTCTCCCGCAGCGCGTAAGCCTTGCTTGCACACTCGGCCGCCCGCCCCCCTTGGACGAGGCCGTTGTAGAGATCCGACATCCAGCCGTAGGCCGATGCGAAACTCGGATCCAGGTCTGTCGCCCGTTGATAGAAGGGCAGCGCGGCTGTGAATCCTTTCGCAAGGTTCAACTTTCGTGCCAGACTGTAGGCCTTCAGCGCCTCCAGGGATGGCGTGGTCGCCTCCTCTAGCGGCGTGTCGTATTTCCGCACCGAGACGAGCGACTCGCCCAGCTTGCCCCGCATACGGGTTGCCGCCGCGCCCAGAGCTTTGAGAACCGCTTCCTTGCCCGCCGCCTGCTCCTGCGCATCCGCCAGCGCCTCTCCCGTCTCGCAGTTCACGGCCTTCAGGCCAATCACGTACTGGCTGCCCAGCGGCGCAATCGAACCGGTCAGCATCGCCTTGCTGTTCGTGCGCTGGCAGACCTCACGGGTGATCTCCGGCGTCAGCCGATCACCCGCTGGGCGTCCCATCAGCTTCAATGTCTCATTCACCGTGGAATCGGAAACGAGGTTAAGAAAGGGTGACTGCTCGAACTGCACCGCGAGTCCCTGCTTCAGCGTGTCGTCGAAAACGCTGTCGCCCGTGGTGTTGGTGAAATCGGCGAGGACAATGGAGTCCTTGTCCGTGAGCGGCGTGGCGTGCGCGCGCCGCCACAGGAAGACACTGCCCGCCGCCAGCGCCAGGACGGCGGCGGCAGCCAAGGCAGGGCGCATCAGACCTCGAAGGCGCGGGCGCGCGGCGGCAAGCTTGCCGGATTCGGAATCCTCCTTGAGTGCTTCCAGATCGACCTTGAGGTCGGCCGCCGTCTGGAATCGCCGCGCAGGGTCCTTGTGCAGGCAGCGGGCGATGATCTTGTCCAGATCGCGGGGCACGCCGGAGGGCAGCGGGGCGGGCTCCTGGGTGAGGATCGCAGCCATGGTGGAGGCCTTCGAATCCCTCTGAAATGCGCGGTGTCCGGTGACCATCTCGTGCAGCACCGCCCCCAAGCTGAAGATGTCGGAACGGGCGTCCACGGCCTTGCCTTCGGCCTGCTCCGGCGACATGTAGGCCGCCGTGCCGACGATCGTGCCTTCCCCGGTCGCTGGCGCAAGAGTGCGAGTGGACTCGTCCTCTCCGAGCGCGCCCGGTTCGGTGAGCTTGGCGAGCCCGAAATCGAGTACCTTGACGAGTCCTTTAGGGGTCACCATCACGTTGCCGGGCTTGATGTCGCGATGGATGATGCCGGCTTCATGGGCCGCGGCCAACGCATCCGCGATCTGAACCGCGTATCGCAGCGCCTCCTTCAGTGCCATCCCTTTGCCCGAAATCAGGTCGCTGAGCGTCCTGCCCGGCACGTACTCCATGACGATGAAGACGGAGCCGCCGGCCTCGCCCGTGTCGTGGACCGTGATGATGTTGGGATGATTCAGCGCGGACGCGGCCTTGGCCTCCTGCACGAAGCGCCGCCTGCGCTCCGGGTCGGCCACTTTCTCCGGCGGCAGGACCTTGATGGCGACGAAGCGGTCGAGGTGGGTGTCGCGGGCCTTGTAGACGACGCCCATGCCGCCTTCGCCGACCTTCCCGACAACCTCGTAATGCAGCAGCCGTTGGCCGATCATCGGGCCACCAGTAAATTCAGATCCGGTTTACTTATGAACCGAGTCTACTCCCGGCGTTGGCCCCAGGCAACGGCCCGCCCATGGAGCACGGGTCGGACGTACGGGTCGCGCGGGCGGCGCTCAGCTACTCGACCGCTCGGCACGAAGCGAGGCCAGGCAACGCTCCAGCAGTTGGCGCAGGCGCGTTCGCTCTTCACCTCCCAAGTCACTGAGCAGGTGTTCTTCGATCTCGCTTATCGCCAGGTGGACCGCCAGGAGTTGTTTCGCGCCCTTCGAGGTAAGCTCCGCCGGCATGGCGCGCCCGCCCGACGGGTGAGGCCGCCTCACGATGAGTCCCCGCGCCTCCAGGGATTGCAGGATCTCCACCATGCTCTGCGGCGTCACGAAGCTGTCCCGCGCCAGCTCCGCATTCGAAAGCTGGGAGCCGTACGCCAGCGCCGACAACACCGCCGCCTGGGAAGCGGTCAGGTCCAGGGGCGCCAGCGCTTCGTCCGTGGCGGCGCGCAGCGCGCCTTGAAGCTGCTTGAGCAGCCAGGTCACCGGCCTCAGTCCAGGCAGTTTTTTCCGGCTTGACACCGCTCCATGATATCAGGTAACTTTATATCAGGTGTCCTGATATGATCCTGAACGTGCCGGGAGCCGGCCTCTACTACACCGTGCGCGGCGCCGGCCCCGTGCTGCTCATCCTCCAGGGCGGAGCGGGCGATGCCGATGGCTCCGACGGCATCGCCAATCGCCTCGCCGCCAATTACACGGTGGTGACTTACGACCGCCGCGGCCTGTCGCGCAGCAAGCTCGATCAAATGCCGGAAGCGCTGGCCCTCGAGACTCACGGCGACGACGCCCACCTGCTGCTCGCCGCGCTCACCACCGGACCGGCGTTTGTGTTCGGCAGCAGCATCGGCGCGACGATCGGGCTCGACCTGGCCGCCCGTTACCCCGAACAGGTGCGTACGCTGGTGGCCCACGAGCCTCCCGCATCCGAGTTGCTGTCCGGCGCCGGGCGGGCGCGCGCCGAAAAAACCCAAGAGGAGGTCCAGGAGGCGTTTCGCCGGGAAGGCGTGCCTGCCGCGATGAAAATCATGTTGGCCGCCAGCGGTGTGGACTTCAACGACCGCGAGCCGGATGTCGAATTGCCTCAGCTCCCCGCTGGGGCCGGCCTGGCGTTCTTCCTCGCGCACGATGCTCCGGCGGTCCACCGCTACAAGCTCGATATCGCCGCGCTGAAGGCCGCCCCGGCGCGGATCGTGCCCGCCGCGGGACTCACCTCGCGGGAGACGTGGCCGCACCACAGCGCCGCCGCGCTCGCGGAACGGCTCGGCACGGAACTGGTGGAATTCCCCGGTGGCCATACCGGCTACGTGCTGGGTCCAAGGGCCTTCGCCGCGAAACTGAATGAGGTTCTGGGCGGACCGGCGGCCTCGATGCGGCTGAGGAGCGCGGAGGACTTCGACGCGGCTTACGCCGCCCCGCCCCCGTGGGATATCGGGCGGCCCCAACCGGCCTTTCTGGCGCTGGCGGAAGCGGGCGACATCCGGGGCCGCGTCCTGGACGTGGGATGCGGGACCGGCGAGCACGTGCTGATGGCCGCCGGGATAGGGCTCGATGCGACCGGCATCGATTCTGCCGCCGCAGCGATCGCGCTCGCGGAAGCCAAGGCCCGCGACCGCGGCGTCGCCGCGCGGTTCCTCGTGTGGAACGCCCTTCAACTGGCGTCCCTCGGCGAGCAATTCGACACGGTGCTGGATTGCGGCCTGTTTCACGTCTTCGGAGACGACGAACGGTATGTGTTCGCCGACAGCCTCAGGGCGGTCATCCGGCCGGGCGGCCGCTACTTCATGCTCTGCTTCAGCGACCGCCAACCGGGCCTCTACGGCCCCCGCCGCGTAACCCGGGACGAGATCCGGACCAGCTTCGACGAGGGGTGGCTGGTAGACTCGATCGAGCCGGCCAAATTCGATGTCAGGACCGGCTCCGGCGGCGTTCTGGCCTGGCTGGCGCGCATCACGCGATCAACCTGACTTCGGCGCACCGCCCGATTTCTTCCATTCGAACAGCACCACGCCCGCGGCCACCGAGACGTTGAGTGAAGAGATCTTGCCGGCCAGGGGAATGCGCACCAGCACGTCGCAATGCTTCTTCACCTGCTCGTGCAGTCCCTTGCCTTCGCCGCCCAGGACCAGGGCTGCGGGGGACGCATATGCGATCTTGTCGTAATCCTCCGGGCCGCGTTCATCCAGGCCGTAGATCCAGAAGCCCCGCTCCTTCAACTCCTCGAGCGTGCGATTGACGTTGACCACGCGGACCACCGGCAGATGCTCCAGCGCGCCCGCAGCGGCCTTGGCGACCACGTCGGTGATGCCCGCGGCGCGGCGCTCCGGAATGACAACGGCGCCTGCTCCCGCCGCATGAGCGGTGCGGATGATGGCGCCCAGGTTGTGCGGATCCTCGACGCCATCCAGCACCACAACCAACCGGGAGGCGGCCGCCACATCGAGGTCCGCGTACTTCTTGGCCGCGCCGAGCGCCACCACTCCCTGGTGCGCCGCCGTGCCCGCCAGTCGGTCGAGCGCCGCCCGCGCCTCGAAGCGCACCGGCACCGACGCCCGCCGCGCCATGTCGATGATCTCCTGGACGCGCGGTCCGCCCGCCCCCTGCGCCACCAGAACGCGCTCCAGCGGGTGCCGCGCCCGCAGGGCCTCGGCCACCGGATGAATGCCGCTCAGAACGGCCACTCACTCCTCCGGCTTGAGCATCAGCCCGTTGTTGAACCGGTTGGTGAAGTTTGCCATGGCCGCGATCAACGTGATTTCCACCACCTGCTCATCGGTGAAGTGCCGGAGCAGCGCATCGCGTGTTTCCGCCGCATCGGCGGTGCGGGTCACTTCGCGCGCGTACCGGATGGCGGCACGCTCCGGTTCCGAAAACCCGCCATCTTGTTCCGCTTTCAGGGCGTGCGTTTCTTCGTCGGTGATTCCGGCCCTCTTCCCGCCCACCAGGTGAGCCGCGGTGCAGTAGGCGCACTGGTTGGCGAACGAGCAGGTGAGATATATCAGTTCCTTGATGCGGCGATCCACCGTCCCCGGCCCCATGATCGCGCCATAAAGCGGCACGAATCTCTCGAGCACCTCGGGCCGTCTCGCCATGGTGCGGAAAAAATAGTTGGCGCGTTTGGTTTTCGCCTCGAGAGCCGCCAGAAACTCGTTCTCCGCCGGATCCGCCATCTTGATCGTTGTCGCCATGCCATCAGTATAAGAAAATGACGGCGGGGTGAGCGTTCTCAGTCCCGGGGACGATTGGAAAATGCCTGAAGGAAGTCGCGATCGCCCTCGACGAAATCGAAGGCCGGCAGGCTGGCGGGAGGCTCCCAGCGCATCTCGCGGAAAATCAGATTGCGCGGCTCCCCGTCGTAGCTCGTCACGCGGAAGAAGATCAGCTCGATGGGATCCTTACCGGGATAAGTGTACTGGTAGCGCGCGATCTCCTCGCCGGCGGCTCCGCGGATTGCCAGTTCCTCCTCGAGTTCCCGTGCCAGCGCCTGCTCGGGCGTCTCTCCGGGCTCGACCTTGCCCCCGGGAAACTCCCACTGCAACGGGTGCGACTGTTGGGGCTGCCGCCGGCAAATCAGAACGCGGCCGTCGCGTTCGAGAATCGCCGCCACCACCTGAACCATGCCAATATTGGACCATGTATCCGCCGCGGCTGATCGAGCACTTCCAAAATCCGCGGAACGTGGGCGAGTTGGAGCCGCCGGCCGTCACCGTGGAAGTGTCCAACCCGGCGTGCGGCGATATTCTCCGCCTCTCGGCGCGATTCGAGGCGGGGACGGCGGTCGAGGTGCGGTACAAAGTGCGCGGCTGCACGGCTTCGATCGCCGCCGGCTCCGCGCTGACCGAGTGGATGGCGGGCAAGACTCGCGAACAGATCGCCCTGTTCCGCCCGGCCATCGTGGATGAATCGGTGGGCGGCCTGCAGGCGGAGTCGAAGCATGCGGCGGTGCTGTGTGCCGATGGCGTGAAGGCGTTGCTGAAGGCGGCACCGGCCTCGTAACCAAAGACAACGTAGTCCCGGGTAGCGCCGCTTCGCGATAATGGCTTCCCAGATGAACGCATTTTATTGGCGCAGAAGCATGCCCGCACCGTCGCTGACGGTGTTCGTCGCGCTGCAGACCCTGGACATCCTGACCACTCTTTTGGGACTGCAACTCGGCGCCAGGGAAGCCAGCATCTTTGTGGGCCAGGTAATGCAGGCCGGGCCGGTGGCGGGGCTGCTGGTCTCGAAGATCCTCGCCGTGCTGCTGGTTTCGGTGGCTTTGAAATTCAAGCGGCCGCGAGTGGTCGTATTTCTGAATTTCTGGTTTGCCGCGGTGATCACCTGGAACCTGGCGATGATTCTGCTGAGCATCATCAGAATGGGGTAGTGCGCACCGGTTGCTGAGCCGCGACCGGGCGAACTTCTGAAACCGGGTACTAAGTATGATGGAGGCGCCTGGCGGCATCCACTCGCGCCGCGCGCCAGGCCGGGACCGCCGTGGCAAACAAGGCGATTACCGTAACGGCGAGTGCGGCGGCCGCCATGGTCGCGGGATTGCGAGACTTTATGCCGAAAACAAGGTCATCGAGGAGGCGCGCCGCGGCCCATCCGCCCAGTACGCCGAGAGCAACTCCCATGACGGCCAGGCGCAAGGCGTGGAAGCTGGCCCAGCGCAAGATCGTGGAGGGGCACGCGCCGAGGGCCAGCCGGATCGCAATCTCGGGTTCGCGGCTGGTCACCCAATAGCTGAGCAGTCCGTAGATGCCGACCGCGGCGAGCAACATGGCCAGGCCGGCGAACAGCGTCAGCAGCAGTGTGCTGAAGCGGCGGCGCGCCAGGCCGGCGCCGAGCGACTCTTCGAGCGGGCCGAATTGCCGCAGGGGCAGGTCGCGATCCAGCGCCGACACGCGGCTGCGGACGGTGCGCATGAGCTTCACCGGGTCGGCCGCGGTGCGAACCATGACAGCCATGCTGCCACCGGGCTGTTGCGCGGAAGGACGGAAGATCTCGGGCATCGGCTTCGAATCGAGCCCGAATTGCCGGATGTCCCCGGCTACACCCACAATCTCTAGGAGGTCGCCATCCTGGTATGGGCCTCCGACCTTGATCTGATGCCCCACGGCGGATTCACTGGGCCACCAGGCGCGCGCAAACGTCTCGTTGACCACCGCGATTTTCGGGCCTGTGGCGCGGTCGCTGCCGGTGAACTCGCGCCCCTGGAGCAAAGGGACTCGCATCATCCGGAAGTACCCGGCATCGGCGGTGTTGAACAGAGAGATCGGCACGTCATCCCGTGGAGGGAGCGGCCTCCCAAGAACGGAATAGAACCAATCGCCGCAATCGCCCGCGGGCGGAGGGCAGTGAACCGCGCGGGCGTCGATAACACCGGGCAGAGTGCGCAGATCGGTTAGCAGGCTGGTGTAGAACGCGCCGATTGCTTCGGGGCTGCGATATGCCTTCCCAGTCAACTGCAGCGAAAGAGACAGGACGTGCAGCGGGTCGAAGCCGGGGCTGGTCGTCTGAGCTGCGGCCAGGCTGCGCAACAGAAGGCCGGAGCCGAAAGCCAGCACGAAGGTCAAGGCCACCTCGGCGACGACCAGAATATTACGAAACGCCTGGCGCTGCGTCCCCCCGCCGGATAGGCGGGCGCCTTCTTTGAGTGCGGTGGCGAGATCGATCTTGCCGGCCACCAGCACCGGTGCGAGACCGGCGAGCAGCCCGGCCCCCAGCGTAATGCCGCAGGCGAAGAGCAGCACCGGAAGAGCGAGCGTGGTTTCGGCCAGGCGCGGGATGTTGCGGGGCGCGATACCGATCAGCAGGCGCAGCCCCCAGTATCCGAATGCGACGCCGGCCGCGCCGCCCACCGCCGCAATCAGGATGTTCTCGGTGAACAACTGGCGCACCAGGCGAAGTTGTCCGGCTCCGATCGCTTTTCGCAGTGCCAATTCGCTGGCACGCGCGGTATTGCGGGCCAACAACAAACTCGCGACATTGGCGCAGGCGATCAGCAGAATCAGTGCCGCCGCGCCCATCAGAACGATCAGCGTCCGGCGCACGTCCCCAACAATGTCCTCGGTAAGGAAGGCGCCGAAGCTGTGGTGATCATTCTCCGGCGAGGGGTCGACTTCGGCCAGGTGACGCATGATCGCATCGAGATCGGCGCGAGCGCTGGCCAGGGCGACACCGGGCTTCAGGAGTCCGATGGCGCGAATCGATCCGTGCTGGCGGCGATCGATTGCGGCGCCTGCCGCCTGCCCAAGCGGCAGGTAATAATCCACGCGCCACGGTTCCCACAGCGGGGCAGCCACGCCGGCGACCTCGAAGGGAGTGCCGTTGAGCGTCAGATTCGCACCCACGATGTGCGGATCGCCGCCGAGTTGGCTCGACCAGAAGCGGTGGTTCAACACGATGATGGCGGGCGCGCCGGGACGATCGTCCGCCTGGTCGAACAGCCGTCCCAACAGTGGGCGCATGCCGAGCAGCGGGAAAAAAGGAGCGGTGACCATCAAGCCGCTAGTGGTCGTGGGGTCGCCATGGCCGGTCAGAGTGCGACCTGTGAATTGGTACGCGGCCATGTCTTCGAAGGTGTGATTGCTCTCGCGCCAGTACTTGAAATTGCCCCAACTGACGCTGAAGTCCGCCTTCGCGGTGGCCTCGCCGAGACGCACCAGGCGCTCGGAATCAGGGTAGGGCAGGGGCTTTAGCAAAACGGCATTGACCACGCTGAAGATGGCCGTGTTTACTCCGACGCCGAGGGCGAAGGTGAGAATCACCACCACCGAAAAGGCGGGCGCCCGGCGCATGGCGCGGAAACCGTAGCGAACATCCATGAAGAGACTTTCGAGCGAGGAGAATCCCCAGGCGTCGCGGGCGCTCTCCGCGACCCCGGTGGTGTTCCCGAAGTGGCGGCGCGCCGCGGCTCGGGCTTTCTCCGGGGCCATGCCGCGCTCGATGTAGCTCTCCGTTTTCATCTGGAGGTTGCTCTGGATTTCTTCCGCCAGGTCCTCGGCGATTCCCTGGCGCCCCGTGACCCACGCGCGGAATCTGCTCCACCATTGGCGCATACGATTATGCCTCCGGACTCAGCACGCGGCTCATGGCTTCGACGAACCGGCGCCATTTGGAACTTTCTTCGACCAGTTGCTTGCGGCCGAGGGGTGTCAGCCGGTAAATATTTGGCGCGGCGAGCGTTGGGCGACATGGACCTCCAGCGTGCCTTGCAGGAATTCCATTCGCTCAGACGGACTGTCTACCGTAGACATACAACCTATATAGGCGAATCGGCGGGGCGTCGTCAAGACCAAGCCTTCGCCCGCGTGGACGAAACCATCCCGAACTTGTGCCCCCATTTCGCGGCCTGGATATGTGACGCCGGGGAGGCGTGGATGCCGCCGATCAGTGAACCGTATTGGTGTTAGGCTAGGCTTCTTATGAAGCCCGCTGCCGCTTTGCTTCTCCCGCTGTGGGTCGCGCTGGCTCAGGTGCCCACGCCGGAATCCGTGCTGGGGCACAAGCCCGGAGACGATTTTTTCCTCGCCAGCTACGACCAGTCGCTCGGCTACTTTCAGAAGCTGGCGCAATCCACCGACAAGCTGAAGCTGGTGCGCGTCGGCAAGACCACCGGAGGGCTGGACTGGTACATCGCCATCATTTCCTCGGCGCGCAATCTCGCCGGCCTCAATCAGTTCAAGGACACCGCGCGGCGGCTGGCTCTCGTCAAGGGCTTGACCGACGCGCAGGCGCACGAACTGGCGCGCAGCGGCAGGGTGATCGTCCACATCGATGGCGGCCTCCACGCCACCGAAGTAGCGCCCGCGCAGCACGCCATCCAGCTGGCCTACAACCTGGTCACCGGCAAGGACGAGGAGACCACCGCGATTCTCGACAACGTGATCCTGCTCCTTTGGTTTTCCATCAATCCCGACGGGCAGAACATGGTCGCCAAATGGTATCGGAGCAACCTCGGCACCTCCTACGAGGTCAGCAACATGCCGGGCCTCTACCAGGAATACATCGGGCACGACAACAACCGCGACGGCTACATGAACAACATGCTCGAGTCGCAGGTCATCACCCGCGCCGATCTGGAATATTATCCCCAGGTCTTCTACAACCACCACCAGACCGCGCCTTTTCCCGCGCGCATCTGGATTCCGCCGTTCGGCGATCCCGTGTCCTTGAATCCGCACCCCCTGATGTATCGCTGGATCAACGTATTTGGCACTTCGATGGCGGCCTATCTCGATGAGCACGGAATGCCCGGCGCCATGCATCGCGGCCGCTTCGACGACTGGTACCCCGGCTTCGTCGACCACGTGAACAACTTCCGCAACACCATATCGTTTCTCACCGAGACGGCGCTCTACCGCTACGCCACGCCGCACTTCTATACGGTCGACGAGTTCCCGCGCGACAAGCAGGACCTCCACAGCGAGGTCTTCTACGCCAGCCCGTGGCGCGGCGGGTGGTGGCGGCTCGGCGATGCGGTGCGCTACATGCTGGGCGCTTCCATGGCCGTCCTGGACACCGCGGCCAAGAACCGCGAGGAGCTGCTCTTCACGCGCTACCGGGCGGGACGCGACGTCATCGCGCGGTTCACCAAGGATCCGCCGTATGCCTACGTGATTCCGCGCGAGCAGCGCGACAAGGTGACGGCATCCATCCTCGTCGAGAAGCTGATCACCGACGGCATCGAGGTGCACCAGGCGACCCAGTCCTTCACCGCCAATGCCTCCACCTACAAGGAGGGCGACTGGGTGATCTTCATGGACCAGCCCTTCGCCGCCCTGGTCAAGGAGTTGTTCGACATTCAGAAGTATCCGGAGCTGCCCCATCCTCCGTCGCTGAGTGCCACGCCCGCGGCGGGAGGCGGAGCAGGAGGTGGCGGCCGTGGAGGCGGAGGCGGCCGAGGCCAGGCTGGTGAAACTGCTGCTGCCCCGAGCGGCGCCGCGGAAGCTCCCGCTGCCGCGCCAGCCGGCGCTGGGGAAGCGCCCGCGGAGACCGCCGCGCCGGCAGCCGCACCCGCTGCCGGTGGCGGACGAGGCGCCGGCGGCGGAGGCCGGGGCGCGGGCGGCGCACAAGCCGGGGCCCAGGGCGCTGCCGCCGCTGCCGCACCGGCGCAGACTCCCTACGATGTGACCGGCTGGACCCTGCCCATCCAGATGGGCGTCGAAGTGGTGACCGTCTCCCAGCCCATTGCCGACACCGCCCGCCGCGCGCTCCGCAAGATCGAACGCGTGGACCCGATCCAGGGAAAGGTCGACGGCTCCGGACCGGTCCTGGCGTTCTCGCACAACTCCAATGCCGCGCTGGCCGCGGTCAACGACATCCTCGCCGCCGGTGGCACCGTGAGCTTCTCCAAATCCGAGTCCACCATCTACGCCGCCGGCAACTTCGAATCGATCCTCAAGAAGGACGGCGTGGACGCCACGTCGCTCAAGGAAGCTCCCGCCGCGTGGCCGGTCAAGAAGCCTCGGATCGGCATCTACGAGCCGTGGGCCGGCAGCATCGACCAGGGCTGGACCCGCTGGCTCCTGGAGCAATTCCGGTTTCCGCACACGCGCCTGCACAACAGCGAGATTCAGGCGGGCCACCTGCGCGAGCAGTTCGACACCATCCTCTTCGCCGAAATGCCGGCCCGCCAGATCATGGACGGCATGCAGGCCGGCACCGTGCCGGGCCAATACGCCGGCGGCATCGGCGACACCGGCGCCGACGCGCTCCGCGACTTCGTCACCAACGGCGGCACGCTCGTCACTCTCGGGAATGCCACCTTGTTCGCCGTCGAGCAGTTCAATCTTGCCCTCACCAACGTGGTGGCCAACTTGAGGTCGGACCAGTTCTTCTGCTCGGGCTCGCTGCTGCGCACCGAGATCAAGGAACCCAATCACGCGGTGGTGGCGGGATTGCCGCTCAGCACCACCATCATGTTTGAGCGCAACCCGGTGTTCGATACGCGGCCGGCCTTCCGCGGCAAAGTGCTGGCGAGCTACGTGAGGGACCGCAACCCGCTGGTCAGCGGCTTCCTCATAGGCGCCGACCGGATCGAAGGCAAAGCCGCGGCGCTCGACGCCGACTACGGCCGCGGCCATATCATTCTCCTAGCCTTCCGGCCGCAGTGGCGCGGCCAGTCGCACGGCACCTACAAGTTCCTCTTCAACGCGCTGTACTACAACTCCGCCATGGCTCCCGAAGCGCCCGCCCGCGGGGGACGCGGCGGTGGCGGTGGCAATCCCCAGCAGTCCGCGTGGAGACGCGAAGCCGAATCCGTGAAGACCGAACTGGGCCGGCTCCTCGATCAAAACCGCGCGTACTTCACCGCTCGCGGGCCGCGCGCGGCCGACGAGGGCAAGCGTCTCGAGGGCGCTCTGGACGCCTTCCAGCGCGACCGCCTCCCGCTGCTCGACGATCTGCGCGCCCAGGTGGAGGACGCCGCCGTGGCGCGCGGCTACGCCGCTTACTCCGCGCAGCTCAAGAAATTCGCGGTGGACCTGCGAACCAGGGACTTCAGCGCGGCCAAACTGGAAGACCTGCTCGACCAATACAAACTGGCGGTGATCCCATGAACCGCAGCCTGTTCCGAAGGCTCCCCGTCCTGTTCTTCGCCGCCGTCGCCGCGGCCCAGGTGCCCACTCCCGAATCCGTGCTGGGCTACAAGCCAGGCGCCGACTTCCACCTGGCGACTTACGACGACGCGCTGGGCTATTTCCGCAAGGTCGCCGCTGCCTCGAACCGCATCAAGCTCGTTCAGGTAGGCAAGACCACGCAGGGCCGCGACTGGTGGATCGCGTTCATCTCCAGCCCGGAGAACCTGGAGCAACTGGAGCACTATAAGGATACGTCGCGCCGCCTCGCCGTGGCCCGCGGAATCACCGACGAGCAGGCCCACGCCATGGCGCGCGACACCCGGCCGATCATCCACATCGATGGCGGCCTGCATGCCACCGAGGTGGCCAATCACCAGCACACCATCCAACTCGGCTACGACCTGGTGGCCAGCGAAGACCCCGAGTTCCAGGCCATCCGCCAGAACCTCATCGTCGAGCTGTGGTTTTCCATCAACCCCGACGGCCAGAACATCGTGGCCAACTGGTATCGCGAAAATGTCGGCACGCCCTACGAGGTCAGCCCCCTTCCCGTGCTGTACCAGGAGTACGTGGGCCACGATAACAACCGCGACGGCTACATGCTGAACATGCTGGAATCGCGCGAGATCACCAAGGCCACGCTCGAAACGCAGCCGCTGGTCTTCTACACGCAGCATCAAAGCGCGCCGTTCCCCGGACGCATCTACCTGCCGCCGTTCGCCGATCCGATTTCGGGAAACATGCACCCGCTCATGCTGCGGTGGCTGAGCCTGATCGGAACCACCATCGCGGAATACCTGGACGATCACGGGCTTCCCGGCTCCATGCACCAGGAGACCTTCGACGTCTGGTACCCGGGCTACATCGACAATATCGGCAACTTCCGCCACACCATTTCCTTCTTCACCGAAACCGCGCTGTACCGCTACGCGACGCCGCACTTCTACACCGTGGAGGAGTTTCCGGCGGTGCGCCAAGGCCTGGGCACGGAGATGCTGTATTCCAGCCC